>CAVYIZ010000080.1:0-187601 GCA_963768555.1 uncultured Alphaproteobacteria bacterium
GAAGGGACGTTCAGCGGCTTTTCAAGGAATTCGCCGGTCGCCTGGAGACTGTGACCGAAATCCACCGGCTGCTCGCGCATCGGTCGAGCGGAGCGCCCGTCGACGTCGCCGGTTATCTTGAAACGATTGCGCGGGGACTTGTGTCGTCCCTGACGGCGAATCAGCAGACGTCAATCCACTGCCTGTTCCGAGTGCGCGTCATCCTTCCGGCGGAGCAAGCCCTCGCGCTCGGGCTACTCGTTGGCGAGCTCGTCACCAATGCGGTCAAATACGCTCACCCGGCCGGGGTCGCAGGCGCGATTACAATCGAAGCCTCGACACACAATGGTGACGCGGTTGCAATTGAAGTTTGCGACGATGGCGTTGGTTTGCCCGACGACATCGACCCGCTGCAGATCAAAGTTTGGGCTTCCTCACGATCCGCATGCTCGCCAAGCAGCTGGGAGCTTCGATTTCGTTCGAAAACCATGGACTCGGACTGAGCTGCGTTGTGCACATTCCTTACGCCGCGCGTGCGCTCAAAGCGGTTTCGTAAAATCTTGAGTGAAAATGCGCGAAAGGTGTGCCGCCATTTGCGGCGGTCTTCTGCAAACTCCCGCTAGCAAGGCATTACGATTGAGGCTGCGATCCTAGCCCAGGGCGCAACCTCGCGCAGTTCGTGCTGTCGAAAGATCGCGCTTCACCCTTCAATCAGCGCGAGCACATGCGCAGCGACTGAGTGGGCCAAGCTGTCCAGGTCGTGCCGCCTTCCAACACCGAGACAACGCGGCCGTCGCAGTGCCCCTTGGTGATTAGCGACACGCTCGGCGCCGTACGCCGCCTGGGCGCGTGGCCGGCAAGGGTTTACGACAGCATAACCGACCATGGCTGACCGCGTAATTCCGTGATTGAGCAACGTCGCCAAAGGGCGGAGAAGCGGGCCTACAAGGAACGCCGGGCAGGCCCGGTGTCCGCCCGAAGCGGGCGTTCGTTTCGCGACACGCGGCAGTCGTGTCGCCTCCAGCGGGGCGACCAGAGCCACGACCCCACTTGACGCTACTTAGGCGCGCAGGTCAGGTAGCGCCTGTAAATCGCGCCGCATGTGCTTTTCTTGCGGGTCCGCATAGACGAGACGCCGCCATGTCCTAAATACCTGAAATGGAAATGCGCAGGGGCTTCCTCTTTGAGTTCGGCAAATAGGCGACCTGCCCAGGCTTCCGTGTCGACCCGCCGGTAACTGAGAAAGATGCCAGACATAGGATCACTCCATCCGTTTCCCGCCAGAGGAGAGGCCTGACCAAACGTTTTTAAGATAAAGCAGCGGCGCCTCCACAGCATTGATCTAAGTCAATTCATAGGACCTTACGTCTCAAGCCGTTGTGCATCGCTCTGCCGCTGGTGACGGCGCGGCCCGAGCGGATAAGCCGGCTCGCGCTGTTTGAGGGCGCGCCCCACGGTGTTTGATGGGCGGTGCGGGGAGTGCGTTGCTTGACCCCGCGCCGGTTGAGCGCGCCGTCGTGCTCGCGGGGGTTTCGCCAGAGCGAAGGTCTGGTCCGCAGGAGGTCTGGGTCCGCATCGGCTTGCCGACGACGAGCCCGACGGAGCCGTTCGCGTCCCGCCTGCGCCCAAGCCTGGCGCCGTGCTCGGGGCCGTCAAGGACAAGCCCTGCGGGCGCGCTTGCGCGTGTCCTTGACCGCCCCTGCGCGCGACGCCAGTTTCGCTGCGCAGGCCGGGACGAGGAAACAGCCGCCCGGCCGAACAAGGAAACAGGCCGCCCGGGGCTTCCGTTGGGGGGATGAAGGGAGGACCGCTTCGCGGCCGGGCGTTCCCGTTCCCGTTCCCATGCGTTGTAGAGAGGCGGGTTGTGTCAAGAAGACGCGCAAGCGTCATGCTGTACGAGAGATGGAGGTGGACCCTTCGAAGTCGCTTTGTAGGAGGAGGCTTCAAACCGCCATGAGCTGTTTCGGTCAAAAGCCGCGGTGGTGAACGTCATGGTTAAAAGGCGTGGCAGTGATCACGTCAGGTATGGATGAGAGAGACGAGCGCAAGCGAACCTCTGACGACGCATCGAAACACACTTGGACGACATCGAAAACCGGGGTCTTCCCCTTGCTCCGGGATTAGCGTGGAAGACACCTGCTTACTGACCACGCGGTGTCCGGTGTTCAGGAGGCGTGACTCTCATCTGGGCTTTCGTATGGAACTTGAGACCCTGGCTGGCCATGCCAAGGGAAAAGGCACAAGCGGTTGCCCCGCGAGGCCGAAAGTACCGATGGGCCAGTCAGGCGCGGACTGAACTGGACCCCATTGGTGGGACCACGGGGGGTTGGATTAAGGTGTAATCTCGCCTGCTCCTGTCCTTCAAGAATCAAACCGCTTCTTGCTGCTTCTGTCTCTGCTGTGGGTATGTGGGCAACGCGTTTGCGTTGTCCAAGCGAAGCGGCATATCCACAGCCCTCGCCGCCGCCTCGATTTTGTCCATGCCGGCGCGCCACACCGCCATCGGCATCTGGTTGTTCATCGCCTGGTGAGGGCGCCGAAAATTGTAAAAGGTTATCCAGGAGCCGATGCCGGCCCGCGCCTCGCGGCCGTCGGCGTAGGCTTTCAGATGCACTTCTTCGTACTTGATCGAGCGCCACAGCCGTTCGATGAAAATGTTGTCCATGAAGCGGCCGCGTCCGTCCATCGAAATCTCGACGCCGGCCGTCACAAGCTTGCTGGTGAAAGCCTCGGCGGTGAAAGTGGAGCCCTGGTCGGTATTGAAAATCTGCGGCTTTCCGAACCGAAGCAGCGCCTCCTCCAGCGCCGCCGCGCAGAAGCTCGCATCGTTGGTGTTCGACAGCCGCCATGCCAGAACCGCCCGGCTGGCCCAGTCGATGATCGCCACCAGATAGAGGAAGCCGCACGCCATCGGGATGTAGGTCACGTCGGCCGCCCACACGTGGTTCGGCTCGACAATCTTCAGGCCGCGCAGCAGGTAGGGGTATATCTTGTGCCTGGGCGCGGCTTTGCTCGTGCCGGGGCGCGGAACCAGCGCCTCGATCCCCATCACCCGCATCAGCCGCCGCACTCGCTTGCGGTTGACCCCACGGCCTTCCTTGTTGAGTTCGAAGGTCATTCGCCGCGAGCCGTAGAACGGAAGCTCGAGATCCAGTTCGTCGATCCGGCGCATCACCGCCAGATCGTCCGCCTCGGTGACAGGCTTTGAGCGGTAGACCCCCGAGCGCGTCAAGCTCAACAGCGCGCATTGGCGGCGCACCGACAGGTCCTTGCCAGGCCGTTCGACCATCGCTCTTCGATCGGGCGCGCTCATCGCCCTGGCCTCCCGGCCAAGAAATCCCGTTCGACCGTCAGTTGGCCGATCTTGGCGTAAAGCTTGGCCGTCTCGCGCTCGCGCTCCTCCTCGCCATCCCCCGAACCGCTCGCCCCTCGCGCGAACAGGCTCGCGACATTGTCGAGAACCTGCTTCTTCCAGGCATAAATCTGGTTCGGATGCACCCCGTGCCGCTTCGCCAGTTCCGGAACCGTCGCATCCTCGCGCAGCGCCTCAAGCGCAATCTTCGCCTTGAACGCCGCATCAAACTTCTTGCGTGACTTCGTCATTCCTCGCTCCATCGGTTGCGACAGAGCAGGACATTTCACACCTTAGCCAATGGTCCTAAATCCGGGGTCCAGCTCAGTATAACCGGCTCAACCGGGAAGTCGATCGAAGGCGAGAGGGTGACGGATGGGTTCGTAGTAGCGTGGAGGCAGGGTAATGCCCGTGGAGCGAAGGAGCCCTGCTGTTTGTAAAGTCTCCGACCACAAGGAAGGCAAGGACGAGATGACAAAGGCGTCCATCGATTTGCAGGACCTGAGGCGGAGAATAACGTCAAGGCGAAGGCTGAAACGCCCTGGCGGTTCTGGGGATTGAACCCGGAAACGGCAGGGCTTCGGCTGGATGCGGTGGAGTAGGGGCTGGCTGTACCAAACTCTCAGGTGTACGATCCGGTAAGATCGCTGACGGATTGGACCGGATACATCGTTGACAGGTCTATTGCACGGCGAGGAGGGCCCCGCCGATGCCTTGGAGTGAGACCTGCGCGATGGACGAGCGGATGCGATTTGTGATTGCGGCGCGTGAGGACGAGGGGGTGATGACGGAGGTTTGCGCCGCGTTCGGGATCAGCCGCCAGACCGGCTACAAATGGCTGGCGCGCTATGCGGCGGAAGGCGCGGAGGGGTTGAAGGAGCGCAGCCGCGCGCCGATCCGCCATGGGCGGGCGCGCGACGAGGAGCTGGTGGCGGCGGCGCTGGCGCTGCGCGAGCGGCATCCGACCTGGGGTCCCAAGAAGCTGCGCAGGACGCTCGCCGACCGCTTGCCGGATGTCGCGCCGCCGGCGCTCAGCACGATCGGCGACTGGCTGCGCAAGGAGGGGCTGACCCAATCGCGTCGGCCGCGCAGGCGGTGTCCGCCCTTTTCTTCGCCGTTCCTGGCCGCCGACGGGCCCAACGCGGTGTGGTGCGCCGACTTCAAGGGCTGGTTTATGACGGGCGACCGCCAGCGCTGCGATCCGCTGACGATCAGCGACGCGATGAGCCGCTATCTCTTGCGCTGCCAGGCGGTGGCGCAGACCGACGGGGAGCACGTGCGCCCGGTGTTCGACGCGGCGTTCTGCGAGTTCGGGTTGCCGCTTGCGATCCGCTCGGACAATGGGCCGCCGTTCGCGTCGGTCGGCGCAGGCGGGCTGTCGCGGCTTGCGGTGTGGTGGATCAAGCTCGGCGTGCGCCCCGAACGGATCGAGCCGGGCAAACCGACGCAGAACGGCCGCCACGAGCGCATGCACCGGACCCTGAAGGCGGACGCCGCCGACCCGCCGGCGGCCACGCTCGCCGAGCAGCAGCGCCGCTTCGACGAGTTCCGCGCCGTCTACAACCACGAACGGCCGCACGAGGCCTTGGATTTCGAGACGCCGGCGGCGCTCTATCGCGCCTCCGATCGCGCTTATCCTTGCGCCCTGCGCGAGCCCGATTATCCGGACGACTGCGCCGTGCGGCGCGTGCGCTCGAACGGCGTGATCAAATGGGCCGGCGACCTGATCTTCGTCAGCGAGGCCCTGGTCGGCGAGCCCGTGGCGATCGAGGAGACCGAGGCGGGCGAATTGCGGGTTCGCTACGCCGACGTCGAACTCGGATTCCTCGACAAAAGCGGCCGCCTTCGCCGCCGGAAATTGTCGCGGCCGCCCGCCTGTGGACTTGTGGACAACGCTGAGGCGTTGCCCACAATCCCACAGGAAGAGCAGCAGCAACAGCCGGCCGCGTAAGTGGCCAAAAGTGTCAACCATGTATCCGGTCCAAAGTGTCAACCATCAATCCGGTTGCACACAGGCTGTTCAACGGCTACCGGGTGGTTCGACCAGGACCGAAAGTCGCGCCGGCAGGATAGGTCCCATAAGTCTTGGGGCGAAGCAAACAGGAGAGCGCAGTGCGAGGAAATCCGCATGCTGCGTTCGACGAGGCGGGGGCTGGAAACGCGGCACGGTCGAGATGGTGTGACACTCGCAGACGAAAGAGCGAGCCAACAGGGAACACAAACTTCGACCTAAACCGGCGCGCCAGTCCCCGACCCTACCTGTGAGAGGCTCGGGGTGAAATTCCCCGGGCCTACTCGGCGAACGGGAGCCGGGAACGGAAGCGCCGATCACAGGTCTGCGAGACGGTAGCCGTTGACGGTCTTGACGATGCGGCCGGCGGCGGCGAGCAGGCCGACGCGCTCGTGGAGGGTGGCGGCCCGGACCCGGCATCGGGCGCGCAGGTCGGCGAACGGAAGCGGCCCTTGGGCTTCGGCGAGCGCCGCCGTGACGCGCTCCTCAGCGAGGGAGCCTGGGCGGCGACGGGTCTGGCCCGCTCGACCGCCTCCAGGGCGAGGGCCGTGCCGTTCTGGACCAGCTCGATGACGAGCGGCCGCTGCGCGATGCTCGACGGTCAACGTCAGCTCCTCGCCGTCGCGCCGCAGATAGAGGTTGCTGTCGCCCCAGGCGTGGAACTCGGAGGAGCCGCGCAAGGCCTGGCCGGCGCGGAGGCAGGCGCCGCCCTTCCTGGCGTGGTGCACGACGAGCACGGCGACGCCGTACCGGCGTTGCAGCTCGCGCAGCCAGGCGAGCAGGGGGGCGACCTCGCCGCTGGCGTTCTCGTCGATGCGGTGCAGCCGCACGAAGGGATCGAGGATGAGCAGACGGGGCCGCACCCGGTCGACGGTCTCGGCGAGGTTGCGCCGGTCGGCCTCGAGGTCGAGGCGCAGCGTCGGCGCGGTGATGACCTGGATATCGAGATCGGCGAGCCTCGCGCGAGTCCGGTGCGGCGATAGAGGCGACGCCGAGCGCCTTGATGGCTTCTAGCGGAGTCGTCGGATAGTGGTTGTCGGCGGACCGATCGAGGCCGGTCTCGCCGAACGGCGATGAAAAAGGCGCATCGTGCGCGGCGCGAAGCCGAACTCGGAGCGAAACAGCGCGCTCTTCCGGACAGGCGGTACGGCGTCGTCCTCGCCGATCCGCCCTGGCGGTTCGAGCCTTTCAGCCGGGCGGCGCGCGCTTCAGCC
This sequence comes from uncultured Alphaproteobacteria bacterium, assembly GCA_963768555.1. Taxonomy (GTDB): domain Bacteria; phylum Pseudomonadota; class Alphaproteobacteria; order Rhizobiales; family Beijerinckiaceae; genus Roseiarcus. The sequence continues at coordinate 6,557 of CAVYIZ010000080.1, forward strand.
AAAGTCATGGCACCCCTCCTTCGGCGCGCGCCGCATCGTCGCGAGATCGCGGTCCACGCCTTGGGTGAGGAAGCCCTAGAGGAAGCTGAAGGTGATCATCCCGGCCGCCGCGAGGGCCATGACCGCGGTCGAGAGCCAGCCCAGGATCTTGAGCGGACGATCAATCGTGAACTGACCCATCACCTTCGGGTTCGCCGCCATCATCATCATGATCGCCATGATCGGAACCGCGACGAGGCCATTGATGACGGCGCTCCAGTACAAGGCTCGAATCGGGTCGATCGGGGTGAAATTCAGGAGCACGCCCGTCGCCGTCGCCGCAGCGATCGTAGCGTAGAACGCCTTCGCTTCCTTGGGCGCGCGGTCGACGAACCGATTCCAATCCATGTCGAACCTCCTCATCGTCTGGGCGCGGGCTATCTCCGCGCCGCAAGAAACTGCGCTTCGCTCTCGCCGATCAGCTGCGGCTCGCGGACCATTGGCCGCCGTACTTGAACTCCGGCGCCGACTTCAGCTGGTCCTTTGTAGCGTTCACGCTGGCGCGCCAGACCTTGTTGGCGCCGTCATAGGTGATCGATACCGAGTTTGGATTGACCGCCACGTAGCGTGTTCCCATCCCGAGGAATCCTCCGATCGAAAGGATGTACCCGGTTATCTTGCCATCCTTGTCGAACACGACGTCCTGGATCTTGCCGATGTTTTCGTTCTGCCCGTTGTAGACGTCGAGACCGTCGACATTGGTGCTGAGCCTGTCGTCGTTGTTCACCGTGATGAAGCTAGGCCCTTTCTCAGGCACGTTCTGCGCGGCGTTGGCGCGCGGTGCGTTGGCTGGCGGATTTGCTGCCCCTGGCGCGGCTAATGTGTTCGCCCCGGCATTGGATGTGGTGTCAGACTGGGCGGCAGAGTTGGCCGGAGCCGGGTTTGCTCCCGGAGCGGATGCATTCTGCGCCAGCGCGCTCGCGCCAGCGAGGGCCGAGATTGCTGCGGCGGCGATCAATACTTTGCGCATGCTATGCTCCTCGAGTGTGAAGGAAGTCAGGAGTGTGAAGGAAGTCACGCCGTCAACTCAAGAGACGTCTGTTAGGTTCCCGCCGCCACTGAGCCGAAGTTATCTGGGAGGGAAGGAACAATCGACCGGCTCGCGAGTTTCGTCGTGTTTTTGCCACGGAGTACTGACCGATGAGGCTTTGGCCAGGAGCCCGATCGCTGTTCTTGAGCCACGGAACAGGCGATCGAAGTGGACGTGCGACGACAGCGATAGAGACACCATGGGCGTAGCGCGGACAAGCTGGTTCGGATCCATTGAGCTGGCAGGCTCCACTTTGCGGGAATGCGAGGCGAGTGGCCCGGCGTCAGCTCGCTGATCGTTCGACGATTGCTTCTTCCGTGACGATCACATCCATCGGAATGTTGGGCTCCGATATGCCGCGCACGATTGCTGCGCTCGTCATCCGAGATCGCAAGCCGCTGAGCAATCAACCGCTTGAGTTCGTTTTTCGCCAGCGCATGATGTTATCGCGTTGCCCTGAGGCCAGTGCCGGAAGCGAGCCAGAAATAGTCGGGATCGACTTCATGCATGAAACAGGCAGGCGAGGCACATGCGCTGGGTTCACTATCCTCGTCGGAATGGTTGGCGAGAACGAGTGAACCAACATCGCCGCCGCGTCCGCGTTGAACCGCTCGGCTTCGATCACGGCAGAAGCAGTTCGATGGAGGAGCTGGTGGCGGAGATCATGAGGAAGCGCGCGCTCTTCGAGGCCAAGGACCTCACAGAGGTGAGCAAGCCGGGTGCGCTTGCCCGGTGACGCGTTGACCAGCCATTCACCGAGCAGGCGTGCTGATGCGAGCTGCCCCTAAACGTACGCCACCAACCTCCTCTGCGCGCAGGTGTCGCCATCGATGTAGCGCTCAGTGGTTTCGATGGAACGATGCCCCGCGAGCAGCTGCACGTCGCGCAAGCTGCAACCGGAGCGATGAATGTTGCGGGCGGCGACGGTGATGAAACTGCGCCGACCGGAATGCGACGAGCAGCCCTCAAAGCCGAGCTCCTGGAACAGCGCGACGAACCAATTGACGACGCTGTTGGCCTTCAAGTGCGAGCCGCGATAAGAGCGGATCACGGGACCGACCGGCTCGGTGGTGCGCGCCAGGCGCTCCAAGGCGCGCCGTAGATCGGGATGCATAGGTATCCGCCGTCCCCTGCGCTTCTTCGCGATGAGGTCGCGGACGTGGATTGTGCCGGACACCCGACCCTGCGCGTCGAGCACCATCGACCAATCCAACCCCGCGATCTCGCAGGCGCGTAGGCCGGCTTTGACCGACAGCAAAATCATCGCGCGGTCGCGGGCGGGGAACGAGGAACGTGAGACGTGGCGCAGCATGCGCTTGAGCATGGGGGGCGTGACGACTTTGGCTTGTTTGCCGGGCATTGATGGAGTCTCCTGAGATTGAGGGGTGCGAGCGCCGGCGAGCGGCGCAGTCGCAGTCCCGTGCGGTTTGGCTTGGGTGGCGAGTTGGGGCGGGCGCCTGATCGGTCAGGCGCGCCGCGAATTGTGCCAAGCGACGAAGCCCCAGTACGTCGCCAGAAAGCGCACCTTTGCTTCGGCGCGGATGCCGGTTAAGCACATCAGCTCGGCTTCTCGCCGCGCACGGGCTGCTGTTGCGGGGGGTAGATCTCGCAAGCAGGCGAATTCGGCGATCAGCTCGTCGGCGTCGGCTAACTCCAGCGCGAACTTCGGCGCGATCTCCGCGGCATCAAAAATCCGTCGGATGCGCGCGTCGTCTTCCGGGACGGCCGAGAACAGTTTGCGCTCGGCGAGCGTCTCATTCATCTGTGTGGCGATGTCGTGGGGCGGCGTGCCGAACTCTTGCAAGTCCGACAACGTGAGCCGCCCATCAAACACCGTGACTGTCGCGCCCTCAAACAACGTGAGCGGGCTTATCCGCAGCGCGGTCGATGCGGTGCGCTGCGCAGTCGAAGTGCAGACCGGCCTCGGCGAGCGCAATGCCGGTGTGCCGAAGGATAGGCGCATCGAATACCGCGTCAGCATTCATGTGGGCGACGTGGTCGAGGAGAGCGACGGCGACCTCATTGGCGATGCCGTTAATGTCGCCGCGCGGCTTGAAGGCGTCGCCAAGCCCGGTGCCATCTGTCATTCCGAGCAGGCCTACTGGCAGGTCAAGGGACGGCTCGAACTGAAGGTCACCGATTTCGGCGCGACCCGGCTCAAGAACATCGCCGAGCCGGTCAAGGTCTATGCGCTGGAAGTCGGTCCGGCGCGCCAAAAGACGACGGCCGAGACCCAGCGCTTGCGGTTGCCACAAAAACGCGTACGGTTGATCGCCTTTTAAAAGACCCTGGTTTCTTTATGGGAGGCCCGAGATGACGATCACAGAGGAACAAACCAAGCGCGCGGAAAGCGCAGTGCAGTCGGCAGCGAGCGCTTGGCCCTTCATGGGCTTGATCATTTCGCCCGGGGTGGATCGCGCGATCGCGATCGTCGCCATCGTCCCCTTCACATACGTGGAGTACGCTCGCTTCAGGGAAGGGCTGCTGAACATCCCGCGCGCCGCTGCCTTTGCGGCTACCCTTTTGTTGATTGTAACCATGATAGTGCGTCGTCCGCCGGTGCGAGTAACCCCGAATCCCTGGTTCTGGCTATTGGCTTTCACCGCCACTTACGGGACCTTGGGGCCAGCGCTGTTTGCCCAACGCGGCGTTGTGATCGCGCCGCCCATTGCAACCGACGTTATTGCGCTTATCGGACTCGGCATCGCCGTCTACGCTCGCGTTAGCCTGGGCAGAAACATTGGTTTTGTCCCGGCGCAGCGTCGTCTTGTGACCAGCGGAGCGTACGCTTACGTGCGACATCCGATCTATACGGGACTCTTCGTTGCCTACTTTGGATTGATTCTCCGCGCGTATTCCTCAGTCAATCTCGCCATGGTCGCCATCGTCTCGGGGCTATTCATCATCAAGAGCATTATCGAGGAGGGCTTCCTGAAGAGCGATCCGATTTACGCCGAGTACATGCGACGGGTGAAAATTCGTTGGTTCCCAGGGATTGCTTGAAGTTCCGCAATCTCGACCAAGGGCCGTTGAACGGAAGGCAGAAACCGAAGGCTACCGCCTAGGTCCGCCAAGGAATTCGGCTTCGGGCGGTGAAGGCTATTTCGCGCCCGCAATGGAATGACGGCTTTCGCCCAGACTCCGGTCTTTCCCGAGGCAACCCGTGAAGGCGCGCTCCCGTCCATTTGCGACATCCCTGTCGGTCGCCAAGCGATCGACCCCGACGCAGGCGCTCGAGGACTTTCTGACCTTCTGCCTCGCGGACGACGCGGCGATCGCCCGGCGCATCTTGCGCGTCGCGCGAAAAGCGACGTCGGCGCCGGGGAGCGCGTAGGCCTCAAGGGGCGGCGGGACGAAACCGGGACGAATTGGGGACCGAGCCGGGACAGGCGCGCGCGGCCTGCCTGAATTCCTCGTATTTGACGAGGAGCGGCCGCAATCTCTTCTCGGGCATGGTGGGGATGAGGTCGTAGAGCAGGCAGCCCTGGCGGAACAGCGAATGGACGCGGCGTTTGACCGTGCTGGTTCTGAGCGATCGGTCCATGCCGAGGCTTTCGCCGGCCGCGCCGAGCAGCGTGAGCAGGAGGATCGCCAAAGCGTTGAGCAGCAGCAGACGGTCGCGCCGTTGTGGATCGCCGATGCGCAGGACGCTCAGGCCCATGCCGAACCGCAAATCCTTGGTGTCGCGGAACCCCGGCTCGATCGTCCATCGTTTGGCGTAGAGCTTGACGATCTGGGCGGCGCTCGCGGCCGCATCGCTGGCGGCCAGATGCCAAGCCTCCTTCATGCCCCTGGCGTGGACGCAGACCGCCGCGCCGACCTTGTGGCGGGCGGCGGTGAGTTCGGCGCCGCGCAGAAGGCGGGCGCGCCCTTTCTTGCCGACCCAGTCGGCGGCCAGGCGCGTCTCGCCGTCCGCCGCGGTCACATGGACGTTGCCGCGAAAGCGGATGACGTAGCCGAAACCGAGGCTGTCGAGGAATTCGAACAGTTTGACGTCGCCGAAGCCGCGATCGGCCAGGATCGTCACCGCCACGCCCTCGGGCAGGATCGCCTTCAAATGCGTCAGGCAGAGGTCCTCGAAGTCGTTGCGCTGGTCCTTCAGTTCGTCCTTGTCGACCGTCAGCCACAGGAGCGGCGTCGCCCGGCCGTGACGCGTGATCAGGCTCAAAGCCAGCGTCGCCTGATTGTCGGCGTCGAAATCGGTCCAGTCCATCGCCACGACGATCGCCTTGCGCTGGCCCACGACCTCGCGAACCCACGGCGCGAACAGGTCCCAGACGACGACCCCGGCGTTGCTCAGCAGACGATCGACCTGTTTGATCGCGTGTCTGTCCGAAAGACCGCGCGCTTGCGCCAGCGCATGCCCGATGAGCGAAACGGCCAACGACGCCCCCGTCAGAACCCCCAACGTCCCATTGGCCAGCGAAAGAATGCGCTTGGCGTGCAAGCTCCCCGAAAACGTGCGCTCTACAAACTCATGAACCAATCCCACCCGCTCGATCGACCTGCGCATGAGCCCCCGCCCGGCTGATTCGTGAACCGGCCACGGGCTGACTCGCCAATCCAGGCAATTTCGAGTTGATCAAGAATGAGGGGGATTCGTGAGCTGTCCGATCGATATCCTTCAAGTCAGGGGCGAATTGGGGAGGCACGCAAGGCGTAAAATCCTGTTCGCGCCAAAGCGCAAGCCCCCAACTCGGCGCTCAAACGGCCACACCCCCGGCATCATAATACCGCTGCAACGGACCGGGGGTGTGAACGGTTACGTTCTAACTCAGCCGCCAGCCTTTGACGCCAATATAGAGGCGTTGTTCCCCAGGGATAGAGGGATGAGTGCTTCGAGGCCGTTGCTACCAGAACAAGCTTTCGCCTTCGCCTCTATGATCGCAATGTCAATTAGATAGACCAAAAAGTACTTGCCGGCTTGCTGAGCCATTTTACGGACTTCCATCAGTTCAATTGCAATTAGATCAAACACTTTCTTCCCCCAACATTTGTACCTGTAACGCATCACGTTAGGGCATGCTTCGAATAGGTTTTAACGATGGCTCAAGTTGCTGCCAATCGCCGTATCTGGCGAGATCAGAACAAGAACGTATGAATTTGATATGACCAAGCGGTCCCCGTGGGACATGGGTCCTCCGACGTGGGCGGCGCTTACGCTGGCGGCATAGAAGTCCCGACTTGTCGGCCGGATAGAAATGGACGTGTACGTCACGATTGGGAGTCCGGAACATACGGTGCTCGTCAAACTGATCTTCGACAGTTGGAGCATACGCGCTAGGCGTAAGGTATTGATATGATTGCTGACGATGGGCAATGGGCTCGAAAATGTAGTGCCGCGTTTTTCGCTCGATTTTATTGATTTCATTGGAGCATTGGTGGATACTATGCGCACCAAGATCGACTTGGTGCCGGTTTTCCCGCGTGTATTTCAGCAAGAAGACCTCGGGCTGGCGCACCGCGGTGCCCTCGCGTCGGCTCTGGACGACCTCTAGATAGGCGACGTCCGCTTGCGTTAGATCGAAAACGCCCAATCCACGCCAAAACTCCGTAGTGTAGTGCCACGCCAGCGGCACAGCGCGCTTTTGCGCTCGATATCAAAGGCTTAGTTTCTCCGACTGTCGAAGATCAGTCAAACTGATCTTCAACAGTTGGAGAATCCAAGCCATTGATAGCCTGCGCAAAAGCGCGCTGCGCCGGGGCCGTGGCACTACATTACGGAATTTTGGCGTGGATCAGGAGTTCGCGATTTGACGCAAGGTCGGCGGCAGGGCGACCCCGAGGGCGGAGAGCGCAAGGGTGGCGGCTGGACGAGGGGCGGAGCGCAGCAGGAAGCGCTTGCCGTCCTGTTCGACCTCGGTCTCGGCGAGCGAGGCGAGATCCGCGATGACGTCGGGCCAAGAGGCGCGGGCGGCCGGCGGCGGCGAGGCGGTCTTCCAGCTCCTTCTTCAGCACGAGCGCAAGGAAGCTGCAGGCGACGTGGCCGCGGATCGTCTCATCCAGTTTGTGATAGATCGGCCGCGTCTCGAGCAGACTCTTGGTCGTGCGGAACGTCCGCTCCACGGTCCACAACTGTTTGTAGACGAGCATCGCCTCCAGCGCCGAAAGATGCGCGTTGGTCTGCAAAACGAACACGCCGTCGAACTTGGCGTCCTCCTCGACCTTGGCGCGATCGATGGCGAAGCCGTCGCCCTGCGGGTTGGCGAGGAAACGGCGGTAGCCTTTGTTGCCGACGAGGCTCTTGTCGCCCTTCTTCAGCTGCCGCTCCAAAGCGGCGACGATTGTCGCGCGATTGGCGGCGTCCTTGCTCATCTCGTCGAGGTTGCGGCACACGACGTAGCGCCGTCCGGCGAGCTTCACCGTCTTGGCCTCGTAGTCGACCTCGCGCCTCGGCTTCATCAGAACGAAGGGAACGAACGGCGCGGGATCGTCGAGAACGAGTTCGCGCACGAGCTTGTCGGTTCGCTCGCGCACGCCCAGAACGTAGATGAGCGCTCGCGCCTCGAGTTCGGCGATCGCCTCGGCGCTGATCATGCCGCGGTCGGCGACGACGCAGACGCGGTTGATGCGGAAGCGGCGCTGCAAGCGATCGATCGCCGGGATCAGGCTATTCACGTCGGCCGTGTTTCCCGGCCACATTTCCGTGCACACCGGCCGGCCGTCGCCGTCGAGGAGCACGGCCAGGATCATCTGATTGAGATCGGGCCGATGGTCCTTGGAGAAGCCGCGCCGCCCGAGCGTCTGGCCGCCCGCGCCTTCGAAATAGAGGCTCGTGGTGTCCATGAACACGATGTCGAGCGTGGTGAGCAGGTCGCGCCGGCAGGCGAACAGCTCCTCCTCCAGAACATCCTTCACGCAGCGCGGCGCAAACGGCGTCGCGGCGTCCTGCTGGTCTTCGGGAAGCTCTTCGCCGAGCCACGCCATAGCGCGATAGAGATGATGCAGCTCGAGGCCCTCGGCGCCGTCGATGCGATAATCTTCGCGCCAGCGGTCGGCGGCGCGGTCCGAGCCGCCGCAGAACAGGCGGTGCAGCACGGTCAGGAACGCCGCGCGCTCCAGCGAGAAGTCATGCTTGCGCGCGCTCGCCAGGCGTTCGATCACGTCCCGGCAACCCGTCTCCTCCCACACCCGCTCGAAGGCCAGCGCTGGCCCGATGCGCCGGGTCGCGATTGCTGCCGCCTCGCCGCGGTCGAGCGCATCGAGCACGATCGCCTTCTCGGAGAAACGCGCCCCCGAGCGCAGCAGCCGCTCCAACTGCCCGCTCTCCTGCAGATCCTCGATCCGCCCGAGCGTCGCGATCACCCGCTGGCGCACCGCGGCGCCCTCGCGCCGGCTCTCGACAATCTGCAGATAGGCGTGACCGCCGGAGGTCTTCTTGCGGAAATACATGGCGGAGAACCTGACGCCGACTCAATTTTGATGCGCACACTATCCGCTTTTTCTCCCAATAAATCAACGAAAATCAAAGCACCACGTGGCACTACACTATCGCGCTCGCTCCCCGTCGCCCAAAATAATATCAACGGGTTACGCCTCACCCCCATGCGGTAACTGTCGAAGATCAGTCAAACTCCGGTTCACGAACCCGGAGTTCGTACCCTGCCGATAGCATGCCAGGCAGATACAGATCCTCTTCGGCTGGGTTGGAGATGACGACGAGAATGTCGATGACCGGCTTCGCGGCGAGCCCCTGGCGAGATCGAACGATATCTGCTGTTCCGCGATTTCCTCCGCGCCAATCCGGAGGCTTGTGACCGTTATGCAGCGCTCAAGCGCGAGCTGAGCAACATGGATTGGGTAGACATGAATGCATACGCCGACGCCAAGACCGCCTTCATTGAAGACATTATCCGAGCGGGCGCGCAATGCTGGAGCCTGTTCTCGCCGGCCTCGCGCGCGCTCCCCTCGTGGAGCGGCAGAGCGTCGAACAGATGATGGCGTCATCGCGGGAGCATTCGGAGCAGGACATCGTTCGCCTCCCGCCGGACGAGGAGCGAAGCATCGTTCATCAGGCCCTGACGGATCACTATCGCAAGACGCTGGACGAGCCGATCCCGGCGCTCGGCAACCAGACGCCGCGCAAGGCGGTCAAGACTGCGAAAGGCCGGAAGAAGGTGATCGCGTGGCTGAAGATGCTGGAGAACCAATCAGCGCAGCCGCGTCCCGAGGATCCGATGGGCGCCTACGACTTCACGTGGCTGTGGCGAGAACTCGGCGTTGGCGACGAGCGGAAGTGACCGGATCGAGGCTGGCGCTCGGTCGGCTGTCATCCCACGCTCCCTTCGAGGCTGATCGTGATGAGCTTTTGCGCTTCGACAGCGAATTCCATCGGCAATTGCTGCAACACGTCCCGAACAAAGCCGTTGACGATGAGCGCCGTCGCTTCCTCTGCCGACAGGCCGCGCTGCAGGCAGTAAAACATCTGCTCATCCGAAACTTTGGACGTGGTCGCCTCGTGTTCGATCACAGCGGAGGCGTTCTTTGCCTCGATATACGGTACCGTGTGGGCGCCGCATTCGTGGCCGATCAGCAGGGAATCGCAGTTGGTGAAATTGCGCGCTCCGGTCGCCAATCTGTGCACGGACACCTGCCCCCGATAGGTGTTCTGCGACTTGCCGGCCGCGACGCCCTTCGAGATAATGCGGCTCGTCGTGTTGCGGCCGAGATGAATCATCTTCGTGCCGCTGTCGACTTGCTGATGGCCGTTCGAAATCGCAATCGAATAGAATTCGCCGCGCGAGGCCTCTCCGCGCAATATGCAGGATGGATATTTCCAGGTGATCGCGGAGCCAGTCTCAACCTGCGTCCAGGAGATTTTTGACCGGGCGCCGCGGCAATCGCCCCGCTTGGTCACGAAATTATAGATGCCGCCGCGACCTTGCGAATCGCCGGGATACCAGTTCTGCACCGTCGAATATTTGATTTCGGCGTCGTCAAACGTTATGAGTTCGACGACGGCGGCGTGGAGCTGATTCTCATCCCGCTTGGGCGCCGTGCAGCCTTCAAGGTAACTGACATAAGATCCCTTGTCGGCGATGATGAGCGTGCGCTCGAACTGACCTGTGTTCCTTTCGTTGATGCGGAAGTAAGTCGAGAGCTCCATCGGACAGCGTACGCCCGCCGGCACGTAAACGAACGAACCATCGGAGAACACAGCCGAATTGAGCGTCGCGTAGAAATTGTCGGTGGCCGGTACGACCGTGCCGAGATAGCGGCGCACGAGTTCGGGGTGATTTCGGACAGCGTCGGAGAAAGAGCAGAAAATGACGCCCGCCTTGGCGAGCTCCGCCTTGAACGTCGTCGCGATCGAAACGGAATCGAATACGGCGTCGACTGCCACCCTCGGTCTCTCAACCCCGGCGAGAATCTCCTGTTCGACGAGCGGAATGCCGAGCTTGGCGTAGGTGCGTAGGAGCTCTGGGTCAATCTCGTCCAGCGACTTCGGTGCCGGTCCGGATTTCGGCGCCGCGAAATAATAGATCGCCTGATAGTCGATCGGCGGATACGTTACCCGCGCCCATTTCGGTTCTTCCATCGTCCGCCAACGGCGAAATGCGTCGAGCCGCCATGCGAGCAGCCATTCCGGCTCACCCTTCCTCTCAGAGATGAACCCGACAGTATCCTCGTTAAGGCCCCTTGGGGCCAGTTCCGACTCGATCGGACTTACGAACCCGTATTTGTACGCTTCGACATCAATCGAGCGTACGCGATCGACGGTCTCCTGGACAGCCTCCATAAGTGACTTCTCCTCGCCTTGACGGTTTCAAGGACCGCCGGTAGGGGTCGCGATCGCCCCAGCTCGAAGAGCGCCGCTTCAAGCGGGGAGACGAATTTGATTCGTCAAGTGAGGACGCTGGCTCGCCGATTACTTCTTCAAAGCGTCCCGCAAAGCGTCCTTGACGCCGCCGACTGCGTTCTCAACTTTGCCAGCAGCTTTTTCATTCCGGCCCTCGATCTCAAGCTTGGCGTCACCTGCGGCTTTGCCTACAGCTTCTTTCACAGCGCCTTTGGCCTGCTCGACCGTTCCCTTGATGCGATCTTTGTCCATGGGATTTATCCTCTATTTTTGCGGCGCCCTGTGGCCACAACCCATTGGCGGACGTGAACGCCAGGACCGCGAATTTATGGCGGCATCGGACCGTCGGATAGGATCGGAATCTACTCAGCCGCCCTCGCGCTCGGATCGGCAGTCTCGCCAGCGAGCGCCAGAGCGCAGCCCGACTTGGCGCCTCATATTGGGGCAAGGGGATCGTAGCTCTGAGCACCGCCAAAACGCCTGCTCCCGCCATCACGGCGTCGCGCATTGGGATTAGGTAATTTCCGAGTCTCTGCGGCCATTTGGCCGCAGGTTACCGTGGAGGGTCGAAACCAGCCCTCATTTCTGAAGGATATCCAGCCATGGCCAACCCGACCGTTGAGAAGATCGCCAAAACCAACGCCGACATGCTAACCAAGAGCGGCCAGGCTGCAGAGACGGTGATGAAGGGCAGCACCGAGGCTCTGACCGAAAGCGGCAACGCCGCGAGAGCAGCTGTTCAGGAGTTGACCAAGGCGTATCAGGAATTGGCGACAAAGAACGCGAAGAACCTGACCGCTGCGATGCAGGCGCTGGCCGCAGTGAAGAGCCCGGCAGAGTTCATTGAATTGCAGCAGAAGCTGATCAAGGACGGCGTCGAAGCCGCTGTCAGCGATAGCCGCCACATAGCCCAATTGACCACTGCCGTGTTCACTGCAGCATTCGAGCCAGTGAAGAAGCAGATCGAGGCGGTGCAGAAGACCGTACAGCCTTAGGTCTGGAGTCTCAGGAAGTTGTCCTCGGTAGGCCGAGTCATCGCCAGGCGCAGACTTGCAGACCGCTAAGGGACGCGGTCGCGCTCGGGCCGGCGGCCGGCGGCTGCGGCCCCTTTAAGAGAAGCGTGACGCCGGTCACAGACACGGGACTGGAACGCGGCTACACTAGCGGTTGGGGACGAGCCGACGTTGCTGGCTACTGGGAAAACCGGGACTGATGCCGCCGTATTTTGCCGCCTTCATAACGAAGCCGGCTTTCGCCAGCAGTCGGAAGAAGAGGCCCCCGTCGGCCCGGTTTGACGTCTCGACGCCGCCATTCTCGCGCATGAATGTGGTGGGATCGACGGCGCGCTTCCCCTTGCCTTCGATGTAGGCCGCGTTGCCCTTGATAATCCCTGCTGCTCCTGAGTCGCGGTCGTGCTGAGCCACCCAAACTTGAACAAAATCCCCGTTGCGGGCTCCATAACGGTCTAACGTGCGCGTAGATAGTTGCCGCTGCAGTTCGTGCCGATGACTGAGCTTCGAGCGACGGGACTCTGGCGCTAGCCAATAAAGGTTGTTGACGCGATAGTGCTCCGCGTCCTCCAGATGGACCGGGACCATCGCCTGCCGGTCCAGCGGAATGGGATCGCGTTCATGCGGCAAGCTCCGCCGGCCGATTCGGGACGTAAAGGACCGCGTCTCCGGAGAGAACCATCTTGTGCCCGACACGGCAGACGCAATCGAAGCGCGCATGCCGATGCAGGCTGTCCAGGGTGACGAGCGTCACCGTCGCGGTCACGACGTCGCCAAGGTAGACCGGCGCGGTGAATTTCAGGTTTTGCGACACATAGATCGCGCCGGGACCGGGCAGCTTGGTGCCCAGCGCCGCAGAGATCAGGCTCGCAGTCAGAAGCCCGTGCGCAATGCGGCGCTTGAACTTCGTGCCGGCCGCAAATTCATCTGACAGATGAATAGGATTGGTGTCGGTCGACACGGCCGCGAACGTCTCGACATCGCGCTCGGTTATCAGCTTGCTGACAGCGGCGCTCATATCGGTCGCAAGGTCCTCGAAGTACATCACCTGCATTCTCCGCATAGGCGCGCGGGCGCTCGACGGTCGTCTCATGCTGCGGTCCTCCGGAGCAGAACTCGTGTTCAGGCTCGGCCTCGATCAACCTACGCGGTTTCATAGTCTCGTCGCCTGCCTGATGTCCCGGACCTGCTCGCCAATGCGCTCCAGGAGGCGCAGCAGGTCGCCGTTGACACTGACGACACGCTTGTCGTCCCAGCTCAGGTAAACGCCCGTGGGGGCGTCAATGCCAAGCTCGAACATCACCATTTCGTCGCCGAAGTTGATTTTGCGCCGGAAATACGGCTCGGCCTTAGGCGCAGCTCCTTCGAGCGCCCATCGGATGCGTTCGCCGGCGCGCGCCAGTCGGCTCGCCGTATCGAGCGTCAGCGGCCAGGTGTCGTCGTTCAGATCTAGAGCGAACGGATGACCGCTGTCGAAGTCGCGACGAACCGCAAGCCGTAGCTTCGCGGTGCCGTCGTCACCGATCTGGCCGTCAAATAGCGTCAAGCCGGGCATCTCAGCTCTCCTAGTGGGCCAATTTGGACACAAGAGACGAACGCTCTACGCCTACCCGTCCTGTCCTCGGCTGCATCGACGCGGGAGCTTCGAGCTCACCTCGCAGCCTCGCCCAATGCTCGTCGGAAAAGTGGTTCACGCCGTGCTTTATGCCGGCGGCGGCAGCGTAAATGAAGGCGTCATGCATTTCATTTGCCGCATCTTCAGGCTTTTCCCAGCGGTAAACCAATACGCCCATCCGCTTAGAGCAGAATCCGATCATCCTGTATCGTCCTGATAACCGCAGGATTTGAAGTAATTTATACATTCTGAGGGCTTGAAGATTTCGGCGCAGGTTTCGCGCGCGCGGATCAGACCCGCGACGGTCCGTTCGGCGATTTTGCGCAGGAAGGCTTTGAGCTTGGAGAAGGCTTTTTCGATGGGGTTCATATCGGGACTGTAGGCTGGGAGATATCGCAACTCCGCGCCCGCCGCCTTGATGAGTTGCTCGACCCGCGGCCCCTTGTGGGCGGGGAGATTGTCCATGACGACGATCTCCCCGGGCGAGAGTGTGGGGACGAGGCATGTCTCCAGCCAATCCTCGAACAGGGCGGCGTTGATCGGTCCGTCGAAAGTCTTTGCCGCCGTCAGGCCGCGAAGGCGAAGGCCGGCGACCAAAGTCACCGTCTTGTAGTGACTGTGCGGGATGACCGCCCGCAAGCGGCGCCCGCGCCGGCAACGTCCGCTTTTGCGCGCGAGATTGGTGGAGGCTCCGGTCTGGTCAATGAAAACGAGTTTCGTCGGATCGAGATCGAGCTGCCCCGCGAACCATTCCCGGCGTCGACTTTGCACGTCCGCGCGTTGTTGTTCCTCGGCATGTGCTGTTTTTTTTAAAGGTGATCTCGTGACGGTCGAAGAAACGCCATAGCACGGCGTGAATGATCAATCAGAAACTAACCATCATGACGGCGAGCTGTCGCCCCCAATGATGAAAGGGGCTTGCGGCGGCGTTTCGGGTAGAGTGCCGGTGCGGGAGACTTCGAGTGAGAGGTCTGAACTGGACCCCATTGGTGGGACCACGGGGGGTTGGATTTAAGGTGTAATCTCGCCTGCTCCTGTCCTTCAAGAATCAAACCGCTTCTTGCTGCTTCTGTCTCTGCTGTGGGTATGTGGGCAACGCGTTTGCGTTGTCCAAGCGAAGCGGCATATCCACAGCCCTCGCCGCCGCCTCGATTTTGTCCATGCCGGCGCGCCACACCGCCATCGGCATCTGGTTGTTCATCGCCTGGTGAGGGCGCCGAAAATTGTAAAAGTTCATCCAGGAACTGATGCCGGACCGCGCCTCGCAGCCATCGGCGTAGGCTTTCAGATGCACTTCTTCGTACTTGATCGAGCGCCACAGCCGTTCGATGAAAATGTTGTCCATGAAGCGGCCGCGTCCGTCCATCGAAATCTCGACGCCGGCCGTCACAAGCTTGCTGGTGAAAGCCTCGGCGGTGAAAGTGGAGCCCTGGTCGGTATTGAAAATCTGCGGCTTTCCGAACCGAAGCAGCGCCTCCTCCAGCGCCGCCGCGCAGAAGCTCGCATCGTTGGTGTTCGACAGCCGCCATGCCAGAACCGCCCGGCTGGCCCAGTCGATGATCGCCACCAGATAGAGGAAGCCGCACGCCATCGGGATGTAGGTCACGTCGGCCGCCCACACGTGGTTCGGCTCGACAATCTTCAGGCCGCGCAGCAGGTAGGGGTATATCTTGTGCCTGGGCGCGGCTTTGCTCGTGCCGGGGCGCGGAACCAGCGCCTCGATCCCCATCACCCGCATCAGCCGCCGCACTCGCTTGCGGTTGACCCCACGGCCTTCCTTGTTGAGTTCGAAAGTCATTCGCCGCGAGCCGTAGAACGGAAGCTCGAGATGCAGTTCGTCGATCCGGCGCATCACCGCCAGATCGTCCGCCTCGGTGACAGGCTTTGAGCGGTAGACCCCCGAGCGCGTCAAGCTCAACAGCGCGCATTGGCGGCGCACCGACAGGTCCTTGCCAGGCCGTTCGACCATCGCTCTTCGATCGGGCGCGCTCATCGCCCTGGCCTCCCGGCCAAGAAATCCCGTTCGACCGTCAGTTGGCCGATCTTGGCGTAAAGCTTGGCCGTCTCGCGCTCGCGCTCCTCCTCGCCATCCCCCGAACCGCTCGCCCCTCGCGCGAACAGGCTCGCGACATTGTCGAGAACCTGCTTCTTCCAGGCATAAATCTGGTTCGGATGCACCCCGTGCCGCTTCGCCAGTTCCGGAACCGTCGCATCCTCGCGCAGCGCCTCAAGCGCAATCTTCGCCTTGAACGCCGCATCAAACTTCTTGCGTGACTTCGTCATTCCTCGCTCCATCGGTTGCGACAGAGCAGGACATTTCACACCTTAGCCAATGGTCCTAAATCCGGGGTCCAGCTCAGAGGGCTTCTTCTCCAAGCTCGCTCGCTCGGTCCTGCGCCACATCCGCGTCGCATCCAAACAGGAGCTCAAAGACCGCATCATGGCCGCCATGGATGAATTCAATCGCCACCCCGTCGTTCACACCTGGTCCTATAAGCTCGACCAAGCCGCATGATCTGATTCGAATTTGGAAATCGATGAACTAGTGGGCGCGAGCGACTGCGCGTCAGGGGAGGGAGCTGCGACCCTTCGCCGACAGCTACAGAAGCCTGTCGGCGCGCAGCGTCGCTGATGGCTAGTTCCCGCAAATAATGAAATACGGCCGAGACGCAGCATCGTCGGCGGGGCTGTTGGATCGACCAAATTTTACCGCCGCGCCACGACCATGCGCTTCGCACCACGCGTCGGCGACGACTTGGCCGCACTCGCCTCCCTCGCCGAGACAGTCTTCCACGCCGTAGCCGGACGCAGCGGCAATGACGTAGGTGCTCGTTTCGTCCGCGGACGCGTTGCTGGCGCGGGACAGCGCCAGAAAAACGAGCAACACCGGGGCGAAACGCGTGTTCAACATGAAGATGGTCTCTCTCGTGCTCGTGCAGAGGGGGAAATACCGAATTTCAGGGGAAGGGATTAACGGACCGTTAAGAAGTCTCACGAACGGTCGCTGTCTCGTCGACGATCGAGCGCCAGCGCCTGAACAATTCGCTCGAGCAAATCAAGGCTGACGGATTGCCGCCAGCTCGTAGAGACCTTTCGTGACGCTGCCGGTCGTGGGCAGATTTGGAATGAGACACGCCTGCAGCGAATGATAGATGTCAACCTTGCCGAAGAAGGGACCGGAATTCGGCTTAAGAGCGTCGTCGACTTGCGCTCTCCATCCTCCGTTCTCTCGGTCGATGAAGCATGCGGCGATGAAGCTCCAAATCCGCCGATACCATTCTTCGTAGACAGGAGCGCCGTCGATGGCGTTCATAAAAGCCGCTGCCCCCACGCCTTCGCAACACGGCCACCAGTACCGGTCGCGTACATGCGGTCGGCCGTCCCAACCCAGAGTGTAGTAGAAGCCGCCCGCGACCTTATCCCATCCTTCCGAAACAGCTTGGGCAAAGAGCGACTTGGCGCAGGCGGGAAGCCAGTCCAACTTGCGCTCCCCGAGCTCCCACAACTGGAGCAACAAGCGCGTCCACTCCAGCCAGTGGCCCGGCGTCGTCCCGTAGGGACGAAACACAGGGCTGCCCGAATAATCCCTGTCGACCTGCCAGTCTTGCGTGAAATGCTCTGGCAAACGCCAAGCGCTTTCCGCCGCGCGGCGGCGAACAATGAGATCGGCGATCCGTTCAGCCATGCGAAGGTAAGTCGAATCCGAGGTCGCTTCGAACGCCGCCATGAACGATTCCGTCAGGTGCATGTTGGAGTTCTGGCCCCGATAAGAATTGTCGGAGCGCCAGTCGCGCGTGAATTCCTCCGCGGCGGCGCCGAATTGTTCCTCCCAGAAACGCTCGCGGATCACGCTCGAAACGTCGTCCAGCAGCCGCTGTGCGTCGGGATGGCCAGCAACCTTTGCGCTCGATGCGGCTAGAAGCACAAAAGCGTGGCCGTAGGCCTGCTTCGTGCTGTCCGTCGGCTCGTTATATCCGACTCCCCAGTAGTAGCCCCCCAGCTCTCGATCACGATGGCCGTTCCACAAGAAATGCATTCCATGGTCGACGACGAGGTCGGCGCCGGGACGACCCATCAAATGCGCAATCGCGAACGCATGGACAATCCTCGACGTCGCGAAGAGATAGCGAGTGGGAGTCGCCCCCGAGCCGAAGCCGGGAGCGGCCGGCCGCCCTTCGTCGTCGAGGTCGTGAAAACCGCCGAGCGGGTTGATGATTTGTCGCTCGAAAAAAGCGAAAAGGTCGTTTGCTTGTTGAAGCAGCCACGTCCGATGGCTAGGCAGGTCGACCCATTTGCTGGTTGGCGGTGTCACGGCAAAAGGCGTCATTGGGGCGGCCCGAGCGGGATCTGAGGTCGCACATCAATGCATCAGTCTGCGTTCCCGTGACAAGACGGCGACTGCGGCCCAGACTTTCTTGATTGCAACGGCCGGCTTGAGCAATAGAACGTGCGATGGAAAAGGATCGAATGAACGTCCTCATTCTTGGCTCCGGCGCTCGGGAGCACGCTTTGGCCCTCGCTTGCGCCGGCTCCGCCCACATTGGCGCCTTGTTCGTGGCGCCGGGCAATCCCGGTTGCGCGAAGCTCGGGCGCAGTGTTCGCTTGAACCTGACGGACCATGCGCAAATCGTCGAATTTTGCCAGAAGGAGTTGGTAGACTTGGTCGTCGTTGGTCCGGAAGCCCCCTTGGTCGCCGGGATAGCTGATGATCTCGCTCGCGATGGAATAGCCTGCTTCGGACCGTCGCGAGCCGCCGCCCGGCTTGAGGGGTCGAAAGGATATGCGAAAGATTTTTGCCGGGAGTTTGGCATCCCAACGGCCGAATACCGACGCTTCTCAGATCGAAACGAAGCAAAAGCCTACATTCGGCAGCGGGGCGCACCGATCGTGGTTAAGGCGGATGGGCTTGCCGCAGGAAAGGGCGTCGTCGTTGCCGAGACGATTGGCGAAGCGGAAGCAGCAGTCGACTCTCTGTCGACCACATTCGGGTCGTCCAAAGCGGAGTTGGTGGTCGAGCAGCTTCTCAAGGGTGAAGAAGTATCGTTTTTCGCGCTGTGCGACGGCACAGACGCCGTGCCCTTCTCAAGCGCGCAGGACCATAAGCGCCTCGGCGATGGAGACACTGGGCCGAACACCGGTGGGATGGGCGCATACTCTCCTCCCCCCATCATGACCCCCGAACTCAGCGAACGCGTGATGCGCGAAATCATCAGGCCGACGGTTCGGGGCATGGCTCAACGCGGCGCCCCGTTTCGAGGAGTGTTGTTCGCGGGCCTGATGATCGACGACGCAGGCCCGAAACTGATCGAATTTAATGTCAGGTTCGGAGACCCTGAGGCCGAAGTCATTCTCGCCCGCCTGACGGACGACGTATTGCCGTTGCTTGAAGCTTGCGCAAAAGGAAGTCTTCGTGGCGTCGCGCCTGCTTTCAGCGCTGAGGCCGCCTTGGCGGTCGTCATGGCGGCGAAGGGATATCCTGGGGAACCGGTTCGCGGGGCCAGGATCGGAGGTTTAGACGATGCCGAGTGCGTGACAGGAGTCACCGTGTTACAGGCTGGAACCCGACAAGTAGGCGATAAAATTGTTTCGGACGGGGGACGAGTTTTGGCTATAACGGCGCGCGGGCGCACTGTCGGGGAAGCAAAGGACCGGGCCTACGCCGCTGTCGACCGCATCGACTGGCCGGAAGGCTTTTTCAGGCGCGACATCGGGTGGCGCGGGACGACATTGGAAAGTAAGCCTTGAACGCAATGGGCGATCGCAGCGTTATAACTCGTCGCCCAAGCGTTGCGATCGCGCTCGGTGGCGGGGGAGCGCGAGGCATTGCTCACGTGCTCTTGCTTGAGGCGCTCGACGAATTGGGTATTCGCCCAGCCGCAATTGCGGGGACGTCGATGGGCGCGGTCATCGGTGCGGCTTATGCCGCCGGCCTTGAGGCAAGAATCATACGAAGTCACATTCTGCGTGTTCTGCGTAACAGGTCAGACGTCATTGCCAAGTTGCTCAGGGCCCGAGTAGGCCGCTTCGCTGACCTTGTGCTGCGGGGCCGTGGAAACCCGGTGTTGCTCGACCCAGAGATCTTTCTCGAGTTATTCTGGCCCGCCGAATTGCCGGAAACAATTGAATCGCTCGCGGTCAAAATGTCGGTAGTGGCGACGAACTACTTGCATCGCAACGAGATAGTCTACCAGTCCGGGCCGCTGAAACCGGCGGTGGCTGGTTCAATGGCGATCCCGGGCCTATTCCGCCCCGTTGAACACGGTCGCAGCGTTCTTATCGATGGCGGAGCGGTGAATCCGCTTCCCTACGATCTTCTGGTCGACAATGCGGACATCGTAATCGCCGTCGACGTTACGTTTGGAGGACGCGCGCGCGCGCGTCGAATGCCTTCGCCGCTTGAATTGATGTTTGGCGCCGCGCAAATCATGCAAGGCGCGATTACTGAACAAAAGATCAGGAGGCGGCCTCCGGACATTCTCATTCGTCCAAAGGTCGAGCAGTTCGGCCTGCTGGATTTTTTTCGCGCAGGGCAGATTTTGCGCGGGGCGGAGGAAAGCAAGGACGAGCTCAAGTCTGCGATTCATGCGCAGATGAAGACCTTTCGGGCGGCCTGAACATTGCGCCTGGCGGCAGCGATTCCCGGCGCATCAATTCATGACCTGGCAAGACGATGCGACCGGCGCGCTGCCCTTGCAGGACGCGAATGGCGCCTTCGCCGCACGCTACGGTCATCTCCTCGTCCAAGATCGTCCCGGGTGCGCCGCTCGTATCAACGGTTTCAGATCGTAGAAATTTGATTCGCTCGAGCCGTTGCCCCAAGTCGAGATTGGAGAACGCGCCCGGATAGGGCGAGAGGCCGTGGATGCGATTACGCACCTGAATGGCGGTTTGCCTCCAGTCGATTTCCGCTTCGGCCTTTTCGATCTTGCGCGCGTACGTTGCTCCAGCGGTCGGCTGCTCGACAAATTCGATTTTTCCGCTTTCCAATTCGGACAATCCGCGCACAGCGAGCTTGGCCGCAACCCGCGCTAGGCGACTCGTCAGGTCTCCCGCGGTATCCTCCGGCCGTATCGGAACGAGTTCGCGCATCGCGACCGGGCCGGTGTCCAAACCCTCCTCCATGCGCATGAGCTCAACACCCGTTGCGCCGTCGCCGGCGATAATCGCACGCTGTATCGGCGCGGCGCCGCGCCATCTCGGCAGCAGAGATGCATGCAAATTCAAGCAGCCAGATCTCGGCGCCTGCAGAACAGCAGGCGGCAACAGGAGCCCATATGCGACGACGACGCCGACATCCGCCTTGTGGCTTCGAAAGATCGCCTGCGTTCTTTCGTCTCTTAGGCTCGGAGGAGTGAAGACTGGAATGCCTAGCGAGTTCCGCGGCGTCATGCACCGGCGTCCTTTTGAGCTCAAGGCCTCGTCGCCCACCCGGTTTCGGCGCCCGCGTGTATACCGCGAGGACGACATGACCATTGCTCACGATTTCTTGCAGCGTTGGAACCGCGAAGTCCGGCGCGCCCATGAAGATGATACGCATGCGGCGGCGATACCATCGGCACATTGCATCGTCAAAAGCGCAGAAGCGATCCGTCCTGGCGCGGCAGGAGTCCCTTTATGCGAAGCAGGAAACACCTGAAATTGGCCTGGCTTCGCCGATAAGCCAAAGCGGGAGACCGATGGAATGTCGCCGCGTGGAAAGTCACTCGAAGTGCGGGTTTACTACGAGGACACCGATTTCTCGGGACGGGTCTATCACGCCTCTTACCTCAGATTCCTTGAACGGGGGCGAACAGAGTGGCTTCGCCGCTTGGGATTTGAGCATCGGGAGCTTGAGACAAGCTCTGGCGTCGTGTTTGCGGTGCGCAGCTTGCAGATCGACTATTTTGCGCCGGCTTTGATGGACGATCTGCTCAGGGTCGAAACGGAGATTTCAGGTTTGCGTGGAGCGTCAATCCAGTTTCTGCAGCGAATCCTTCGCGACGATCAGAAACTCGTAGCGGCGACGGTGCTCGTTGCGGCGATCCGAGATGGTCGGCCATCACGGATCCCCGATCCCTTGCGCCGCGTGCTGGCGCAGCCTGATTGAAGACCAGCCGTCAAGAATGCCGCGGATCGAACGCCCTGTCGAAGCGCGCGGCCAACGAATCCATTCGCTCTCCCAGTCGAAGTTCGAGATCGTGGATATCGACTCGATTTGGCAGCGCGCCTATCGTTTCTCGCAAGCGGTAGTGATCGTCGTGTAAGAGCGCCAACCGCTCGGCCAAGCGAAAGAGCGCGGATTCGTTTGCGGACTGCGCCATGTCGAGATCGTGCCGATGCTGTCGAACGGCGACCTCAAGGGTGTGAAGGCGCGTCATTAGCCGCCATACGAACGCAGCCGCGCTAGCGCCAATTGAGGCCAGTCCGGCGATGGCCCATTCAAGAAGTCCCCAAGGGGCATCTTCTGGAGTCGTCAATGCGGCCTCCCAACAGTCAAAACGCCGCCCTAGCGTCTGGTGATTTCATTCGTCTTCCAATGGCGGACATGGCTTGGAATGGTCCTGACATGGCGGCGCGGCTCTCTTGCGGAGCTTTTGCCCGTTGGCGGTTTCGGTGGAGCTCGGGCGGCGCGCCTCTTCTATGCGCGGCGGCCTCCGCGGGCCTCGCTCGTCTGCGCGTCGCGCACCGGATCGTTGGTCGGATGCACACTTTGGTTGGCGACTATGAACGGGATCAGAATTTCCAAGAGCTTGACGACGGCTTCGATCTCGAACGCGCCCGGAACCCGATGCCGGCAAGAAAGCCGAGAACGTCGCTCGCCACGGCCTCGTCATCGGGGAGATTGCCGACGCTTTTGGAGACGGCGGCCTCGACTGCGCCGATGTCGAAGGCCTTGAGACCCGTGACCGCAGTTTTGACCTCGCGGGCCGTGATTGCTTTCTCGCCGATTGCCGCGATCGCCTGCGCCGGCGATGCGCACTCCAAAGCGACGGCGCCGCGATACGGCCGATCGCGGCGGCGAGCGACGAGAGCCAGATCATAACGCGCGCCTAGCCTGAATGATCGCGGCATAGGCATTGGCGAGCGTTTGTAGCGCGGTTGAAGCGTTCACCGACGACGGATTCGCGCAGATGGTGGACGCAGCCGCATAGGCCTGATTGGCGAGCGCGACGTCTTTGTTCGCGACGGTCCCGGTCGCAAGGACTGTCTGAAACGCAGCGTTCGCGGAGGAGACCAGCGCGCAAGCAGTCGGCAAATCGTTTGCTGCCGCGGCGTTGAATTGCGCGATGCCGTTGTTGAGCGTCGACTGGCAGGCCGCCAGGCCGAGCGCGCCGAGCGTGACGACTCCGACAAAAGCGATCGCGCGCGGGGAGAAAATGGAACTCATAGCGTACTCCTTTTCAAGTCCAGGTGTGGGGCTCGATGCAGATGATTTGCTGCGCAGCCCGAAAAGCCATGCGCGGTGCGCGAGATGGCCGCACAGCGGAAAAGGCTGCGCGACGGGAAACGCTGAGCCCCCGAACTGCGCAGAAGGGCTGACGCCGGAGGCGGTCAGCCGATTATTGTTTGAAGTGTTGAGCGGTCATTGCCTTTTGGGCGCGGCCAATCGCTCTGACGACCTCGACTTTTACCGCGTCTGGCGTGAGACCGAGCTTGGCGATGATTTCCGTCGCGTTCTGGCTGAGCGTCTTGGCGATCGTCGCCGCAAGAGGGCTGCCAACGTCGAACTGTCCGCCTGCGAGATTGTCCTCGGAGCGAGCGATGATCGCTTCGATCTCGGAATCGGCCGCCTTTTCGAGCATCTCCTGATAGTCGGGCGTGAAGGCGATCCCGGTCATCTTGGCGAGGCCAGCGAACACAAGGCCGCCGATCCCGACGATCAGGCCCGAGATGGCGGCATTGACCAGCGGAGAGAGCGCGGCGACGACGGGCGCGGCCGAGACAATGGTGTTGGACATGGGTTTCCTCGATATCGTCCCGGCCGAAGCCATGGGTTGACGAGCCGCGCCTCGGCCGAGACGTCGACGCGCGGTGAACTCAAAGTCGTTTTGGTGTTCAGAGCGATCAAACCGAAGCGTCAGATACCCTCGACAGCGCCTTGCGGATCGCGGCCCTGGTAAAGGGTCCGGCGTCGCCGTCGACGTCGAGGGCGCCGTTGTGCGCCTGGAAAGCCTTGACCGCCCCCTCCGTCTCCGGCCCGTCGACCCCGTCGACCGTGACCCGATAACCGAGAGACTTGAGCGCCATTTGCAGGCCCGCAGTCGTCGAGAGATCGAGGTCGCAGCACGGCCTCGGCGGCGCAGGAGGCGGCAGGGTCGGCGACGCGTTCGCCTCGGGCATTGTCGAGGCCAGAGCGAACAGGTGACCCCACTCCAGCGCGCCCGGGTCCCAATGCGTATCGGGGCTCGAGCAGTCGCCATGCCCGTACCAGCCTGGAACGACGCCAAACTTCCCGGCGCTCCGGTGTGGGTTCATGCCCGCCCGGCCGAAGTCGCCGTCGGGCCACGGATGCGCAAGCGGGATGCCGTACTCTGATTTGCAGACCGCCATCAGAGCGGCAATCGCCTCGGCCGTTTCGTCGTCGGGCCGCCACAGCGTTTCTTTCGAGTATCCGATCATCTCGACCTGAACGATCGCCAGCCAGTTGTGCGTCACGAGCGCCGCGCCGATCGTCCCGACCTGGACGAGCTGCGCGATCCGCACCCGGCCTTGGGACCGGTCGACCCCGAGCAGGAAGTGCGGCGCATAATGCTGCTTGAAAACCGAAAGGCTGCCGTCCCATTCGCCCTCGGTGGTATGCAGCACGCCGGTTCGCGGCGCGTCGA
Source organism: uncultured Alphaproteobacteria bacterium (assembly GCA_963768555.1). Taxonomy (GTDB): domain Bacteria; phylum Pseudomonadota; class Alphaproteobacteria; order Rhizobiales; family Beijerinckiaceae; genus Roseiarcus. The sequence continues at coordinate 30,855 of CAVYIZ010000080.1, forward strand.
GGTCGACGGGCTGGCTGAAATGCGGGATGCCGCCGATATGTTCGATTGCGAAACGGCCGGCCCTGTCGAGCCAAGGCTTTACGGACATTGGATTTCTCCGATTGTTCAGACCCGACCGGCGGGCGATAAGTCGCTGCTTTTGGGCCATCCGCTGCTTGCATCGACGGCCCAGCGCTCCGCCGCTGCGCCGCGTCGATCCCGCCCTCCGGTTCGAACAGGCCGCGGGCCTGCAACGTAGCCCCGGAGGCGGCCGCCCGAGATTCGATCGAATTCTTGCCGACCCACGACACGGCGCTCGGGCATTTGCGTCAGGAAGATGCGCCGCGCGGTTTCACCCGCGAATGCGGATCGTCGCGGCGACGAGGACGCCGCCAACAAATCCAACGGCGACGGCGCCGAGGATGACCATAACGAGGGCGCACATGGCTACATTGGACTCGCAATCTCGAAGCCGACCCACGCACCGAGCGCGATCCCCGCCGGCCGGGAGATGGGCGGATGGTCGACGCTTGACGCGGCGTCGTGCGCGCCGTCCATGGACCGGACGGCCGTCACAAGCCGTCGCCTTCGTCCGTGCTCCCGGCCTTCACGTCGGCAAGGATCTTCATCAGTTTCGTCGCATGCCCGATCGGCATCGGATCGCAGGCGAGAACGCCGCGCGTCCAGAGGATCAGGCCCTCCTCGTTCTTGTCGCGTGTGAGGATCAGCGCGCCATCGCCTGGCGGCAATCCCTCTGGCGTTGACGGCAGCGCGACGTACATCCCCAGCAGAAAATGAAACTGAGCCGATGTGAGGGTCGTGATCGTCGTGTCTTTGCCGGCCGCCTTCTGCGCCTTGGCGAGCGACATGCACTGTGGGCCGAACGCAGTCCCGACGAAGCCGATGTCCTGCGTCGTGTTGTCGCTCGCGCGCCTGACGTTGGGCGCTTTGCCGGTGTAGGTGGAAACGGCCAGGCGAGTCGAATAGATCGCGGTCGGCGAGCCGGGGAAGTAGTAGGATGATGAGCCGACGTGAGCATCAAATCGGCCCCAGGACCAGGACGTCGTAAGGGTTGGCGAAGGTGTAGGAGACCGTTCGGTTTCCGCCGCTTGGCGCACTCGCTGTCAGCGTCCCGGTCGTGCTCGTGCCAAGCAAGGGAGCCACTTGCAAAACGGCTCGGACGGCCGGAATTTTCGAATTTTCGGGTGATTTCTCAAGCGTCGCGAACCGTCGGCGGCCGGTTTCTGGTATGTTGATTCTGCGAGGAAAAACAAGCAGAAAGCCAGGAACCGCCGACGATGTCGCTACGAGAGAACCCTATCCGTATACTGGCAGAAGTTTCAAGGAGAACTTTTCCCGTTTCTCGAGGAGACGGTCGGGTTCTTGACGGAGTTGCATCGAGCGCTGGTGACGGTTCTGGACATGACGCGGCTTGAGGCTTTCGCGCCTGACTGGGGTGGTTTTCCCGGACGGCCGGCAGCCGAGCGGGCCGCATTGGCGAGGGCCTTCGTGGCCAAGGCGGTTCTCAACTTGCCGACCACGCGGATGTTGATCGAACGCGTCGAGGCCGACACGACGTTGCGGCGCTTGTGCGGTTGGTCGCGTCTGTCCGAGGTTCCCAGCGAGGCGACTTTCTCGCGCGCCTTCGCCGAGTTCGCCGACCGCGCCTTGCCGTCGCGGTTGCATGAAGCCTTGATCCGCAAGACCCACGGGGATCGGCTGGTTGGTCACATCGCGCGCGATTCGACGGCGATCGAAGGCCATGAAAAGCCGCAACGCGCAGAGAAGCCCGAGCCGTCTGCGCTCGAGCAGAAGCCCCGCAAGCGCGGGCGTCCGCGCAAGGGCGAGCGGCCCGCGCCCAAGCCGCCCAGCCGGCTGGAACGCCAGGCCGGCATGACGCTGAGCCAGATGCTCGCCGATCTGCCCCAGCACTGTGACGTCGGCGTCAAACGCAACGCCAAGGGACATCAGGAGACATGGATCGGCTATAAGCTGCATATCGACACCGCGGACGGCGACATTCCCGTCAGTTGCGTTCTCACCTCGGCTTCCGTCCACGACAGTCAGGTCGCCATCCCCCTGGCGACGATGACGGCGGGGCGTCTGGTCAATCTCTACGATCTCATGGACAGCGCCTACGATGCGGCCGAGATCAGGGCGCATAGCCGCGCGCTCGGCCACGTGCCGATCATCGATGTCAACCCGCGCCGCGACGCCTGCCTCAAGAAGGAATTGGCCGAGGAAGACAAGCGTCGAGCGCTCGTCGGCCATCGCGCCGCCGAGGATATCCGCTACAACGAGCGCAGCGGCGCCGAACGGGTCAACGCCAACCTCAAAGACAACCACGGCGGCAGAACCGTCCAGGTGCGTGGCCCCGCGAAGGTGATGTGCCATCTGATGTTCGGCATTCTGGTCATCACCGTTTCTCAGATCATCCGTCTCATCGCATAGCGAGCCGCATCGCGGCGCGAAAACGGGTCCGGAGCCTCCCAAAAAATCGGGAGGTCGACGAAACATGGCCAAAATCCACGCCAAAATGTCCGCGAAGGCAAAAAAACGGCGGAAGCGGCGTTGCAACCGTCAAAAACGACTCAAGCCAACACGTCTCAGCTATGTTCATTCGTGCGCGAGCCGACGCGCTCAGACGTTCTGCAAGTGGCTCAAAGCATAGAGAATATTGGAAACGCCAGTGTCCTTGATCGTGAACGTTGCGGTGATGTTCGAACTCGACTCGCTGCCGTCGTACATGGCAAAGACATAGAAATGCCCGTTGTAAACTTTCGCCATGACGCCAATGCCGCTGTCGAACCAGCCGGAAATCGAGAACTGAGGATATACGTATCCGGCCGGACTGGCGCTGACATAGCCGAGAGCGAATGGCGCATTGAGAACGTTGGCGAGCGATTTGAGGCTTGCGTTTGTTGCCTTTACCTGATTGTAGATCGTAATCCCGCCGACTGCCGTCGTATTGTCCATCTGTCCTGTGCCGTTGGCAAAATACTCGATTTGCCTCGCACCATGGATAACATCAGCGCCGACAGCCCAATTGATCTCTTGTGGCGTGATGACTCGCACCCCTTGGTCAGTCAGATTGCCATTATAGTGCTCGATATAGGACGCAATCGGTATCTTTGCTGGGCCGACTGTCGGAAACGTGCCTCCCGAAAACTGCAATATGTCGTAAGCAGAAGCTCCATTCGTTACGTTTGCGGTAAGCGTGATTGTCGCAGTCGCGCTGTTGTAGCTCTGGACGGTCTCACAAATCCCCTCATTCTTGATCGACTCGAAATTGCCTGGATTGGCGAGTCAGCCCGTGGCCGGTTCACGAATCAGCCGGGCGGGGGCTCATGCGCAGGTCGATCGAGCGGGTGGGATTGGTTCATGAGTTTGTAGAGCGCACGTTTTCGGGGAGCTTGCACGCCAAGCGCATTCTTTCGCTGGCCAATGGGACGTTGGGGGTTCTGACGGGGGCGTCGTTGGCCGTTTCGCTCATCGGGCATGCGCTGGCGCAAGCGCGCGGTCTTTCGGACAGACACGCGATCAAACAGGTCGATCGTCTGCTGAGCAACGCCGGGGTCGTCGTCTGGGACCTGTTCGCGCCGTGGGTTCGCGAGGTCGTGGGCCAGCGCAAGGCGATCGTCGTGGCGATGGACTGGACCGATTTCGACGCCGACAATCAGGCGACGCTGGCTTTGAGCCTGATCACGCGTCACGGCCGGGCGACGCCGCTCCTGTGGCTGACGGTCGACAAGGACGAACTGAAGGACCAGCGCAACGACTTCGAGGACCTCTGCCTGACGCATTTGAAGGCGATCCTGCCCGAGGGCGTGGCGGTGACGATCCTGGCCGATCGCGGCTTCGGCGACGTCAAACTGTTCGAATTCCTCGACAGCCTCGGTTTCGGCTACGTCATCCGCTTTCGCGGCAACGTCCATGTGACCGCGGCGGACGGCGAGACGCGCCTGGCCGCCGACTGGGTCGGCAAGAAAGGGCGCGCCCGCCTTCTGCGCGGCGCCGAACTCACCGCCGCCCGCCACAAGGTCGGCGCGGCGGTCTGCGTCCACGCCAGGGGCATGAAGGAGGCTTGGCATCTGGCCGCCAGCGATGCGGCCGCGAGCGCCGCCCAGATCGTCAAGCTCTACGCCAAACGATGGACGATCGAGCCGGGCTTCCGCGACACCAAGGATTTGCGTTTCGGCATGGGCCTGAGCGTCCTGCGCATCGGCGATCCACAACGGCGCGACCGTCTGCTGCTGCTCAACGCTTTGGCGATCCTCCTGCTCACGCTGCTCGGCGCGGCCGGCGAAAGCCTCGGCATGGACCGATCGCTCAGAACCAGCACGGTCAAACGCCGCGTCCATTCGCTGTTCCGCCAGGGCTGCCTGCTCTACGACCTCATCCCCACCATGCCCGAGAAGAGATTGCGGCCGCTCCTCGTCAAATACGAGGAATTCATAAATGAAAACAGGGTCTTCAACGAAACCTTCGGGTTCGCGTAAATGAGGGGATGCGTGAGCTGGACGGTACCGACAGGAAGCGAGCTTGCCTCATCGGTGATCGTCATTCCCGGCTGAATCCAGTTGAGTCCCGGCGTGACCGAAATCGTATTGCTCGATGTATTCGCTCCAGATAGTGTCGTGGCCTGATCGGGCGGCGTGTCGTAGCCACTGCTCCAGGCGCGCTCCCAGTCGATTATGTTGCCGTAGTTCTTGGCCCGCGCCATCTGGTCTTGCGTGAGCGCAGATGCACTCCCATTAGCAGCGGCGACATGGCCGCCAGTCGTTTGGCCAGTCGTCGAGCCCGACCATGCGAACCAATAGAGGTCGATCGCAAAAGCGCCCACTGAAGCGGTTGAACCGTTCGGCGTGGGGAAAGTTTCCCCATCCAACATCTGGTCCATGCACAGCGCACCGCCTGCGGCAGCACTCGTTCCGTGACACCACGTCCCACTTTGGTCGCCATAGACGATGTAATTGTTCGTCCCGCTCACGTCCCACAGGCGACGAGGCGTGCTCTGGCAGGCGTTCGAAACCGAGGCCATCTCGGGCGTCGGGTCGCTTTCATCGACGTGAAGTCCGGCGACCCAATAGTCGCCAGTACAGGCCGCTTGCTGCCCCGCGTCTTCAAAGCCTCCATACGAGGCGCTGGTAGAAACAGCCACCATTGCCGGGACGCCATTGGGAGTCATCAGCGAATAATTTGTATTCGTTGTCACCATGACTGACGCGCTTAATCCAACGTCAGAGAAGTTCGCTTGACACGTTGGCGGAGCGCACGGAGCGCCAGGACTTGACTGCCCGTTGAATGCCTGTTGGTCGGACCCATAAAGACCATAAACATCGTTCACGGGGATAAATGACGGATTGTCAAAGTTGGGGAACAGCCCGTTGCTGTTGGCCGTCAGATAAGTATAGCCGTTTCGGGAATAATAATTGTGCGTGCAAGTCGTCGGATCGGTCGAACTGGCGCACGTCTCACCGTCGAGAGCCTGCACTGTCACTCCGGCCGGAAGCGATGCGCCTCCGCTCCCATAGGCGAACAACGAGAGAGGGGCGTTGGCGGGCGCGGGCGCGGCGGTGCAAACAAGACAGAGCGGGAGAAGCGCGAGCAGGAGCCTGATCATCAATGATACCCAACATTGCAGTCAGGCGCAGTCGATGGCGCGGTCGAGCCATTCACCGTCGTCGTCGCGGCGATCGCGATGGCCGAGCCGCCGAGCGCGACGCCGTAGCTGCTCATGGCGAGGCCGCCGGTGCTGGTCGGCCCGATCGGGATGGAGAGGGTCGGCACCGTGGTCCCCAGCGTCACGGTGGTCGTGTTGAAGACCTGAACATAGATTTGCGACGAGTTCGGATTGTAGCATTGCACGAAGCCGAGCACGCCCGCGCTGGCGTCGACCGTCTTGACCGTGGTGGTGAGCCCGTTCGCCAGATAGGGCGTCCAGCCCGCCGAGGAGACCGCCTGGTTGCTCGCAAGCGTCACGGGCGACGAGCTCGCCATCGCCTGCTGCCCGTTGCCGTTCGCATTGTCGACCGTGGTGTGCAGCGAGCCGGCCGAAGTGACCTGAAGGGCGACCATCTGGCCGCTGGTCAGCGTCGGGGCGGAGGACAGATATTCCGCGCCCGCCGCCGTGCCTGTCGAGGGATAGGACGCGTTGAAGCTCGAACTTGTGCCGCCCGAGCCGCCGCCGGCCGTAACGTTGACCTTCAGGTTGCCGGACGAGTCGGTTGCAGCGCCGCGCCCTGACCCGACGAGAGCGAAGGAGCGCTCGAATTGTAGACGCCGCCGGCCTGCAAAGCGTCGGTCGCCGCGGTTGCGCCACCGATCGCCACGTCCATCGTCGCCCCCGCGGCGCCGAGCATGTCGACCTTGCCGATTGTGTTCGTCCCGGCCGCCAACGTAGGCTGTGACGTGACGACGTTGGCCGGCGTTGCGTGCAGATAAGCATAAACCGTTGTCGTGCCGTAGACATAGATCGAGAGCCGCACCCGGAAATAGCGGCCGTTAACCGGAACGCGATAGAGCGACGCGCTCGTCGTGCTCAGCGTTCCGGTCGCGCCGCTCGCGCCGGTCGCGGCCGACGGAAGTCCGTTCGCCCCAACCCACGTCGAATTATCATCGCTGGTCTCAAAGACAATCGTATTGCCGCCGGCGTTGGCGGTCAGCTCGACGCTGATCGACTGGTAGCCCGTCGTGTCCGCCGTGAAGAACACCCCCGTGCCGGAAAGCGAACAGCCGCTCGGGCAGAGGTTGCTCGCGTCCTGCAGAGCGACCGTCGGCGTCGCAGCGAACCCAGGCAGCGTGCCGGAGATGCCGAAGCTGGTGTTGGCGATCGAGCCGATCGTGTTCGAGCCTGCCGCGAGCGCGGGCAGGGAGGCCAACGACACCGGCTGGGTCGACTGCCAGAACGTCCCGCTGACCGGCAGGGCGTAGCCGCCGGTGACGCCCTGCACGGAAACCACGCTGGCGTTCGGCGAGCCGGCCGAGCCGGTCGGGACCGATCCGCCGCCCGATCCGCCGCCGCCCGCGCCGGTCGGCAGGCCCGAGCCGCCGACCGCATTCGCCGTCGTCGAGCCGCCAGTCGCGATGCAATGCAGCGCCGTGACGCCCGAGGGAATGGTGAAGGCGAACCAGCTCGACGCGGGGATGAGCTCGTCCGACGCCGTCGCCGCGAAGCCGTTGACGTTGCAATACATCGGGTTCGACCCGACGTTCGACACCACCGCGGCCGTCCCGCTCGGCAACGTTCCGGACGAATCCGAGGTCGTCACCGCGAGCGGCGTCATCCGCGCGCCGCTGGCCGAGGGCGTGAAGCCGCCGAGCGAGGCGGAGAACGATCCGGCGATCTGGCCGGGATTGCTCGACGTGAACAGCGGGCCGCCGCCCGGAGATACCGGAACGACGGCGGGCACGGCGGTCCCGGCCGTATCGCGATAGGTCTGCGCGAGAGCAGCCGCGCATGAAAAAGCCGCCACGAAGGCGGCGGCGAAAAGGAGTTTCGCGTTCATTTCGCCCTCGCTCGATGGGTTTTGGCGGCCATCTCAGATGAACCTCGGCCAGATGATGACCTGTCCAGGACCGCCGCTGCCGCCTGCGCCGGCCGCGCTGCCATTCTGGCCGCAGCCGCCGCCGCCGCCGCCCGCACCTACGCCCCCCGTTTTGCCTGCGCCGGCCGCCGAGCCGCCGGTGTTGCCGCCGCCGCCAGAACCGCCGCCGCCAACGCAGAGGTTGACTTGGCGTCCGCTGGAGCCGGAGCACGTCGGGTTGTCTCCGTTGTTTCCGTTGGCGCCGATAGCGCCGCCAGTCGCCGAGAAGCCGAGCGGACCCTGACCGCCGTTGCCGCCCGCGAAGGCTGTATTGCCGGCCGACACGCCGCCGCCCGCGCCGCCGCCGGTCGCGCCGGATGCCGAGTTGCCGCCCGCGACCCCGGCCGCGCCGTTGACTCCGCCCGCGCCGCCGGAGCCTCCGCCGAGCCCCGTCGCGTTGCCGCCGGCCGCACCAAACCCCCCGTTAGCGCCGCCGACCGGGCCGCCACCTGCCGCGCCCGACGATCCGTTGTTGCCTGCGCTGATGAGGCTCGCGCCCGCGCCGCCGCCGGAGTTCCCGGCAAGCTGACCGCCCGCGCCCTCGCCTCCGATGTAGCCGACCGGATAGCTGCCGAACGTCGTTGACCCGGACGCTTGCGACCCTGGGCTGCCCGCGCCGGTCGAGGTCGCCGCTGCGCCGAACGCGCCGCCCGCTGGGACGGTTACGGTCAGCGTTGTGCCCGCGCCGCCGAGTTCGGCGGCGGTAAACTCGAAGAACGTCGAAAGGCCCGCGCCACCCCCCGAACCACCCGAGCACGCAGCGCTAGACACCTGCAGCGCGCCGCCGCCGCCCCCACCGCCCGCGCCGATCCCCCACACGTCGATCAGCGGAGCGCCAGCCGGAACGGTGAAGGAGTATGGCGACGCCGCGTTCGTGACGATCAGCGGCCACGGCGGAACGTCGCCCTTGTCCCAGGCGTTCGGCCCCCAGGCGATGCTGGTGGTGTTCGAACCGTTGTTGGTCGTGGTCGATGTCGAGCCAGAGGACGTGTTGTTCGCGATCAGCGCCGTGCCCGACGTAAAACCCGACCAGTCGAGGCAGTAATAGACGCTGCGGCAGTTGCTGTCGGTGAATTGGAAAGTCTTGGCCGAGATCAGTTGCACGCCGCTCCATTGGATCCCGGCGGTCAAAGTCGACGACGGATAAATATTGACGCCGTTGAAATTCACGTTGGCGTTCGGCGCATTGACGTAGGCATAGTAACGGTTGCCGGCCGCCACATCGAAATACAACGTATCGCTATTGCTGACGGTGTAGGTTCCACTGCCGGCGACGACGAGGTTTCCGCCCGACCAACTGACCGTCGTGCCGATCGTGTTGCCGGTGTTCTGGTCGTAGACCGCCATGCCGGTATGCCACCAGCTCGGCGGCGACGTCGAAGACATGGCGATCGTCGTGTTCGACGAGTTCGTGATCGACCACGGGCCGCCAGACGAGGCCGCCGCCCCGGACATCACGACGCCGTAATTCACCGACTGACCGTGAACGTTGACGGTTCGCAGGCTGCCGGAATTGAGCTTGTAGACGTATTGGCCGGTGTTGCTGGATACGTTGGCGTCGACCTGCAATTCCGACGCGACGTTATTTGTCGTCGTGCCCTCGAAGTCGAATGTCGCCTGTGCGTTGTTCGGGTAAAGCCCGGCGCTGACGCCCGCCGCGATCAGGCCGCCCTCGACCACCGTGCCGCGATAGATCGAGCCCGCGTCAACATAGAGCATCTGGCCGACGCCGTTAATGTCGACGTTGGCGATATGGCTTTCGTCGAACCACGCGTTGTTCAGGTCGATGACCCGGTGGACGCCGTTGATGATGCCGCCGACCACGTTCATCCCATAGATGCCGTAAGTCGGGACAGTGCTGCCGGGTACCCCGTTGCCCGTGGCGTGGATGAAGTCTCCGTTCGCGACGCTCCACGTCAGCAGGTAATTGGGGTAGTTTGTGCCGACGCGGGTCGTGCTCGCCAGCGCCGCGTAAACAGAGGGGTTGTGAATATTGTCGGTGTCGAAGACTTCTTCGGCTATGTTGTTCACATCCCAATAATAACGGACGGCGTATTCCTCATTGTTCTCGAAGTGGATGTTGCCCCACGCCGCCCCGCCGGACGGCTGGTGGATGACGTCATAGGCATTGATGATTGCGTCGTGGTCGATGTAGATGTCGCCGAAGGCGGTGGACGTATTCGGCGGCTGAAACAGGGGCTGGTACGCGACAGGCATTGGCGCCTGCCCGGCCTGTGCCGGCCAGAAGAAATTGACGCCGGTGATCCTGATCGATGTCGCGAGCGTGAAGGGCTTTACAGTCGGGCTGGTCAGCAAGAAGGTCGTGCCGAACTGCCCGGTCGAGCCGAAAGAGGCCGTGCGCGCGTAAGGGGCCTTGGCTCCCTCCAGGTAGTTCTGGGCGAGCGCGACCGGGTTGGCGTCCAGCAGGATTTGTCCTGCCGGCAGCATCCCCGTCACATTCGGGTTGGTTGCGGCCCAGGATGCCAGCGCCGCGCTGTTGTCGGTTCCGAACCCCCACTGGGCCGAGCCGGTCCCCAGAGTCGTCGAGCTTGAGGCGTTATCCGCCAGAAGATAGCTAGAGCCCGAGCAGCCCGTGATCGTCGAGTGGAGCGGGAAATTGAACTGCAGGGTGTCGCTGGTCGACACCGTGTAGCTTCCGGTCCCCGCGATCGTCAGCGTTCCGCTCGACCATGAGACGGCCGTTCCGACGCCCTGCCCCGTCGTCTGGTCGTAAACCCATCCGCCAACGGCCCAGAACGGCGGCTGGCTGCCGGACACGGTGATGCCGGTGTTGCCGCCGCTCGTGATCGAATAGGGGCCGCCCGAGACGGTCGCGGTGGAGATGCCAGCGCCTGCGATGGCGACCACCTTGCCGGCGTCAGTCGCCTTACAAGCCCGACTGCTGTCGCTGACGACGTTCGTTCCGGACGTAATCGACGCCTTGCCGTCCGAATAGCCGTCCGCGACGACGATCCCGACGAGCGAAAGGGTAGGCAGGTTTGCCGGGGCGCCGACCGGCGCCATCGGCTGGCCGCCGTTCGGCAGCAACTGCCCGAGTGAGGCGCTGCCCAGCAGCGCGATGGCAATGACGGCGCCTCCGAAAGCCCGGTCGAGAAATCTCACTGAAAGAACTCCGCGTCGAGCGTTCCGGTCGCCGAGATCGCCTGAAATCCGGCCAGGACTTTCGGCCCGCTCAGCGCGACGCAAGCGCCTACGGCGAGCGTCATGCCGAGGCTTGCGGTCGGCGTCGTTCCGTCGGTCGTGTAGTTGAGGGAGGCTGTCTTGGCGCAGACGGTCGCGTAGCGCGCCCCGGCCGGAACCGTCAGCGGAGTCGCCGAGGTTATCGCGATGCTGTGCTGCCCTGGATTCAGCGGCGTGAAGTCGAACGGCCGCGGCATGACGGCCTGAACGGCCGTGCCGCCCGTGTCGTGATAGGTCTGCGCCAAGGCGGGAGACGCGAGCGCGAGCGCGAGCGCCGCGCGCCGCGCAAGGCGGGCGAATGTCGTCATGGAGTTTTCCCTCGAGAAGGCGCCGGCTCAGATCCCAGGCAGATATTCGACGGTGACGGCTTCCAGGATCTCGTAGTCCGCAGCGTTCGCCAGTTTCAGGTCGAAGCTCAGGTTTTGCGTCGTGGTCGAGTCCACGCTCAAGAACGACGGGGTTATGCCCTGCGCGCCGACGTTGCCGTTGCCGTTGTACTGGCCGACTTGGGCGTTGGTGACGCCCATGTTGCGGAAGCCGAGGATCAGACCCGCCGCGATCGTGGTTGTCGGCCCAAGAGACCCGACCGTGCCGCCGCCGTAGTAGACGTCGATGGTCTTGGCGTTCGAGTTGTTCGGGTACATCGTCACGACGCTGGCCCGGACGCCGTCATTCACGCCCAGCTTGCCCCCGGCGACGGACAGCACATAGGCGGGAATGTCTGTCGAAACCGCCTGAGTGTAGGCGCCGGGGCCGGTCGTCGAGAACGCGACCGGCGAGGACGGGATGGCCGGCGTGCCGCTCCCCGGATAAGTGTTATTGTAGAGCGTGCAGGCCGTCGTCGAAGAGCAGACCGCGTAGTACCAAGCCGCCGCGCTGCCCGAGTAAACAGCGCCAGCAGGCATGTAGACGAAGGCGCTAGCGTAGGTGCGGTTCAGCGCCGCCGTCATCGTCAGCGCGCCGTTGTTCCCCATGGTCCCGCTCGACGGCAGGATGAACGGGATGCCGCTCTCGCCGATGATGGACACCGTCCCGGCCGCGCCGCCATTGCCGAGGCCGCCCTTGTCCCAATCGTTCGTTCCCCAGGTGATGTTCGAATTCGACGATCCGTTGTTTGTCGTGGATGCGAAGGAATTGCTGGCGCTGTTGCCGTCGATCAGCAGCGATCCGGATGTGTACCCGCTCCAGTCTAAGCAGTAATAGACGCTCTCGCAGATATTGGAAGTCCAGTTGAATTGCGTTGATGAGATGTATTGTACGCCGCGCCACTGGAAACCGTTTGGGTAGGCCCCACCCTGATAGGGCTTGATGTTGACACCATTGAAGTTGACGTTGGCGTTCGGCGAATTGACGTAAGCGTAATAGCGACTGCCGATCACGGCGGCGACGTATAGCGTATCGTTATTGTTGACGGTATACGTTCCCGACCCGGTCACAACCATGCTCGCTCCGGACCAGCTGTAAAGGGTCCCGATGGTCTGCCCGGACGTATTGTCATATACGCTCACGCCGGGAGACAAGGTCCCGGGCGAACCCGACGTAACAGGGATCGTCGTGTTGTTTCCGTTCGTGATCGAATAGGGTCCGCCGGACGCAGCCGCGGCGGTATTGATGACGGTCCCATAAGCCATCAACTCGCCGTGAACGTCGACCGACTTGAGGTTCGTCCCGGCGAGATAATAGACGTACCGACCCGAATTGCTGGAAACGTTGGCTTCGACTTTGATCTCGCCAGCGGTGTTATTGCAAGTGCCCTCGTAATCGAAGACCGCGAGGCTGTTGTTGGGATAATAACCATTGTTAAGGCCGGCTAGGACCTCGCCGTTGATCGTCGTGCCTCGGAAGAGCGACGCGGAGTCGACATAGAGCATCTGCGCGACGCCGTTGATGTCGATGCCCCGGATCTGGCTTTCGTCCATGACGGCGGCGGTCAGGTCGATGACCCGATGAACCCCATTCAGAATGCCGCCGCTCGCGTTGAAGCCGTAGGCCTGCCCGCTCGAGCACGCGCCTCCGGCGACGCCATTGCCGACGGCGTGGAAGAAGTCGGCGTTGGCCGCCGACCACTTCAAGAGGTTGTAGGCGAGCGCGCTCGTGCCGGACGGCGAGATGGTCGCGCGGAAGACGCTCCCGTTACGGACGTTGTTGGTGTCGAACAGCTCCTCGCCGGCGAACCACACCGTCCAGTAGGAGTGAACCGCGTATTCCACATTGTCGTGGAACCGGACGTTGCCCATCGCGTGATAATTCACGGGCTGGTAGAAGATGTCGTAGGCGTTGATGATGCCGACGTGATCGACCTCGATGTCCTGAATCTGCGCCGTCGAGTTCGGCGGCTCGAACAGCGGCGGATAGGCGACCGGGGTCACGGTCACGCCATATTGACCCGGCCAGAAGAATTCAAGCCCCTTCACGCGAACCGACGTCGAAACCGTGAACGGCTGGACGGTCCCGCTCGTCAGAAGAAGGGTCGTCCCATACTGGCCGCTGGTGCCGGTCGAGGCCGTCCGGTTGAAGTTGATCCCCGCGCCGACGAGCGTGTTCTGATTGAGCGGGATGGTCGTCCCGTCGATCAGGATTTGGCCTGCAGGAAAGATCAGCTTCTGGTTGGGATAGGTCGCGGCGTAGCTGGCGATGACGGCGCTGTTGTCGGTCCCGATCGCCCACGAGGAGCCGGCGGTTCCCGACGCGACGGACGCCGTCGCCTGATCGGCGAGCGCGTAGTTCGTCCCCGAGCAGGAGGCGACCGTCGAGTGGAGCGGGAAATTGAAAACCAGGGTGTCGCCGCTCGACACCGTGTAGCTTCCGGCCCCCGTGATCGTCAGAGTGCCGCTCGACCACGAGACGGCCGTTCCGACGCCCTGCCCCGTCGTCTGGTCATAAACCCATCCGCCAACGGCCCAGAACGGCGGCTGGCTGCCGGACACGGTGATGCCGGTGTTGCCGCCGCTCGTGATCGAGTATGGGCCGCCAGAGACGGTCGCATTCGAGACCCCCGCCCCCGCGACGACGACGATCTTCCCGGCGTCGCTGGCCGAGCAGGCGCGGCTCGCCGACGAAAGGAGGTTCGAGCCGGAAGTCATCACGGCGTCGAGCGCCGAATAGCCGTCCGCCGTCACCGGGACGAGCAGGCCGAGGGTATTGAGCCCGAGGTTGCCACGCGCGGTCGTCGCATTGAGGACGTCGAGGAGGTTGTTCGCCGGGTTCAGCGGCGTGAAGCCGAGATTGGAAGCCGCCGCGCCGCTCGCCAGCATCGACGCGGTCACGCCGCCAGTCCCGAGATTCGACCCGGCAGCGCCGCTCGCCAGCATGGAGGCCGTCACGCCGCCAGCCCCGATGTTCGAAGCGGCCGCGCCGCTTGCCAGCATGAAGGCCGTCACCCCGCCGGCCCCGATGTTCGAGGCGGCCGCGCCGGGCGCGAGCCATGCCGCCAAAACGCTCCCGTTGGTCAGGACGTTTTGATAGCCCTCGAACATGGAGTTCCATTGCGCCGCCGACGGAACGTCGCCGGTCTGCAGCGCGCGGCAGGTCGACCCGCCAGGCGGAATGAAGCAAGGCGCGCTCTGCGCCAGCGCGGCGCCGCAGAACATGAGGCAAGCGGCGACGAAAGCTGTCATCCCCGCGAAAACGGGGATCCAGCAATGCAGGGAGCAGGCGGCTCTGGACCCCCGCTGTCGCGGGGGTGACAGATGAATTCGCTGCATGTCGATGGAGCCCCTTACGAAGCCGAAGGCGCGCAGAGCAGGTAGTGGACAGACAGCCGCACGGCGCCGGCTGTGAACCCGCCACCGGCGGCAGTGAGAACAATGGGGGTCGCGCTGTAGAAGGCGGTCGGACCGATCAGGCCGTAGTTGGTCGATCCGGCCGAGATCGACAGGCTCGAGCCGAACTGCGACGTGTTTCCGGAGACGCCGACGCTGAAGCTGGTCGCGCCCGCGATCGCGGTCGTCACGCGGCACCCGACGGAAAGGACGATGCAATTCGCCGGGATGTTGATCGAGGTCGTGACGCTCGACCCGCTCAAGCCCGAGACGAGGCTTTCGAGCACGGCCGCCTGGATGCTGGTGCCGTTCGCGCCTTCGGCCAGGGTCTGCAGCGGCGTCTCGAACCCCTGATCGATGATCGTCCATGCGTTCGACCCGTTGCTTTCGATCGCCGCGAAACCGTAGGGCAGATTGATGACGAGGCTCGCCGCGCCGCTGATCGTGTCGGAGCCGGCGCGGTTCAGCGTGATCGCGTTGATCGACGAGCAATTGCCCGTCTCGTCAATCACGAGGAGCCGCGTCCCGGTCGGAAAGGCGCTCGCGGCCGGGAGGGTCACCGCGCGCGCCGCTGTGAGCGCCGTATAGGCGATCATCCGGTCGGTCGTCTGCGCGGTATAATTGGCGTCCGAGACGGTCGTTCGCGTGTTGGTCACGACCTCGGCGAGCTTCGCCGCCGGCCATCCGCCCGCCGTCGAGCCGTCGCCGATGCAGATCCGGTTGTTGGTGGTGTCGACCCATGGCTCGCCTTGCGTCGGCGTGCCGCTCGTCACCTGCGAGGCGGTGCCGCGCCGGAGCTGTAGCTGTTCGCTCATTGTCGGACTCTCGACGACGGAGGTCGGACGACGGAGGGTCGCCCGGTTCGGCAGTTGCGCATGTTCATCTGTCCTCCGTCCTCCGTCGTCCGTCAGGCGACCCCGAGGTCGACTGTCTGCGTCGCGGCGTCATTGACCGACCCGAAGTCGTCGCTGACCGCCGGATATCCGGTGATCAGGCCGAGATCGACGTTGCCGACCAGAAGTTGCGCGTCGATCGGATGCGACGTCGTCACAGTGAGCGCGCCGAGATCGATCGAGCCCGTCACGGACGCGACGACCGAACCGAAGTCGTCCGCCAAGGTCGGCGCGGACTGGACCTGGCCGAGATCGAGCGCAAAACCCGTCAGGAGCTGCGCGGCGATCGGGTTGGCGGGCGGCGCCGGCGGCGTGTTCGGCGGCGTCGACGCGACGACGGTCGAGGCGAAGACCGGCGTATACGAATAGACGGCGCAAGTCGAAAGGTCCTGCGTCCCGCCGCCGAACACGTTGAAGCTCTGAAACTTGAAATAGAGCGTCTGCCCGATGAAGTTCGCCGGCAGGTCGTAGCGCGCCACCGCCCCGTCGAGGCGCGCGAACGGCGCGCCGGTCGAATGCCCGGTCGGCGACGATCCGCCGAGGCCTCTGGCAAGGCCCGTGAGGCTGTAGGCGTTCCCACTGACCAGCGTCGCCGTCTCATAGGCCAGGAGTTCGTTGTCGACCAGCGAGAGCGTCGCGCCCGCCTGCGCCGCCGCTTGCGACGTGCCGGCCAGCGTCCCGCCGCTCTCGGAGAGGTCGACGGCGAGCGCATCGGCCGAATCCCAGCCGCTCGCCGCCGGCAGGCTGGCCGTCAGGAACCCTTGACGCAGCGGCGCAGTCAGCACCGCGATCTGCGAATAGGTAACGTCGTCGATCGAGATATAGACGTTGGCGCCGCCCCATTGCGAGCCGCCGCCCCCGTTGCTTCCCGACGCGCCGAACCACACCTGGGCGACGCCGCCCGTCAGGCCGGGCGGCGGCTCGAAGATCAGCGGCGTATTCACTGCGACCGCCGGGACGCCCCAGTTCTGTTGAAAGCTCCCCGCGGGCGAGGCGTTCTGATAGAAGGCCGGCGTCGAGACGCCCGTCACGAGCTCTTCGGCGGTGATCGCCAGCAGCCCCTTGTCGTCCTCTTCGATCTCGATGATGCGGACGGGATAGTTCGACAGCCCTAGATTCGCGTCCGTGATCGTGACGACGTCCATCGGGTCGAGCAGGCAGTATTCCCACGACAGCTTGAACTTGAACTCGGTCCGGACGTAGAGCTCGCGCTGCAAGATCGTCTGCGCGACCAGCGGCCCCATGATGAGCTCGTCGCAGACTTCGTGCCCCTGGATCGTCGAGCCGACGCGCGGGCCGAAGATTTCGATGCTCGCCTGATCGCGCGCCTCGACCGGCGTCGCGCTGTATTGGTTGGCGCGAGACAGGACCTCGACCCTTTGGATGGTCGGCAGCGAGAACACGTCGGCGCGCTCGACCTGGACTGGATCCTTGTTGCCCTTTTCGTCGACGAAATCGGCGTCGGTTAGGGCGTAGACGGGCGTCAGGTTCGGCACGTAAGCGGCCGCCGCCGAGCCGGTCCAGGTGATGACGATTGGCTTCCCGTAATCGACGGCCGCGAAGATGTAGGTCCCCGGCGTCACCATGCCGTAGGTTCCCGACGCGGAAGGGTATTCGGCGCCGATGAAGGCGAACGGGATGTTGGAGAACGCGAAGACCACGCCGCCGTCGGAGACGAAGTTCGACGGCTGCGCGACCGTGACGAAGGACGGCGGATGGAAATAGGTCGCCGTCTCGGGCACGGTCGCCGGGATCGAGAGCTGCGTCTGGTAGCTGGTCTCGGACCCCTGTGAGATCGCCGTGTCGCCATGGGGGATGAATTTCAGGAGCCCGCCGCTCCATACCGCCGCGCAGCTCAGGAGTTGCAGCCAGCGCGTCAGGATGCTCGAGCCTTGTTCCTGGCTGACCAGGACCGGCGAGAAGGCGAAGCCCATGGCCCGGCAATAGGTCTGAAGGCTCCCGTCGCCGCCCGAGCCGAACAGCGTCGTCGCGTCGATGCTGGCCGGGTCGAAGCCCGCGCCATATTGGGCGTTGGTCAGGAAATCGTAGATGACCTGGGCCGGGTCGGCGTCGATCCCATTGACGCCGGTTCCGGCGAGAATCCCGATGATCTCGAAGTTGTGATTTCCGATCGAGGCCGTGTCGCCCAGGTTGTAGCCGGCGGCCCAAGCGTAGGCCGTCCCCTGGTAGGCGAGCGCGTTGTACGGATAGAGCGCGGCGAGGTAAGGCCAGACCGCTTGCGGCGTTGTCCCGTTCTCGATCCCCATCCCGAGCTCGAGCGGGACATAGATCGCGAGGTCTTTCCAAATCAGCCCGACGCCGGCGATTGGCCCTTCGCACAGCCCGAGGATCAGGTCGGCGGTATAGGTATAACTGTTGCCCGCCGCCGCTCCGCCGCCGAGCCCGCCCTTGCCGCCGATGCCCTTGCCCGAGCCGCCTGGAACGGCCTGGAAATTGGCGTACCACAGCAGGTTCGGGGCGATCTTGTTCCGGCCCCAGACAATCGGGATCGGGAGCGTCGATGTCGCGGTTTGGATCTGCAGCGACGTATAATCGGGCTTGCTGTTGTCCTTGCGGCGCAGGAAGCCCATCGCTCAGCCCCAATAGCTCGCGAATTTCGCGGTTCTCAGCCGCGCCGAAAGCTCCGCCGACCGGTCGACCACCTCCTCGAGCACGCAACGGGCGCTGGCGAAGGCGTGCACGATGGTCAAGGGCTCCGTCTTCGTCACGATCCCCCCATGCGCGTAGCAGCGGCCGACCCTGAACAGGATCACGTCGCCTAGGCCTGGCGCGGTGACCGTGCGCGCGCGGGCGAGCAGGAAGCCGAGATAGCGCTCTTCGTCGCGGTGCAGCATCCAGTCGCGCGTGTAGGGCCGAGGATCGAAAGGCTCGACGAGGTCGAGGCCGCAATAGACGCGCACCAGCAGCATCGCGCAGTCGACGCCGCCCTTCGGGCCCTTGACGTCGGCTGCATGATGGTACGGCGTGCCGATCCATGAGCGGGCCGCGGCGACGACCGCGGCGCGCTCAGCGGTAACGCACCCCCCGCTCGCGGGGAGAGGGCCGGGGTGAGGGGCTACGCTGAACGACATCATTTGGCGCTGCCCCTCATCCGGCGCTTCGGGCCACCTTGTGTCCGCAAATTGTGAGAGAGTTGGCGAACGGGCGGTTGTCCAAGCAACCGCCCGTCGCCGGACCTGAGCCCGTGGCCACCACAGCTGAAACCTGCGGGGAAGCGAGGGACAGGTCTGGCGTCTTCCTCAACCCGAACAGTTGCATGGGCGTGAGAGCCCGCACGAGCAAGGAAGGGAGTGGGAGTATGCCAGAGAAGACGCGAATTGTCGGCCTCGATGTTGCAAAGAGCAAAGCCGACGCCTGCATTCGCTCGGCGGGGCGGCGCCTGTCGGCGTCGAGCACGCCGGAAGGCCAGGCCGAGTTGGCGGCGTGGTTGCACGCGCACCGGGTCGGCCGGGCGGTGATGGAGGCGAGCGGCGGTTATGAGCGGAGGAGCTGGGCGGAAGCGCTGCGCGCCGCCGGCCTCGAGGTCCTTGTCGTCGATCCGAAACAGGTTCGTTGCTTTGCCAAG
The DNA here is from genome assembly GCA_963768555.1 of uncultured Alphaproteobacteria bacterium. Lineage (GTDB taxonomy): Bacteria > Pseudomonadota > Alphaproteobacteria > Rhizobiales > Beijerinckiaceae > Roseiarcus. The sequence continues at coordinate 49,861 of CAVYIZ010000080.1, forward strand.
GCGGCCGGGCGGCTGGCCAAGAACGACCCGATCGACGCCGAGACGATCGCCTGGTTCGCCGAGACGTTCTCCGATCGCGAGGCCCAAACGGCCGATCCGGCGCGCGAGGAGGTCGACCGGCTGGTCCAGGCGCGGACCGCCTTGAAAGATCTGGAAGGGCGGCTCGCTCAGCAGGGCGAGCATGGCCCGCCGGCCATCGTCGCCAAGGCGCTCGGCGCGATCGCCAAGGCGATGCGGGCCGAGCTGCGCAAGCTCGACGCCGCCATCGCCGCCAAGATCAAAGCCAACCCGGCGTTCGCGCGACGGGCAGAAATCATCGACAGCGTGCCGGGGCTCGGCGATCAAGCGGTCGCCGGCCTGATCGCCTGGGCGCCCGAGCTCGGACGCATCTCCAACGAGGCCGCCGCCGCCCTCATCGGCGCCGCGCCCTACGACGACGACAGCGGCGAGCGCAAAGGCGTGCGCCGCATCAAGGGCGGACGACGCAAGCTCCGCAATCTTCTTTATATGCCGGTCATGGGCGCCGCCACCCAGCACAACCCGGTGCTCAAGGCCTACTACCAACGCCTGCGCGCTAAGGGCAAGGAAGCCAAGGTCGCTTTGATCGCTTGCATGCGCAAGCTGATCGTGATCTTGAACACCATGCTCGCGCGCGATCAGACTTGGAATGCCACCGAACTTCGAGCCGCCGCATGAGCGAGGCTTCGCGGGGCCGCCGGGCGGCGCATCGCGCCGACTGCATGGATGCCAAAAAGACCGGTGAGCGGACGGGGTCAAGGCCGAAGCCGCCGAAGGCGGCGGCGCGCAGCGCCAGCCTTGAGCTCGGCCGAGCACCGGGCTACGCCGAACTTCACAGTTGCTTGTCCCCGCAAGCGGGGCGAAGGGTCAATAGGCCAGCTCCGGCGGCGGGACGTAAGGAAAGCCCCGGAAGTTGGCGAGGTTGTTGAACCGCCCCTGGCACGTCGCCTGGGTGTGATCGCAGCCGGCATAGACGGTGAAGGCGTCGCCGGGCGACGGGGCGAAGGGCAGCGGATACATGAGGTTGAACCCCGTCCCGACGCCGACGCTCTTCACCGTCGCGCGGACGTTGGCGTTCGCGCCCGACGTGAAGACGAGAGAGCCTTGCGCGTGCTGCGCCGCCGCGACGCCCGACAGGATCAGGCTCGACGTCGACCCGCTTCCGGCCGTCCCGGTCGCCGCATAAGTCCCGCGGATCACGCCGCAGCCGGAATTGTAGAGCGTGTGGACGCAGGTCGGCGAGAACAGGTTCCGCGGCATGTCGTAGTCGAGGATCACGAGGTCGCTCGCGACCGTGACTGTCGCCTGAGTCCGCCCGACCGCGTCGACCGTCGAAATACGGCCCTTGAACAGCGTCACGCCGCCGACCACGCCGAGGATCCCGATCGCGCCGATCGCGCTCGACCCGATCACGAAGGAGCCGATCGCGTCGCTCCCGGCGAAGCCCGGCGGCATCAGGAAGACGCGATCGCGCAGGACCGACGCGCCGTCGAAGGCGCCGTCGCGCAAGGCGATCAGGAACGGCGCGCCATTGATAAGATCCGTCGGCCGCGCCGCGATCGTCATCTGTTGCTTGTCGACCTCGAGCCCGACCCCGCCCTTGTATTTCAGGCCGGCGACGAGCGGCCCGTCCGCGAGGAACCTATAGCCGTTGTAGGGGATCGGGACGTCGAAATTCGTCCAGGTGTAGAGCGTCCCCGACGTCGTCGTGAAGGTGAAGCAGTCGGCGAACACGATCGGCGCGTCCGGCGCGGCGCGCGCGGCGTTGATGAGGTTCGTGACCGCCGACGTCGTCGCCTTCATGACGTGCGCACCGAGCGAAACTTGACCGAGTCCGCCTTCCAAAGGTTCTGCACGAACTGCTCGAAGTCCTGATCGTCGGCGTCGAACCGGCACTGAAAGGCATAGGCGAAGGTCGCGCCGATCGCCGCGCCATTCGCCGGCGCGCTGGTGAAGTTCAGCGTGTTCGGCGTCGAGAGCGACCAGCCGGAACCGAGGACGGACCCGCCGACGACGACTTGCGTCAGGCTCGTGACCCAGCCGACCGGCTCGAGGAAAGCCGCCGAGCTAGCGGGAGAGCGTGAAAGCCGTCGTCACCCCGTCGCCGATCGCGAACGTCGTCGAGGACGAGGCCGCACTGTCGGTCGGGTCGGTGTAGAGGAACGTCCCGTATTGGCCCTGGCATTGCAGGAAGAGGCCCATGAGCGCCTGCAGCGAGCTCGGCCCCCAGGCCCGGATAGGTCCCGTCGAGGAATCGAGGCCGTCGAAGACGACCTCGAATTGCCAGATCGGGTTCTGATAGAGCGCGTCGCGGACCTCGCGCCCCGAGACGTGCGGCGCGACGATCGTCGAGAACGTCGGCTTCTTGTGAACGCTCCAAGCCTGGCCGGACAGCGTCGGGAAGCTCGGAGGCGTCGTCACGGCCTGACCGTCGTCAGTTTCAAGGTCTTGAGGACGAACAGCATCGCCATGAATTCCTCGAGGTCCTGCACGTCGTCGGCGAAGCGGCAGAGCCACAAGACGCCGAAGTCGGCCGTGACCGGGACGCCGGCGGCGGGCGCCGTCGCGAACACGATCGCCGGGGCAAAGCCGGCGCTCACGGTCCAGCCCGACGCCTGCTCACGCCGTTCAGATAGACCGCCGAGACGCCCGACGTCCCGTCGACCGTCTCCGATAGGCGCCCGTCGATTGCATCAGCGGAAACGTCGTCGTCACGCCGTCGCCGGTCCCGATCAGCTGGCCGGTCGCGGTCGAGAGGCCTGGCGGGGCGAACCAGAACGGCGTCGCCTGCCCGCTCATCTCCGCGAAGAACCCGGCGATCGCCTGCAACTCGAGATGCGCCGCGTCGGCGCGCAAGACCTCATAGGTCAGTTCGACGTCGCGATAGGCGCGCGACATACCGCGCGCTGCGCGTCGAACGCCCCGAGACATGGTCGGCGATCAGCGTCGAGAATTTCGGCCTGACGTGGACCGACCATCCAAGGTCGCGAACCGCCGGGAAGGTCGAATAGGTCCGGCGGCGTCGGCGGCGGGCTCGGCGCCGGCGGCGGCAGCGACAGCCGGACGCCGTTCGACCAGTCGCCGGCCTGCCAGTTGCCGGCATCGCCCCATTGCGCATTGTCGATCGGGAAGAGCGGAAACGGCCGCGCGTCCCAGTTCCAGGCGCAGGAAAGTGCGAACTGGACCATGACGACGCCGGCGCCCGAGGTCGCGTTGTGGCCGTCGATGTTCCAGTATTCGTAGATCGCCTCGAGCGCGAGCGCGGCGATCGTGTCGTCGCGCCTCGGCAGATAGCGTCATGCCCGGCGCCGGGTCCCAGATCGACCAGAAGGGCGTCGCGCTTTCCGTCGACTTGGCGTCGAAGAACACGTTCGGCTGATTGGTCGCCTTGTCGACCGGTCGAAAAGCCATACTCGAGGAAGATGATCGATTTCGACTGCGCGACCCACTCGGTTTGCGGCGCCGTGCGGCGACCAGCCGGCCGTCGCCGTCGTCATAGACCGCCTGATGCGTGTTGTTCCACCACCAGCGAAACTGCTTGTTGGCGAGGATCTGTTGGTTCGGATAGTACGGGTTGCGCGCCTGCGCCAGGCGGTCGCCGGCGGCAGCGACACCATGAGCGCCGAGCCGTTCGGATCGAGGCCGCTGCCCGCGATTGCGTCCCCGTCGTTGTAGTACCAATTGAAATATTGCCCGCCCTCGATGTTCGCCTTGAGGTAGGGCGATCGAATAGATCGTCGGCATGCCCGACAGGCCGAGGCCGTTCATCGTGTCCGTCGACGGCGGCCAGGACCCGGACGGCGCCGGCGCGCTCCAATTGACGACGTCGAGGCCGCCGCCGCCCGTCGTCCAGTCCGACAGCGGCAGATAATTGTCGAAGACGACGAGGTCGATGTTCGCATGCGCCCAGAGCTGGTCGAGATGCGGCCATTGGCCGTTCTCGCCCGGATGCTGCCAGCCCATCCAGCTCGACCAGTCGGCCGAATAGGTGACGAGGTTTTCGAGGCCGGAAAGGTTCTTGGTCAGGCCCGCGCCGTCGAAGACGGAGCGCACGTCGTCGGCAAGCGCGATCAGGCCGGCGACGAACGGATAGTCCCAGATGGCCTTGCCCGAGCCGTCCGTCGTTCCGGCTTGCGTCCAGCCGGGCCCGCGGATCGTCTCGAGGCCGCGAAGCTCCGAGCCGATGACGAACAGGTTCACGCCGCCGGCGACCACGCAAAGGTTGGCGTAGTGAAGGATCATCCGCCGATAGGTCCAGTCGAACGGCTCGCCCGAATAGCCGACCGTCAGATTGACCTTGTCGCGGCGTGAAGTCGGACGGTCGTCGCCGATCCGAGAAAGGCGTCGACGGCGCTGGTCGCCGCGCTCGAAACGTCGTGCGAATAGGTGATCCGCCCGCGCCAGGGGAAGCCCGAGGCCGTGCCCGAGCAGGAAAGGATAGAAGACGACCTGGAACCCGCGCGCCTTCAAGTCCTGGATGCAGCGCACGATCGACGGGTCGCTCGGCGTGCCGCCGTAGACGAAGTTCGTCGTTCCTGGCAGGGCCGGCAGCGGGATGATCCCCGGGTAATCCTGTTCGGTCAGGCCCGAGACCCGCCAGTGATCCGCGACGATGCACCGCCGACGATCTGCTCGAATCTCGCCGAGCAGATAGTTCGTCGACGGATAGATGTTGCAGGCGCTGGCGTCCTCCGAATTGAAGAACCAGGCGCAGACCAGCGAGACCGTCGTGCATTCCGGGATGCTGCGGCCTGCAACTGATCCATCGCGTAGGAATAGTCCGTCTTCGAGCCGCCCGGCGCGAAGAACGTGTTCATCGGCGCATGCGGCTCCGAGCCCGCCGCGCCGCGCTGCGCGCCGCTGAAGGGGATCGTGTCGTAGATGAACTCGCCGCGTCGCCGGCAGAAGATGGACGCCGCCACTGAATCGCGGGTCACGGCTCTCAGCCGCCTGCAGGCCGAGCGCCGCGCCGTGGCGCACGGCCTCGTCGATCGACCTGCAGCATCTGGGAAGTGTTCGATTTCATCCATTGCGAGACGGAGCCGGCGTCGAGCGCCGAGACGTGGACGTTGGTCGTCGGATGGATATGCACCGCCCCGCCGTTCGCGCCGCCGGACGGACCGCCGTCGCCCAGGAGCGATCGAAACGCGCCGGCTTCGGCCGCCGGCATGACGAGCTCATTGTGATGGACGAGGGTCAGCATGTCCTGCGGAACTTGCCACATGCCGATGTCGGCCGAGGCGACCGAGCCCGCCATCCCGGCGACGGTCGCCTGGGCGGCTGCGGCCGGTCCTGCGGCGAGCGGCCCCATCAGCGGCGACAGAAAGCCGAACACGCCGGCGAATGTTTCGGCGGCGGACGACAGGATCGAGCGGATCATCGCCGTCGCCTTGCGCGCCCATCGAGCCGCGGCGCCGCTTTCCTCCGCCGCTGCGCGCGCCGCTGCGCCTGCGGCGGTCGCCGACGTCTTCACGGCCTCCGCTATGACATGATGGGCGACGGTCGTCTCGGTCCATTCGATGAACTTGGCCAGGAGGTCCTCGAGCACGCTCTTGAAAGCGGCCCGCCAGGTCTCCGCGCCGGAGATGAGGCCACGCAGCTGCGAATTGAACGCCTGCTCGATCGAGCCGGCGAAGGACTGAACCTCGCGCTCCTGCTCTTGCAGCGCGGAGCGCGTCAGAGAAGCCGTTTCGTCGTCGCGGCGCCGCGTCGCCTCGATGATCATGTCGTCGATGCGCTGTTTGGCGGCGAGCGACTGCTCGCCGAGCGTTTCGCGCCGCTGCAGCGCGGCGAGTTCGAGCGCATATTCCTCGTCGAGCGCCTGGCGCGAAAGCCTGAGCTTCTCGCTCTGCGTGATCTCGTACGCCCTTGCCTCCTCGGCGTAGAGCGCGAGCTTCTGCTTCAATCCGTCGGCGAGGAGCCGCATCTCCTCCGCATTCGCGAGCTGCGCCGCTTTCATCGCGTCGGAATATTCGTCGTCGTCGCCCGAGCGCAGCGCCGCCGCGGCGCGCGCGCGGTCGGCGGCGAAAGACTGTTCGAGCGCCTGGGTCGCGATCAGCGCGTCGCGATAGGGCTGCAGACGCTCGGCGCTGAAGGCCTGCGACGACGCGCTCGCGAGCGAGGCGAGCTCACCTTGATCTCGCCGAACGGCGCGGAAAAGCTCTGCAGGGCCTCCTTCGCTTCGCCGACGCCGGCGACGAAGTCGGCGATCGAGGCGCTGAAGCTGACGGAGACGTTGGCGTCGGTCATCGGCTTTCCTTGTCAGAGCGCGCCGTTCGGCAACGCCGCTTTCAGTTCCGCGATCGTCGGCTGGCGCGCCGGCGCAGCCTCGCCTGGGGGACGATATTTGAGCGCGGCGGCGAGAAGCCAATGGGCCGGCGGATTCCGCCGCCATTCGGCCTGCAGCGCGAGGAAGCGCGGCACGGTGAGCTGATCGAGCGCCTGATCCCAGCTCCAGCCGAGGTTGGCGACGACGCCCGCGATCAGGGCGTCGAAATCGACTTTCCCGGCTCGGGCGACGCCTCCCGCGTCGCGCTTTGTCCCGGCCGCAACCCCGCCGCTTTGGCGACGGAGGGAAAGGCCTGGATCAGTTCGCCGACCGAGAACGGCAGGTCGAGGAAGTCCGCGAAGGAGAGCGCCGGATCGACATGCGCGATCGCGCGCCAGGTCGCCTCGGCCAGTCGGTCGAGCTCGGCCTCGCCGAGCCGCGCGACGCTGTCGCTCGACATCGCCGGGCCGCCCGCGGCGAGATAGATGTCGAACAGGGCCGGCTGGATCGCCTTGATCGCGCGGAAGGGCAGGTGCGGCAGCGCCCAGCTCCTGCCGCCGAGCGCGACGGCGAAGGTTTCCTCGCTCACGCCGCGTCTCCGAAGTTGAACTGGCAGACCTGGCCGGCGGCGTTGGCGAAGCACTGGAAGTCGAGCTCGGGGATGAGGAAATCCTCGAGCTTGGTGCCGAACGACAGTTTTTCGGCGACGCAATTGTAGAGCAGCACCGAGAACTGCTTGCCGGTGCCGGGGTCGGAGGCGAAGAGGTTGGCCGAGAAGGTCGACCGAGGGGCCGATCAGCTGCGAATTGACGGCGATGCTCTCGCCGCTCGCCGCGGCCGTGTAGGTGTAGGAGATCAGCACCGCCGCGCCCGCGTCGGCGGACGAGAAGGTGTAGACACCGGCGGACACCGAATATTGTCCCGAGCGCCGGGTTCGAGGCGACCGCCTTCAGGGGCAGCGACGAGCTCGCGTAGACGACGCCCTGGTCGGCGACGAAGGTCGCGTGATTGATCGTCGAATAGGTATAGGGCGAGGCGGAGGGGACGGTCGTCGTCTCGCCGAACTGGGTCTGCGTCACGCCGGCGCTCGGCGTCAGGCCGAAGAAGAGCGAACCCAGAGCCTGGCCCGAGATGCGCGCCATCTTCGCCTTGCCGGTCATCTTCTTCGTGCCGGAGCCGATGGCGACGGGAAAGTTGTACTGCCCGTAGAGCGCCTTGGTGGTGGTGGCGATGTTGAGCGTCACTTCCTGCGCGAGGCCGAAATTGATCGGCGAGCCGCCTGCCGGCGTGCCGATCAGCACGCCCGAGCCGAATACGAACATGGGGGACTCCGTTGAGGGATGGATAAAAGCAAGGATTTGTCGGGTCGCCGAGGGGCGTCCGCGTTGGAAGGGCTCTCGAACTAAACGTAAGGAACGAGCGCCGCAGAGAGCGATTGATGGCCGATCGCAGGAGCGCCCGAGCGCAGCGGCCTCTATTCGTCTTCTTCGAGCGACCTCAATACGTCGTCCATGCCGGGTTCGATCGATTCGTCGCCGCGGAAGACGTAGACGGAAACGACGTCGTTCTCGTCGATGCCGATCTCGACTCTCTTGCCTCCTGATCTTGCTGTGATCAATCGGTCGAGAGGCGCAGGCTTCCTGAGGATAAAGTTGCTGCGCCGCGCTTCGAATACCCTCATGCCTTTGAAGACCTTTGACGCCATGCGGGGACCCCATTCAGCGCTATGTTCAGTGTTTGTTCCAGAAGCGGAAAGAAGGCCGGCATCAGGCCGCGTCTACGATCGGCAGATAATCGCGTCGTGGCGCCTGCGCGGATGAGGCGTTCGCCGAGTTGGGTGCCTGGGTCGGGTCGACGGCCGGCTGACTATTCGGCTGGCGCGAGTTGAATGTGCCGCAGCGCCGAAGCCGAGATCGAGCGGCCGTGCGCGGCGGCGAGCAAGGCGACGAAGCGGCCTTCGTCGAACGATACGCCGACCTTCGCCGCGTCCCACAGCTGGTTCAGTTCATCGACCCCCGTCGCGCTCGCCCCTCACGGCCCGACCAGCCGCACGCTGACCACCGCCAGCCCGTCGCCGTCGAGGTCGCCCGTGTCGCGCACCGGCACGCCCATGATCTTGCAGTCGTGCACGGCGCCGCCGAGAGTTTGGCGGCCGAGGGCGAGCGTCGGCGCCGGAGGGCATGAGCGCGGCGTCGATGGCGTCGAGCGCCGCGTTGATGGCGCTGGATCCGGGCGTCGTCGGATCGCGGGAGTCGAAATAGAGGAAGAGCTTTGCTTCGAACGTCCGCTTCGGCGCGGCGGGCGACGGCCACTGGTAGGCCTCCGGCCCGGATTCGAGCTGGAAGAACGCCGGGCGTATGGCGGCCGGCACTTCGCCCCAAAGCTTCATCCGCCGCGACGCGAGCCCCCAAGGGTAGGCGGCGGACACCGCGGCGAAGAGCGCGGAAAAGGCGGCTTCGCGGCTCATGCGCGCGTCCAGAGCTTCGGCAGCGGCGTCGGCGAGCGCCGAGGCGATCTCGCCGCTCATCTCATCGAGCGAGGAGCGCAGGTAGGACCGCTCCGGGATCAGCGAGCCGGGATGCTCGGCCTTGCGGGCGAAAAGCTCGGCGCCGCCGGCGATGAAGGCGAGCGCTTGCGCCTTGCTCGGCAGAATCTCGTGCGCCGCGGTCTTGCCGCCGTATTCCTGGATCGCCGCATATTTGACGTCGCCGACCGAGCCGACCGAGCCGACAACGCCGTCGCCGTCCGAAGAGACGTCGGCCACGATCGAATCCCGCAGCGCGCCCGAGCGCACGTTCAAGACCGCGCCGGAGAGCTTGTCGTTCCTGACGCGGTCGGCGAGCGCGGCCGAGAGTTCGGCGGACTTCGCCGCGAGCGCCGCGCCGAGCGCAGCCGGCAAGCGCGTCGAGCCGCGCGCTCGTCTCGTCGAGGCCGTCGAGCCCGATCGCGAACATCAGAAGGCCACCCGCTTGTAGGGCTGCAGCATCGCGAGGATCGGCGCCGGGATCGCGCTCGTGTCGTAGGCGATCGTCTCCTGGCCGCCGACGGATTTCGACCTGAGCCCGATATGCTCGGCCGCGCGGAAGCGCTCGGCCGCCATCTCGAGCGCCGCCTGCGCGACGTCCTGCGGCGCGTAGCCGTAAGAGAGCGCGAGCGCCTGTCCGGCGTCGGCGGCGGAGAAGGAATAGACGCCGGCGCTGACGGCGTATTGTCCGGCGCCCGGCGCCGCGGCGACGGGCGCGAGCGCCGCCCCGGTCGCGGCGTAGACGACGCCGAGGTCGGACCCCCACGGCCCATAGGGCGCCAAAGCCGCAAGCTGGAACGGCCCCGACGAGGGAACGGTTTGCGCCTCGCCCTGCACGGCGTAGCCGGCGCGGTAGGAGACGACGAGGCTCTGTCGGCCGGGACGATAGCAATCGCCGAACAGATCGATCGCCTGCGGCCGGCCCGGCGGCGCGGCGTCGCCCGGCTGAAGGGCGTAGCCGACCGACGCGTCGGGATCGCCGCTCAAATCGGGCGGGACGACGATTCCTCGCCACAGCACCGCATTGACCTGCAGCACCGGCCATTGCCTGAGCGTGACGCGCCGCGTCTCGAGATCGAGCGTCTCGGTGTAGGACTGCGGCAGCAGGCCGGGCCGGCTGAGCACAGCGTAGACGCTCCGGCTCGCCGCGGTGACGAGCGCCGCCAGCGTCGCATCGTTCGGCCCGGCGGCCGCAGGCAGGCCGAGCCAGGCCTTCAGCGCGGCGAGAGTGGTCAGATCGTAAGGCGACATGAGGCGCTCGCTGCGGGGCGATTGGAGAGGGCGTCCCACGAAGCGAGGGCCGCCTGAATCCCGCGCTCTCCCGCAAGGGAGAGCGGAAGTCGCAAACGACTCAGCCGTTGCCGATGTTGGTGAGAATGCCGACGCCGAACGGCGCGTAGACGGCGAGCGTCTCTTCCGCATAGACGCCGAACTCGCGCCGGCGGGTGCGCAGCGGCCAATCGACGCGGTAATAGTCGCGGCGCGTCAGCACCTCGGCGACGTTGGGCGTCTGGTTCGACTGATACCAGACGGGCAGGCGCTCGCAGAGCGCGAGGATGGTGCCCGGCGGCAGATCGGGGTGCACTTTGACCGGGATGTCGAAGCCGCCGTCGACGCTGAACGGATTGTAGTACCAGCGCACGACGCCGGAGGCCGAGATTCCGTAAGGCCCGCCCTTGTCGCCGTCGGCCGCGACATTGTAGCGGATGAGCGGCCCCGAGGCGTTGGTCAGGCACTTGTTGGTGATGTTGCGCTGCTCCTGCGCATTGACATAGAGCGCCGTCGGCGACAGCCGATAGTTGTTCCACATGGTGACGAGCATGTTGTCGATCTCGACCACCGAGCCGCGTCCCGACGCGGTCAGGAACGTACCGGTCCCCGCGCTTCCCGAAGCGAGCGCCTGGACGTAGGCGCTGTTCGCCGGATTGAAGCCGACGGTCAGCAGGCCGTCGAAGGCGAGCGTCGGGTTGCGCGAATTGTCGGCGGCGATGACGGTCGCGGCCTGCTGGCCGGAAGCCAGCGGCGCGCCGAAGGCCGCGCTGTTGATGGTGGTGATGGCCTGAAGCGTCTCGGCGCCGACGGCGCCGACGTACCAGGCGTAGGCGACGGCGCCGTTGACGATGGGAGCGGTCGCGTTCAGCGTCTGTCCGAGCGTCACCGCCTGGGTGGCGTTGGCGCTGCGCATCGAGGAGCCGCCGTTCAGCGTATAGGTGTTGCCGTCATTGCCGGTGATCGTCTTCATGGTGGCGACGCCGCCGGAGACGCTGGAGTTTTTGTAGCCTTCGAAGGTGAGCGCGACGACGATTACTGAGTAGGTGGCGGCCGGGAGCGTCGCGCCTGTGCCGGAGGCGGACAGCGTCGGCGCCGCGGGCGCGCCGAGCGCAAGCGAAGTGTTGCCGCCGAGGAGCGCCGTCTCCTCCTTGCGCATCGTCTTTTGCAGGAGGCGCAGCGTTGCGGTGGCGTTGAGGTCTTCGTAGCCTTCCGCGGCGGCCTCAGCCTCGAAGGTCACCGTGTCTTCCTCGCCAAGGGTCAGGTAGGGGGCGACCTGGAGCTGCGCCGAGTAGGACATGCTGGCCGTGCGCTGTCCTTCGGGAACCCAGCCCATCGCGTCGTAGCCGGAGCCGACGATCGAGGTGATGGTGCGCCAGCGGGCGGCGTCGCCTGGATTGAGTCGGCCGACGCGCGGCAGCGAATTGCGAAGGGGCGTGACGATCGGATAGAGATTCTTCGCCGGCGCCTGCAGGTCATAGGCGGAAAGGCCGGTCGAAACCGTGACGGTCTTGGCGAGGGAGTCCTTCATCAGGCCGAGTGTTTCTTGCGTGCTTTGGGCAATGTTCATGGGGCTTTCCTGTAGGGTAAGGGTTGGAGCGAGCGGACACGACGAACGAGTCTCGACGGCCGCGGCACGGTCGCTCGCTGCGGACGCGGGGACTTGGAGGCTTTTTGAATTGCTCGAAATCGAGCGCTTTGGGTCGGTTACGCCGCCGACCCACGGAGCGGCCTGGAGCGGCCAACTCATCGCCGGCGCCAGATCGGCTTCACCGCGGCCGACGACACGATCGATCTTGTTTTGCGGCTCAGAGGATCGTGGTGAGCGCCCGCGCTTGCGGAAGCTTCATGTCGTCTTTAGAGCGGCGTCGGCGTCTTGGAAGACGCGATCGACCTTCCGGACGAATCTGCGCGGCGAAAGCGATCGGGCCGTCCGGCTCCAAACCACGAGCCTCAGAAATCGGCGCTGGCGACGATCCATCCCGAGCCGCCGCCGCCTTGCAGCAGTGTCGCCTGTCCGACGGTTCCGGCCGAGTTGCCGTTGATCGAGATGGCGTTGGCGGTGTGGGTCGCGCCGGGCGTGATCGTGGTCGCCGTCGCCGTTCCGGCCTGGATCGTCTTGAACGAGCCCGCCGCCGCCGTGACGGTCGGCGCCCTCAGGAGCTGCACCGGCGTCGCCAGATAAAAGACCTGCGCGGATGCGCCGGTGTTGGCGCCCGCGCCGATCACGACGCCCGCCGCCGGCTCGGGGATCGCCCACGCGTAGCGCTGACCGATATCGAGGGCGACCTGCGCGTCGATGTGCTCGAAGGGCGAGGCCGATGCGCCGATCTCGAGTTGCACCCCGTTGATCGAAATCGAGTCGTCGGCGCCCGCCGTCCCGCTCGGCGTGAAGGAGAGGAGAGCGCCGAGCTGCGTCGCGTTCGACGGGACGACGCCGGTGAACGCATAGCGCGTCATGCTCGTCGTGAGCGTCTGCTGCGCGCTGACGACGGGCGACGACGACGTCCATGTCCCCGCGACCAGGCTCGCCGCGCTCTGGTTGACGCCGCCGCCTGCGACGAGCTGCACGGCGAGCGCGCCGCCGGAATAGGTCGCGCCGGCGCGCGCCCAGAACGACAGCGTGACCGTCTGGCCCTGGCAGCGCAGCGAGTCGAAGGTCTCGATCACCTGCCCGACATTGATCGCGGCCATGTTGCTGTTGCCCGACGCGCGGGAAACCTTGAGGCTCTGGTTGAAGCCCTGGACGCTGGCGTCCGGCGCCGCCGCCATCAGGATCGCCGACGAAGCCCCGCCGCAAGCGAAGAAGCGGTCGGCGAAATAAGTCGGGGTCGCGGCGACTGGCGTCGCGATCACGCCCCCCGAGGCGATGCCCGGAATGTTGCGCTGGAACGGGTTGATCGAGAAGTCACCGCCGTCGATCAGGTTGCGGAAGTTGGCGAAGGGATTGAACGCGAGCGGCGCGCAGCCGGCCTCGAGCAGATCGAGCGCCTGCGGGCCGGCCCCGACATTGGACACGAGCGCGTTTCCGTCGGCCTGAAAGGCGCCGTTGCGGGTGACGATCGAGGCGTAGGGCGCGGGCGCAAGATAGTTGAGAGCCATCGGGGTTCCTGAGGTTGATGGAGAAAGTTCGCGCGGCGGCCGAAACGTCTTACGGCTGAACCGATCGCCGCCGTGAGCAAGGCGATGGCCCGCATGACGCTTCCGGCCGCCGCGCCGCCGGACGCCGCGGCGTCGGCGATTCGCTTCGTCTGGGGTCGCCGCCGCTTCAGAAGCGCAGCGGATTGGCGAGGCTGAGCTTGGTCAGCGCGAGGGCGCGCGCCTCGGCGGGCAGCGCGGCGAGGCGGCGGATCGCCTCTTCGGCGCCGAACGCCTCCGCCTCGCCGTCGGCGCTCTTCGCCACCGCGCGCACGGCCGCCTTGGCCGGCAGCGGCTGGGCCTCGAGCGCGGCGACGCGCTTCGCGAGATCGGCGAGCGCCGGAGAAACCTCGTCGAGCGCCTTGCGCAGGCGCACGTTTTCTTCCTCCGCCCGTTCGAGCCTGATCGCGGCCTCGGCGAGCTCGCCGGCGGCCTTGAAAAACGCTTCCGACGTTTCCCTCGACGCGGCGGCGTTGGCCCGCGCTTCGCTCTCCTCGCCCGCGCTCGCGGGCGGGAGGGACGGGGCCCGCGGCGGCGTGTCGGCCGTCACGTCGGCGGCGTCCGCGCGCGGCGCGAAGGCGCGCTTCTCGACCACGCCGTCCTTCACCACTTCGAAGGTCGCGTCGGGCAGGCAGGGCAGGTCGACCAGCGAAATCTCGTGCGGCTCGGCGGTGTAGCGGACGAGGCCCGAGGTCGGGATCGGGCCAGCGCCTCACATAGCGCCCGCCCTGGCTGAAGCCGGTGTAGACGCCCTCGGTGACCTTCCGCCATTCGTCGTCGTCGACGATCTTGGCGGAGACGACGACGCGTTTCGCCTCGTCGTCGAATTCGATGCCGGTGAGCTTGCCCGCGGCGATCCGGCCGTGCATGGCGCGCACCGCGCCGAGCGACTTGCCGCCGCTCGCCTCGAGCGCCTCGGTCGACCATTTCTCGAAATAGGGCTTGCTCGAGGCGTAGTCGCAGATCTCGCCCGAGCGGTCGGGCGTCTCGGCGGTGGCGACGCCGGTGACGAGCCGCCGATCGAGGTCGACCTTCATGAGCGGCAGGAACAGGTCGAGAGAGGTCAATCGCGGCTCCGTCTTGGGGCGACGCGCCAAAGCGCCCGAATGGCGCGGGCGCGGGAGATCTGGATGTTCGGAAGAGCAGGGGAGGGAGGCGGCGGCCACTTCGCCGCCCGCACCATCTCCATTGTGTCAGACTATGCCACGAGCCGAGTGAGCAGTCAAGAAAAAGTTCTTCTTTTTGTTCCGAGAACCGCTTCCGTCCGCTGCCGAAGGCCAAATGGCGGACGAGGCCCGGAATTGGTTAGACGAGAGGCCTCTCGTTTGCGTTAGCCCACCTTTTTGCTATCGACTTCGAACTCACAAAATAGCGTTGTAATTTTGTTGTTCGCTCTCACCTGCACAACGAACGGCTTTACGGCTATCCAGTCGTTAACCAGAGTCGTTCGGCACCAGCGCTTATACAATTTGCCCTCAAGGGTGTTTCCCTTGAGGCCTATCGCGACGAGCTCATAGCGGTTCAGCACAGCCCGGATCGTTTCAAGCTGCTCCGAATTGTTGTTCTCGGCGATCCCCCATTTTGAAAGGTCGCCGTGCTTTTTTATTGCTAGGAACTTTGTTCGTTCCTCGATTGGAGTTTCGTGAGTTTGCTCACTCAGCAATATGTCCAGAGTTGCTCGTCGCCGCGAAATTCGGAGGTCCCAGAATATTATCGCCCCAACGCCGATCGCAGAAACGACTATGGCCCCTGTCTGGATACAGAGGCCATAGAACGTGGCTTGGTCCGGACTACATGAAGAATTTGACTTATTTCTTAATTTCTCCACCCCATCCTTCAAGGCTGGTCATATCACGCTCCCATTTTACCAGGCGCAGGCCGGTATCTAGCACTCTCGCGTTGCGCCAGATATTAATTCGTAACCGCCATCGAAGCTACCATGATCCCACCGCACGAGAATTAAATCTTTGTGACCTCACGCCGCGAATTTTTGTGACCTCACGCCGCGAGATTGCACGGCCTGAACGCGGTGGTCAATCCCGGCTGGGACCGCCTATGCTCTTCGTAGGCTGGCGCGCTTCGATCAGCTTGAAGTCGCCGGGCATGAATTTGAGCATGTGGCGGCAGTGCAAATTGCCGCTCATCCGGGCGTCGAAATTGTCCTCGAACGTGTTGATCCGGTCCGGCGTCCATTCCTTGGGCACGGCGCCGAAGGCGTCGGGAACGGACCCGGCGCGGTAATAGTCGAGCGTCGCCGCCTCCCGCCTCAGCGCGATATTGACGGTGAGGGCGATCTGCTCGACCGGGCTCATCCCGTAGATCTTTTGCGCGCGAGGGTTGCGCGGCAGGTAGAGGAGCTCGTCGGCGGAAAAATCCGCCGCCGGCACGACGTGCAGGATCTGCTGATAGGCCGGGTCGGGCGGCTCCGGCGCCCGCCCGTCCTCCCCGATCAGCGGCTTGATCGTGGCGCCGCGGAGTCCTGGCTCAGCGCGGGGCGGGAGCCTCGGCGTTGACGGCGGCCGGCGTGATCGGGAGCAGGGGCTTGTCCGACCACGGCAGGCCATTCTCGGCGAAGTTCTGCTCCAATGCCTCGATGAAAGCGAGGTTCAACTTCCCATCGTACCCGCCACTCGGGGAAAAGTGAGCGTCGAAGAGTTTCCTCAAGCGCTCGGTTCCATAGATGCGGGTTCCGTTCCAAAGAACGACGGCGGCGTCCGCATGTTCGTACGGGCTCAGAGTCCGGATTGCGTGAAGGAACGATGTCTTGTCATAACGCCCGAGGAAGGGTTCCACGCCGATCAGACCACAGGTCAACGTTCGATAAATCACATCGACGCCGAGTTGCCATCGAGCTACAGTATATGCAGGGCTCGAACTGAGCGTGCCGAGGGCGAAATCAACCATTCCCCAACGCTCTCCATCGTATTCATGGAGAGTTTCTTGCAACCAGAGCGCTATGTCGTTTGGGATGCGCATGTCCGACCTCATCGCTTCGGAAATTTCAATTTCAGTACGCTGCCGCCATTGAGTTGGTTGATCTTTGGATCGTTGATGTCGACAGTTGCCGTGGTTAGTTCTGTTTTTGCACTCGCCTGTCCCGCCGAGCGGAAAGTGATGATTGCCCCATCGGGCATTTTTGCGATAAATCCCCCATTTTCGCTCGGAGTGATCGAGGAGGGCGTCTGTCCGTTGTATATCTGTTTTATATAGGTCCGTGCGGCCAGATCCGGATCGTCAGACGCAGGCATGGTGCGCGGTCTTACGTTTGGCACGCATCTACCGGGCAACTCCCCGTTCGGCGCGACCGCGTCGGCGACCGTCCCGGCGGGCGCGGCTTGTGGGTCTTCCCCCGCGCGCGCGCCTTCGGGCGGCTCGGGAGGCAACTCGATAGGTCCGGGCTCGATCACTTGGGCGACCGCGGTCGCCTGCGAAGTCGTGGAGCGCGCGCCCCCGGCGTCCGACATCAAAGTGTCGAGGCTCGGGATCTGAACGCCTTTCGGTTGCGGTCGACTTCGGCGGGACCCGCCCGGATCGACCGCGTCGTCCGCCGTCGAGAACCGCCCGCTTTCGTCATGGTACGGATTGAACTTCCCCAGCCGGACAGCCGCCTTGCCCGCCCCACCCAGCCCCAGCTCCGCCCGCGCCTCCTCGCGCGTCTTGATGCCGGCGGAGACAAGAATCTCCAGCGTCTGGGCCTGTTGCAGTGGGTCGACGGCGTCGTCGCCGACCCAGACGAACTCGAGGGCGGGCTCGCCCATGCAAACCTGGAGCACCTGATCGAGGGCGCTCTTGACCCAGGCCTTGAGCGGCACCAGGCCCTCCTGCGTCGCCTGCAGGCGCATGGTCTCGCTGGTCGCGCGGTTGACCTGCGCGACGAAGGGCGTGGCGGGGACGGAGAAGGCGTAGCAGATGACGCGGGCGAGCCACTCGTCGTACTGGTCTTTCAGCGGCGGCTGGCGGTACTCGATCAGCCGGAAGTCGGCCGGCATGAACTTGAGCATGCGGCGGCGGTGCGAATTGCCGCTCATCCGCGCGTCGAAACCGTCCTGGAACGCGTTGATCTGATCCGGCGTCCATTCCTTGGGCACGGTGCCGAAGGCGTCGGGCACGGAGCCGGCGCGGTAATAGTCGAGCGTCGCCGCCTCGCGCCTCAACGCGATATTGACGGTGAGCGCGATCTGCTCGACCGGGCTCATGCCGTAGAGTTTTTGGGCGCGAGCGTTGCGCGGCAGATAGAGGAGCTCGTCGGCTGAAAAGTCCGCCGCAGGCACGCCGTGCAGGATCTGCTGATAGGCCGGATCGGGGGGCTCGGGCGCCCGCCCGTCCTCGCCGATCAGCGGCTTGATCGTGGCGCCGTCGACGACGTCGAGCGAATAAAGCTTTCCGGCGCGGCCGTAGCGGGGATAGATCGTCGCCGCGTCGATGACGAGCAGGTCCTCCAAGAGCATGCGCAGCCAGTCGCCGAACGAGCGGCGCCGGTCGGGCCTGCTGAGAAAGGCGAGCGCCGCGTCGATGCGGGCCGAGGCGTCCGGCAGGTCGGCCCGGGCCCGCTGGCGCACCGTAAAATTCTGCGCCGCGATCTGGTCCTTGCGGGTCTCGATGACGGCGCGCAGAAGCGGCAACGCGTCCGCCAGCGCGCGCAGTTCCGCGAACGAAATGCCGCCTTCGGAGCGCGGGACATAGTTCAGATTCGCGCCGAAGGCGTAGTCGAACTGCCGCCCCTTCACGTCGGGCGGCGCCTGGGGCGCCAGCGGCTGCTGCGGGCCGAACCAGGTATCCGGCGTCACTCCGGTGATTGCGTAGCGCGTCGCCTGGGTGAGGCGGGCGAAAACGCCCGGGGTGAGCGGGCGGTGGACGGCGTCCGAGGACATGCGGGGTTCCTTGCGGGAGAGGGCCGGGGTGAGGGCAAGTCGCGGCAACAATTCCAGAGGCGGCGCACCCTCATCCGTCGCCCTTCGGGCGACACCTTCTCCCGCATAGGGCGTTCTCAAGAACGCCCGTCTTTCGACGGGCTATGCGGGAGAAGGAATGCGCTTCGCCTTCCGTTAGGGATTGGCTTCTAGGGTGCCGGCTCGAGGATCATGAGGAGCTTCGTTTGATGCGTCGCGCGGCCGCCCTGGCCATCGCCCTTTGCCTGCCGGCGGCCGCGCATGCAGGACCGCGCTGGACTTTTTGCGTCGCGGCGGCCGACGGCGGGGCCGAGATCTGGATCAGCGACGTGTTCGCCGCCGAGGGGAGCCGCGAGCGGCTCGAGGGCGCGTTCAAGACCGCGGTCGAACGGATGGGGGCCTCGAGAGCGAACGCGCAATGTCCGCAGCCGCGCGACGACCGGACGGTCGCGCTCAACGCCCAGTTCGACGCCGAGGCGTTCAACCGCAGGATGGGCGCGAACCTGCACGCCGTGCCGGCGAGCGAATTCCCGGCGGGATGGCGCTAGGCGTCGCACGAGCCCATGTCGCGTGCGAAGCACGGCGCCGCGAAGACGCAGGACGACCTGCCCATCGGGTCGAACGCCAAGACTCGCCAGGAGCAATAGGCCGTGATTTTCCCTCGCCCCTTGCGGGACCTTGTGGGATAGGGGTCAGGGGTGAGGGGTCGGCGCGCAGAGCCAAAGAAACGGCGCCTTGCGGCGCGACCCCTGATCCGAAAAGCGCATCACTCGGAAACGCGCGCGATCGCAGGCTCGGGGCTGCCGGACCATTCGAACCGGTAGACGGCGCCCGGGGCGACCGACTGGACCGCGTGCGGCATGAGCGCGACGATGCAGGTCCCGCCTGCGTGCCGCACGGAAGGGTAGACGATCCCGTTGAGCCCTCGCGCTCTCGCCGCGTCGGCGAGCGCGTTGCCGGCCGGATAGCCGATCGCCGGATCGGGATCGAGACACCGATCCGTCGGCGCCCCCCTCAGGTCTACGAACTCGCCGGCCATGCTGGCGAACATTTCGGAATATTCGACGACGCCCTTGAGCACGCCGGATTTCGCCAGGAAGTCGGCCATGTGCCATGCGACTTCGCGCATGCAGGTCGTCACGTCGAGTGCGGCGTACCAGGCGCCGCGCCGGGCGTTGAACCGGTTGGGCTGACGCGGCTTCGCATAGGCGAAGGCGGCGTTGATGAACGCCGCATAGGGAATTCCGTACACGAGCTCCTGCCGGTCGATCCCTTCCGTTCCGCGCTCCTGGGCGATGAGACGGGCGCTGGTCGCGCCCTCGATTTCCGCCAGGGTCTCGATCTCATCCGGCGAAACGAGCGCCTCGAGCACCGGCGGACGAAGGCGCGCCGTCGACACGAGCCGCACCGTGCGCGGGAACGCCTCCCGGACGATCGGCAGGCTGTCGAGCACTTAGCGTTTCATAGACCGCCGCGCACCGCGTCGATGGTGCGGCGCACGTCGAGCATGCGCGGGATGCCGCCTTCGATCATCGCCACGATCGGGGTTTTGCGGTCGAACAGCGGCCCGGTGTTCGGCCTCCGGACCCACTCGTCGGCCGTGCTGTCGCTGAAGAGAAGATGCAGGCCTTTGAAGACGCCGACCAGCGCCGAAACGCGGGTCAGCTGGTCCTGGCTCAAGGTCGGACGGTAGCCGCGCTTGATCCGGTCAAAACTGCTCGCCGAAACGCCGATCAACGCGGCGGCCTCGGCGTTCGACAATCCCCACGCTTTCGCGAGCGAAAGGAACGCCTTGATCGCGACGGGCGACAGGCGCTCGCGATCGTTCTCCCCGGCGAAAGTCTGCAGCTCGCCCTGAGCGAGGGACGCCTGCAGCGCGGGATTGGCGGTCATGTCGCACCTCCTGACGAGGATATGCGCGTCAATTGGTGAAATGTCCAGTCTTCATTGCGAAGAGCGAATCCGATGTACGCTGGCGGCAGCGGCTCTGGATTGCTTCGCTTCGCTCGCAATGACGGCTGGACTCGTCATTGCGAAGAGCGCAGCGACGAAGCAATCCAGGGTCGTAGGACTCCGCCGGCCGCTTGGATTGCTTTGCTTCATCGCAATAATGCTTGCCTACCGCCCCGCCCAAAAATCGATCATGCCCGTCGAACTCGGCCGGTCGAGGCCGAGCAGGTCGGCGATCGCCCAGCCGAGCGCGTCGGCGCGGTCGGGCGAGGGGCCGGCGCGGCGGTCGAAGTCGGGCGTCAGCGCGCAGAGTTGGTCCTCGACTTGCCGAATGTCCCCGCATGGAAGACGAGCCCGCGCTCGTAGGCCGCCGCCACCGGCTCGGCGCGCAAAAACTTTCCGCGCGTCGCGGTGACCAAGCGCACCGGCAGATGCGGCTCGGTCTGGCGCAGAACCTCCGCCACCATGTCGCCGCCGTTGTTGATCTCGGCGACCACGCGGTTGGCGCGAAAGCCGCGGTCGGCGACGCCGACGCGGGCCGCCTGGCCCAGAACGCTAGCGTGGATGCCGAGGATCAAGTCCTTTTCAGAGCGTCGCATCCTTGATACTGCTTGGGTCGTTTGACGCCGCCTGGCGGTCAGGGGATGATGACATGACTGGTGTCACGCAAACGTCGTCGGCGCAGCTGGGGCCGGGCGGGCACTGGCGCAACTGGGTTGGCAACCAATCCTTCATCGCCCGGAACAAGGCAGAGCCGGCTTCGGAAGACGAATTGGCTGCGCTCGTGCGCGAGGCCTCGCGTCAAAATCTTTCCATCCGCGTAGCCGGCTCCGGCCATTCGTTCACACCGATCGTCGCGACCAGCGGCTTGCTGCTAAGCCTGAACAACATGCAAGGGCTCGTCAGCGCCGATCTCGATCGCAAGCGCGTCGTCGTGCGCGCAGGCACGAGGATCGGCGATATCGGCAGCGCTCTCAAACAGATCGGGCTGTCGCTCGCCAATCAGGGCGATATCGACACCCAGGCGATCGCCGGCGCCCTGTCGACAGGCACGCATGGCACGGGAATCGATCTTGGCTGCCTGTCGTCCCAGGCGGTCGGCATGCGGCTCATTCAGCCGGACGGATCGGTCCTCGAGGTCGACGCCGACCGGGATCCGGAAACGATGGCGGCTGCACAGGTTTCCATCGGCATGCTCGGCGTGATTTCGACGATCACGCTGCAGGCAGTCTCTGCGTACAACCTCAAGGAACGCCTGTGGCGCGACGATTTCGAGTCCTGCATGGAGAAGCACGACGATCTGGCGGCGAACAATCGCCATTTCGGTTTCTTCTGGTGCCCGGTCGCCGAGTCTCGGCATCTCTATTGCCTGCCCGACGTCGCCGCCGTTTCGTCGGTCAAGCGCGAGCACGACGTCTGCGAGATGAAGGTGATGAACCTCACCGACGAGCCGCCCACCTCGAACGAGAAGACTTTCGAGCGGGTCGCTTACAGTTCGGAAATCTATCCGATTGTATACATCCCGAACTTCCACGAGCTCGAATACGCCATCCCGGTCGAGCGCGGCAAGGAGGCCTTGCGGCAAATTCGCGAGCTGATGCTGACCAAGCACACGAATTGCATCTATCCGGTGGAATATCGTTTCGTCGCTGGCGATGCGGGCATGCTGAGCCCTTATTACCAGCGTTCCAGCGTAACGGTCTCCGTCTCCGGCGGCCCGGGGATCGACTATTGGAGCTATCTGCTCGATGTCGACGCGATCCTCAGGCAATACGGAGCGAGACCGCATTGGGGCAAGCTGCATTTCAATCGCGCCGAAGACATGCCGGCGCTCTATCCGCGTTTTCATGACTTCCAGGCGATCCGCCGCAAAATGGACCCGTCAGGCCGCTTCCTGAACGATCATTTGAGAAATCTGTTCGAGTGACGAACGGGACCATCGCTTCGACCCGCCGAGTGGATCGTGGGACACTGCCGGCAGCATGGCATTGACGGCCTCACTCCGCTTCAACCTCTACCGTCCCGCCCAAAAGATCGATCATCCCCGTCGAACTCGGCCGCTCGGGCCCCAATAGGTCGGCAGTTATGCGAACCAAAAGTGCCGCTAACTTTGGCGCTCGACCTCTGCACAGACCTTACTTGAGGCTCGCCCCTTAAAGACAGATCTTCGAGCCTCCCAGCCTAAAAAAGCTCTTAACTTGATCAGAGAGAACTACACCGCCTCCAACATGGTCCTCTGGCGGGACCGCCACCGGATCAAATGGGTATCCTTTGGTAACAGAAATAACTGATTGAGTCATTGGACAAAGAACGCAAAGCCGCGCCCGCTCATTGTATGAGCGAAGGTGATAAAACTAGAGCAGGCAACTCGCTTGCCGGCCTGCTCTCTACCTTCCTGAAATGGAATCAAAGTTACAAAAGGCTGTTCAATTATGTCGCCGCGCTCTGGGCAATAAGCCGCATCAAGCGAACTCGCCGCCTTGCGCATAACCTGTCCTGAATTTCGACATGCCGATTCTCGTCGGTAATCGCCTCAATTAGGTCAGTTATATTGTAGGAAGGCACCGTGGCAACAGGCGCAAGCACAACCCTGCCATTAACGACAGAAAGTTCTGCGCAAACCCCTTCCACAATCCGGGCTTCGCGCGCAATCCAGTCGAAATCCTGACTGCAAGGCTATGCCCCCAGGTCGTGATTCGAGTGGTTACGGCGTTCATTAGACCCTCCCGGAAGCGCCACTACTTTGAGCGTCTAAACCGGCTCTCCTTCGAAGATCAACGCTATTTACGACGAAAGTGATTGATGACTAAGCAATTTCTTTAGCTAGCGGCGCGTTTAACGCGAGTTGTTGAAGTTTTAGAGCGTCTGATACGTCCGAGCCCAAGTATTTTGCAAAAACCTGGGCAACTGCATCGTCGATCCTTGCAACAAGCGCGCTGGACAGAACAATTAACGACGTACGTCTGTCAATGTTCCTCACCACAGCCTCCGAGCCTAAGCGAATCGGTACCGAGCGTACTTTACATCCACCTATGCCGCAAATGCTGCGGCGCGGCCCCTCAAGAATGCGCGGGCTGGGGTCAAGCGATCTCCTCTATCGGGTCCTATTTGCCGAATAGACGCCAATCATGCCGGTCATGTTCCCCCGATCGAGATCGGCTTTCGCCCAGACAAGCGCGTCGCGCGGTTGGGGCAAAAATTTGCACACCTCGCGGCGCGCTCGCAATTATACGGAGGCGGGCTCGCATTATAAGGAGGCACCTATTTCTTAGTCGGTAGATAACGCACTAGGTATGTAGAAAAGTGCTCTTGCGGAAAGGTGCTCTTGCTTAGGGAATTCGCTACCGCCCCGCCCAAAAATCGATCATCCCCGTCGTGCTCGGCCGGTCGAGGGCCAAGAGGTCGGCGATCGCCCAGACGAGCGCGTCGGCGCGGTCGGGCGAGGGGCCGGCGCGGCGGTCGAAATCGGGCGTCAGCGCGCAGAGCTGGTCCTCGAGCTTTGGGAAGACGTCCCGGCATGGAAGACGAGGCCGCGCTCGTAGGCCGCGGCGACCGGCTCGGCGCGCAAGAAACTTGCCGCGCGTCGCGGTGACCGTGCGGACCGGCAGATGCGGCTCGGCCTGGCGCAAAACCTCCGCCACCATGTCGCCGCCGTTGTTGATCTCGGCGACCACCCGGTTGGCGCGAAAGCCGCGGTAGGCGGCGCCGACGCGCGCCGCCCAGGCCGCCGGCGAGTCGCCTTGGCTCGTGAGGTCGGCGAGCACGTAGAGCCGCCCGTCGAAAACCTTGCCGGCGACGATGAGCCCGCATTCGTCGGCCTGCGAGCCCGACCGCGCCGGCGGATCGACCGCGACCACGACCTCGGAAAATTCCCTCGGCGCGGCTTCGGGGGCGACGCGCTGACGCTCGATCAGCGCGCGCGTCCACAAGGCCCCCGGCGTCTCCTCGACGATCTCGGCCATGAGCTCCTGCCGCCCGATCACGCGGCCCTCATAGCGTCGCGCGATGCGCTCGAGGAAGGCGCGCGCCAGATGGCCCTTGTTTTCGAAGGTCGAGCCGCGGGTGACGATCGTGTCCTTGTCGGCCGCCAGGCTCTTGATGATCCTGGTCGGCCGCGGCGTGGTGGTGACGACCATCTGCGGCTTGTCGCCGAGTCGCAGGCCGAACATCGCCTGGTCGAAGGCGTCGGGGCGCCGCCAAGCGGCGAGCTCGTCGCACCAGAGCTTCATGTGCTGCTTGCCGCGCAGCCGGTCGGGCTCCTCGGCGGAGAAGAGGAGGCTCACGGCGCCGTTCGGCCATTCGAGCCTTGCGGCGGAGGCGAGATAGCGCGGGCGCTCGTCCTTTCGGCAGCAGTTGAGGATGCCGGAGTCGCCCATGACCATCACGTCGCGCACGTCGTCCGCCGTGGGGCCGATCAGGTTGACGCTCGGCAAAGTCTGTGACCACAGCCGCACGGCTTCCGCGCCGGCGCGCGTCTTGCCGGCGCCGCGTCCGGCGAGGATGAGCCAGACGATCCAGTCGCCCGGCGGCGGCGCCTGGTCGGGGCGGGCCCAGAACGTCCAATCGTAGAAGATTTGGGCGCATTCCAGCGGCGACATTTCCTCGAGGATGCGCGCGCGCTGGTCGAGGCCGAACGCGAGAAGATCGCCGATCCGCCGGATCGGCTGCCCGGGCCTCCACGAGGGGCGCGGCGAGCGGTGAGAAGGGTCGGAAGCGGCCTCGGCCGTCGCGTCGGTCATTTCTCGGAACGGCTCTCCGGCTGCTCGCCATAGAGTTGCGCGGCCACCGCGCTGAGCTTGTCCCTTAGCCGCACCCGCTCTTCCTCGCCGTAGGGCTCGACGGCGGGGCTGGCGCGGTTGAAGCCGTGGTAGCGGTCGAGCCGGTCGATGATTCGCAGCGCCCGGTCGATCGCCGCGAGTTCGCCGCTGTCGATCCGGTCCATGACGTGCAGAGAGAGGTTTTCCAGCCGCGCGATCTGGATCTTGGCGAAGTCCGCCGCCGGCGCGACCCAGCGCCGGCCGAGCTCCTCGCGCAGGATCGTCTGGGCCTCCGTCGCCGGCAGCCGCTCCTGGGCGGCGATGGCGTCGAGGTCTGCGCCCTCGATCAGGGCCGAAATCATCCGCTTGGCGCGGGCGTCGTGAGATACGTTCGGGGAGGCAGCGATCATGGGACGCTTTCTTGAGGGAATCGGAGCGCGCGAGCAAAGCGCCCGCCGCTCATTGGGCGGGCGGGCGCATGGTTTCCGGCGCTCGAAAGGGAAAGGCGAGAGCGCTTCAGGCGCGCCTCTCGACATTGCCCCATAATGCCGCGAACGGCGTCAACAAGCAAGCTTTTGTTTGCGCGGGAGGCGAATTCCTTACAGAAATAAGAGCGATTGCAACTTATTATCGTGATGTATTAAAGTTTCACGGCATACCCTGCATCCGCGTTCGCTGAGCGCGGCAGGCGCGGTCAGCGCCCGCGCCTACGACGCGCGGCCGACGCGGCCAGCGGCCGCGTCAACACACGACCGTCACTCCCTGAGCAAATCGTTGATCCCGGTCTTGGCGCGGGTCTGCGCGTCGACCGTCTTGACGATCACCGCGCAATAGAGCGAGGGCCCGGGCGAGCCGTCGCGCGGTCGACGATCTTGGTCGGGGCCGAGATGAACACGCCCACCGAGATAAGCCCTCGCCGACGATGACGCCCTCGACCACTTCCGAGCGCGCGCCGACGAAGCAGTCATCCTCGATGATGGTCGGATTGGCCTGCAGCGGCTCCAAGACGCCGCCGATGCCGACGCGGCTCTTGCAAATTCTCTTTGACCAACCCAGCCAACCGCGGTCGGCCCTGCACCAATTACCTTTGAAGGTAAGTGCGGTCCCCGTGGTTTTCTTCGCCCCGGTAACGCAGCGCGTCAACCCTTTGCTTCTCGGAGAGCGAGCCGAAGAGGCCCGTCATCTCGCGTGGGCGGCCATTGATCGGTTCGGGATCGGGAAGGGACGGCCCGAAGACGCTTCTCGGCAAAAGCCGATTTGCCACCCTCTTCGCTAGCGCGTTCATGGTCATACCTTCCTAACGTAATAAACTTCGCCCTTGCGTTGGCTCACACGGACAAAGCCATACGTTTCCCTATATAGGGACTCCAACGCCGAGTTTACGGGTTGGATCCTTAATTCTTCTTTACCCAAGCCCTGGGCGTAGTTCGCGGACACTTCAAGTGCGACCAGAGATCCTTCGCCCCTTGAGCTTGCAATCCATCCTAGGGCTACCCTCAAAGAAACGCAACATCAGAGACGCTCCGCCCGTTAGCCCCAAACCCGCTGCGCATAATTTTTCTTCATCGTCCCAAATTGCAAAATCAAGGCGGTCTGGATCCCGATGCCGGCGCATAATCTCCGTCCAGTCCCACCGGCTATCTGGATGCCTTGGGGTAGGTTCCCAATGCTCTGCAATGGCCGCTGTCGCACGACCGCTAAATTCGCTGATTCGGAATTTGACCCCGATATGGGGGATAAGTACTTCCTCCGCTCTACGAAAAGCAGCGAGCTTGGCCTTCAAACATTTTTCGGTGTGTTTTGCGAGAAGAGACAAGAAACCGCACCATGAAAGGACTCCCGCCATATCGACGAACCTGCGGGCTTTCAAGGATTCTCGTTGACCGGCCATGGGGCCTTTGTAGCGAAGTCCGCGATTTGCTGAGCAAACTGCGGACTCTGTCGCTTGGCGAGGTTGCGACGCAATACCGCATTTAAGGGCGGGGCGCATGGTTTCCGTCGAAAGGAAAGACGAGAGCGCTTCAGGCACACCTCTCGACATTGCCGCATAATGCCGCAAACGGCGTCAACAAGCAAGTATTTGTTTGCAAAGGAGTCGAATTCTCTGGAGAGGAAAAGCCAGCTGCTTCAGATCATTACTCTTGTATGTTAAAGTTGAACGGCGGGGCCTTTTTAGCCGCGCTCGCTGAGCGCGAGAAGCGGCAAGCGGCCGCGTCGGGAGGTCGGTCACTCCCTCAGCAGGTCGTTGATCCCCGTCTTGGCGCGCGTCTGCGCGTCGACCGTCTTGACGATCACCGCGCAATAGAGCGAGGGGCCGGGCGAGCCGTCGGGCAGGTTTTTGCCCGGCAGCGAGCCGGAGACCACCACCGAATAGGGCGGCACGTAGCCGACATGGACCTTGCCGGTCGTCCGGTCGACGATCTTGGTCGAGGCCGAAATGAACACGCCCATCGAAATCACCGAACCCTCGCCGACGATGACGCCCTCGACGACTTCCGAGCGCGCGCCGATGAAGCAGTCGTCCTCGATGATGGTCGGATTGGCCTGCAACGGCTCGAGCACGCCGCCGATGCCGACGCCGCCCGACAGATGCACGTTCTTGCCGATCTGGGCGCAGGAGCCGACCGTGACCCAGGTGTCGACCATGGTCTTCGAGTCGACATAGGCGCCGAGATTGACGAAGCTCGGCATCAGCACGACGTCGCGGGCGATGAAGGCCGAGCGGCGCACCACGCAATTCGGCACGGCGCGGAAGCCCGCCTCGCGGAAGCGGGCCTCGGTCCAGCCCTCGAACTTCGAGGGGACCTTATCCCACCACGCCGCGGCGCCGGGGCCGCCCTCGATGAGGCGGTTGTCGTTCAGGCGGAACGACAACAGCACCGCCTTCTTCAGCCACTGGTTGACCTTCCAGGAGTTCGGCCCGGTCGCGCCAGCAATCTTCTCGGCGACCCTCGCCTTGCCCGAATCGAGCAGATCGAGCGCCCGCTCGACCGCGTCGCGCACGTCTCCGGTCGTCTGCGAATTGATCCTGCCGCGATCCTCGAAGGCGCGTTCGATCAGCGTCTGAAGCTTGGCGTCGCTCATGTGGGTTCCTGGATTTTCGGGCGGGACGTTTCCGATGCGCCGGGGCGGCTTGTCAATGGCGAGAGGCGCCGACGAAGGAGGTCGCTCAGCCGGCCCACAGTACGGCGATCTCGTCTCTTGCCCTCAGTCTCGCCTCAGCCGTCACCAGCGTCAGCGAACGGTTCAGGCATCGCGCCAACAACATGCGGTCAAAGGGATCGCGGTGGCTCCAGTCGAGCCCGCCGGCCGTTTCGGCGTCGGCGGCATTCATGTCGAGTTCGACGAATCCGGCGTCGGCGGCCGCCGTTCGCGGCGCGCCGTCGTATATGAGCTTTCCATCGCGCCGTTTAATGGCGATCTCCCAGAACGAGGCCGCGCTGACATAGACGGCTTGATCGGTGCGCAAAATGAGAGCGCGCGTCCGCTCCGCCGCCGCGAGTGGCCGCCGATCATGCCCTTGCCGCCGCCCTTCTTCGACGCGAGCACTGCACTACTCGCCGTCGAACTCGAAGTCTTTGCCGTCACGCCAATGGTCTGGGTAGCGGCCCATGTCGTGCTCATGACCGCACTTGAGACGATCAAGCGTCATTCGCGCACCCCTGACATGCGTTCACCGGAGGGTGAATTTCTGTACACCCATCCCCATATAGTCGTCACCTACGGAGCGCGGCCTCCTGCACCCAGCCCCGCAGGCGGGAGGGGTCGTCTCGTTCCCCTGGCGGCCCTTCCTTCATATCGCCTCCGGGAAGTCAGCCAATCCACACTGCGCCGGCCGCCACCGGCGGCCTCGACCCAACGATGACAGCGCGTTCGACAGTTCCGGCAAGGTGTTCATTGTGCCGCTGTCGAAAGTCCTGGGCTACCGGATCACCGCCGAGGAGCACAACCGGGCCTGGTGTTGCCGATGTACACCGTACCACTGCTGCTCCCGAGCGTCGCCCGCGACGGTCATGCTGACCGTGCTCTGGGGCGGGGGGTATTTCGGGCGGTGGTTCCACTACAGGGACGCGGGAGTGGTCGTGATCGGTTGCCACGACAGGGCCCGTTGAGATTTCGCATTGAGCGCAACCAGCACAGTTGTAAATACAACCTCGTTAGACGTGAATATTCCGTTGACTGCAACCGTGTACGGTGTAGCCTATTGGGGTGTATTCAAAACCAATGGTTGTGGAGGACGACGAGGATGACGTCACCGAGTTCTGAGTTGCGTAGCGAGTTTCTAGGCGAGGCGTTTGTCGAGACCGTCCGGGGTTCGTACGATTTCCAGCAGTTCTGCCGCATGATCCGCGAACGCGACAGCATCATGGTGTCGGTCGGCTCCGACGTCTTCATGTTGAACCGCGACGGCTTGGTGCCGATTAACCTGACGCCGCTCAACGAAGCCGAATGGCTGTCCAGGTTGGGCCGCGTGGCCTGATTACGCGCGGAAGGCTAAAAGAGCGTTCGGTCGACAGAGCGAAGTGGCAGTCCGCACCACGCTCATTTCTGACGTGCTCGTTGCCTTGCTCGGCTACAAAGCCATCGACCCGGAGTTGGTGTATTCGCTGGCCGTCGAGCGGCAGATCGGTCGAGGCAGCGTGGACGTCGCGCTTGGCCGTTTCGACGATGCGGCGGGTCGCAATGAAATCGTCGCGCCGTTCGAATCGAAAGGTCCGAAAACCGCCGATCTCGATGCGCCGATGCCAGGGCGAGGGCGGAGCCCGGTCCAGCAGGCTTGGGACTATGCCGTCGATGCGCCAGGCGCTCACTGGGTTCTGGTGTCGAACTGCCTCGAAATCCGGCTCTATGGCTTTGGACGCGGGCGGGACGCCTACGAGGTCTTCGACCTGAGTCGTCTCGACGAAGAGGAGGAATACGCGCGGCTTTGGCTGATGCTGTCGGCTGAACGCCTGCTTGGCGGCGGACTTGAGGAGCTCCTTCGACAGACGGATAGCGCATACAAGGATGTCACTGGCGAGCTCTATACACAGTACAAAGGTCTGCGAAACCGGCTGATCGATTTCATCGTGAATTTCGTTGATGGACCGAAGTTGACTCCCGTGCAGGCAATCGAGCCCGCCCAGAAAATTCTCGACCGCATCCTTTTCATCGCCTTCGCGCAACGCACGGACCTCTTGCCCGACCGGATGCTCGAGCGCGCTGCGAAAGAGCGAAACGAATTCTCGTGCCGGCTCCCTTGTGGAGCAATTTCACCGCGCTGTTTCGTGCGGTCGATCAAGGGAACACGCGACTAAGCGTCTGGCCGCACAACGGCGGCTTGTTCGCGTCTGATTCGATCGTCAATTCGCTCACGCTCCCCGACGATTTGGCGGCGGAAGTCGCGGATCTGGGCAAGTGGGACTATCGCAGCGAAGTGCCGGTGACGCTGCTCGGCCACCTTAGGTGATGAAGCCATTTACGCGCGCCCACGCGCCCCAGTCGACATGCTCATCCTCGATCACTTCCAACCGCTCGTTCAGCGGGTGGTTAGTCTGGTAGACCATGAGATTGTCGCATTGCCAGCGGGCCGACGGCGCGATCAGCCCATCCAGCCCGAGAAAGGCGAGCGCAGCGCCAATGTTTTGGGTGCGGGGATAATCGCGTTCGCCATACCGCGCCATCTCCACGCCCAGCTGTAAGAGGCTGACGCGGGCAAGACGCAGCGTCTTCGCCGTCGAGACGCCGAGCCGGGATACTTTCAGCGGTCGGGAGAGCGGCAGCGGCGTCAGCAGCGTTAGATACGAGACGACTTCGGCCAGAGCGCCGTCGCGCGCCATGCTGGTGTAGAGAACCGGCACGTCCGCGCCGTCGCGCGCGGGCGGCGCCCATCGTCCGCCATTTACCGAAAAGGCCAGCGGATCGGCGCTGATGCCAGTTGCCCGGAAAACCTCGCCTTCGAATTTTTCAGTCGCAAGCCCGCTTAGCTGATCGACGAGGCCCTGATCGTGAATCATGCCCCGTCTGTCGCTTAGAGATGAACCGCATCGCGCAGTTGGCCTACCAGCCGCATCACTTCGTCAATCCGGCCGGCGCGGATAAGCTCGGCGGGCGAGCTGCCACCGAGCAGCTTTTGCGGCGCGAAAATCCATTGCCGCGCTTCGTTCGGCTCATAGAAGTCCGCAAGCTGGTCGATGATGTATTCCAGTTCCAGCAGCGTCTTTTCGGTGTTGGCGCGTGGGTAGGCGCGGCCCTGATTCCAGCGCGAAACTGTCTCCGGGCGCGTGCCGAGCAGATTGGCGACCTCGATATCCTTGATCGCGCCTTTCGTACGCAGCGATTCCAGCCGCCTTGCAACCGCGCTAGTCATGGTCGCCGTCCCGAACACGCATCGCTTTTCTCCCCCCACATGGCTTAGCCGCCTTTTCGGGCCTGACGGCGTGACGGCGGGATGGCGACGGATGCCGCCTCATTATTTTCCACGAGATGCGCGACGGTTTGCCGATATCGGCTCATCTCCCGTTGCTTGCCTTGCAGGCCCTTTGCCAAGGCATCGTCCCCGACCGGAAACGCCGCCACTTGCGCCACATCGTCCGACACTTTGCGGACGTTCTGATTCAGGTAATGCCCGGCCCGCATGCTCTGCGGGACGCTGCTTAGCCGCTCGATTTCCCGTGCGCGCTGATAGATGGCATGCCGGGCCGGATGGCCGAGCATGTCGCGCACGCCGTGCGGACAGCAATGCGTGTCTCGGCACCCGCACATGGCTTTGATCTTTGGCGAGGCGTCAAAAAGTGCCTCTGCCGCCCTCGGCTTGAGCAGCAAATCGAGCTGCGAAACGTATACGCGCCAGCTCGGCCCGAACCCTCCCCCTTCGACAGGCGGCCGCCGCCAGTTCGACGCCCGAAAACTCTGTTGCATGGTGACGCCGTGCGCGATGCCGCCGACCGCGCCGAAGGCCAGCACGCCAAGGCCGGGCAGACCGCCGACATGATCGCCTACGAGCGGAATACCGCGCGCGGGGAAATCCCGGCATGCCTCGACATAGGCGGCGACCTTCTCGCCGGTCGCGTCGTCGCCGAAATTCTCCACCTTCAGCCAGATCGCAGCACAAGGCGCATCGGCGAGCGCCGCAAGGACCGCGCCGCGTTCGGCCGCGTTGCGCAAGAGCCTCATCGGCACGGCCAGCGGGTAAATGAGGTCCAATTCGCCGCCGCTGCGCGCAATCTCATCCGCCGTCCGGTGCATCATGGCGATGTCGCGGCGCAGCCATGGATCATTGGAGCTGCTCAAGAGATGCGTCGGGCCGAGAAGCTGCGTACAGCCATTATTCGCGGCGGCTTCCACAATCTGCGCCGCGCGCCGCTGGCCCGCGCTTCCGTCAAAATCCGTTACGTTGTGATGGCGGTTCAGCCCCCACGGCAGAACCGAAAGCCCTTCGGTAAGTGCGCCGGGGAAGCCCATTTGCAGGACTTTGGGGTCAAGGATCACGTCGAGATCGCGCCGCCGCGCCTCGGTAATCAGTTCGCGGTGTCGGTCCACGTGCTGGGCGTCGATGACCAAGCCGAAAATCCCTTCCTCGCCTGTGGCGAGCAGGTCCAGCAGCGCAACATGGTCGTTGCGGCCAGCGCGCACATAGAACCCAAGTCCTTCGGGCGCGGGTCGCTGCGGGGGTGGGCGCGGCAGGGTGATTACGTTGGACATGCGAAGCTCCCGTCCAAAATGATATTATCATAGACTTCCTCGTTGAGGAAGATATTGCTGCACGAGTTGACATGTTGATTGACAAGGCCTTTTTGCTGGCAGATGGACCGGTCTCAATGGTTCAATGTCTTAACCGTGGACGAAAGTCCGGCTCCCGCCATCGGCTCCTCGACCGACCCATCCTTCGGGCGAAGTCCTGCCCTATAGGGTCGCCAGGGAACGGCCGCTCCCCGCCCATTCGCGACGTTCCCTGAGGGGCCAAGCGTTGGATTTTGAGCACGAGGCCGCCACGGGGCCGCCCGCGGCAGCGCGGGGCTCCGCCGCAGCGGCTACGCCGCGTCCGCGTCGAGCAGGCCCATGTGGGCGAGCGAGAGCATGCCGCCCGACACGTCTTTGGCCCGGAAGCCGTTCTGCAAAAGGATGCGGGTCGCGAGATAAGCGCGCTGGCCCGACCGGCAGATTACGTAGATCTCGCGGTTGCACGGCAGCTCATCGAGGCGGCCGAGCTCGAACGGCTCGCGAACGTCGAGAATGAACTCCCCGATGGTCGAGTCCCAGTGGCTGATCGGCATGTCGCTGCGAAGGACGTCCGCCGCCACCATGCCGGCGAAATTGACCAAGTCCTTCGCGCTTCCGAACTGCGGCGCGTAGCACAGTCCTGCTTCCTCGAGGTCGTACACCGTCGCGCCAATCTGAAGCGCCATCGCCAGGGCGCTGATCCGCTTGTCCACGCCGTCTTCGCCGAGCGCCTGGGCGCCGAGCAGGCGCCCGTTGGACTTGCAAAGAGAACCCGCAGCGTTTTTTCCCAAATGAAACCGGGAGGCGGAGCGTCGATGCGTTCGCCGCGCGGCCGGGCATCATTGAAAGGCGGGTCGACCCGACGCGCCTCGAGGTCGCCAGCACGCGCTGCGTGTGAAACGCTCCGCGTTCGGTGTTCGGCGGCTCGCGGATTTGGGAGCCCGCTCAATGGCCCTCGAAGGCGATCAGCGAGCGCACGGAGACGCCGTGTTCCTCGAGCTTCTTCTTGCCGCCCAGGTCCGGCAGATCGATGACGAAACAGGCGGCGACAATGTCGGCCCCGAGTTTGCGCAGGAGCTGCACCGCGCCGACCGCCGTGCCACCGGTGGCGACGAGGTCGTCGACGAGGATGACGCGCTCGCCCGGCTTCACCGCGTCCTCGTGCATCTCCATTTCGTCGATCCCATATTCGAGCGAATAGGCGATCGACACGGTGACGTGCGGCAGCTTGCCCTTTTTGCGCACCGGCACGAAGCCGGCGGACAGCTGATGGGCGACGGCGCCGCCCAGGATGAAGCCGCGCGCTTCGATCCCTGCGACCTTGTCGACCTTCGTGCCGGCCCACGGCTGCACGAGCTCGTCGACCGCGCGGCGGAACGCCCGCGCGTCGCCGAGCAAAGTGGTGATGTCGCGGAACAGAATCCCCGGCTTCGGATAGTCCGGGATGGTGCGGATCGACGCGGCGAGATCGTTCATGGCGGGCCACCTTTAGACCATGGCGCCCAACCACGTCGAGCGCGATCGTCAATGCGCCGCTCGGCCAACGAGGTTCAGCGGCATCCCTTGAGCATGGCTTCTCCAGTTCCTGCAAGCATTTATGCCACGCAGATGCCGGGCACGGCGACCTTCTGGAACAGGTGTGGGGAAGCGACAGCGGACGATGGATAGAGAGAGAGTTTCGCCCGGAACTCCGGATGCGTGAAAGCGGCGCGGAAAGCAGCGGTCGATTCCCAGACGGCGTAGTTCAGGTAGGTCGGGCTTTCGCCAATCGCCCGGTGAAGCTGGGTCGAGATAAAACCCGGCTGCCGTTTCATGAAAGCCGCGTCGTCCTCCCATCTCTCGAGAAAGGTGTGCTCGTCTGATTTATCGAGCGTGAACACGTTCACCAGCACCACGGGGCCGGCGTCGAGCTCGACCTGGCGTTCGATCGGGAAGGCGGGGTCGAGGGGGCGCAGCAATGACACGACTGCCTCCTTTCTTGTCATGATGTTGACAATCAGATACGATGAAGCTGTATCAGAGTGACACTATGCTGTCAACTGTGTTGTATGGTGACAGATGATCGAGATGAAACGAACGCCGGCCGGCGAGGCCCTGACGAATATCGTCCTCGACCTGTTCAGGCTGAACAGCCTGATGTTGACTGCTGGCGATCGGCTGGTCGCAGGGCTTGGGCTGACGAGCGCACGCTGGCATATCCTTGGCGCAATCGTCGCCGCCGAACGCCCGCAACCGGTTGCGTGGCTCGCGCGCGACATGGGCGCCAATCGTCAAAACGTGCAGCGAATCGTTAATGACCTTCACGATGGAGGACTGGTCGCATTCGAAGCGAACCCGCACCACCGACGAGCGCAACTTGTCGTCCTGACTGACAAGGGAAGACAAGCATTCGACGCCGCCATGCGTTTGCAGGCCCCCTGGATCAACAGCCTTTCGGATGGGCTCTCGATCAAGGACGTCCAGACATTCCGCCGTGTGGTCATGGCGCTGCGGGAAAAACTGGAAAGCAATGAACCGGACGAGCGAGCCTGAGTGCTGTCCCGATCATCCCGCCGACCAATGCGACGAGTTCAATCCGCGCTGGGAAGGCGTATTGATTAAACCAAGGCGGGCGACCGGTATAGCTCGTCTATAGACGAGCTGGCGTTCAGTCGTCGCGTCAGCTTCAAAGGCGGATAGAGCACATATGCAGCGATGGGTGGGCGTAATCCGACTCGGACCAGAGAAAGACATGCATGTCACGAGGAAGCTCGATCCGAACCTTGAAGTCCCCGGTTATACTGCATTCTTCGTATCAGCAATATGGCGTAAGTGTATGATACAACACAGTTAAATGGCTGGTGATTACGGCTCGGCTTCACAATCGAGTCGGGACGCGTTTTCGCGGTGCAGCGCGACGCGACATGGACAGAAAAATCGCCCAAGCCCTTGAGACCGCCCGATCGCGTCCAGAACTGCGCGCCTATCTCACAAGGACGTTGCGGAACTGCCAGGGGTCGCTTTCGTTGATGTCCTCGGGGAAGAGGCCCGGCCGGTTCGCGAGCGGGGTCCAGTCGGTGTAGACGCCGACGACCGGCCCGAGATACGGCATCTGCACCTTGAGGCAGCGGCGGAAATCCATCTCGTCGGCCTCGACGATGCCGGTCTTCGGGTTCTCCAGCGCCCAGACCATGCCCGCCAGAACCGCCGAGGTGACCTGCATGCCAGTCGCGTTCTGATAGGGGGCGAGCGCGCGGGTCTCCTCGACCGACAGCTGCGAGCCGTACCAGTAGGCGTTGCGGCCGTGGCCGTAGAGCAGCACGCCGAGCTCGTCGATTCCGTCCACGATCTCGCTCTCGCCGAGAATGTGGTGCGCGTGCTGGATCTGGCCGGCGCGGCCGAAGAGCTCGTGGAGCGACAGCACCGCGTCGTCGCAGGGGTGGTAGGCGTAGTGGCAGGTCGGACGGTAGACCGCCTCGCCCTTGGCGTCGCGCACCGTGTAGTAGTCGGCGATCGAGATCAACTCGTTGTGGGTGACGAGGAAGCCGAACTGGGCGCGCGCGGTCGGCGTCCAGGAGCGCACACGGGTGTTGGCGCCGGGCTGGTTGATGTAGATCGCCGCCCCGCAGCCGGCTTCGTGGAAGCCCGCGTTCGGCGGCGTCCATTTCTCGTGCGTGCCCCAGCCGAGTTCGGCGGGCTGCATGCCCTCGGACAGAAAGCCTTCGATCGACCAGGTGTTGACGAACACGTTGCGCGGCTTCGGGCTCCTGGCGCGCTGGGTGTCGCGTTCGGCGATGTGCACGCCCTTGACGCCGAGCCGCTGTGCGAGCCGGGCCCATTCCTCGCGCGTCTTCGGCTCGGCGGTCTTCTCGCCGGAGTCGGCGGCGAGGTTGACGAGCGCCTGCTTGACGAACCAGGACACCATGCCCGGATTGGCGCCGCAGCAGGAGATCGCGGTCGTTCCGCCCGGGTTCTTGCGCCGCTCCTCGAGCACCGTCTCGCGCAGGGCGTAGTTGGTGCGCGCCTCGTTGCCGAGGTCCTTCGAGTAATAGAAGCCCGGCCAGGGCTCGACGACGGTGTCGATGTAGAGCGCGCCGATTTCGCGGGCGTAGTGCATGATGTCGAGCGAGGAGGTGTCGACCGAGAGGTTGACGCAGAAGCCCTGGCCCTCGCCGACCCTGAGGCGCTTCCCGAGGACCTCGCGATAATTGTCCCGGGTGAGGCCGAGCTGGACGAACTTCACGCCGCGCTCGTCGAGCAGGCGGCGGTCCGCGTCGTTCGGATCGATGACGACGAAGCGCTCCTTGTCGAACTCGAAATGGCGCTCGATCAGCGGCAGCGTTCCCTTGCCGATCGACCCGAATCCAATCATCACGATCGGGCCTTCGATGCGCCCGTAGATCGGCCATTGCGACATGGCGTCCTTCTCCCCAATCCTGGAATGCAAGCGTGGCCCAAGCGTGCGAACCGTCATTGCGAGGACCCCCGGGTCTGAGCCCGGGGAGACGAAGCAATCCGGAAGATCGTAGGGCAGCGGCGGCGGCCCTGGATTGCTTCGCTTCGCTCGCAACGACGGAGGAGACGCTTAAAGCCACGCTGCCGCGGGGCCGTCAATACCGGAGAAGGGGGGCGGAAGAGCCGATCCATGTCGTCTCGGCCTTCGCCGCGCGCCAGCGCATGGTGCTCGGACAGACCAGGGTCGGCGACAAGTCGAACGAGATCGTCGCCATTCCGGCGCTGCTCGAGCTGTTGGCCATCGAAGGCGCGGTGGTGACCATCGACGCTGCGGGTTGCCAGCGCAAAATCGCGCAGACAATCATCGACAAGAAGGCCGATTACATCCTCGCGTTGAAGGGCAACCAGGGCACGCTGCGCGACGATGTCGAGTTGTTCGCAAAGGAGCAGAAGGCGGTCGCGTTCAGGAATACGTCCGTCAGCCAGGACACGACCGTCGACGGCGACCACGGCCGCATCGAGACCCGGACGGTCACTGTTTTCCACGACATCGGCTGGCTGCAGGACAGCCACCAATGGCCGGGCCTGAAGTCGGTGGTCATGGTCGAGAGCGAACGCGAAACCAATGGCAAGGCAGAGACCGAGACGCGCTTCTACATCACCTCGCTGACCTTGCTCGCCAACGCTGTGGGACCGATGATCCGCAGTCATTGGATGGTCGAAAACGGCCTCCACGGGGTGCTCGACATGATCTTCCGCGACGACGAATGCCGCGTGCGGACCGACAACGCGCCCTTCAACCTCGCCATCGTCAAGCACATCGCCCTCAACGTGCTCAGAACCGGCAAAGGCAAAGACTCCCTGCGCATGCGACGCAAAGTCGCCGCCTGGGACGAAAACGCCCTCGCCGCCTACATCGCCGCATGACACGTTCAGTCGATTCCCCTGAGGGGGAGGTCTCGTCGCAAACGGGTCATGCCGGCGCGAAGGGAGCCGTCGAGGCCGAGCGCCCTGTCGAGCGACGCCGCTCGCAAACAAAAATGGTAGTGCAACTGTTTTTGACGCGCGCTTTCGGCGCACGCGCGGCTAGCTTGGGGAAAGGCGCTCCGGCGGAAGTGGACGCCGCTTCTCGGCGGCGTTCGACCTTCAATCTGGCACGCCCCGATTTTGAAGGCGCGCACCGCCCTTCGAATACTCGATGGTTTTGGATCGAGTTCGAAAAAACAGGCTTCTTGAGCAGCCGAGGCGCAGACGCGTCAAAACTTGGCGATGGGGAGGGAGTTGGAGATGAAGCGCGCAATCATCGGAGCGAAAGTC
Organism: uncultured Alphaproteobacteria bacterium; assembly: GCA_963768555.1. Lineage (GTDB taxonomy): Bacteria > Pseudomonadota > Alphaproteobacteria > Rhizobiales > Beijerinckiaceae > Roseiarcus. The sequence goes on from CAVYIZ010000080.1 coordinate 88,126, forward strand.
GCCATTCTGGCGCTGCCCGCCGCTCTCGCCGGCGCAGCTCTGGCGGCGCAGGATAAGTCCGCCTTGCAGGTGCCGGGTGGTCTCGCCTTCTCCGAGTTCAGGGGATACGAAGATTGGCAGACTGTCGCTGTAAGTCAGAATGGAAGGATGATCGAGACGATCCTCGGCAATCCCGCGATGATCGGGGCCTACAAGGCGGGCATTCCCGGCAACGGCAAGCCTTTCCCCGACGGCGCCAAGATGGCGAAGATCCATTGGAACGCGAAGAAGGCCGAAGACGAGCCCGGCGAGCCGCTCGTGCCGGGCGCCTTGCATGACGTCGACTTCATGGCGAAGGACAGCAGGAGGTTCGCCGACAGCGGCGGATGGGGATGGGCCGAGTTCGAGTTTGACCCCGCGTCCGATACGTTCAGGCCCGGCGACCACAGCTGACCGCCGCCACAAGAGAACGACGCCAAGTGCGGGTTCGCGTGCCACACGATCGTGGCGGCAAGAGATTACGTTTTCACGGCCTACCCGAAGCGGTGAAGGCGCCGCTGCCTTCGGGCGATCGACCGTCAGCCTCGCGGGCGCGGTCGGGGCAGCCATCCAACGATGCCGAACTTAGGAGGCTCTTGCGAACGCGACAACGAAGACGGCCCAGATCCGGCTCACCCGGACGTCCCCCGCCTATTGGCGGATCACATTCGACAATCCGCCCCTAAATCTGATGGGTCCAGAATTTGTTCTTGAATTTCGGGAGATCATGACGGCCCTCGAGACCGACGAACAGGTCAAGGTCGTGGTCTTCGACAGCGCCGTCGAAGGATTCTTCCTGAACGATAGCGATTTCGACGCCAAGCTCGAGGATCTGACCCGCATACCTCAAGGGCACACGGGACTCGAGGCGTGGCCGGACATCCTTGTACGCCTGACGCATGCGCCTGTCGCGTCGATCGCCCTGATCCGGGGTCGGGCGACGGGGAACGGAAGTGAGATCGCCCTGGCCTGCGAGATGAGCTTCGCCAGCCGGGAAAAGGCGATCCTCTCGCAGTGGGCAGTGGGCGTCGGGATGGTCGCCGGCGGCGGACCCATGGCCCGGCTGCCCCGGCAAATCGGCCGGGCGCGGGCCCTGGAAGTGCTGCTCGGATCCGATGACATCAGGGGCGACCTGGCTGAAGCCTATGGCTATGTGAACCGGTCGCTGCCGGACGCCGAGCTCGACGGGTTTGTCGAGGCGCTCGCGACCCGCATCGCCTCGTTCGACAAGTGGGCGATCGCCAACACCAAGCGCCTGGTCAACGCCAACAGCTTGCCACCGGACGTCGGTGGGACGCCTGCATGGCGTCGCTCGCTCGGCCGGCTGCGCAAGACCGGCTCAAGGCCTTGTTCGAGCAGGGGTTTCATAAGCCCGGAGACGCGGAAGATCGCCTGGGATCCTACTTGGGGCGAGTCGGCCGCTGAGTACTCGCGGGCCCGAGCGAGGCGAGTCCAGGTCTCGGTCTCCGCGCTCTGCTCCCTAGCAAAGGACACCAATCATGGATTTGCTCACCCACGGCATATGGAAATTCTGCCAGTCGCCGAGCTACCCGGACGAGCCTCCCTTCCGCGAGATGCGCCTGCGCTTGGTCCTCCGGCAGATAAGCGAGGCCGAATCCCGCCAGGGTCGCTCGCGCGCCATTCATGAACCCCGGTCATGAATCCATGCGTTTTCTACCATCTGATCGGGCGCTGCGGCGCCTCCTAGATTGAGCACGGATGGAGCGCGCCAAGCGATCCCCGAATGAGGCGAGGCCGCCGCGGCCCTGGAGGAGAAACATGCAGAAGCGCACATTGGGAAAAAGCAACCTTGAAGTCTCGGCCATCGGCTTCGGCTGCATGGGGCTGAACTTCGCCTACGACCACCGACTGGAGAAGGCCGCCGCCATCGCGCTCCTGCGGCTCCTGCGGAAGGCGCATGAGCACGGGGTCACCTTTTTCGACACCGCCGAAGCCTACGGCCCCTACACGAACGAGGAGATCGTCGGCGAGGCTCTTGCGCCCGTTCGCGACCAGGTCGTGATCGCCACGAAATTCGGCTACATCAGCGAACCTGGCAGGACTGGCCCCGACAGCCGCCCCGAGCACATCCGCAAGGTGACCGAGGCCTCGCTCAGGCGGCTCGGAACCGACCGGATCGACCTCCTCTATCAGCACCGGTTCGATCGCAACGTTCTGATCGAGGATGTCGCGGGGACGGTGCGCGAGCTGATCGCCGAGGGCAAGGTGAAGCATTTCGGCCTGTCGGAAGCCGGAGCGAAGACGATTCGTCGCGCGCACGCCGTCCATCCGGTCGCCGCGCTGCAAAGCGAATACTCGCTCTGGTGGCGCGAGCCGGAGGACGAAATCCTTCCGACTCTCGAAGATCTCGGCGTCGGCTTTGTGCCCTTCAGCCCGCTCGGAAAAGGCTTCCTGACCGGCGCGATCGACGAAAAGACCACCTTCGAGAAGGACGACTTCCGCAATATCGTGCCCCGCTTCTCGCAAGAGGCGCGCAAGGCCAATCGCGCCCTCGTCGAGCTTCTAGGCGCAATCGCCGCACGCAAAGCGCGCGACGCGCGCCCAGATCGCGCTCGCTTGGCTGCTTGCCCAGAAACCCTGGATTGTTCGATCCCCGGCACCACAAAACTTCACCGGCTCGAAGAGAATGTCGGCGCGGCCGAGGTCGCGCTCGACGAGGCGGACTCGGCCGAGATCGCCGCGGCCCTGTCGAACATCAAGGTGGAGGGGGAGCGCTATCCGGCGAATCTCCAGGCGCACATCGACCGCTGAGAGCGAAATCGATCTTCGGAGGAAGAGATCATGACTGACGGAATCAAGAACAAGGTGGTCGTTATCACGGGCGCGAGCAGCGGGCTCGGCGCCGAGGCCGCGCGCCATCTCGCAAAGGCCGGCGCCAAGCCCGTGCTTGGCGCGCGGCGGATGGACCGGCTGGAGGGGCGCTGGCGGAGGAACTCGGCCACGGAGAGGAGGAGGCCGTGCGCCGGACCGGATCGACGTGATCATCAACAATGCAGGCCTGATGCCGCTTGCCCCGCTCGAGCTTCTGCAAGTCGAAGAGTGGGACCGGATGATCGACGTGAACATCAAGGGCGTGCTCTACGGCGTCGCCGCCGCGCTGCCCTACATGAAGGCGCAAAGGAGCGGGCACGTCATCAACGTCTCCTCCGTCGCCGGACACAAGATCGGGCCGGGCGGCGTGGTCTAAGACGAGAAGCACTGGCACGGCGCCTCCCCAGCCACCGCAATGACCCACATCGCCATTCAGGAAGCGCTCGACGGCAAGGCGGTCGACTGGATGGAGAAGGTCAGCGACGACCAGTACCGGCCGTAATTCTGCGCGAGGCGGACGACGCCCGTTCGTTAGGCCGCGGCTGGTCGCCCGATCCAGCCGTCGAGCCCAAGAAGCCAGTCGAGCGAAATCCGGCCCGGGCCGAAGGCCATGACGGCGAGCGCCATCGCGGCCCACGGCAGGTGGAAATTCTGCCAGCCGTCGGGATAGGTGAGCTGGATGACGGCGGTCATGCACAGGAGGCCGAGCGCGGCGTAGCGGGTGAGGAAGCCGAAGGCGAGCAGGATCGGCAGGACGATCTCGGCCGTGCTCGCCATCACGGCCATGAGTTCGGGCTGGGGGAAGGGGATCTCGGCGCCGAAGATATGCAGGCGGTATTCGTCCGAGAACAGGACTTTTGTGCCGAACGACAGGGTGAACCAGCCGTCCCAGCGTGTCAGCCCCGAGGCGAAGAACGGGCGCGCCAGGGTCAGGCGCAGCACGATCAACGCGAGCGAGGCCGGGACGAAGCCGAACAGCGCGCGAGTGAAGCGGGAGACGATGTTGGCGACAGGCGTCGCGAACGGCGCGGCGGCGTCGGCGGTCATGGGCTTTCTCCGGGGATGATCGATTTCACGGCGCCGGCGGCGACCAGGCCGACGAGGTGGGGTCCGAATTCGTCAGCGTCGGGAAGGGCGGCCGCCGCCTCGGCGAGCCTGGCATCCTCTCGCAGCCGCTTCGCGAAGAGATAGCCGGCGGGCGGCAGGATGCGGACCGACACGTCCGCGTTCGGGCGGGCGACGAGCACGTCTTCGCCCCGATTGGGTGGGTGGATCGGCTCGGCGCCGTCCTGGCAGGACGCCCAGATCGAGGCGGCCGGCGTCGCCAGGCTGAGAAGCCGCGCCGCCGGGTGCAGCGCGACGCGGGCGTTCGGCAACACTTCCGCACTGAGCGCGGCGAGATCGGCCAACTCGGCCGCGGGCGCGTCCTCGGCGTGATAGGCCTCGACCCAGGCGTTCTCGAGCCGGGCTACGTCGGCGAGCCGCCGCAGGTCGGGATTCGGGCCCTGCGCTTCGATAAAGTCGGGAAAGGCGGCGCCATAGGCGATCAACACCGGCGATCGCGGCTTATGCGCCTCGGCGAAGGCGCGGGCCATTGCGCGGAACGCCTCCGGCCCGAAGATCCGGCGCGCGACCGGATAGCGGGCCTCGAGCGCGCCGATCAGCCCGACCACGACATTGTTGCGATAAACCGCAAATCGCCGCGCGTCCGGCGCGCCCCGGCGCCCGCGGATCGCGGCCGGGGGAGGCTTGGCGGGGTCGCAGAGCGCGGCGGCGAAGGCGGCGACCGTCGAGTCAAACGGCATGCGCTGGCTCCGTTCGCCCGGCCGCTGCGGCCATCGCGCGCTCGGCCCGGCGCGCTTCGCCGAGCAGCGTCGGCCATTGGGGCAGGTCGTTGTCCCATTCGACGAGGGTCGGCGTCGGCCCGAGCCTTCGGAGCGCGTCATCATAGAGCGCCCAGACCGCCTCGCGCACCGGGGAATCGTGCGCGTCGATCAGCAGCGGCAGGCCGGCGTCGTCGCTGTCGTCCGCGTAGCCGGCGAGGTGGATCTCTCCCACGGCGGCGAACGGAAAGCCGGCCAGATAGCGATAGGGATCGAAGCCGTGGTTGGCCGCGCTGACGAAGACGTTGTTGACGTCGAGCAGGAGGCCGCAGCCGGTCCGCCGGACGATCTCCGACAGGAAGTCCGTCTCGCCCATCGTCGTCTCCGCGAAGGCGACATAGGTCGAGGGGTTCTCGACGAGGATTCTGCGCCGAAGAGCCGATTGCACGACGTCGACGTGCTCGCAGACCCGCACCAGCGTCTCCTCGGTGTAGGGCAAGGGCAGGAGATCGTTGAAGAACGCGCCTTCGTGAGTCGACCAGGCGAGGTGCTCGGAGACGAGCGCCGGCTGATAGCGCTCGGCGACGCTGGCGAGCCGGGCGAGATGCGCGCGATCGAGCGGCGCGGGCGAGCCGATCGACAGGCCGACGCCGTGCAGCGACAGCGGATAGAGCGCGCGGATCGCTTCGAGCCGCCGGTGCGGCGGACCGCCCGCGCCCATGTAGTTCTCGGCGTGGACTTCGAAAAAACCGAGCTTCGGGCGCGAATCGAGAATGGCGTCGAAGTGCTCGGCCTTGAAACCGACGCCGACGCTTGGCGGCGAAAGGGCGTCCGAACCGGCTTTTGTCACGATGTTCCCGCTCCGATGATTGATGCCGGCGTCTTCGCGGGCAGGCGGGGTCATGTTACACGGGACGCCGCGCCCATTCGCGCCTCTGCCGCGCGAAAAAAACCGCGCGGGCCTGTAACGCAGGCCGAAGCGGAACGAAGGCCCGAGGAGCGTCATGCCAGTCGAAAGTCCCCCGGACGATCCCTGGTCGAAGATGATGAGGGCCGCGATCGCGGGCGATGAGGGCGTCTACCGGCGCCTTCTGGAGGAAATCGGCCGTTCGGTGAGGGCGATGGCGCGCGGGGCGTTCGCGCGCGCGAGGATTGGCGACGCCGATGTCGAGGATGCGGTGCAGGAGACTTTGCTGGCGATCCACTTGAAGCGCCACACCTGGGACCCGAGCCAGAAGCTCGGCCCTTGGGTGAACGCGGTCGCGCGCCACAAGATCATCGACGCGATGCGCCGGCGGGGCGCCCGGCGCGCCGAGAATATCGAGGATTTCGAAGATTTTCTCGCCGCGCCCGCGGAGGAGGACCCACACGCGCTCAGCGACGCAAAGAAGCTGATGGAGGCGCTCAACCCGCGCCAGCGCGACATCGTCCAGTCGATCTCGCTCGACGGCCAGTCGATCGCGGCGACAGCGGCGCGGCTCGCGATGACCGAGGTCGCCGTCCGGGTGGCTCTGCACCGGGCGCTGAAGTCGATGGGCGCCGCTTGGCGGAGGTCCGTGTCGTGAGGACCTCGGAATTCATCGCCGCGCTCGCCGCCGACCCGGTTCCCGAACCGATCCACATGCGGCCGGCGCTTCGCCGCGGCGCTGGCGCTCGGCCTCGTGGGCGCGCTTGCGCTCTACGCGCTCTTCGTCGGGCCGAGGCCGGATTTCGCCGAGGCCGTCGGCACGGTCCGCTTCGATCTCAAATTCGTCGACTCGCTCGCGCTCGCCCTGCCGTCGCTGCTGCTGCTCGTCCGCCTCGCGCGTCCCGACGCGAAGCCCGGCGCGCTCGGCGCTCTGGCTTTTCGCGCCGCTCGTCCTGCTCGCCGTCGCGGTTGCGGTCGAGCTCGTGGTCACGCCGTCCGAGCGAGTGGATGAAGCGCCTCGTCGGCCACAACTGGATGTACTGCACGACGATGATTCCGATGATGGCCGCGCCGATCCTGGCGGCGCTCATCGTCGCCATGCGGGCCGGCGCGCCGCAGCATCCGGCATGGACGGGGGCGCTCGCCGGCGCCGCCGCGGCGGGAACCGCTGCGTTGCTCTACGCTTCCCACTGCCCGGACGATTCGCCGCTCTTCGTCGCGACCTGGTACCCGCTCGCGACGCTCGTCTGCGCGGCGGTCGGCGCCCTCGCCGGGCGGCAGTTTCTCGCCTGGTGAACCCTTACTTCTTCACCAGCGGATCGAGGATCGCCTTCAGCTGGTCCAAGGTCAGCTCGCCGCCGTAGACCTTGCCGTCGATGACGAAGGTCGGCGTGCCGGAGACGTGGATCTCCTCCTCGGTGGTCTTGGTCTCCGCCACGATTCCGTCGGCGAGTTTCTGGTTCTTGAGGCACTCGGTCGCCTGGGCCTGGGTCATGCCGGTCGGGCGCATGGCCGCGATCAGCGGCTCGAGCGGCTTGTCGACGAAGGCCCATTTGTCCTGCTCGGCGAACAGGAGCTCGTCGGCGGCGAAGGCCTTGTCGTCGCCGAGGCAGCGGGCTAGCACGAAGCCCGCGACGTCGAGCGTGTTGCGGGCGAACTCGCGGAAGATGAAGCGCACCTTGCCGGTGTCGATGTAGTCCTTCTTCAGCTGCGGGAAGACCTCCTTGCTGAAGGCGGCGCAGTGCGGGCAGGTCAGCGAGCCGTATTCGATGACCGGCACGCCGTCCGCCGGCCCGACCGTCAGGTCCGGCAGCGGCCCCGGCTGCAGGAGCTTGGCCATATCGACGGTGCGTTCGGGCTGGGGCGCCGCGCCGGCGGCGAGCGCGTTCGAGGCGGCGAAGGCCGCGGCGCACAGGAGGGCGACGCCGGCCAGCCGGCGAAGGGAAGGGAAAGCCACGGGGAAAGGCTCCTGACGAAACGAGGGGATCCGGATGGGCGCGACATTGCCCATAAACGCGCCGTTGCGGCAAGCCTGTTCAGCCGCCCGCGACCGCATAACCGGCTTGGCGGCGTCACGCTGGCATGCTAGCGACCCGCGGTCGAACGGAACAGGAGGCGTGACGAATGGAGTATCGGCAGCTCGGCAATTCGGGTCTCAAGGTCTCGGTGCTGACGATGGGCACCATGACGATCGGCGGCAAGGGACCGTTCGCCAAGGTCGGCGACGTCTCGCTCGACGAGGTGCGGCGGCTGATCGACATCGTGGCGGACGCCGGCGTCAATCTCATCGACACCGCCAACATCTATTCCGCCGGCCGCTCGGAGGAGATGATCGGCGAGGCGATGCCGACCCGGAAGCCCGGCATGCTGATCGCGACCAAGGCGCGCTTTCCGAGCGGCCCGGGGCCGAACGACGCCGGCTCTTCGCGGTGGCACCTCATCCGCGAATGCGAGGCGAGCCTCAGGCGCCTGCGCACCGACGTGATCGACCTCTATCAGCTGCATCAGTGGGACGGCCTCACCCCGCTCGATGAGACGATGGAGGCGCTCGACACGCTCGTGAGGTCGGGCAAGGTCCGCTACGTCGGCTGCTCCAACTTCTCCGGCTGGCACATGATGAAGGCGATGGAGGTCGCGCGCCGCGAGCATCGCGTCCCCTTCGTCTCCGAGCAGATCCACTACACGCTGCAGGCGCGCGAGGCCGAATACGAGCTCCTGCCGATCGCCGCCGACCAGAAGCTCGGCGTGCTCGTCTGGAGCCCGCTCGCCGGCGGCCTGCTCTCCGGCAAGCACCGGCGCAACAAGGCCGCCCAGGAGGGCACGCGCCAGTTCGCGGGCTGGACCGAGCCGCCTGTGCGCGACGAGAATGCGCTCTGGAACATCGTCGACGAGCTCGTCTCGATCGGCGAGGCGCACGGCGTCTCCGCCGCGCAGATCGCGCTCGCCTGGCTCCTCGGCCGGCCCACGATCACGTCGCTCATCATCGGCGGGCGAACCGAGGCGCAGTTCCGCGACAACCTCGCCTGCGTCAACGTGAAGCTGACCGACGAGGAGCGCGCCCGGCTCGACAAGGTGAGCCAGCCGCCGCTGATCTATCCCTACTGGCACCAGTCCTGGACCGCCCAGGACCGCCTGAGCGAGGCCGACCTCGTCCTGCACCGCCCGTTCATGAAGGATTGACCCTCACCCCGGTCCTCTCCCGCAATCCCCGGGTGACGGGGAGGGGGCGACCCACAGGCTTGACCCGGGGGTGGCGCGAAGCGCCGGATGAGGGTTACCCGCTCGACTGGATGTGGTTGCGCAGCACCGGGTAAACCTGCGCCTCCCACCTCTTGCCGTTGAACACGCCGTAATGGCCGACGCCGGCCTGCAGGTGGTGCGTCTTCATGTAGGGCCTCAGGCCCGAGCAGAGGTCCTGTGCGGCGAGCGTCTGGCCGACGGCGCAGATGTCGTCCTTTTCGCCCTCGACGGTGAGGAGGAACGTCTTCTTGATCGCGCGCGGCTCGATCTTGCGGCCTTTGTGCTTCATCAGGCCCTGCGGCAGCAGGTAGAGCTGGAACACCTGCTCGACCGTCTCGAGATAGAAGTCCGCGCTCATGTCCATGATCGCGAAATATTCCTTGTAGAAGTCGCGGATGGCGTCCGCTTTCTCCATGTCGCCGGCGATGCGTGCGTGGAAGAGGTCGATGAAGGATTTCGTGTGCCGGTCGGCGTTCATGCTCATGAAGGCGCAGAGCTGGAGGAAGCCCGGATAGACCCGCCGCCCCGCGCCCTCGAACTTGTCCGGCACGGCGCCGATCATGTTGGTGCGGAACCATTCGATCGGCTTTCCCTGCGCCAGCTCGTTCACCTTCGTCGGCGAGACGCGGGCGTCGATCGGCCCGGCCATCAGGGTGAGGCTCGCGGGCTGGACGTTCGAATGGTCCTGCGCCAGGACCGCGCAGGCGGCCAGCGCGGACACCGTCGGCTGGCAGACCGCGACGACATGGCAGTCCTCGCCGATGAAGCCGATGAAATCGATCAGGTGCTGGGTAAAGTCCTCGAGCGTGAAATTGCCGCGTTCGAGCTTTACGTTGCGCGGGTTGAGCCAGTCGGTGACGAAGACCTGATGGTCGCGCAGCAGCGTGCGGATCGTGCCGCGTAATAGGGTCGCGAAATGGCCGGACATAGGCGCGACGAGGAGGATTTTCGGATCGTCTTCGCCGCCTTGGCGGCGGAAGCGCAGAAGTTGGCAGAACGGCGTCCACATGACGCCCTTCTCCTCGACGGGAACGACTTCGCCGCGGGTCTCGACGCTGTCGATGCCGTAGTCGGGCCGCGCGTGGGTGAAGCCCGCGAGGGCGACGAGCTCGTAGTAGGCCGACATGCGCCGCCAAGGCGGGGCGAAGGGGTTCGCCGACCAGGCCTCCAGGACTCCATGCGCGGCGTCGGCGGACCTGCGTATGCGGTCATGGATGTCGGCCATCCCCTGGTAGGCGTCATACATCATTACATTCGCCCGGCTTCCCAGCCGCAAGGAAGCAAGCGATGTGCCAGCGAGGGCTATGGATGCCGCTTGTGGCATGTCGCTTGCTAAACGTTCTTTACATCGATTTGGCTCCGCCCTTTCCCTTTTGGTGGTGTTCACAATGTCGCGAACGACGCTTACCATCTCGAGCAAGAACTATTCGTCCTGGTCCATGCGGGGCTGGCTGCTGACGAAGCTCGCCGGAATCGAGTTCGACGAGGAGATTGTCGCCCCCGACGACGCCGACGCGCGGGCGGAGATCCTGCTGCTGTCGCCCTCGATCCTGGTGCCCTGCCTCCGCTACAAAGGCATGCGGGTGTGGGACACGCTGGCGATCGGGGAATTTTTGAACGAAATCGCGCCGAAGGCGGGCCTGTTGCCCAAAGATCAGGCAATGCGCGCCCATTGTCGCTCCATCTGCGGCGAAATGCACTCGGGCTTCATCTCGCTGAGGCAGGCGCTGCCGATGAACATCAAGGCCGAGATCGACCACTTCAAGATCTGGTCGAAGGCCAAGGGCGACATCGAGCGGATCAAGATCATCTGGCGCGAGTGCCTCGAAGCCTATGGCGGGCCGTTCCTGTTCGGCAGGATGGGCATGGCGGACGCGATGTACTCCCCTGTCGTCAGCCGCTTCCGCACCTACGGCGTCGAACTTGACGGCGACCTCCGGGCCTACGCCGACCGGATCTGGGATTGGCCCGCGATGCAGGAGTGGCGCGAAGGCGCGCTCGCCGAGAAGGAGGAGATCGAGGAGCTCGAGGTCGAGTTTTAGCCCTCCTTTCCTTCCCCAGCTTTGCTAAGCTTTGCTGGGGAAGGTGGCCCGAAGGGCCGGATGGGGTATTGCCCGCTGCCTCAACCCGAGTTGGTTTGCACGACCGTCACCGCGAGCTTACATCGAGCCATCCCTGCTTTCCGCACCCCATCCGGCGCCATAGCCCGTCGAAAGACGGGCGTCTTTCGACGCCCTATGGCGCCACCTTCCCCGCTTCGCGGAGAAGGGGAGTTCCGCCGACCCGCTATTTGAGGCTGCGCGTCAGTCCCCGCCCTCGTACTTGAACGAGACCTTGAGCTTGGTGCGATAGGCCTCCACCTTGCCGTTTTCGATGACAAGGTCCTGCTCGACGACCTCGGCGACCCGCAGGTCCCTGAGGCTCTGAGCGGCGCGCTCGACCGCCGCCTTGGCCGCTTTCTCCCAGGATACGTCGCTCGTGCCGACCAGTTCGATCACCTTATAGACGCTCTCGGCCATCGAAGCCTCCATTAGCGGCGCGTCCATCGACGACGCGGCCAAAGCCCTGCCGGTTGAGCGCCGCGAACGGCAACCGGGGGCCTTGCTGGCCGCGTCGCCTCAGCTTGCCGCCGAGAGCCTTTCGAGGTCAAGCTGGAGATGCCCCGCTCCGGATTCCTGGCGGGAGGGGCGGAGGCCCTTGAACATGACGAACCGTGTCGCCGGCGCAGAACCCGTTTCTCGTCCTGCGATTAATATGCCCGGAGCTCACGGTATGCGTTCCAGACGAGTTCTTAAGCAGGTAGAGCGATTGGCCCTCGATTTGCCCATTCGATATCGCGCGCGGGGCCGTAGACCTGGTCGCAACGGTCTGCGAGCCGGCTCAGCTCCAAAAGTTCGTCCTCGCCGAGACAGAGCCGTTCGACGAGGTGGTCCGCAACGGTTTCCTCGACCGTGACGCCGTTCGGGGCGTTGCGGATCGCAATCCGCTTCAGTCCCGGCATCGTTCGAGCACCTGACCCGAGCGGTCGAGTTGGAAATGGTCCGGAATCACGCTAGCGGCGGGTGAAGTCCCGGGCGCCGCGCCGGAAAGGCTCAGGTAGCGCGTCACCGGCCGCGGAAAGTGGACGGGATCGGAACTCCCACGAGCCGGGGCCCGGCGGCTCGACTTGCAACGGCGCCGTTTCCTTCGTTGGGTTCATCCGAATCCTCACCCGGCGGCCGATTTGTCGTGCTCGGCATTCTGCCGAAAACTTATGCGCTTTTCCTGCCGGAGCCGCAATGGGCGGATTCGGCAGAGGATATCGAGCAGGGCACGCCGGCTTCGGACAGGCTCCGTCAGTGGCGCTTCATTGTGCAGGCTGCCGCGAACGCCTCGAAGCGCGCGGCGGCTGTTCCAGTTTGGATCGCGGCCGCCAGATGCGCGCACGCGCTGGAAAGCGGCCGATCCTGGACGCGCTCGAGCCATCGCGCGCGAACCGAGTTGAGCGCCACACAACAGGCCGCCGCGATCGAATGGTCTTCGTCCGCCGCGACCGAGCGGAGCCTGAAACAGCTGCCCCGCTTGGCGCGCACGCGCATTGACGACGCCCGCGCAGAGCCGGCTCCCCTCGCGAGCGCGAACGCGGCGACCTCGTCGCCTGTGCCGTCGGAGTCTCCTTCTCTGGCGAAAGGGGATTAGGGGCGCGGCGGGGACCGAACCAAGGGCAACGCGGTCTCGCCGCGCGCGTCAGCTGCCGCCCTCATACTTGAACGAAACCTTGAGCTTGGTGCGATAGGCTTCCACCTTGCCGTTTTCGATGACAAGGTCCTGCTCCACGACCTCGGCGACCCGCAGGTCCCTGAGGCTCTGAGCGGCGCGCTCGACCGCCGCCGCGGCCGCCTTCTCCCAGGATACGTCGCTCGTGCCGACCAGTTCGATCACCTTATAGACGCTCTCGGCCATCGAAGCCTCCATCAGCGGCGCGTCCATCGACGATGCGGCCGAAGCCCTGCCGGTTGAGCGCCGCGAACGGCAATCGGGGGCCCGCGCTGGCCGCGTCGTCTCAGCTTGCCGCCGAGAGCCTTTCGCGGTCAAGCCAAGAGATCGGCTGGTAGTGTCTCAGTTTGAAATTCGAGGGCTTACATGCCGTCGCGCCGCCGACGCGGCGCCCGGGGCGATCGACGCCGCCGCGGACCACGCATTGACCTTTGGAGGCGTGAGCGGAACGACTGTGCCGCCCGGAGCGGAGGTTGTCTCCGATCCGGTCGAAACGGACCTGCCGGCCTTGTCGACCGTGGCGATAAGCCTGTTCGTTCCGCGCTGGACGGGCCCCTCCGTGATCCACAACGACGGGGTCGCCACAACCTATATTTCGGACGACGGCGATTTCACCGCAGCCCCTGCGATGCCCTCGCCGCACACTTCCAACTCGCGGTTCTTCATCGACGAAGTGGATGTCGAAGCGGCCGGCCAGCCGGGCGCGGTCGTCGCGCTGGGGGACTCGATCACCGAACGGCTATTACTCGAAGGTCGACGCAAATCACCGCTGGCCCGACCGGCTGGCGGAACGATTGGCCGAGCGATCAAACGCCCCGCCCGTCGGCGCGGTGAATGCAGGCGTGAGTGGCAATCGCATCCTGCACGATCATCCGGAGGACCTCTTCGGCCCCAACGCTCTGGCTCGCCTGGACCGCGACGTGCTTTCGACTCCCGGGCTCCGCTGGGTCGTGCTCATGGAAGGAATCAACGAGATCGGCCACTCGACCTCCGCAGGGCTTCCGGAGCAGGCCGTCACGGCGGATCAGATCATCGCCGGCATGAAGCAGATCATCGCGCGGGTGCACGCTCACGGCGCCAAGATCTACGGCGCGACGCTCACGCCCTACGAAGGCACGGTCTTTCACGGCTATTACCAGCCTGAGGGAGAAGCGAACTGGATCCGCAAGGGCGACTTCGACGCGGTGATCGACTTCGACGCGGCGGTCCGCGACCCGGACCATCCGACCCGCATGCGCGCAGAATACGACGAAGGCGACCATCTTTATCCCAACGACGCCGGCTATCGGGCCATGGGAGACGCGGTCGATCTGAAGTTGTTCGACTAGCTCGCTCTGGCGGATGCTTTAGCGACCATTGCAGGATCGGCCGCTGTCCGCAAGGCGGCGGCCCTTCGCGCCAGCCCGTTGGGTCCGGGCTCAGTCGACGCCAACCATCACTTCTGACGCCTTGATGACCGCATAGGCCTTCTGCCCCTTTGTGAGCTTGAGCTGATCGACCGCTTCGTTGGTGATCGACGCCATGATCACCATGCCGCCGCTGATCTCGATCTCCACATGCGCCGTGGTCGCGCCTTTGTGGATGTCCTTGATTGTTCCCGGAAGCTGATTGCGCGCGCTGATCTTCATCGGGCTCCCCGTCGAGCGAGTTTGCGAAAAGGCCGCGTCCGACTACTATCGCGGGATATAACGTCGGCCGCGCAAACCTTAGCCTCGCATGAGGCGCATGAGCAAGCGTGTCCGGCATCGTCACCGCGAGGCCGAATGACATGACTACAAACAAGGCGCTTGCCTGTCTCTTCGCCGCGCTCATGACAGTCTTTGCCGCCACGCCCACTGGGGCTGGCCAGACCAATGTCGCGGTGGCCGCCAACTTCACCGAGCCCGCGAAGGAGATTGCCGCGCTCTTCAAGGAGAAGACGGGCGATGAGGCGATCCTGAGCTTCGGCGCCTCGGGGCCTTTCTTCGCCCAGATCGCGCATGACGCGCCGTTCCAGGTGTTTCTCTCCGCCGACGCCGAGCGGCCGAAGACGGCGGTGGACGAGGGTTACGCGGTTCCCGGAACCGAATTCACCTACGCGATCGGCAAGCTCGTGCTATGGAGCAAGGTCGTGGACGTGACAAAGGGCGACGAGGCGCTCAGAGCGGGCCGTTTTTCCAAGCTCGCCATCGCCAATCCGGCGGCCGCCCCTTACGGCGCTGCGGCGATCGAGGCCCTGAAGGCGCTCGGCGTCTATGACGCGCTTCAGCCGAAGATCGTGCAGGGGGAGAGCATCGCCCAGGCCTTCCAGTTCGTCGACACGAAGAATGCCGAGGTCGGCTTCGTCGCGCTCTCTCAACTGTTCGGGACCGATGCGGGAACGCGGTGGCTCGTGCCACAGAGCCTCTATTCGCCGATCCGGCAGGACGCCGTGCTCCTGAAAAAGGGCGCGAGCGACGAGGCCTCGAAAGCCTTCCTCGAATTCCTCAAGGGTCCCGAGGCGCGCGCCATAATTGAGAAGTTCGGCTATGCGCTCGACATGAGGTGACGCTCGGACATTGTCGTGGACATCTGTCAGCAGTTCTGCTCAGGAGTTTGCCGGGCGTTCGGGCCAAGCCTCAACGCTGCCGCGCCCTTCCTCGACTCTACAACTCCCGGCTGAACGGACGGATACCCCCTGAGGCCTGAAAAGCAGACGACCGATGATTGAGCGTCGGGACGCATCGTCACGCCGGAGCTAGAAGGTGATCCGTACGGTGGCGACGAAATTGTTTTTGGTGACCGGATTTGACGTCACTGCCACCTGATATCCGGCGCCGATGATCAGGTTGATCGGCCGGGTCGGGGTGTCCTGGCCGATCTTGAAGCGCCCCAATATGATGCCCGGCGTGAGCAGGACTTGGTTGAGGCCGCCGTGCTCCCCATTCGGCCAGTACTCGTAGTTGACCTCGAGTTCCGGCCAAAAATACTGCAGGAAATGATACTGGAAGGTGGTGTTCCAAAGTATGGGATCGCCGAAGGCCGTCCTATTCATTTCGGCCGTGCTGCCCGGTGAATCGCGCCCGCCGACAGGAACCTGCACGCTCACCGTCGACTGAATATCAAAATTACCCCAGCCTTTGCCTGCAGCGAGCGTCGGCTGCGCGGTTAGAACATGGTTTGAAATTTTTCCATTCGTTCCCAACGCGTCTGTCATCTGAAAGAAGCCGGTAACGATGTAATCGCCGTTTTGCTGGTTGGCGGAAAGGAAGCGGTACTTGACAAGAAAAGCTGGCCAATCGCCCCAGCCTTGCGCATCCCCCTTGGGGCCGGTGGCGGTCTCGTAAGGCGGAACCGCCAAAATGACTTCCACGTTCCAGGCAGGGATAAACTCCACCCTCGGGCCGCCTGGCCCGCCGTAATTGACGATGCGTTGGCCGTTCCCCTGGCTGCCGGTCTCGTTTTGCTGGTCATAGAAATCAGACCGCAACTCTTGTTCGAGGCGCGGCGTGACTGTCACGAGCGGCGTCATCCAATTCGGTTGCGCCGCTTGGGTGGCCGAAACCATGTCGAGCCAGGAGACGACGGGTGGGGGGGGATTGAAATATAGAGGCCCGTTCGCCGGCGGCGCGATGACAGGAAGTGAAAACGACGGTTGCGCGTTCTGAGCGTGCGCACCAACAGGCGCTAGCGCGACCGCCGCTCCAGCCGCCGTCCCCAGCCATCGAATCTTCAATTGGTTGCGGCGATTTTGCGCGTCGCTTTTCATGTGCCCCGCCTGTGGGAAATGTCAGCGTCTCTAGCGCTGTATTCGTCGAGGTATATCGATCAGTTGTCGGTTACGCATTGTCAATAACGCATCTTGCGTTTTCCACCTTTGCTGGAATGTGTGACATCGCGGCAACAGGCGCAGATTACGGTGATGGGTGGACGGCGCCCCGAGCGACGCCGGCTATCAGGTGGCGGTGGGATCGAAGCAGACGTTCACGCCGGCCCTCACCCCCCGTACAATCTCACGCGTGGATCGTGTCTGCCCGAATTGCGTTTCTGAGCAACTCGGGCTCGCCAGTTTACTGCACGCTCGCCGCCCCCTCGGCCAGCGACCACCGCTCTGGATCACGTGTGATCGCCGCCAACTGCGCTGTTGATCCGAGCGAGCGTCCGGTCTTTGACGCATTCCTTCCGTACCCGGTCCGGTCAGGAAGGTCAGCAACGGTGAAGGGTTTCGGACGCCGGCCCTTTGCAGGACGGTGGGGCGAGGTGCGGGGCCGGCGTTCGAAAGCCTCCCAAGGAGGAAACCGCGGGGAGGAAGGGGGCTGGTTGATCGGGCGCGACCTATGGGGATTTGAAGGTCGCGGACGGCTGGTGTGTGTCGGGGCGGGGCCGGTGGCGCGCAATCTTGGCGGCCGAAACGATGATGACGAGCGCGTTCGGTCGCGAGGATGGGCGGGCGTGGCGCGGGTACGGCGGTCGGAGGAGGACTGACGACTTGATGAGGACATCGGCTTGCTGCTCCGGCGCGCGGGTGGGGGCGAAGGCGATAGGTGGTTCAAGGTGGGAAGCACAGCGATGATCATGAGGTGTCGATCCTGATCCGGCGCGGCGATGAAGGTCGCGCAGGGCGAACGCCGTCGAATGTCTCGATGATGATCATCCGGCCGCCGCAACACGGACATCGATGGGCGAGCGCAGCGCTGTCGGCGTCGCTGCGGTCGTCGGCCGGCGAGCGTTCAGGCGCAGTCTCGGGCGGAGCCAGCAACTGGCGGACACGCTCGATGTTGCGGGCTCGAACCGTGCCGGCGAACAGGCCGTAATGTCGGATGCGATGGAAACCGCTCGGCAGGACGTGCAGGAGAAAGCGGCGGATGAACTCGGCGGCGTCGAGCGTCATGGTTTTGAGCCGGTCGCGGCCTTTGATCCGGTAGTCCTTCCATTTGAAGGTCACGCCCGCCTCGTCGAGCGCGATCAGCCGGGCGTTCGAGATCGCGACGCGGTGGGTGTAGCGGGAGAGATAGGCGAGCACGGCTTGCGGTCCGGCGAAGGGTCTTTTGGCGAAGACGACCCACTTGGATCGGCGCAGAGGCGCAAGCGCGGCGTCGAAGGCGCGTTGGTCGGCGAGCGGGGCGAGATCGCCGAAGAGGGTCAGGCGACCGGTCTGATGCAGGGCTGCGAGCCCTTCGAGGAAGAGGCGGCGGAACAGGCGCGACAGCACGCGCACGGGGAGGAAGAAGCCGGGCCTGCAGGCGATCCAGCGCGTGCCGTCCGGCGACAGGCCGCCGCCGGGAACGATGACGTGGACATGGGGATGATGGGTGAGCGCCGAGCCCCAGGTGTGGAGGACGGCGGTGAGGCCGATGCGCGCGCCCAGATGCTTCGGGTTGGCGGCGATGGTGGTGAGCGTGTCGGCCGCGGTCCTGAACAGGAGGTCGTAGACGCCGGCCTTGTTCTGGAACGCGATCGCGCCGATCGCCGCCGGCAGGGTGAAGACGACGTGATAATAGGGAACCGGCAGAAGCTCGGCCTCGCGCTCGGCGAGCCACTGCCGCGCCGCCGCAGCCTGACACTTCGGGCAGTGCCGGTTGCGGCAGGAGTTGTAGGCGACGCGTTCGTGCGCGCAGTCCTCGCAGCGCTCGACGTGGCCGCCGAGCACGGCGGTGCGACAGGTCTCGATCGCCGACATGACCTTCAATTGGCCGAGGCTCGCATGACCGGCGTTGGCCTTGCGCCAGGCCGCCCCATGGGCGCGAAAGATGTCGGCGACCTCCAGACTGCGATCCGGGGGCCGCGCCATGCGGCGCCCCTCAGGCGGGCGGCGGTCGCTTCGTCAGGTTGAGGCCGAGCCGCTCCAGCGGGCTGGTCACGTCGCGGATCGTGTTGACGGCGACGCGGGTGTAGAGCGCCGTCGTCTCCAGCTTGGCGTGGCCGAGCAGCACCTGGATCACACGAATATCGACGTTCTGTTCGAGCAGATGGGTGGCGAAGCTGTGCCGCAACGTATGCGGCGACACGCGCTTGGCGATCCCCGCCGCCTGCGCCGCGGCGTGAACGGCGCGGTCAAGCTGACGGGCGGTCATCGGGTTGACCGGGTTCTGTCCCGGGAAGAGCCAGGCCTGCGGCCGTGCCGCCTGCCACCAATCGCGCAACAGTTCGAGCAGTTGCGGCGAGAGCATCACGGTGCGATCCCGCTGCCCCTTGCCCTGTTCGACCCGCAACGTCATGCGCTGGCTGTCGATGTCGGACACCTTCAGCGCCGCGACCTCGGACACGCGCAGGCCCGCTCCGTAGGCGACGCCGAACGCGGCCTTGTACTTGAGACCGGGAGCGGCTTCGAGAAGAAGGACCACTTCCTCCTGGCTCAAAACGACCGGCGCCTTGCGCGGCTTGTGTATGCTCGTCAGAGGACGAACGAGGTCAGGCCGTTCGAGCGTCACGTTGAAGAAGAACCGCAGCGCGGCGATCGCGGCGTTGATGGTCGGAACACCGATCTGCTGCCGCGCCATGTGGACCTGAAAGCGGCGAAGGTCTTCGCTTGTCGCGGTATCCGGCGAGCGGCCGAGAACCGCCGCGAAGGTCCTCACGTGCCGGATGTAGTCCTTCTGCACCTTCTCCTTGAAACGGCGCGCCGTCATGTCGTCGATCATGCGCTGACGCAACGGGCTGATGGGCTTGTCGATCATCGCGAAGGCTCCTGTCTCGCATGGGTTGAAACCCCACGATCTTGAGACACGTTTGAGCCTTCGCTCTCGCCTTCAGCCCTTCAGAAACGACTGCGTCCCTCGCCGCCCCTACCGCGAGAGCGGTTTAGTCCAAGGGTCGAAACCCGTCTTCGGGAGCAAGGTGAACACGGGCGCCAAGCGTCGGCTTTGAGCGCTCGCGGTCGATTTGGACGGGCTGGGCGCAAATTCCCTCAAGCCGCGACCCGGTCCAGCCTGCCTCATTTCGAATTCTCGCACACAAAAGCCCGCCGGCGGTTGTCCCACAGCATCGGCTCCCGCGGAGAACCGGCATTGGCAGAGGCGGAAGCCGAGCTCGCTGGCGAGCCTAGCGTTCGACGCCTTGAGGGCGAACTCCGCTTCGTCGAGCTTTGTCGCGATCGCGTGCTTTTCGTGCGTTCGCGGGTAAAAGCGTCCAGGCCGAGCGCAAAAGCTCTAGCGTGGCCCGCCCGGCCACAGTCGGGTCGATCATGACCACCTCTTCGACCGGCTCAGCGCGCGCGGGGACCGGGGCGCGGATCAGAAGCAACGGATGACCCGACCACAACGCGCCCGCGGTGCCCCGTTTGAAGCTGCCCTTCGAGAATTCCTACATCTAATCAGATAGTTGTGCGGACGCCAGCGAGTCCCGGCGAAACATTTCCTTCCTGAAAAGCCATGTTCATGGTATAGAATGTTCATGGTATGTTCTATTGTTGGATCGTAGGAGACATGCATGGCCGAGACGGAAGGGAAGAGTGAGGTCAAGCCGCGGCGCAAACGGTCGACGCAGCGCGAAATGGCGATGCGCGACGCGCGCCTGATCAGGGCGCTGGCGACAGGCCAGTCGATCGAGGAGTTGGCGGCGCAGGAGGGGGTCTCCTTGCGCCGGGCGCGCGAGCGCGTCTCGGCGATCCTGTCCCGCACCGCCGATCCGCCGGCCGAATTCGCCCAGCTGCAAATCCGGCGCCTGAACGAGGCGATGATCGTCGCCTATGCCTCGCTGAAGGTCGGCGATCCGAGGTCGATCGAGACGGTCATTAAGCTCACCCGCGAGTTCGACCGCTACGCCGGCTTCGCCTCGACCGTGCCCGCCCCAGCTCCGCCCGCCGCGCCCGCCCTGCCGGCGCCGCCGCTGTCGCTGCCGCCGCCCCCGCTCGCGCCCGCGCAAAACGACGAGGCGACGGCGCTCGGCGAGGACGCAAGCGACTGAAATCGTTGGAGGCAAACGCTATGACGGCGCCAAAGCGCCCCCTCTCCCGCTTGCGGGAGAGGGTTGGGGTGAGGGTCCGCGACCAAGAGCGCGCCTTTCGGCGCGCCCCTCATCCGGCGCTTCGCGCCACCTTCTCCCGCGAGCGGGAAGAGAAGTGGCGCCGCTCAAATTGCAACCAGCGCGGCAAGCTTCGCCCGGACCTCTGCGGCCGTTTGCCTCGATCGGGCGGATCGGACAGGCGAGGGCGTCGATGCTGCGAAGATGGCTGATGAGAATCTCGCCCGCGATCGGCAAGCCTTGCGGCAGGACCACGCTGGTCGGGAAAGGTCGGATGCGCGTCGTGATCGGGCAGACGAAAACAAATCCGGTATTGAGCGCGAAGGCCTTGGGCGAGATCGCGAGCGCCGGGCGCCGGCCGGCCTGCTCGCGGCCGCGCGTCGGATCGAAGTCGGTCCAGACGAGGTCGCCGGCGTCGGGCCAATATTCCGGTTCGCTCATTCCTTGAGGCGCTCGCGGCCTTGATCCGGACCCCAGTCGAAGACCCCGCGGTAAAGCGCCCGCCACGCTTGCGGCGGCTGACCGGCGAACATCGAGTCGATGGTCTGATCGGCAGGCAGCTTTCGAATGACGACTTCGTCCTTCGAAGCAGCGATCTCCACCCGCTCGCCGTCGCGAAGTCCCGCGGCGGCGGCGATATCGACGGGAAAGCGGATCGCGAGATTCTTCCCCCAGCGTCCGATGACGGCGCGAGACATGACTCTGCTCCTCGCTGATATTCCTAGCATATCCCTGCCGGTCCGTCCAGAGAGAAGGGTTTGTCCGCGAACCTGGAGAAAAACGGGGCGACGCTAAACGGGGTCGCAAGCGTCTGGAATCCTTGGGCCGTGACGCTAAGCCGGCGCTAAAGCCGCCCAGGCCGCCGGATCGCCTCAGACGGTCAGCGCCGCCGCCATCCGCTGGCGCACGGCCTCGATCGCCTTCAGGGGCCGCACCATCACCTTGAACCGGTCGATCCGCCCCTCGGCGTTCCAGCCGATGATGTCGACGCCGTTGACCTCGATCCCGTCGATCGAGGTCATGAACTCGAGCACGGCCGATCGCTCGGAAAGCCATTGCTCGACATAGCGGAAGTCGGCGCCGCCGAGGACGGCGAGCGCGGCGGCGAGATACTTGGTCGTGATCGCCTTGCCCCGCTGCGGCGTGTGGACGACCGGCGACAGGAAGACGACGTCGTCGGCGAGCAGCGCCTCGAGCCGCGCCAGATCGGGGGCGCGCACGATTTCATGCCAGCGTTCGATCGCATTCGCCGCCATTCCGTCCTCCTCAGAGCAATGGTCTTGTCCGCCTCTCTCGAGGCTTCTATGGAAAGCGCGTCCGCTCCGAAAGGGATTTCCGCCCATGCGTTTCCTGCGAGCCAACGGCGGCGTCGTCTGCTACCGCGATGAGGGGCGCCGCGACGGCCCGGCGCTCGTCTTCATCAACGCGCTCGGCAGCGACCTGCGCATCTGGGACGACGTCGCTTGCATCCTCTCGCCCGAGTTCCGCATCGTCCGCTACGACAAGCGCGGACACGGCCTCTCCGAACTCGGCCCCGACCGATACGACATGGCCGACTACGCCCGCGACCTCGCGGCGCTCATGGACGCGCTCGGCGTCGCGCGCGCAACCATCGTCGGGCTTTCGATCGGCGGCCTCATCGCCCTGGAGCTCTATCGCCGGCGGCCCGAACTCTTCGCCGCGCTCGTTCTTTCCGACACCGCGGCCAAGATCGGGACCGACGAGTCCTGGGACGCGCGGATCGCCGACATCGAGCGCGGCGGGATCGAGGCGATCGCGGATTCCGTGCTCGAGCGCTGGTTCACCGCCGACTTCCGCGCCAATCGCCAGGACGAACTCGCCGGGTGGCGCGCAATGCTGACGCGGACGCCGAAAAAGGGGTATCTCGCCGCCTGCGGGGCTTTGAAACGCGCGGACCTCCGTCCATATGCCGGAACAATCCAGGCTGCGACGCTTTGTCTCGTGGGGGAGGAAGACGGTTCGACGCCAGTTGCCGTCGTGCGCGAGACAGCCGGCCTGATCAGGGGCGCGCGATTCGAAATCGTCCGGGGCGCGGGCCACGTGCCGAATATTGAACAGCCTGAGGCCTTTGCCGCGTTGCTGGCTCAGCACGCTGAACGGGCGAGGGCGATTCCCTGACGGCGCGGTCGGTTCAAAATTGGCGCCGGCGCCCCGCTAAAGGGGGACGGGCCGGGCCTTCCCGCGCGGGGCGCGGGAGAGTATAGACACGCGCCGTTTTGACGGGGGGCCGGCCGCCGCCGGCGCCCTAGAGGTTTTCTCTGGATGTCCCAACCCATATCGAGGGAGGCCGTTCCGCCTTCGACTCGTCAGGCCGAAACCGCACGCCGCGATCCCTCGACCGGCAGCTTTTGGATCCTCGCGCTCGGCTCGATCGGCGTCGTCTTCGGCGATATCGGAACGAGCCCGCTTTATGCGCTGCAGACCGCTCTCGGCCACTTGAAGGAATCGGCGCTGGGCCCGGCGGAGGTCGTCGGCGTCGTCTCCCTCATCATCTGGGCCCTCCTGATCGTCGTCACTGCGAAATACGTCCTGTTCCTGATGCAGGCCGACAACAAGGGCGAAGGCGGCATCCTGTCGTTGATGGCGCTGGGCCAGCGCGCGCTCGGACAGCGCACAACGATCGCGTTTCTGCTCGGCGTCGCCGGATCAGCGCTGTTTTCGGGAGACGCGATGATCACGCCTGCCATTTCCGTCCTCTCCGCGCTCGAAGGACTGAAACAGGTCGACGCCGACCTCGCGCCCTATGTCTTGCCCGCGACGGTCGTCATTCTCGTGCTCCTCTTTACCGCCCAAAGCCGGGGCACCGCCGGCGTCGCCGCGTTCTTCGGGCCGATCATGATCACCTTTTTCCTCGTCAACGCCTTGCTCGGCCTGTTCCACATCGCCGCAGCCTGGAGCATATTGGAAGCGCTGAGCCCGCTTCCCGGCCTCGGCTTCGTGCATGCTCATGGCGTGATCGGCGTGATCGTCCTCGGCAGCGTTTTTCTTGCGGTCACCGGCGCGGAAGCGCTCTATGCGGATATGGGCCATTTCGGCCGGCGGCCGATCCAGGTGGCCTGGTTGTTCCTCGTCCTACCGGCGCTCATTTGCAATTACCTCGGCCAGGGCGCGCTGATCCTCAACGACCCGAAGGCGGTCGCGAATCCGTTCTATCTCCTGGCGCCGGGCTGGGGCCTCGTGCCGCTGATCATCCTGTCGACCGCCGCCACCGTCATCGCGAGCCAGGCGGTGATCACCGGCGCCTATTCGCTCGCCAGCCAAGCGATCCAGCTCGGTCTTCTGCCGAGGCTCGAGATCGTCCATACCTCGCATATACAGGAAGGCCAGATCTTCATCCCGCGCGTGAACCGCGTTCTGCTGCTCGGGGTGCTGGCGCTGGTGCTGCTGTTCCGCTCGTCGAGCGCGCTCGCCAACGCCTACGGCATAGCGGTTTCGGGCACGATGGTCGCGACGACCGCCCTCGCTTTCTTTGTCGTTTGGAAGCTTTGGCGCTGGCCGCTTTGGGCGGCGCTGGCTCTCGTCTGCGCCTTCCTGTCGATCGACGTCGGCTTTTTCATCGCCAACCTCTACAAGGTGCTGGACGGCGGCTGGGTTCCGTTGATGATTGGCGGATCGATGTTCATCCTGATGTGGACATGGTCGCGCGGCAGCGCCATCCTCAACGCCAAGACGCATCGCGACAGCATCCCGATGCCCGACCTCATCAAAATGCTCGAGAGGTCGAAACCGGTGCGGGTGCCGGGGACGGCGGTGTTCCTCACCAACGACCCAACCTCGGCGCCGTCCTCCCTAATGCACAATCTCAAGCACAATAAGGTCTTGCACGAACGCGTCGTGCTCCTGAACGTCCGCACCGAGACGACGCCGCGCGTCGCCGACGTGAACCGATTCGAAATCGCTCCGCTGTCGCCTGACTTCACGTTGGTCACGTTGCACTTCGGCTTCATGGAGCAGCCGCACATACCGCGCGCGCTCGCCGCCATGCGCAAGGCGGGCCTCAAGTTCGATATCATGACGACCTCGTTCTTCCTCGGCCGCCGGACGCTCAAGCGGGCACCCAATTCGGGCATGCCGCAATGGCAGGATCGGCTTTTCATCACCATGACCAAACAGGCCGCAAGCGCGCCCGACTTCTTCAATCTGCCGTCTGACAGAGTTGTCGAACTCGGGGCGCAAATGAAGGTTTGACAACAGCGCGGTCCCGCCCCTCATGAAGGTCTATGTCATCAATCTCGACCGGCATCCGGAGCGGCTGGCGCATATGCGCGACCAACTGAGCGACGTTGGATTTGAGCGAGTCCCGGCGGTCGACGGAGCCAAGAAGCCTGAAACAGCAAAAGGTTTGACGCGGTTCGAGCTCGCGTGCCTCGAAAGCCACCGGAACGCCTGGCGACTGTTCTTGAAACGACCGGACGCACATGCCTGCTTTCTCGAGGACGACGTCCATCTCTGCCCTGACTTCGGCGCGCTGGTTAACACGGAAGGCTGGGTTCCGTCCGACGGGCATTCGATGAAGCTCGACACCTATTTTCAAGAAGTGAGACTGGGAGAGCGACGGACAATCTTTGGCGGCCGCGAGGTGGCGCGACTTTATACGCGGCACGAAAGCAGCGCCGCCTACATCCTGTCGCGCGAGGGCGCCGAACGCTACCTTGTGTTGACGGCGCGCGCGGTCCTGCCCGCGGATTATTCTTTATTCCCAAGGAGCCCTCGCCGCCTTGGACTGCGCATCTATCAGCTCATGCCTGCGGTCGCCCTTCAAGATCATCTTCTGCAGTCGCACGGCGGCGGGCAGACTTTCCCGACCGCGATGGCGACAAGTGGACCGGGGGGGCGGCGTCGGCCGCTGCTCGGCAAGTTTTGGCGAGAGACCGTTCGGCTCGTCGACCAGGTTGCCGAGCTCCCGGAAGCTATGTATCTGCGCGCGTCTGTCAGACCAGAGACCACGACGGTTGACTTCGGATAGGTCGGATCGAACGCGCTCAACCGCCGATATTGAAGCTCGCCATCGCCGCCATGTTGACGATATCGGAGTCTTTCGCGCCGAGCGAGACGATCTGCACCGGCTTCTCCAATCCGACGATCAGGGGCCCAATCACGGTCGCGCCGCCGAGTTCCTGCAGCATTCTGGTCGAGATCGCCGCAGAGTGGAAGGCCGGCATGACCAGTACGTTTGCGGTGTCCTTCAATCGGCAGAACGGATAGGCCGCCATGAGCTCCCTGTTGAGCGCGACGTCCGCGCCCATCTCGCCGTCGTATTCGAAATCGACCCGTCTCGAGTTCGAGGATGCGGACCGCCTCCTGCACGCGCTGGGCGCGCTCGCCGGGCGGATGCCCGAAGTTCGAGAACGCCAGCATGGCGACGCGCGGCTCGTAACCTAGCCGCCGCGCGACTCCGGCTGCCTCGATCGCGATTTCGGCCAGATCTTCCGCGGTCGGCATTTCTGTGATCGCGGTGTCGGCGACGAGGATCGGCCGGCCCCGGGATATGACGATCGAGACGCCGACGACGCGATGGCCCGACTTGTCGTCGATCACGCGCCGCACCTCCTCGAGAGCGATCGAGAAATTTCGAGTGACGCCGGTCACCATCGCATCTGCGTCTCCTTGCGCAACCATCGCGGCGCCGAAGTAGTTGCGGTCCTGGTTGATCAGGCGCTGACAATCCCGCAACAGGTAGCCTTTGCGCTGCAGCCTGTCATACAGGAACTGCGCATAAAGCGCGTTGCGGTGGGAAAGCTTGGCGTTGTGGACCTCGATGCCCTTGTCGCCGAGATCGAGCCCCGAGGCCTCTGCGGTGGCCCGTACGCGTTCTTCGCGGCCAACCAGAACCGCGGCGCCGAGACCCTGGTTGACGAAGGAACAAGCGGCGCGAATGACCTGCTCTTCTTCGCCCTCGGCGAACACGACCCGTCTTGGCGTGCGGCGTACGCGTTCGATGATCCGCTGCATAACGCCGGCGATCGGGTCCCGCCGCGCCGACAACTGCGCCTTGTAAGCGGCGAGATCGACGATCGGACGGCGCGCCACGCCCGATGCCATCGCCGCTTTCGCCACCGCGATCGGCACGACATGGATGAGGCGGGGATCGAAAGGGACTGGGATGATGTACTCGCGCCCAAACCTGGGCCGGGCGCCGCGATACGCGGCGGCGACGTCGTCAGGCACGTCTTCCCGGGCAAGATCGGATAACGCCCGCGTGGCCGCGATCTTCATCTCCATGTTGATGGTTTTCGCCCGGACGTCGAGAGCGCCCCGGAAAATGTACGGGAAGCCCAGGACATTGTTGACCTGATTCGGATAATCGGAGCGGCCGGTTGCGATGATCACGTCCTCTCGCGCCTTGTGGGCGTCCTCCGGCGTGATTTCGGGGTCCGGATTCGCCATGGCGAAGATGATCGGGTTCGGGGCCATCGTCTTGACCATCTCCGGCGTCAATGCCCCCTTGGCCGACAGACCGAAGAAGATGTCCGCGCCGACCATTGCTTCTTCAAGAGTTCGCCGCGGACGTGTCGACCGCGTGAGCCGACTTCCATTGGTTCATTCCCTCCTGACGGCCGCGATAGACGACCCCTTTGGTGTCGCAAAGGATGACGTTCGACGACTCGAACCCGATCGCCTTGATCAGGTCGAGGCATGCTATGCCTGCGGCGCCCGCGCCATTGCACACGAGGCGCGTTGACTTGATGTCGCGGCCGGTGAGGTGGATCGCGTTGATCATTCCCGCGGCGGCGATGATCGCCGTGCCGTGCTGATCGTCGTGAAAAACCGGGATGTCCATCATCTCGCGCAGGCGCTCCTCGATGTAGAAGCACTCGGGCGCCTTGATGTCCTCGAGATTGATCCCTCCGAACGAAGGCCCCAGATATTTCACCGCATTGACGAACTCGTCCGGGTCTTCCGTCGCGACCTCGAGGTCGATGGAATCGATGTCGGCGAAGCGCTTGAACAGCACCGCCTTCCCTTCCATGACGGGTTTGGACGCCAAAGCGCCGAGGTTGCCGAGGCCGAGGATCGCGGTTCCGTTGGTAATTACGGCGACCATGTTGCCGCGCGAGGTATAGTCATAGACGGTCGATGGGTCCGCGGCGATCGCCTTTACCGGAGCCGCCACGCCGGGCGAGTAGGCAAGCGACAGATCGCGCTGGGTCGCCATTGGCTTTGTCGGCACGATCTCGATCTTCCCAGGGCGGCCGCGGGAGTGAAACTGAAGCGCCTCCTGATCGGTGATCGAGGGGCGTTTCAGCGGTTCGTCGGCCTTTTCAGCCATGCTTCAATTCCTGGTGCATCGGCTGGATCGGTTGGGCGAAGGTTCGACGTCCAGCCTTCTGGGACAGGTCGCGGCCGGACTTCGACCGACGAGTTAGGGTCCGGGCGCTATCCTGGCGCGTTCGGTCCCAAATGCAGGGCCTGGGATTGTGCGTCTGCGGCGCAACAAGCCGCACGATCATTGCCGTTTGCAAAGTTTGACGCCAACTCAAACTTTCCAGTGCTTTAGACGCCAATTTCTGTCTCTGCCCGGTCCCGGCCCGGCCAGGGACGAAGAACCGCGCGCCCATCGGAGCGACATCGCACCTGTTCGATGCGTTCCGCCAAGCGCCATTGCCATTCCCGGATTCAGTCTTTCGGAGCATTGCAGCGCCATTTCCATTCCACCCGCAGACGCGAATGGAATCCGCGGCGCTGCGCCATACGGATAGCGCGCAGTCCGCAGCGGGCAGAGCCACAGCCTGAGAATTTGCGATTCCCGGACGGCAAGAATTATCCCCAGTGCCTAGCCGACATTGTACATGTAAAATAGCTCATCCCCAATCAGGCCGGCTGGGAGTTGCGCTGGTTTGGCCTCCGCGCTCATGACCCGATGGATCGCCCGCAGTTCCCGTTGTGCGGCCTTCCCCTCGCAGCATTCGGCGGCCCGATGCGGTCTAAAAGACCACGGCCTCGTCGTCTTGGCAAGAAATTGTCGCTTCTTTCTGCTTTCTCCATGGCCGGGGCGGATGTCTGACCACCTCCTCGATGGCTTTGATGCAGAACTATAGCTTGCATCGACATAAAGATATGTTTATGTGCTTATGAATAAGGATGAGCGGCGGTTCACAGATGGATGATCCTCTCGACGCCATTTTCGGCGTCGCTTTCAAGCATGAGCAGGCCCCCGTAGACGCCCTGCGCGACGCGGCGAACAGGCGCATCCTGATTCTTGACGGCGCGATGGGCACCCAGATTCAAGCGCTCGGCCTTACCGAGACGCATTTTCGCGGGGACCGCTTTCCGTCCTGCGAATGCCATCAGCAGGGGAACAACGACCTTCTCACGCTGACCCAGCCGAAAGCGATCGAAGACATCCACTTCGCCTACGCGATGGCGGGAGCGGACATTCTCGAAACGAACACCTTTTCCTCGACTTCGATCGCGCAGGCCGACTACGGCATGCAGAGCGTCGTCTATGACCTCAACCGTGACGGCGCGCGGCTGGCTCGAAGGGCTGCGGCCAAAGCCGAAAAGGCCGACGGGCGCCGTCGCTTCGTGGCCGGCGCGCTCGGGCCCACCAATCGCACGGCGTCGCTGTCGCCCGACGTCAACAATCCGGGCTACCGCGCGGTCACGTTCGATGAATTGCGCATCGCCTACGGCGAGCAGGTCCGCGGCCTGATCGACGGCGGCGCCGACCTCATCCTGATCGAAACGGTCTTCGACACGCTGAACGCCAAGGCGGCCATATTCGCCTGCGAGGAAATCTTCGCCGAACGCGGCGTCCGCATGCCGCTGATGATTTCGGGAACGATCACCGACCGTTCCGGGCGCACCCTCTCCGGCCAGACGCCGACCGCCTTCTGGCACTCGGTCCGCCACGCGCGCCCCTTGACCGTCGGGCTCAATTGCGCGCTCGGCGCGAGCGCGATGCGCGAGCATCTGGAGGAAATCTCTCACGCCGCGGATGCGCTCGTTTGCGCCTATCCGAACGCCGGCCTGCCGAACGCCTTCGGCCAGTACGACGAGAGCCCCGAGATGATGGCGGCCCAGATCGCCGGGTTCGCCGCCGACGGTCTCGTCAACATCGTCGGCGGCTGCTGCGGCTCGACTCCCGAGCACATCCGCGCGATCGCCGCGGCGGTCCGCAACATCAAGCCGCGCGCCGTCCCGATCGTTGCGCCGCTGATGCAGCTTTCCGGCCTCGAGCCGTTCACCCTCACCTCCGACATCCCCTTCGTCAACATCGGCGAGCGGGCGAACGTCACCGGCTCGGCGAAGTTCCGCAAGCTGATCACCGCAGGCGACTTCGCTGGCGCGCTTGCGGTCGCGCGCGATCAGGTGGCCAACGGCGCGCAGATCATCGACGTCAACATGGACGAGGGGCTCATCGATTCGGAAGGCGCGATGATCGAGTTCCTCAACCTCGTCGCCAGCGAGCCGGACATCGCGCGGGTCCCGGTGATGGTTGACTTGTCGAAATTCCCGATCATCGTGGCCGGCCTCAAACGCCTTCAGGGCAAGAGCCTCGTCAACTCGATCTCGATGAAGGAAGGCGAAGAGGAATTCCTCCGCCAGGCGCGCCTCGTGCGCGCCTATGGCGCGGCAGTGGTCGTGATGGCGTTCGACGAGCAGGGCCAAGCCGACACCTTCGAGCGCAAGGTCTCGATCTGCGCGCGCGCCTACAGGCTGCTCACCGAAAAGGTTGGCTTTCCGCCGGAAGACATCGTTTTCGACCCGAACATTTTCGCGGTCGCGACCGGCATCGAAGAGCATAACGGCTACGGCCTCACCTTCATCGAGGCGGCGCGCCGGATCCGGACGGATCTGCCCCATGCGCATGTGTCGGGCGGCGTTTCCAACCTGTCCTTCTCGTTCCGCGGCAACGAGCCGGTGCGCGAGGCGATGCACGCCGTGTTCCTCTATCACGCCATCCAGGCGGGGATGGACATGGGCATCGTCAACGCCGGCCAGCTCGCGGTCTACGACGAGATCGATCCCGAGCTGCGTGAAGCCTGCGAGGATGTGGTGCTGAACCGCCGCCCGGACGGGACCGAGCGCCTGCTCGCCGTCGCCGAGCGCTTCCGCGGCGCAGGGGCGAAGGAGGCGAAGGCGCAGGACCTCGCCTGGCGCGACGAGCCGGTCGGCAAGCGCATCGCCCACGCCCTCGTCAACGGGGTCACCGACTATATCGAGGCCGACGTCGAGGAGGCGCGGCTCGCCGCCAGCGCGCCCGCTCGACGTGATCGAGGGCCCGCTGATGGCGGGCATGAACGTCGTCGGCGACCTGTTCGGCGCGGGCAAGATGTTCCTGCCGCAGGTGGTCAAGTCGGCGCGGGTGATGAAGCAGGGGGTCGCGGTTCTCCTGCCTTACATGGAGGCCGAGAAGGCCGGCGGAGACGCCCGCCAGACCGCAGGCACGATCGTGATGGCGACCGTCAAGGGCGACGTGCACGACATCGGCAAGAACATCGTCGGCGTCGTGCTCGCCTGCAACAACTACGAGATCATCGACCTCGGGGTGATGACGCCCTGCTTCGAAAATCCTCGCCGTCGCGCGCGAGAGGAAGGCGGACGCGATCGGCCTTGTCCGGCCTCATCACGCCCTCGCTCGACGAGATGGCCCATGTCGCGGCGGAGATGGAGCGCGAAGGCTTCGACATCCCGCTCCTCATCGGCGGCGCGACGACGAGCCGCGTCCACACCGCCGTCAAGATCCATCCGCGCTATGCGCGCGGCCAGGCGATTCACGTCAACGACGCGAGCAGAGCCGTCGGCGTCGTCTCTTCGCTGCTGTCGCCGGATGCGCGCGCCTCGACGATCGAGGCGGTGCGCGCAGAGTACCGCAAGGTCGCCGAGGCGCACGAGCGCAGCGAAGCGGAGAAGACGCGGACGCCGCTCGCCAAGGCGCGCGCCAACGCCCCGCCGATCGACTGGAGCGCCTACCGCCCGACGACCCCGACCTTTCTCGGGACCTGCGTGTTCGCTGCTTACGATCTCGCCGAGCTCGCCCGCTACATCGACTGGACGCCCTTCTTCCAGACGTGGGAGCTCAAGGGCCGTTATCCTGCGATCCTCGACGATCCTAAGCAGGGCGCGGCGGCGCGGGCTTTGTTCGACGACGCGCAGGCGATGCTGGAACGGATCGTCGAGGAGAGATGGCTCGAACCGAAGGCGGTCGTCGGCTTCTGGCCGGCGGCGCGGGCCGGCGACGACATCGCGCTCTATGCGGACGACGAGCGGAAGGCGCCGATCGCGACGCTCCACACCCTGCGCCAGCAGCTCGGCCGCCGCGACGGCCGCCCGAACGTGGCGCTCGCGGACTTCGTCGGCCCTGCGGATATGCGGGATTATATCGGCGCCTTCGTCGTCACCGCGGGCGTCGAGGACGCGGAAATCGCGAGGCGCTTCGAGCGGGCCAACGACGACTATTCGGCGATCCTGGTCAAGGCGCTCGCCGACCGGCTGGCGGAGGCTTTCGCCGAGGCGATGCACGCGCGCGTGCGGCGCGAGCTCTGGGGTTACGCGCCGGACGAGCGCTTCACGCCGCACGAGCTGATCGCCGAGCCCTATCGCGGCATCCGCCCGGCGCCGGGCTACCCGGCCCAGCCCGACCACACCGAGAAGATGACGCTCTTCCGCCTGCTCGACGCCGAGCGGGCGATCGGGGTCAGGCTCACCGAAAGTTTTGCCATGTGGCCGGCGTCCTCGGTGTCGGGCCTCTACATCGCCCACCCGGAGGCGCATTACTTCGGGGTGGCGAAGGTCGAGCGCGACCAGGTCGAGGACTACGCGGCGCGCAAGGGCATGACGGTCGCCGCCGTCGAGCGCTGGCTCGCCCCGGTGCTGAACTACGGCCTGATCCGGGCCGAGGCGGCGGAGTAGGGGGCCTTTCCTTCTCCCTTTCGGGAGAAGAGCCTGCCCACGGGCTCGACCCTACGGCGTTCACACATCTCAAGTCGCGGGTGCGCACCCCCTTCTCCAGCTTGCTGGGGAAGGTGGCGCGTAGCGCCGGATGGGGTGTGGTCTGCTTCTTCGACCGAGGTCGCATTGCACGACCGTCACCGCAAACCTTCGACCAGCCATACCTGCTTTCCATACCCCATCCGCCCCTCCGGGGCGCCTTCCCCGCTTCGCGGAGAAGGGGGGACGCGCCGACCGCTCGGAACTGGGAGAGGGGTTTGCCGGCTTAGCGACAGTTTAGCGCCGGTTTAGCGTCTGGCCCCAATGATTTCAGTGGCTTGTGACCCCGTTTAGCGTCGACTCGATTTCTTGCTTCATCGAGCTGCCGAACCTCGCCGGGCGTTCCCTTCCCCGGCTTGCTGGGGAGGTGGGAAGGGCCGGATGGGGTGTGGCCCGCTTCTTCAAACCGAGTAGGATTGCACGACCGTCAGCGCGAACCGACGTCGGAGCGTACCTGCTTTCCACACCCCATCCGCCCCTTCGGGGCGCCTTCCCCGCTTCGCGGAGAAGGGGGACGCGCCGACCGCTCGGAACTGGATGGCTTGTATGCATGCCGTAGTCTCCCTTTGGGAAAGTCGGGTTAGCGCCAGTTTAGCGCCGGTTTAGCGTCAGGCCCCAATGATCTCAGTTGCTTAAGACCCCGTTTAGCGTCGACTTGATTTCAGCCCCTTGGATCGCCACGTCCCCCCGGGCTGATACCCGGGGGTCCTCGCGATGACGGATGAGCGCCGCCTCGCGCACCCGTACCAAATATTGGGGTGCCCGGGGCCGCCGGGGCCATACCGTTTCCCGGCGCGGATTTAACCTTTTCAAGCCGTTGCGGCGCCATTTCCCGGAGCGTGCTTTCCCGTCAGGCCCTCCAGCGCCGTGACGCCGGCGGCCAAAACGCCGCGGCTGAAGAAAACGGCGATCGGCTCTTCCCGCCCGTCCTTCAACGGGCGCGCCACGCGCCGCGTCCCGACCGATCGGTTGCAATCGGCGGCAGGCGGAACGGCTTCGTCGGAACCAGACACTCGGCCTTCTCCTTGAGGGCGGCGGTAAGAGAACAAATACAGAACAATCGCAACCTCGTCAAGGAATTGTTGGATTTTTCGAGGCGGGAGACGCGACGCTGATTTTGGTCGTAATCTCAAGGAGATATGGGGCACCGCAGCGGGCGGCAGTCGGTGCCGAGAGACGTGGCCGCGCGAGACCGAGCACCTGGCGAACTCGGCGGAGCCACGTCGTCGTCAGGGCGCGCGCGTCCTCCGCTTCGCTCCGGCCCTTCGGGTGACGACGTCGTCCCGACGCGGCGTGGTCTCGCCATGGCTGACAAAGGCCCGAGCCGCGCGGAGGGTCAAGGCTCGTCGAAGGCGACCCGCGAAGCGGGCGGCATTGACGCCGAGCACGGATCAGGCAGAGCGGACGACAGCCGTTTTGCCTCCGGAAAAAAGGGTTGAATAATCTGCGACCGTAATCCCGTAATCCCCGCTCTTGGACAACGCCAACCCCTGCCCCAGCTGCAAGATAAACGACGTTATGTTACGCTAACGCGTCTTGAAAACGACCCACTGAATCATCATGTCCAACGCAAGCGTGGTTGGCGGAATTGGTAGACGCACCTCTTTGCCTAAGCCCCTCGATGACGAGAGGCTTAACAAAGAGACGGGCTTAACAGCTCATGCGGGTTCGATCCCCGCACCGCGCACCATCATTCCCGCGATCGTCGCCTCGGCCGGCGACAAGGCGTCGCGCCGCTATCTCGAATTCTTCGCCGTCACGATCGAGAACCCGAACACGCGCGCGGCCTATTTCCATGCCTGCCGGCGCTTCTTCGCCTGGTGCGACCACAAAGGCCTCGATGAGCTGGTCGCAATCGAGCCGATGCATGTCGCCGCCTACATCCCGGCGCTCGGCCGCGAATTCGAAAAGCCGACCGTCAAACAGCACCTCGCCGCGATCCGCATGTTGTTCGACTGGCTTGTTGTCGGCCAGGTCGTCGCGATCAATCCTGCGCATTCCGTGCGCGGCCCCAAGCACGCCGTCAAACGCGGCAAGACGCCGGTGCTCACGCCAGATGAAGCCCGCAAGCTTCTCGACAGCATCGATGTCACGACGCTGGTGGGCCTCCGCGATCGGGCGCTGATCGGCCTCATGGCCTATAGCTTCGCGCGCGTCGGCGCGGCCGTCGCCATGCGCGTCGAGGACTATTACGCCACGGGCAAGCGCTGGTGGGTGCGCCTGCACGAAAAAGGCGGCAAGCGGCATGAGATGCCCTGCCACCACAATTTGGAGGCGTATCTCGACGCCTATCTGCAGGCGGCCGGAATCCTCGAACAGAAAAAGTCTCCCCTCTTCCGCTCGGCCCGCGGGCGCACCGGCGAGCTGACAGAGCGCGATGCACCGTGTCGACGCCTGGCGCATGATCCGCCGGCGCTCGAACGACGCCGGGCTTAGTCCGGATATTTGTTGCCACACGTTCCGCGCGACCGGGATCACCGCCTATCTCGACAACGGCGGCACGCTCGAAAACGCGCAACTGATGGCGGCGCACGAAAGCCCGCGCATGACCAAGCTCTATGACCGCACCGGCGACGAGATCACGCTCGATGAGGTCGAGCGGATTACAATTTAGGTATGTCGACCAGCTCGAAGACGTCCAGAAGGCCGCCGGACATCGTGACCCGAGCACGACCAAACTGTATGATCGACGCGGGTACAACCCTGAGAAGGCGGCGGGCTTCTTTGCGACTTATTGAAGTTCCTTTCGCGAATTAGTAGGGAGGTCAATTTGCTCATCAAGGAAATATCTATAAAAAACTACCGAAGCATTGAAGCCGCTACACTCTCCAACTGTGGCAATTTCAATGTATTAGTCGATAAAAATAATTCTGGTAAATCTAACGTGTTAGCTGGGATAGAGGCATTATTTTCATGCCTGCGCAGCAGGGAATTTGTGGCCCTTAGTCCGCCCTTAGGCAAAAAAATCGATTTCAATGTGAAGCATTTGAATGGCCCCATAGAAATTCGTGTCCGTTTCAGTCTGTCAAATTCCGATTGGGCTACATTGGTCACAGATATAATCAGTGACCTTCCACAGGTTAAAAATATGATCGACGCAATCACTCAGACACCCGACTTGGTTGCATGCCTCAATATTCCTACTAAGGGTTATGCGTGGTTAGAACGGTTTGAATTGATAGAACGTACCGTGCCTATCCGGTTAACGCAGACACCCACTACATGTAGGGTGCGCCCATTCGCCGGATATAGCTCGGCGAAGGTCGGTGACTCCGCCCCTCCGGCGATACCGAGGAGCGAGCGGAAGGCGCTAAAGGGGTAGAAGCGGCGAGTGAACCGGAACGCGAACTCGTTGAGGTCGAGAACGTCCATAGCAGCCCCATATCCGCTTCATGCATACACCTTGTGCCATGGGCGGGTGTGCGTCAAGCGGACAAAGTGCCGTCACTAGATATGGGGGGTGTCTGTGTTAACCGGATAGGCACGGAACGTACTATCGCGGGCCCTATGAATAGAACCCTGTTCGCTATGACTGAGCAGGGTGCCGACGAGCTTGTCAGAATTGTATCTGAGACTAGAAGATTACAACAGACCGACAACATTATCTCCCGTTTTCTGGATCGTTTCGACGAAGAGGACTGGCAACGGTTGCGACAACAGCTGGTGACGGGAGCTCCGCGACCCCCGCCGGAGCTGGCGCGGCGGCCAGACGCAGTGTTTCTGTTTAGGCACTACCTAGAAGGTGCCTCACCTGAGCTGATAAGAACTTTGCGCGACCAGGTCGAGAGGTCCGCCAGCTACGAAGCCTTTATACGAAGCGTGAGAGAATTGCAGGAGGAGGCGGGGTCCAGAGCTGCCCCGCGCCCGACCGTCTCCATTTCCGTTGAGACGTTTGCCGGGAGCAGCACCGAAATTCCGGACTACGCGAAAAATTTAGCGATACGTATAGGCGAAACCAAGGTTTTGCATCTGAAGGAAAGACGAAATCCAATTGGGCCCGAAGAAGCGGCTCAACTCCTATCGCTCAAGGTAAAGCGTGGTGGTCCTGAGATTTTAAATGGCATTCAACAAACGGTTTCCGCGCTCCTAGGCGTAACTGTCGATGCCTTTGCGGGAAGTACAGCTTCATCGTCACCACAACCCCGAGCGGAGCTTGATATCGACAACTTTCTCATCGAAGTAAATGGATCGGGTATCCGGGAAGCGTTGAGACTGGTTCTTGATGCAGAATTCAACGATCCCGATCTGCTTCTTGTAGAGGAGCCTGAGATACACCTACACCCAGCACTAGAGATGAGTATGATGCGATATCTTAAACGCATGAGTGCAACGAGACAGGTATTTATTACCACCCACTCAACGAATTTTCTAGATACCGTGGAACCACACAATGTCTATTTAGTTTCTAAAAACGATGCTACTACCGCTGCAAAACTCACATTCGAGGACGCTGAGCAGCGGATTCCTGAAGAGCTGGGGTTACGTCTAAGCTCTCTCTTTATGTATGACCGCGTGTTATTTGTCGAGGGCCCTAGCGATGAAGCGGTAATACGAGAATGGGCGACTATAGCAGGCATAAATTTGAGCCTGTTAAATGTAGGCTTCATTCATCTGAAAGGAATTGGCAATTTCACTCATTATGCAGCACAAGAGATATTGAATTTTTTGAGTCGGCGGCGGGTGAAGTTGTGGTTTATCCTGGATAGAGATGAGCGCGCCGAGGCAGAAGTAACGATCATCAAAGAGCGGGTCGGCCAGGATGCAAAAATAGTTGTGCTTAATCGGCGGGAGTTAGAAAATTACCTTGTTAGCCCGCGTATTAACCGCGAAAATTTGCTGAGACGGCGAAGAGCAGATGGCACAGCGGATTTTCGCCAAGCATGGAAGATGTTCAGACCCAGTTATCGATGTGTGCTGACAGGCTGAAGCAATATGCGGTTTGGAAGCGGGTTTCGGAGAGGGTGTGCCGGCCAGTGTATGCTGACAGGAGAGCAAAGGTAGAAATAGAGGGTTTCGAGCCTGCCGAGCGCGCAAAAACAGAGCTGGATGCGATGAAACAATCAATTGACGACCGCGTGAAATGCTTGAGTGAGACGATAGAATTGGCCGCGCGAGAAGTGGACGCGCGTTGGGAGGCGGAGAAAATGTTTATAGTACCAGGGAGCGAACTATTAGATGCGTGGTATAGAATAAATGGCTATCGCTTTTCGAAGTTGAGGGATAGCCCAGCGTTAGCGTCGTTGATGTACCGAGAGGAGATAGCACCCGAATGTTTATCTCTCATTACTGAAATAGGGTCACCATAGCGAGAAATTGAGATAAAGGACATTATCACATATATATGGCGGCCGGCAAGAAGTGCGGGGCTGGGCTGGATTGCCCCGCCAGAAAGGAAAGTCTCGCGATGATGTGGGATGGGTTGGCTGGACAGGCTCAGAACCCCATCCGTCAATGCTAGGATAATGTGCGGTCAAAATGGAAACAGCCCGCTTCACGGTGCGGGCTGTTTCGCGGGGAGGCGTCGGAATCGAACCGAAAACCCCGTGAGGTCCACTGCGCTTTTCAAGCGCGTGTCAGCACCTGCTGACGTCACCCATAGAACTCATTATGTGGGATTGCATCTGTCTTCTTTCAAGGGTCGCCGCACTACTTTGTCTCTCACAAACCCCCTATTTTTCGGCCTCCAAAACACTGCGCGGATTTCTTGCAGACCGTGCGAAAAGTCGGCGACGACTTAGGCGCCGCCAGAATTTCGAGGCCTATAACCGCGCAGAGCGGAAAAATCGCGAAAAACAGCCCTCCGCACGACTTTACAGACCCTCGCATAAAGTTTTCGCACGGCGGTCTCGATTTAGCCTCGCGAACGTTCCGGTCCGGATAACCGACGGTCAGGTCTTCGCCGCCTTGGGTCGCCGACCGCGCGGCGGGGTTTTTTGTCGGAACTGCCCAAGTCCCAACTTTTTCGCCAAAGCCGACCGCTGCGCCGCGTAATTGGGCGCGACCATGGGATAGTCGGCGGGCAGTTTCCATTTCTCGCGATACTGCGCCGGCGTCAGGCCAAGCCCGGCCAGGTGCTTTTTCATCGACTTGAATTTCTTGCCGTCCTCCAGACAGATCAAATAGTCTGGCGTGATCGACTTGCGAATGGGCACCATGGGCTCCTTCGCCGCTGCTTGGGGAATGGCAGGGATCTCCGCCCCGCTCGCGAGCCTCACAACGGTCCCATGCACGGCCTGAATCAGAGCCGGCAGCTCGCCGATCGGCAAGGAATTGTTGGCGACAAACGCCGCCACGACATCAGCGGCGACTTCGACCAGATCCGGTGTCTCCATGCGTGCCTCCCTTAGTGTTTTGCCCGGGGACGCTTACACTTGATTGGCTGCTTCGTCGATGGCCGAGGTCATATAGATTTCGGGACAACCGGACTTTCGCACCTGAATTTTGCGACCGAAACGTCTCGCGGAATCAAGAGGCCGCGCGCGTTCTCGAAACTCGCGCATGTTGCCGCCTTTTGAGAGACAGGAATTGAGAATGAGTTTCGAGAGGCCATTTGAGGCTTTTTCAGATCGCCTAGCCGCGGCAAAATAGCGGCGCGAGCGTGCTGATGCCGCTTTGATTGAGCGGCCAACCGTCTCTCAAAAAGGCTCCGCTTTTCGGCTGAATTCGCGTGGTGCAGATTTCTTGCAGACCGTGCGAAAACTCGGCCGGCGGGATTCACAAATCTGCCGGCGCCGTACTAGAATCGGGCAATGGCGCACATTTCCGGGTTCGAACGCGATCAGCTTCTGCTTTTGCCGGAAGCGGTCGACGATTACGTCGGCTCCGACAATCCGGTTCGGTTCATCGACGCCTTCGTCGATGGGCTCGATCTGGTCGAGGCAGGCTTCGGGCGGGTTCAGCCGAAGGCGACGGGCCGGCCGGGCTACGCACCGGGCGATCTATTGAAGCTCTACATCTACGGCTATCTCAATCGCGTGCGTTCGAGCCGCCGGTTGGAGGCCGAATGCCATCGCAACATCGAGGTCATCTGGCTGTTGCGGACGCTGAAGCCGGACTTCAAGACCATCGCCGATTTCCGCGCCGACAATCGCGCCGCTTTCAAATCGGTGTTTCGTCAATTCACGCTGCTGTGCAAGCGGCTCGACCTGTTCGGACGCGAACTACTGGCGGTGGACGGGACCCGCATCAAGGCGGTCAACAACAAGGATCGAAATTTCACCCGCAATTCGCTGGAGAAATTCATCAAGGCGGCCGACGAACGGCTGGCGGACTACCTCCAGAGGCTCGACGAGGGCGACGCCGCGGAACAGGCGATGGGCGGCGCGCGGGTGAAAAATCTCGCCGAGAAGATCGAGGGACTGCGCAAGAAGCGCGGCCAATACGACGCCATGCTGAAGCAACTCGAACGGACGGGCGAAGACCAGATATCCCTGACCGATCCCGACAGCCGCGCCATGGCGGCGCACACGCGCGTCGCTGTCGGCTACAACATTCAGGTCGCGGTCGACGCCAAGCACAAGCTGATCGTCGAACAGGAAGTGACCAACCAGGTCGTCGACATGGGGCTGTTGCAGGCGACTGCCGAGCCGGCCCGCGAGATCCTCGAAGTCGAGAAGATCGACGTCGTCGCCGACAAGGGTTATTTCAAGACGGAAGACATCGCCGCCTGCGAAAAGGCGGGGCTGACGCCTTATGTGCCCAGACCCCAACGCGGCTCTTCGGTCAGCAATGGCTTTTTCCGCAAGGACGAGTTCTCTTACGATCCGGAGCGGGACGCATACGCTTGCCCGGGCGGTCACGAACTGAGGCCGCTCCGCCATGGCAAGTTACGCGAGATGACGAAGGTCGATTACGGCAACCCGGCGGCGTGCCGCGATTGCCCGCTACGCCCGCGCTGCACGGACGCCGGCTATCGCGCCGTCTCGCGTCTCGAGCACGAGGACGCGCTCGACCGCATGGCGGCCCGCCTGAAGACGAGGCCGGAAATTCTCGACCGCCGTCGCGAGACGGTCGAACATCCGTTCGGCAGCATCAAGCAATGGATGAATCAGGGCGCGTTCCTGATGCGCGGCCTGGAAAAAGTGCGCGCCGAATTCAGCCTGACGGCGCTCGTCTACAATTTGCGGCGAGTGCTCAACATTCTCGGCATGGACAAGATGATGGCGGCCGTCGCCGCCTGAAAGGGCGCGAATTGCTTTGTTTACCTGCAAACGGCCCATGGAGGCCCTCCCAATGCCTTCCAAGACGCCATCGGCGCGATTTCAGCCCGAAACGCGAGAAAAGCGGCGACCCGCAGGCTCAGTCGTCGCGTCCATCAACCCCGTCGAGTTTTCGCACGGTCTGGTTGAATTCTGCACGTCGAGGGCTATCGATTCTCGGATGGGTGCGGCGGACGCGGGGCGCTGCAAATTACAAATAAAGCGCGCAATGTCTCCCGCCGACTTTTCGGCCTTTTGCGACGGAGAACTGCCAATGCGCACGCTGCTGCTGGTTGCTTCGCTACTGCTCGCTTTCAGTTGCTCGGCCATCTCAGCTTATGCTGACGGTGGACAGCAGGGCGGCCAAAGCACTGGGGGAGCCACACAGGATGGCGTAAGCCACGGTGGTGGTTGACTGAAAGCTTGCCTGAGACGTTCGCGGAACGGGCGTTATGGAACGCCAATAACCAAAGGGCCGCCTCCGGGCGGACTTTCGCGTTTCCCCGACCTCTCAAAAGCCTCTGATTTTCGGCCTCAATCGGGCGGTGTGGATTTTCTTGATTCTTGCTCCTACAAATTTCCCTTGTAGAGCGCTGCATCCAACCACTTCGAGACGGCCTGCGACTCGGTTCACGCTTTAACTTCCAACACCTAAACTCCCGCTCCCGAAACTCTGGGGATGCCTGCTAAACTGATAGATGCTTAGGTATAACAGTGCTTCTGGAAAACTCCAATCTTCGCTTTGTCCCAAATAACACCGTTGTGGTAATCAGGTCGATAGATAGATAGATAGATAGATAGATAGATAGATAGATAGATAGATAGATAGATAGATAGATAGATAGATAGATAGAAAGGTCATCAAATGACTTCTCGTACTCACTATTAGACATTTCTGTACACATTGATTAACATTTTCTCTCGACTTCGCGAGATCAATTAACCTCAACTTCCGTCTCGTTCCCTTCGTCATGATCCGCTCCGTCTAGCACGACGGAACGGTCCGCGCTCCAATTAAGCCGCTGGTCCCAAAACTGGGGTCCACTTCACCCCTTCCCCACTACGGGGAGTTTCAATATTGGCTCCTTTGCTTCAATTCGGTACCGGTGAAGGAGAAGGCACCGATCGAATTCATGGGATTCGTGAGGGTCTGAGAACGAAATCAAGCCTGTTCCCACCGTCGCTCACAACGAAGTGCTCGGTGCCGGTGGAAAATACCGTCGCAGTCGCGCCGTCGAAAATTGCGCCGTTGCATTTGCCTCCATAATAGGTGACAAAAGAGTTTTCGCCGGTTCCGGTCGTGGGATCATAAGCATGCAATAAGGTGGTCACCAATGTGAATTTCCCGGAAGGTTGAGCCGAAGGTCCTAAGGGGAGGAGGGACTGGACGTTCGTATAGCTCGCGCAACTGTGGCCGTCAGCCCAAGTGACCGCTCCATTATCGGTACCCATTGCCGAAATGACATTCACGCCAGGTGGGGTGGGTGTGCTACACAATTCCAGGTTGATGGAGTTGGGCTCGAAACAAAGGCCGACAGTTCCCTGGGCATTAAATGAAAATTGGCCGACGACAAGCGGAATTCCTCCTTGCTGCGAATCCGCTGCATTCGAGGTTAGGACTCCGGCGAAAGTAGCCACGATCACCAACAGAGTTGCATCCAACAGAGTTGCATAACGAGCTTTCATGATTGTCCATCCCATCTGTGCCACAGCGCGATAGCAGAATCGCTGAGCTGTTTACAATTGCCGTTTACCAAACTCACTTAGGTACGGTTTTCTCTCAATGTTTCGTTGACGTCATTACCCCAATGTGGTGGGCGAAGCTATAGTGGGTATCGATTTTTCCACCGGTCATGTGCCAAGCATCGCCCACCACCCCCTCGGGCACTTGAGACAAGAGCTGAGCGGCTCCATTCCCCGGATATAGTCGTTTCTTTGCTAAACGAAGTTAAATCTGTTCACAAATCGCGGACATGTCGCAATTAGGGATTTACGTAGTCGCGAGCGAATGGCCTCGCGCGAGCGCAGGCGTCATCTTGGCTGACACGGACGGATGAAGCCAAATCGGCGGGCCGCGCCGGGAAGGCGCGGAGAAATACGCCGCAACATGGCGCTATGTAGGCTTCGGCAACGCAAAATCGAGACGCTCTGATTGCTAGCGGCAGCGACAATGCGTCGCCATCAACTCGGAGCAAATATTGCGATGCGGTTACGTATAATCCCGTATGACCATTTACAATGCATCCACCCTTTTTACGACCTCACGTTGGACAGGTGATCGCGATGCCAAGCGAAACGAATTCTTCCGATGGTCCGGATCTCGAGGCCGGCCGCGCGCAGCGCTTCCGCCCAGCTCCGCTCATAACCGCCGCTCGCCTCCATCACCGCCCGGCCGACCCGGTTCGCGCGCAACCACGCTGCCAACTCGGCCTGGCCTTCCGGCGTGCTCGACGCCGACAAGCGCCGCCTTGCCGAGCGAATGCAGGCGTCGACTTTGCTCTTTGCAACATCAAGGCCGAGGTTCACGCTTTAACTTCGAACACCTCACCCATGAGCCGTTGTGACTTCGTATGGTTTCTCCCAGACCTTAACCGTATGCTTGGCGCTGCACCTCCTGAGGGCATCGCGGCCTCTCGCGTAACACCCCGGCAAGGAAAAGGGCGCCCCCCGCGCAGCGCCCTTCTCATTCCAGTCTCGAACCCGCCATCACGCCGTCGAGTGCGCCTTCCGCCCGAGCGCCGCCTGTGCCGCGGCGAGGCGGGCGATCGGGATGCGGAAGGGCGAGCATGAGACGTAGTCGAGATGGGCGGTTTCGCAGAAGGCGATCGAGGGGCGGTCGCGCACGAGCCCGCCGACACTTTATCGCTGATTTCCATGGTAGCGCGCAGCCGATCGTGGGATCGTGACGCTCAACCGAAAGGGTCGCCATGCCGCGCACGAAGCGAGTTCCGTTGGACGGCCTGACCAAGTTTCAGCGCTACCGTCGCGCCCAGGCGCGCAAGGGCATGAAGCTGCTGCGGGTCTGGGTTCCCCACCCAAAGAGGCCGGAGTTCGCCGACGATTGGCTCAAGGCGGAAGGGCTGCGCGCGGGTCAGACCGTCCTCGTGCACGGGACAAGGCTCTGGATGTTCTTGCCTGCGAGCCAAGGCGCTCCGCAGCCCGTTACACAGGGGTGTAGGTTTGCCAATCCTTGCCGTGGGTCCTATAACGGCGCAGTCTAGGGGCCAAATCCGCGCTGCTGCGGCAATCGGACCAGCGCGACTGTTGCCGCTTGTATCAATTGGCGGTGGTTGACAGCGCGACGGGGGAGTCCGGGAGATGATCCCATCCTCGCGTTCAGCGCCGATGGATGAGCGCCTCCAAGTCTTGTGGGAGGACGACGAACGCGTCTTCTGCCGAGGATGGCTGCCGGGAGCCCATGGCGAACAGCGCGCCGTTCTGATTGTGCTCCCGGCTGCGGAACGCCCTTCGCCCGCCGTCCTCGATCGCCTTGCCCATTACGACCAACTGAAAGACGAGCTGGACAGCGACTGGTCGGCGCGGCCTCTGGAACTCGTGCGCGAGCACGGCCGGAACCATGCTGCTGCTCGAGGACCCTGGCGGCGAACCGCTGGCTCGGTTGCTTGGCGCGCCCGTGGAGCTGGGGCGCTTCCTGCGCCTCGCGATCGGCGTCGCCGCGGCCCTGGGCAAGGCTCACCAGCGCGGCTTGGTGCACAAAGATATCAAGCCCGCCCATATCCTGGTGAACTGCGCCGACGGACGAGCGCGGCTCACCGGCTTCGGCATCGCCTCGCGGCTTCCGCGCGAACGGCAGACGCCCGAGCCGCCCGAAACCATCGCCGGCACGCTGGCCTATATGGCGCCCGAGCAGACCG
The DNA here is from genome assembly GCA_963768555.1 of uncultured Alphaproteobacteria bacterium. Classification (GTDB taxonomy): domain Bacteria; phylum Pseudomonadota; class Alphaproteobacteria; order Rhizobiales; family Beijerinckiaceae; genus Roseiarcus. The sequence goes on from CAVYIZ010000080.1 coordinate 132,650, forward strand.
GACGGATGAACCGCTCGATCGATTCGCGCAGCGACCTCTATTCGCTCGGCGTCACCTTCTATCAGATGCTCACTGGCTCATTGCCGTTCGCTGCCTCCGATCCGATGGAGTGGGTCCACTGCCACATTGCGCGGCAGCCGTTAGCGCCGGGCCAGCGGCTGGAGACTGTCCCGGCGCCGATCTCTCAGATGATCATGAAGCTGCTCGCCAAGACGCCCGAGGAGCGCTATCAGACTGCGGCCGGCGTCGAGCGCGACCTGCGGCGATGTCTTGCAGCGTGGGAAGCCGACCGCCGCATCGATAACGTCCCGCTGGGCCAACACGACACGCCCGACCGCCTGGTGATCCCCGAGAAGCTCTATGGGAGAGCGCGCGAGGTCGGGACTCTGCTCGCTTCCTTCGACCGCATTGTCAGGAGCGGCGCGCCGGAGCTCATGCTGGTCTCCGGCTATTCTGGCATCGGCAAATCCTCGGTCGTCAACGAGCTGCTCAAGGCGCTCGTGCCGCCGCAGGGGCTCTTCGCCTCGGGCAAGTTCGACCAGTACAAGCGCGACATCCCCTATTCGACCCTGGTGCAGGCTTTTCAGAGCCTTGTGCGGCCTCTTCTCGGCAAGAGCGACGCCGAGATGGCGATCTGGCGCAATGCGTTTCTGGAGGCGCTGGACCCGAATGCACGGCTGATGACCGACCTCGTCCCCGAACTGAAGCTCATCATCGGCGACCAGCCGCCGGTCCCGGAACTCGAGCCGCAGCAGGCGCAAAGCCGTTTCCAGCTCGTGTTCCGCCGGTTCATCAGCGTCTTCGCCCGGCCGGAGCATCCGCTGGCGCTGTTTCTCGATGATCTGCAGTGGCTGGACGCGGCGACGCTCGACCTGCTCGAGGATCTGCTGACGCAGTCGGATCTGCAGCACCTTATGCTGATCGGGGCCTACCGCGACAATGAGGTCGACGCCGCTCATCCGTTGACGCGCAAGCTCGATGCGATCCACCAGGCCGGAGCGCAGGTGCAGGAGATCCGCCTGGCGCCGCTCGCACGCGACGACCTCGGGCTTTTGATCGCCGATGCGCTTCGCTGCGAAACCGCGGACGCCGCGCCGCTGGCTGAGCTGGTGCACGACAGGACCGCCGGCAATCCGTTTTTCGTGATTCAGTTTCTGTACACGCTCGCCGAAGAGGGGTTACTCCGCTTCGATTACGACGCGGCGTGCTGGTCCTGGGATCTCGATCGCATTCACGCCGAAGGTTACACCGACAATGTCGTGGACCTCATGGTTGGCAAGCTGGCCCGCTTGCCGGCCGAAACGCAGCAGGCGTTGCAGCAACTCGCTTGCCTCGGCAATGTTGCCGCGGTCGCGATGCTGTCGATCGTTCTCGGGACCCCAGACGAGCAGGTCCACGCGGCTATGTGGCCGGGGGTCCGTCAGGAGCTGGTCGAGCGCCTGGACGGCCAATACAGGTTCATTCATGACCGGGTGCAGGAGGCCGCCTATGCGCTGATCCGGGAAGCATTGCGCGCTGAGGTCCATCTGCGGATCGGTCGCCTGCTCGCGGCGCAGACGCGGCCCGAGAAACGGGAGGAGGCGATCTTCGACATCGTCAATCAGCTCAACCGCGGCGCCGCGCTGATCCCCGGGCAAGAGGAACGGGAGCAGCTTGCCGAGCTCAACCTGATCGCGGGCAAGCGCGCCAAGCGGTCCGCGGCCTACGCCTCGGCGCTGCAGTATTTCACCGCCGGCCGCGCGTTGCTAGCCGAGACCGGATGGGAACAGTGCTACCGGCTCACATTCGACCTCGAGCTCAACTGGGCCGAGTGCGAATACCTGCTCGGCGAGTTGGCGTCAGCGGAAGAACGGCTAACGATGTTGTCGAACTCGTGCACAGACCATTGTTGACTCTGCGGCCGTTACTTGCGTGCGCATCAATCTCTATACGACCTTGGACCAGAGCGACAGCGCTGTTGGGGTCGGCCTGGAGTAACTCCGCCGGGTTGAAGGCCAGTGGTCGTTGCACCCCACGGCGAAGGACGTACGCCTGGACTATGATCGTTTGTGGCAGCAGCTGGGGTCCGGGTCGATCGAAGGACTGCTTGATCTGCCGCCGATGAGAGACCCAGACCGGTGCGCGACCATGGACGTGCTCACGGTGCTCACGTCGCCGGCCTTGTTCACCGACTTGAATCTGTTCCGTCTCGTCGTCAGTCGGATGGCGACCCTCAGCCTGGACCATGGCAACGGTGACGGGTCATGCCTCGCCTATGCATGGCTGGGCGGGGTCCTGGGGACGTATTTCGGAGAATACCAAGCAGGGTTCCGCTTTGGCAGACTTGGCCTGGATCTGGTCGAGAAGCATGGGCTCGACCGCTTCAGAGCTCGCGTCTACCTGGTCTTCGCTGTCCACGTCGCACACTGGACTCAGCCCTTGCAGACGTCTCGCGCCTTCCTCAGGCGCGCCTTTGACGCGGCGCAGGATGCCGGTGACCATTCTTATGCGGCCTATAGCTGCATCGACCTGATCACAAACCGCATTGCCGCCGGTGATTCGCTCAGTGACGTCGAGCGAGAGGCCGAGCATGGCCTCGAATTCGCGCGGAAAGTGAGATTCGGTCTCGCCAGCGACTGCATCACCGGGCAGCTCAGGCTTATCCGGATGCTTCGTGGACTGACCCCGGACTTCACCTCCTTCAATGACGCGGAGTTCGACGAGGGCCGTTTCGAGCAACATCTGCAGAACAATCCCCAGCTGGCCATTGGCGCGTGCTGGTATTGGATTTGTAGGCTGCAAGCGAGCATCTACGCCAGCGACGAGGTATTTGCTATTGCGGCGGTATCGAAAGCTGCGCCGCTGCTTTGGACGGCTCCGACCCAATTCGAGTTGGCTGAATACCATTTCTACGCGGCGCTTGCTCGGGCGGCGCATTGCGATTTGACCGCGGCCGGGGAGCGGTCTCAGCATTTGGAAGCGCTGGCAGCTCATCACAAGCAGCTCGCCGTCTGGGCAGAGAACTGCCCCGCAACTTTCGAGAACCGCGCGGCATTGGTAGGCGCCGAGATTGCGCGCCTCGAAGGCCGGGATCTGGACGCGATGCGCCTATATGAAGTGGCGATTCGGCTGGCGCGCGAACACGGTTTCATGCAGAACGAGGGCTTGGCCCACGAACGCGCCGCACGGTTTTGCATGGCGCGCGGCTTTCCGACGATCGCTGGCGCGTATCTGCGAAACGCCCGGCACTGCTACCTGAGTTGGGGCGCCGATGGAAAGGTGCGGCAACTCGAGGAGATGTATCCGCAGCTTAGGACGGAAGAGCCCGTGCCCGGCCCGGCGAGCACGATCGCGGCCCCGGTCGAGCGCCTCGACCTCGCGACCGTGATCAAGGTGTCGCAGGCCGTCTCTGGTGAGATGGTGCTGGACAAACTGATCGACACGCTCATGCGCACCGCGATCGCCCAGGCGGGCGCCGAGCGCGGCTTACTGGTCCTGTCGCACGCGGCCGACTTGCGGATCGCGGCGGAAGCCACGACCTCGGGCGACACTCTCCTGGTGGAAGTCCGCGATGCGCCGGCGACCGCCTCCGTGTTGCCGGAGACGGTGCTCCACTATGCACAGCGCACCCGAGAGACCGTCATTCTCGACGATGCCGCGGCCCAGTCCTCGTTTGCCTCGGACCCTTACGTCCGCCAGCGTCAGGCGCGTTCCATTCTCTGCCTGCCCTTGATCAACCAGGCCAAGCTCATCGACGTCCTCTATCTCGAGAACAACCTCGCTCCCCGGGCCTTCGCGCCGGCCCGGATCGCGGTGCTGAAGCTCATCGCCTCGCAGGCGGCGACCTCGCTCGAGAATACCCGCTTGTACCGCGATCTCGAACAACGCGAAGCGAAGATTCGGCGCTTGGTCAACTCCAACATTATCGAAATCATCATCCGGCAGCTCGAAGGGGAGATCGACGGGCCAGTTGTCGAGGCTAATGACGCGTTTTTGCGCATGGTAGGATACGACCGTGAAGACGTCGTTTCTGGTCGTGTGCGGTGGACAGAGCTGACGCCGCCGGAATGGCGTGACCGCGATGCACGGGCTGTGGCTGAGTTGAAGATGACCGGAACCGTCCAGCCATACGAGAAGGAGTATTTCCAGAAGGACGGCGGCCGTGTGCCTGTACTGGTCGGGGCGGCGAGATTCGAAAACAAGTCTTATGCCGTTGCCTTCGTGCTCGATCTGACCGAGCGCAAGCGGGCCGAGCAGGAGCTGCGAACGAGCGAGAGCCGCTTCCGCACTTTCGTGGACCATGCGACCGATGCGTTCATGCTCCACCGCGAGGACGGAACCGTTCTCGACGTGAACCGCCACGCGTGCGAAAGCTTAGGCTATAGCCGCGACGAACTGATCGGCATGTCCACGATTGACTTCGATCCGGATGCAACCGCGGCGTTTCTGCAAAATATCAGCGAGCGTCTCGATGCCGGGGAAACCTTAACCTTCCAGCGGCGACATCGCCGAAAGGACGGAATGCCTTACTCGGCCGCAGAGAAACGGATTCTTTCTACGAGATGGTGGCGAAGGGGGACTCTGCTTCGCGTCGAGGAACTTGCCCTCGAAAACTTGTGCCGGCTCGTGGAGGAACAAGCCAGTGGCGTGCTCGCCTCGATCTTATTACTTGACGGCAATCGCTTGCGGCACGGTGGGGCGCCCAGCCTTCCAAAGGCCTACACGGACGCCATTGATGGAGGTCTGATCGGGCCTTCCGCAGGTTCCTGCGGGACAGCGGCATATCGCGGAGAACAGGTGATCGTGGAGGATATCGCAACCGACCCCTTGTGGGTGGACTACCGCGAGGTGGCTTCGCCCCATTCTCTACGCGCCTGTTGGTCGACGCCGATCTTCTCCTCGCAAGCCAAAGTCATCGCGACATTCGCTATGTACTATCGCGAACCGCGCCGCCCGAGCCGACGCGATCAAGAGATCATAGAACACATCACTCATCTGGCGGGAGTTGCGATTGAACGCAACAGGACTCAGGAGGCTCTGCGGTGGAGCGAGGCCCAGATGGCGGAAGCGCAAAGGCTTACCAAGACGGGCAGCTGGGCCTACGACCCTTTGACCGGCAAAACGACTTACTTGTCCGACGAAATGTTCCGAATTTTTGGATTGGATCCGCAGGAGGGTCCGAGCAGCGAAAAATTCTGGCGCCTCGTGCACCCGGAAGATCACGACAGGGTGAGAGAGCGCGTTGAGAGGGAGGCCCGCGAACACGTCGACGATTACAGGATTGTTCTGGCCGACGGAACGGTCAAACATATCCATGACATCAGGCATCCGGTCTTCGATGCCGTGGGAAATCTCGTCGAATTCGTGGTTACGACGGTCGATGTTACGGAGCGCAAACGCGCTGAGGAAGCGCTCCGCAAAACACAGATGGAGTTGGCCCACGCCAATCGCGTCGCAACCATGGGGCAGCTCACAGCCTCGATCGCCCATGAAGTGAGCCAGCCGATCGCCGCGGCCGTGACCAACGCGCAAGCCGGTCTGCGTTGGCTGAGCGCGCAACGGCCTGATCTCGAGGAGGTCCGACAGGCGCTGGGCCGTATCATGGAAAACGGCAATCGAGCGGGCGAGGTCATCGGTCGGACCCGTGCGCTGGTCAAGAAAGCGCCTCCGCGGAAAGATGTCGTGGCGATCAACGACGCGATCCTCGAGGTCGTCGCCCTGACCCATGGCGAAGCGGTGAAGAACCGCGTCTCTGTGCGGACACAACTCTGGGAGGGCTTGCCGATCACCGAAGGCGACCGCGTGCAACTGCAGCAGGTGGTCCTCAACTTGGTCGTCAACGCCATCGAGGCGATGAGCGGTACGAACGAGGGGCCGCGAGACTTGCTGGTTAGCACCGAGAAAGCCGAGCCGGACGGCGTGCTGGTCGCGGTGCGCGACTCGGGACCGGGACTGGCGCCGGAGAACTCTCGAGCGCCTCTTCGACGCCTTCTACACGACCAAGGCCAACGGAATGGGAATGGGGCTGTCGATCTGTCGCTCGATCATAGAAGCTCACGGCGGGCGGTTGTGGGCGACGGCGAACTCACCCCGCGGGGCGGTGTTTCAGTTCGCGCTCCCTGCCCATCCTGGGTTATCGCTTGCGGACCAAGTTTCAGCGAGCAGCCTTCCGCTCGGCGAGGCGGCCGCCGGGTGAGCCGGCGCTGGCGCGAGCGCCTGCGGCGCATCCGCCGGCTAATTTCAGCGAGCGGGCTTCCGCTCGCTGTTTCCGACGAATTTCACCAGCCGCTAGCTAGCCTGACGGTTGCCCAACTTTGGGGACCTCTTGGGGGCCGTGTTTCGGCGGCGGCTGAACGCCCGGCTGCGCAGCGGGGTGAACTGCCGGGGCGGCTGGCGCCGGCGCTGGCGCGAGCGCCGCCGGCCGGGGCGCCGGCGACGGAACCGGCGCATGCGCTGCGGGCGGAGCGAACTGCGCCGGGGGATGGACTGCAGGGGCGGCCGGCGGCGCAACCGGATGAACGGTCGCGGGCGCCAGCGCCGCCGGCACGGGAACCGGGGACGGAACCGGCGCACGCGCCGCAGGCGGAGGCGCGGGCTGCGCCAGGGGATGGACCGCCGGGACGGGCGGCGGCGCAACCGGGTGAACCGTCGCCGGCGCCAGAGCCGCCGGCACCGGCGCATGCGCCGCTGGCGGAGGCGCGGCGTGCGCCGGCGCATGAATCGCCGGGACCGGTTCGTGCGCCATCGGCGCTGGCGAGATTGCCGGCGCCGAAGTCTGGGGCGCTGGTTTTTGAACCTCCGTGGGCCTGGGCCCGACCGGCAGGCCGCCGGGCTTCGGCGGGGGAGGGGGCTGCAGCGCCTTCGTCGTTTCGGACCCCGCGGAAGGAGCGGGCGGCTTCGCCGCGGTCGTCGGGCTCGCGGCCGGATTGGCGGGCGTCGGCGCCGGTTTTCCAGCTGGCGCGGCGGCAGGCGCGTTCGGGTGCGGATTGGTCGCGCTGGACGGAGCAGCCGGCTTGCGGCCGGGCGGGACGGCCTGAGGAGTCGCAGGCGGATTGGCTGCGTTGGGCGAAGCCGCAGGCGCCGGTTTCCCTGCTGGCGCTGCGGCAGGCCCATTCGCGGGCGGACTGGCTGCGTTGGACGGAGTCGGCGGCAAGGGCTTGCCGCCGGGCGGGACGGCCTGAGGGGTCGCAGGCGGATTGGCTGCAGCCGGCGGAGACACAGGCGGTTTGCCGACGACGGGAGAAGCCGGTGGGTTCGACTGCGCCGGAGCGGAGGCGGATGCCGGCGACGGGCGTCCCGTTCCCGGCTGCGCGCTGCGTCCGGACGGCGCGGGGCCGATCGGGGGAAGCGGCTTGACGACGGCGGTCGCGGGAGCGAACGCGACCGGGCGGGGCGGCGGCGGAGCGACTGGCCTGACGTTTGCGGGCAGCGGAGGCGGCGCCGGCGGGGGCGGCGCGAACCGCGGCGCGCCGGGCGGGGCGATTCCGTCACGACGATGGTCATAGTGGTGGTAGGCGACCGCCCCGACGAACAGCGGAATCGCCGATCTCGAGCGCCGGCAGCGCGCCGACGGCGGGAGGCGGAGGCGGCGGGGGCAGCTCGCGCCACGCGTCGTCCTCGTCGTACTCGTAATAGACGGGCGGCGGGGGCGGCGGCGGCCCGAAATCGGAGAAGGCGTAGACCGGCCGCTCCTCGTAGAAGCGCTCGTCCGGCGGCGGGGGCGGCAGATCCTCGAACTCCATCGGCGCGAAATCGGGCGGCGGCTCGAACCGGGACGGAAAGGATCGCCAGGCGCCGGCGCGCGTCGGCGACATGCGGTCCCCTCGGGTAGACGCGCAGATAGGTCCAATAGGCGCGCGGCGAGTTGGCGTCGAGCGTGCGCCGCCAGAACGCGGCTTCGCGGCGGACCGCCAGGATGGCGCGGACGCGCCGCGCCTGATCCGAATTCGGAAAGGCGGCGAGGAACTCGCGGTAGCCCGCGATCGTGTCGCGCTGGAGAGCGATCGCGTAGGCTTGCTGCGCAGGGAAAGTCGCGATCGGCCTTCCGGCGGTCTGCGCCGCGGACAAGACCGGCGGCGGGGGCGCGCCGGCGGCGCGTTCGAAGATGAAATAGGGTCCGTCGAGTTTGGAGGCGCTCCAGGGCAGGAGCGCGCCCTGAGTCTCCTGGTTGACCAGGATTCTCGTCTGGTCAAACACTTCGGCGACGTCGACGCCGCCCTGACGCATCGCGCCGGCCAGCGTCTTGCCGAACACGCCGTACGGCCCCTGCTCGTCGCCAGCGAGCGTTCCCGGGGCGGCGTTGAAGGCGATCAGAACGCCGGGTTCCGGGTCGACGAGGCCAAGGCCGGGCGCCAGCGGCGCCCCCTGCGCCGCATAGGGATTCGCTCGCGCCGCGTCGAGCACGACGATGCGCGCCCTGCCGGGCAGCGTCGCGAGCGCATGAACGAAATCGGACACCCGAACCGCCTCGATCGGCGCGTCGGCGTCGCGCCGGATCTCGGCGTCGACCGGCACGAAATAATTGTCGCCGTTGTACTGGATCCCGCGGCCGGCGAGGTAGACGAAAGCCTGCAGATCGGGCCCGGCCGCCGCCGCCTTGTCGAGAAAGTCGCGCAGCGCCGTGCGCAGCGACTGGCCGTCGAGATCGCGCGCGCCGACCACATCGAATCCGGCCGCCTGCAGCGTCTGGGCGACGAGGCCGGCGTCGTTGGCGGTCGTGGCCAGCGCCTGATCCCGATAGGTCTCCTCGCCGACGACGAGCGCAACGCGCGGATTGGACGGAGGGATTTTGCGCCGCAGCGGGAAACGCCGCCGCGCAGACAAGCGCGGCGACGGTCGCAAAAACCGTTCTCCATCCGATCATGCCCCAGCCCCGCCCAACGCTCGCGATTTGCCGACTGGCGCGACGCCTAGCCCGACAACATGTCCGAACCTTGTCGACCATTGGGCGTTGGGCGAACCCTACCTGAAATGAACTGCGCGCCTGTCCCCGTCTGCGAGTTGGAGACGCGGGTCAAAAATTCAGTGGAACGAAAAAGCAGAATACGCCGGTTTGGCTTCCGCTCTTGTTGTTCTTGTAGAAGATCCAGTAGTCGCCGTCCTCGCTCGGAAGCGATTTGCGTGCGGGGATCGGCCGAAAGTATCCGTCGACCTCGTAATAGTCGTCCGAAATCCGGTGAACCTGATCCGGCCGAAGATGGTGCGCGTCGGCCGGCCCGCAGCAGGCGCGCTTGACCGACGCGGGGACGGGCGTCCCGTCCGTCCACAGGTCATGTGCGCCCGCGGGGACGCAGAACAAGAGCAACGCGGGCGCGAGGGTTCGAAGCATTGCGGGCGCCTCCACGTGCGGCGGCGCCGGGGCGGGGCAAGTCTTGTCAGGGAGCGTCTGCCTCCGCCCCGGGCCCTCAGTCCGTCTGCGCCGCTTGGCGGGCGCAGCCGACCTTGACGTACTGGCCATCGCGCATCCGGATTCCCGTGCCGGCCAGGAGCTGCTGGCCTGCGACGGCGCAGCCGATTTCGCTTGCGGCCGGCGGGCCCAGGATGACGTCGAGCGCGTTTTGCGCATCGCATTCGGTCGGAGCGACCGTTCCTGGACAGACCAGGATTTCTCGCGACGACGGTCGGCCTCATCTTGCTGACCTGAAGTTCCTCCGCCCGCGCTGTGGCCGACGCGGCGATCGCCAGCATGGCGGTCGCGGCGACGCCGACATCGATTGCAAACGTCCGTCTCATCCTCATTCCCCGTGCTTCGGGCCCGCGGGAATGCGGGCGATGCCGGAAACGTCGCGAAGCGCGGTAAACAGCAAATGGCGCCGGCGTAACAGACATGTAATTGTCTGAATCTCGTGTGTAACAATTGATCTTGTGTGTAACAAATGCACAGCAACAGAGTGGGTGGGCGCGCCATGCGGGACATACCGGACCCTGGCGACAGCGAGGGCATAAAGCTTTCGAGTGAGGCGAGGTCGCCGGTGCGGTTCGCCGGGCTCGTCCTCGATCTCGACGCCTGCACGCTCGCCCACGAGTTCGGCGAGCCGATTGCGCTCACCCGCGGCGAGTTCGCGCTGCTTCGGGTCTTCGTCAGCCGGCCGGGCAGAGTGTTGAGCCGCGACGCGCTCCTGGACGCGGTCGCCAACCGGCCGCTCGAGCCGTTCGACCGCAGCGTCGACGTGCTGGTCGGCGGCCTGCGCCGCAAGATCGAGCCCGATCCCAAGGCGCCGCGGCTCATCGTCACGGCGCCCGGCGAGGGCTACCGGTTCGACGGGCTGGCGCCGGCATTGCAACTTGTGCCTTCGGGGGCGCGGTCCGACGACGCTACGGCCGACGATCGCGGCGGCGATCGAGCGGCGCAAAGCGTCCCGAAAACGGACCCGCAGTCGATTTTCGAGCCTCCGGCAGACTGCGCGCTCAACTTTGGGGCTGGCCGGCGATTGCCGGCGCGGCGGTGCTTGCGCTCTTCATTTTCGCCGCCTATGGCTGGCATGCGGGGTTCGCGTACCGGCTGATTGGAACAGCCGCCGAAGAGAAGCTTCGGGCCGCACCGCGGCTATCGATTGTCATCCTGCCGTTCGAAAATCTCGGCGGCGATCCCGAGCAGGAGGTCTTCGCCGACGGCATTACCGACGATCTGACAACAGACCTTTCCCACCTGCCGGAAAGTTTCGTCGTCGCTCGCGGCACGGCTTTCACTTACAAGGGCAAAACGGTCGACGCCAAGCAAATCGGCCGCGAACTCGGCGTGCGCTATGTACTTGAAGGCAGCACGCGGCGCGTCGGCGAAAAGGTCGCGGTCAATGCTCGGCTTGTTTCAACCGAGACCGGCGCGCATCTATGGGCCGACCGTTTCGACGGAGAGCGCGACAACCTCGCACAATTGCAGGCCGAATTCGTCTCGCGCCTCGCCAATTCGCTGGGCGAGGAGCTTGTCAAGGCAGAGAGCCTGCGGGCGATGCGCGAGCGTCCCGACAATCCGGATGCGGTCGATCTGGCCATGCGCGGATGGGCGCTCGCCAATCCAACGGACTTGAAGGAGCGATTCAACGACGCGATCCGGCTGTTCGAGCGCGCGCTTTCGCTCGATTCGAAAAACGTCCCGGCGATGACCGGCCTCGCGTTGGTCCTCATGTGGCGTGCACATGATGGATGGAGCGACGACTTGGACGGCGACATGGTGCGCGCGGAGGGGATCATTAACGGCGCCTTGATGCTCGAGCCGCAAAGTTCGCTGCTGCACCACGCGTATGCGATTGTTCTCGGAAACCGGCATTACTGGCGAGCGGCGATCGCCGAGAACGAGATCGCGATCACATACGACCGCAACAACCCCGACGCCCATGCGATTGCGGGGCTTCACAAAATGTACCTGGGTCGCAGCGAGGAAGGTCTCGCAGACCTCGAGACTGCCTTGCGGCTGAGCCCGCACGACGGGGGCGTGCCGAATTGGCAATATTTCATGTGCCGCCTCAATAACCAACTCGGGCGCTGGGAACAGGCGATCGAATGGTGCAACAGGTCGATTGCGGGCAATCCGGAGCTTGCGGACCCGCTGCTCGGCCTTGCGGTTGCACACGCCTGGGCCGGGCACGACAAGGAGGCCAAGGACGCCGTCGCAAGAATTCAAAAAGCCCTGCCTCACTTCACCTTGCAGAAATTGCGGCAGGAGGATCAAACGACCGATGATCCGACCTTCAAGGCCCAATGGGCGCGAATTGTCGAAGGCCTGCGCATCGCCGGGCTGCCGGACCAGTGACCTCTCTTGGCCGGATCGAAAGGAGACCGTTCAGGCCCCGCGCAGCCACCGCCGAACCGTGAAAGCAGCCTTTTCTCGACTCGACCGGAAACTCGATGGACGGGCCCTTGCGCGAGCCCTTCCTCGTCGGATGGCGGGAGCCCCTTCGCCGTATAGATTCCCGAGGAACGAAGCTGCGGAGTCGCGGAACCTTTCTCTTCCGTTCGGCCATCGGCCCCGTGTGACTGCGACGGCAAGCTGGGCCTTGCCACCGTATTTCCGGGAAGGCATACGATTCGAGGGAAGCCGGTCTTTGTAGACGCGGCCGCTGGCCGCGTCGGCCGCGCTCCACAGGGCGTCCGGAAGGACGCCCGTCTTTCGACGGGCTATGGGCGCATGGCGGCCGCCGACATGGAGGAGACGCAAATGCCAAGGCCGAGGATCGGCGTGGTCGGAAGCAACATGGTCGACCTGATCGCTTATGCACCGCGGATGCCGGTCATCGGCGAGACGCTCGAGGCGCCGAGCTTCGAGATGGGTTTTGGCGGCAAGGGCGCCAACCAGGCCGTGGCGGCGGCCAAGCTCGGCGCCTCGGTCGTGATGGTGAGCAAGGTCGGCGACGACATGTTCGCCGAAGGAACGATCAAGAACCTCGCGAGCTTCGGCATCGACACGACCCATGTTCATCGGGTGAAGGGCCGCTCGAGCGGGGTGGCGCCGATCGTCGTCGACCCTTCCGGGCGCGAATGCGATCCTGATCATCAAGGGCGCGAACGCCGATCTTTCTCCGGCCGACATCGACGAGGCGGCCGAGGCGCTGAAGAGCTGCGATCTCATCCTCTTGCAGCTCGAGGTTCCGCTCGAGACGGTTTACGCCGCGATCGCCTTCGGCAAGCGCCACGGGATCAAGACGCTGCTCAATCCCGCCCCCGCGACAACGGCGCTCGATCTCGCGCGCATCATCGACGTCGACTTCTTCGTGCCGAACGAAACCGAGCTCGCGATCCTCGCCGGCATGCCGGTCGACAGCCAGGCCGAGATTGTCGCGGCCGCCGAGAGCCTGCTCGACAGGGGCCTGAAAACGATCATTGTCACGATGGGCGCGCGCGGCGCCTTGCTGGCGGTGTCTTCCTTCATCCGACGCATCGAGCCGGTCCGGACCGAGCCCGTCGACACGACCGGCGCGGGCGACGCCTTCGTCGGCGCCTTCGCGCGCTACAGCGTCACCGCGAAGCCCGAGGAGGCGCTGCGGATGGCGAGCCGCTACGCAGCCGATTCGGTGACGCGGCGCGGCACCCAGAAGGCCTACGCCTCGCTGGAGGCGTTCGAGGCGTTCTGCGCCCGGCTCGATTCGTCCGGCGCCGGGTGATCGTTCAACGCACGGTCCCGAACGACAAGCCGCGCACCAGGTACCTCTGCAGGGCGAAGGCCAGGATCACCACCGGCAGCGCCCCGAGAGTCGCGATGGCGGCGATGTCGCCCCACAAGATGTTGTGACCTTCCATCAGCACCGGCAGAATGAACGGCAAGGTGGTTACATTGGCGCGCGTCAGGATGAGGGCAAAGAAGAATTCGTTCCACGAGAAGATGAATGCGAGCAGGGCGACCGCGAGCACCGCCGGACGCGCCAGAGGCACGGCAATCTGCCAGAATGCGCGCCAGCGCGTGGCGCCGTTGACCAGGGCCGATTCCTCCATGTCCCGGGGGATGTCCTCGAAGAAGCTCTTCAGAACCCAGGCGATGAAGGGCAGGTTGAACACGGTGTACTGCAGGATCAAAGCCGTGTAGCTGTCGAGCAAGCCGAGCGCCGACCAAAACAGATACATCGGAAGGGCGACCGCGACCGGCGGCAGGAAGAGGATGCTGAGCACGGTGAAGGACAGATTCTCTCCCCCGGTGTTGAAGCGCCCGAGGGCGTAAGCGGCGGGAACCCCGAGGATGAGCGCGAGCAGGGTCGAAAGCGAGGCAACAATCAGACTGTCCTCCAATCCCTTCGCTCCGCCCCACGTGAAGAGCGCGTCGGTGAAGTTCGCCCAATGGAGTTCGGAAGGAACGAGGATCGGCGGCGTCGTGAGCCATTCATGCGGCGGCTTCAACGCGGTGATCAGCATCCACATAACCGGGGCCAGGAAGACGACGAGGGCGAGCGCCAGGGCGGCGTAAGTCAGGAGATTGCTAAGCGTCAAAAAGCTGCGTTTCATATCGACCTACTCCTTCGCCGCCACGGCGCTCGCCCGGCGCGTCAGCCGGATCAAGAGCTTTGCGAGAACCGCGACCGCGATCAGTTGCAGGATCGACAGGGCGGCCGCATAGCCCATGTTGAAATAGCGAAAGCCCTGGACATAGGTGAAGAAGGCCAGATTTTCGGTGACCGTGCCCGGCCCGCCGGCGGTGAGGACGTAGATGATGTCAAAGAGCTTGAAGGCCATCAGGATCCGCAGGATGAGCGCGATGCCGATGACCGGCCTCAACAGCGGCAGATAGATCCGCCACACGATCTGCCAGGCCGTCGAGCCGTCGACGCGCGCCGCGTCGACGATGCTGGTCGGCAAGGAGCGGAGGCCGGCGAACATCAGAAGCGTCATGAACGGCGTCCACTGCCAGAAATCGACGAAGATCAGGCATGGCAGGGCGAGCGCCGGATCCGCCGTCCAGGTCGGCTGGGGCAGATGCAGGAGCCCGAGCAGGTAATTGATCGGGCCGAACTGATAGTTGAACAGCTGGACCCATTGGAATGCGGCGACGGAAGCCGAAATGATCGTTGGGACCAGGAGAAGCGTGGCCAGCAAGTCTTGATAGCGGCGCAGCCGGTTCAGAAGAAGGGCGAGGCCGAAACCGACCGGAAACTGGAGCAACACGACGCCGGCGATGAACCAGGCGGTGACGCCAAGGCTGCTCCAGAACAGTGGGTCGGAGAATATCCTTTCGAAGTTCTTCAGCCCGATAAACCGATGCGGGACGGGGATCAGGACCTGGTAGCTCTCGAAAGGCGACCGTTATCGCATAGATCAAGGGGAAGATGCTGTTGGCGGCAAGCATCGCCAGGCAGGGCGCAATCATCAGCCAGCCAAAGCTGCGGCCCGTATCGCCGCGGCGGCGGGGCTGGATTGCCGGAACGGAGACGGCTTGCGCTCGTCATGGCGGGAAGGAGACGGACGGCCCCGGCGGTTTCGCAGCGACGCCGTCCGCGCCATCATCCTCTATGCAGCGGCGTCAATAGCTGATGCCTACGTCCTTGAACGATTTCGACCCACGCCGCGTAGGCCTCCTTTTGCCGGTCGGGATCATAGGCTTGCGTGATGCTCGCCCATTCGCGCGCGGTCGCGTCGAGCGCGCCTTTCGGCTTCAGGCCGCCGGCCAGGGCCTGACTGACATAGAGATCGAGGATGTCCAGATACCGCGGCGCGCCGGGGATCGCGAGCTCGGGATAGCCGGCCTTCAGACCCTCGCGGATCGCGTCGACATAGATCTTGGCGTCGGTGGCGTCGAGCGACGGCCCGCCGGTGTGGTCCTTCATCGCCGCTTCAGGTTTGAGTTGTGACCACCGGTATGGGTCCTGGCCGCAATTCGAATCATAGACGTAGGTGATCGACACGTCTGGAAGCTGCATGTAGGCTGCGACCCGATAGGCGTCCTCCGGGTTCTTTGCGAAGGCCGACACCGCCATGACGCGGCTGTAGGGGAGATAGGTTCGCACTGGGCAGGCCGCGTATCCGGCTTTGCCGACCACCTTGCTCATTTTCGGGTTCGCCACCTTGAGAGCGAGGTCGTCCCATTGAATGACCATCGCCGTCGACCCGTTGAGAAAGACCTCGTTCAGCGCCGGATAGTCGACCTGAAGGATGTTCGGCACCGCGTAGTCCTTCATCTTGACCAGCATCTCCAGCGCCTTGACGCCGGCCTCCGAGTTGATCCCGGGCTTCATGTCGTCGGCGAACCAACGGCCCCCCATCCCGGCGAAGATGTTGGCGAACCAGGCGTAGCAGAAGCCGCGGGCGGCGTAGAACGCCGTGCCGTAGAGGTTCGGCGGCCGCGTGAAGAACTCGGAAATCTGCATGAACTGGTCCCAGGTCTTCGCCGGAGCGAGGTCCCAGCCGTACTTCGCCTTGAAGTTCTTCTGCTCGGTCGGATCGTCGAACAGATCCTTGCGGTAGGCCACCTGGAGCATGTCGCCGTCGTACATCAGCGCGTAGGTCTTGCCGTCGCGCTTGATGACCGGGTCCTTGTAGACGGGGATGTAGTCGTCGCCGATCCGGGGATCGAGCAGGCTGAAATAGGGATCGAGTTCTTTCAGGAACCCGAGGGCCACGAAGTCCCCGAGGAAATAGGGAGGGAAAACCAGGAGGTCGTAGGCGGCCGAGCGCGCCGTCAGCTCCGACACCAGCTTTTCGTACTGTCCGACGAAGGGCAGGCCGATCATCTTGATGTCGGCGCCGAATTTGCTCTTTATGGCGTCGGCGTTCCAGCGGAAGGGATTCTCGTTCTGGCCGGCGTCGACTTCGATGTTGACGAGGCCGGCGGCCCAAGCCTCTTCCGGGAAGAGGCCGCCGCCGACCAATGACGCGCCGGTCAGGCCCAGCGTAAGGCCCGCGCCGCCGCGCAAGAGATTGCGCCGGCTGAGGCCCCCGGAGACCGCGCCCGGGTCGCGCTGAATGTCGCTCGATTTGTCGCTCATCGTCTTCCTCCCTGTTCTGGCGTCGGCGCGCTTGCGCGCAACGCCGTTTGCGCGGTCAGGATCGCCGCGCGATCGGCTCGGCCGCAACGGCGCCTGGGCTGCCGAGCCGCGCGCCGCTCTCCCGATCGAAAATATGAATTCCGCTTGGCGGCACGCACAGCCAGACCGCCGCGTCCGGCGCAAGGCTCCCGCTCCCGCCGGTCGACACCTGGATCGACTCCCCGCCGAGGCGAAGCTGGCAAATGAGGCGGTCGCCCTGGAAATGCACCGTCTCCACCGTTGCGGGCAGCGCCCCCTCTTGAGCGGAGCGGTGAACTTCCGTCTCCTCCGGCCGGAAGCCGAGCACCACCGGCCTTTCGCCGTTCGGCAGACCCTTCTCCACTCCAGTCGGAAGCGGAAACTGAAACCCCTGTCCGTCCAGGACGCGCGCGTTCCCGCCGGCGTAGCGGCACGACAGCAAGTTCATTCGCAGGTTGCCGATGAATTCGGCGACGAACAGATTGGCCGGCTTACGGTAGAGTTCCTCCGGCGTTCCGATTTGTCGCAGGACGCCATTGCCGAGCACGGCGATGCGATCCGCTACGGCGAGCGCGTCCATCTGATCATGGGTGACCATGATCATGGTCGCCCCCAGTCGGCGCTGCAGGCGGCGCACCTCGGTCCGGACGGTCTCGCGCAGACTGGCGTCGAGATTGCTGATCGGTTCGTCGAGCAAGTAGAGGTCGGGCTTCTGCACGATCGCGCGTCCGATCGCCACCCGCTGCTGTTCCCCTCCGGAGACAGCCTGGATTCGCCGATCGAGCAGCGGTTCGATGCCGAGCAGACGCGCGACGCCTTCGACGCGCTCGCCGATTTCACGACGCGGCGCGCCCCTGACCCGCAGCGGATAGGCGAGGTTTTCGCGCACGGACATGTTCGGATAGAGCGCGTAGCCCTGAAACATCATGCCGATGTGGCGGTCGCGCGGCTGCAGCCGGGAAATCTCGCGACCTGCCAGGAAAATGTCCCCGCCGTCGATCTCCTCCAGCCCGGCGATAATCCGCATCAGCGTCGTCTTGCCGCTGCCTGACGGGCCGAGAAGGCACAGAAACTCGCCGTCGCCCACGTCGAGATCGAAGCCTCGAAACAGCTCCACGGCGCCGAACCGCTTGCTGATTTTGCGCAGCGAGAGGTTCGACAAGGTCGGTGCCTCCTCCCCTCTGTTGTCGTCATCCCGCGCGTTCGCGAGAAGCGCGCATAGCGTCGCTGGCTGCGACTATGCCACATCGATCGCGTCGCGCAACATGACGGCAAGAAAAAGGGCGCCCTCTCGGACGCCCTTTTTGTTTCACGCTTGAACGAGCCCTCACGCGGTCGAATGCGCCTTCCGCCCGAGCGCCGCCTGCGCCGCGGCGAGGCGGGCGATCGGGATGCGGAACGGCGAGCACGAGACGTAGTCGAGATGGGCCGTTTCGCAGAAGGCGATCGAGGCGGGGTCGCCGCCGTGCTCGCCGCAGATGCCGAGCTTGAGGTTCGGCCGCGTCTGCGCGGCCGCGCTCGGCGGCGATCTTGATGAGCTCGCCGACGCCTGCCGTGTCGAGCGTCACGAACGGATCGGAGGGCAGGAGCCCCTTCGCCGTGTAGATCCCGAGGAACGAGGCGGCGTCGTCGCGCGAGATGCCGAGCGTCGTCTGGGTCAGGTCGTTGGTGCCGAAGGAGAAGAATTCGGCGCTCTCGGCGATCTCCCCGGCCCTCAGCGCCGCGCGCGGCAGCTCGATCATCGTCCCGACATGATAGGGCACCGTGACGCCCGTCTCCTTGGCGACCGCCTCGGCCATGGCGACGATGATCGCCTTGACCAGATCGAACTCGGGGCGCCCGAAGACGAGCGGCACCATGATCTCCGCGGTGACCGGCGCGCCGGTCTTGCGGCCGGCCTCGACCGCGCCTTCGAAGATGGCGCGCGCCTGCATCTCGGCGATCTCGGGATAAGCGGACCGCGAGCCGCACGCCGCGGAAGCCGAGCATCGGGTTGAACTCGTGCAACTCGGCCGGCGCGCGTGCGCAGCTTGTCGGCGCTGACGCCCATCGCCTTGGCGACTTCGTCGATCTCCTCGTCGGTCTTCGGCAGGAACTCGTGCAGCGGCGGATCGAGCAGGCGGATCGTGACCGGCAGGCCGGTCATGATCTCGAACAGCTCGGCGAAGTCCTGGCGCTGCATCGGCAGGAGCTTGGCGAGCGCCGCGCGCCGGCCCTGCTCGGTCGTCGGCGAGGATCATCTCGCGCACCGCGACGATGCGCTCGCCCTCGAAGAACATGTGCTCGGTGCGGCAGAGGCCGATGCCCTCGGCGCCGAACGACCGGGCGACGCGCGCGTCGGTCGGCGTCTCGGCGTTGGCGCGCACCTTCATCCGCCTGACCTCGTCGGCCCAGCCCATCAGGGTGGCGAAATCGCCGGTGAGCTCCGGCTTCACCATCGGCACGCGCGCCCTGCATGACCTGGCCGGCGGCGCCGTCGATGGTGATGACGTCGCCCTTCTTCAGCGTGACGCCGCCCGGCGGTCATCGTCTGCTTCGCGTAGTCGATGCGGATCGCGCCTGCGCCGGCGACGCAGGGCTTGCCCATGCCGCGCGCGACGACCGCCGCGTGCGACGTCATGCCGCCGCGCGTCGTCAGGATGCCTTCGGCGGCGTGCATGCCGTGAATGTCCTCAGGCGAGGTCTCGACGCGCACCAGGATCGTCTTTCGCCCCGCCTGACGCGCGGCCTCGGCGTCGTCGGCCGAGAACACGATCTCGCCGCTCGCCGCGCCGGGCGAAGCGGGCAGGCCGGTCGCGAGCGGCTCGGGCTTCGCCTTGGGATCGAGGGTCGGATGCAGCAGCTGGTCGAGCGTGGCCGGCTCGACCCGCGTGATCGCGTCCTCGCGCGAGATCAGGCCTTCGTTGGCCATCTCGACCGCCACGCGGAGCGCGGCGCGCGCCGTGCGCTTGCCGTTGCGCGTCTGCAGCATCCAGAGCTTGCCGCGCTCGACGGTGAACTCGAGGTCCTGCATGTCCCGGTAGTGCGTTTCCAGGAGTTTCGTCGTTTCGGCGAACTGCTTGAACACGTCCGGCATCAGCGCTTCGAGCGAGGGCTTGTCGGAGCCCGCCGCCTTGCGCGCGGCTTCGGTGATGTTCTGCGGCGTGCGGATGCCGGCCACCACGTCCTCGCCCTGGGCGTTGACGAGGAACTCGCCATAGAGCGCGTTCTCGCCGGTCGAAGGGTTGCGGGTGAAGGCGACGCCCGTCGCCGACGTCTCGCCCATGTTGCCGAACACCATCGCCTGGACGTTCACCGCCGTTCCCCAATCCGCGGGAATGTCGTTCAGCCGGCGATAGGTGATCGCGCGCTGGTTCATCCAGGAGGAGAAGACGGCGCCGATCGCGCCCCACAGCTGATCCTTCGGCTCCTGCGGGAAGGGCTTGCCCGTCGCCTCGGCGACCTTGGCCTTGTAGTCGACGATGACTGCGCGCCAGTCCTTGGCGTTGAGGTCGGTGTCGAGCGTGTAGCCCTTGCCGTCCTTGTAGTTTTCGAGGATGTCCTCGAACTCGTGGTCGTCGACGTCGAGCACGACGTGCGAATACATCTGGATGAAGCGGCGATAGCTGTCGAAGGCGAAGCGCTCGTCGCCGGACGACTTGGCCAGCGTCTCGACCGAAGCGTCGTTGAGCCCGAGGTTGAGGACGGTGTCCATCATGCCGGGCATCGAGGCGCGCGCGCCGGAGCGCACCGAGAGGAGCAGCGGGTTGGCCGCGTCGCCGAAGACGCGCCCAGTCTGGCGCTCGACCTCCGCGACGGCCGCGTCGACCTGCGCCGCGAGATCGGGAGGGTAGGCTTTTCCGTTGGCGTAGAAGTAGGTGCAGACTTCGGTCGTGATGGTGAAGCCCGGCGGCACCGGCAGGCCGAGCGACGCCATCTCGTGCAGGTTGGCCCCCTTCCCGCCGAGCAGGTTCTTCATCTCCGCCCTTCCGTCAGCGCGCTCGGCGCTGAAGGAGTAGACCCACTTCGCCATTGTTCGCTCCTCCCGTAATCGCGGAGACCCCGAGAGGTCAGCTCCGCGCATGCAGTCCCATACCAAAGCTCACCCAGCCGACGCCGTGGAACAGCAGATCGACGCCGAGCAAAGTTCCCAACACATAGACGCTGTCCAGCGGCCAGTGATTGACGATGATCAAACCGAGCAGGATCGTCACCGCCGCGGCGACGAAAACGAGAAGCCGGGGCTGGCCGGCGGGAAGCACGGTCGCAAGGTAGATCCGCACAAGGCCGGCGGCGATCAGTCCCGCCCCGAGCAGGAGCGTCAGCACGACCGACGCGAACACCGGGTTGACGATGCAAATCACGCCGGCGGCCAGATAGAGCGCTCCGCCGATCACCCACAGGAAGAACCTGCCCCAGCTCCGCGCGTGCATGCCGATCGCGATCTCGGCCGCGCCGCCGATGAGGAACAGCACGCCGTTGAGCGTCACCGTCGCGATGGTCGCAATCAGCGAGAAGAACAGCGCGGCGAAGCCCAGAACGACCAACAGCACCCCGAAGGCGGTGATGGAAGCCCATTTCACCCGCAGGCGTTCGGACGCCTCGCCGAGGCTGTGCGGCGCCGTCCCGACGTTCGACATGGCTCTCCCTTATCTGGGCCGCATGAGCGCGCTAACGGGACCGCTTCAGTTCGCCCAGCACCTGAGCGGCGTATTCCACCATCGGCACGATGCGGCCGTAATTGAGTTCTCGTCGGTCCGATGACGCCGAGCACGCCGGCGATCCGGTGATCGCCGCCGCGCAACGGCGCGGCGATCATCGACGACCCCGAGAGAGAGAATAGCTTATTCTCGGAGCCGATGAAAATCTTGACGCCGTCGCCGGTCTCGGCGCGGTGCAGAAGATCGATGACGTCCGTCTTGGTCTCGAGGTCGGCGAACAGCGTCCGGATGCGCTCGAGATCCTCCGCGGCGCGCACGTCGTCGAGCAGATTGGCCTGACCGCGCACGATCAGCTGTTCGCGCGACCCCGAGACCCCCGACCACGAGGCGAGCCCCGCATCGACGAGGCGGCCTGCGATCTCGTCGAGCTCCTGCCGCGCCTTGCGCCGCGCCGCCTCGATCTCCGCCGTCGCCTCCGAGAGCGTGCGGCCGCGCACTCTGGCGTTGAGAAAGCTGCTCGCCTCCTGAAGCGCGGAGGCCGGCAGGCCCTCCGGCGTGGCGATCACCCGGTTTTCGATCGAGCCGTCCTCGGCGACCAGCACGGCGAGCGCCCTGTCGGGCTCGAGCCGCACGAATTCGACGTGCTTCAGTCTCAGATCGGTCTTGGTCGTCAACACCACGCCCGCGCCGTGCGTAAGGTCGGACAGCAGGCTCGTCGTTTCGGCCAAAGCGCCTTCGAAGCCGCCGCCCTCGGCGGCCGCGCGCACCTGGCTCTCGATCCGCGCCCGCTCCTCGCGGCCGAGGTCGCCCAGCTCCAAGAGCGCGTCGACGAAGAAGCGCAGACCATGTTGGGTCGGAAGGCGTCCGGCGCTGGCGTGCGGCGCGTAGATGAGGCCGAGCTCCTCGAGATCCTGCATCACGTTGCGCACGGAGGCCGGCGACAGCGAGATCGGCAGCATGCGCGACAGGTGCCGCGATCCGACCGGCTCGCCGGTCGAAAGATAGGACTCGACGATGCGGCGGAAGATTTCGCGCGATCGCGCGTTGAGATTCGCCAGTGCGCCGGTTTCGGCGGGTCGGTCGACGGGAGCGGCCATGAGGCAGACAATGGCGGGAAGGGGGGCGGGATGCAAGGCGGATGGCATGCGCCCAAACGACGCTGATCCCTGAAATCCGAGGGGTTTTGACAATCCCCGCCGCTTTGCGAGGGTTCGGGGTCCGCCCGCTTCGGACAAAGAGCCCGACAACCGGCGCCTGCGGCCGGCGATAAAACGGGATGGAGGAGGGGCCGGATGTCTGGCACAGGGTAAGATTCGCCGTGCCCAAAACCAGCTTCCGTCTGCAACCGACGAGTTTCTTGCGAAGAAACTGTCGCTCGAGGCGCCGAGCGGGTCTATTGGGTTCCAGGCCAATCTCGTGTGTTCAGCTCGCCCATTGTTGCCCGCAAGACCTATGGTGTAGACGAATGTTGAACTGATCGAGGGCGTCGTGGGGCAGTAGATCAGAGGCGTGGCGACCTGAGGCGAGATGGCATCCCTGACCGAAATGACCCGCGTCATCCGGACCAATCTGGCCGGATGGGGCATCGCCCCTATCCGCTACGCCTATCTCGGCGATTACACCGCGGTCGTGACCACGCACGCCGGGTTGCGTCTGCTGATGGACACGCGCGATCGTTCGCTCGCGCCGCATGTCGCTCTCACAGGATGCTGGGAACGTAATATCGAGCGCGCGCTCGTCAGACTGCTGAGGCGTGGCCAGCGCATCGTCGAGGTCGGCGCGAATATTGGTTACCACACGCTGACGATGGCGAGCATGGTCGGCCGGACCGGCCACATCGACGCCTTCGAGTCGAATCCGCGCCTCTGTGAGCTGTTGAGGGACACCATCTTCATCAACGGTTTCAACGACATCGTGACCGTGCAGCAGAGCGCGGCGCTGGACCGGGGAGGTCCCGTGAAATTCCAGTTCCATCCACGTTTTCTCGGCGGCGGCAATGTGGTGGTCCCAGGATATGAGGATCCGACCGACCAGAATCTCGAGGTTGCCGGCGTTGGGCTCGACGACGTTCTCGGCGCTGGACCGCCAGTGGATCTCCTGCGCATGGACGCCGAGGGAAGCGAGCCACTGGCGCTGCAAGGCGCCGAAGAGCTGCTTCGGCGCTCGCCGCGGATGCGGATCATGATGGAATTCTCGACGATCATGATGCGCCCGCGCTTCGATGTTCCCGCGTTCATTTCCTGGCTGGGCGCCTTCGGGTTCAAAGCCTGGCGCATTGAGCGATCTGGGCGCTGGCGGGGGTCGCCATGGCGGACCTGCCGGAACTCGCGCATTGCGAAATCGTATTGTCGCGCGATGCTCCGCCAGGAGCGCTCTGATCGATCGCCAATCAACTCCCTTTTCAATCGCTCTTTAGGAACAAAAACTCATGCCCGTTCAGCGCCCCCGCACAGGCGGGCAGATTCTCATCGATCAGCTCGCGGCCCAGGGCGTCGAGCGCGTCTACTGCATCCCGGGCGAATCTTATCTTGCCGCGCTCGACGCCATGTACAACTCGTCGATCGAGGTCATCGTCTGCCGCCAGGAGGCGGGGGCCGCGATGATGGCGCTCACCGAAGGCCGCCTGACCGGCCGGCCGGGCGTATGCTTCGTCACCCGCGGTCCGGGCGCGACCAACGCCGCGCACGGCGTCCACATCGCCGAGCACGATTCCGCTCCGATGATCCTGTTCATCGGCCAGGTCGAGCGGGCGATGATCGGCCGCGGGGCCTTCCAGGAGATGGATTACCGCGCCTTATTCGGCTCCGTCGCAAAATGGGCGACCCAGATAGAGAACGTAGCCCAAATTCCCGAAATCATCCATCGCGCGTTCCACATCGCCATGCAGGGACGGCCGGGCCCGGTCGTGATCGCGTTGCCCGAGGATATGCTCGTCGAGACCGCGCAGGCGGCGGACGCGCCGCGCGCGGCGGCGACGCCGATCTGGCCCGGGCTCGCGCAGATGGCCGAACTGCAGAAGATGCTGTGGAATGCGGAACGGCCGATCGCAATCCTGGGCGGAGCGGGCTGGATCGAACGCGCGAGCGCGGCCTTGGCGCGCTTCGCGGAGCGCTTCGACATGCCTGTCGTCGGGTCGTTCCGCCGCGCGAGCGCGTTCGACGGGGAGCACGACAACTATGCCGGCGAGATCGGACTGTCCGCCAACCCGAAGCTCAGGGCGCGGATCGAGCGGGCCGATCTCGTCATGCTCGTCGGCGGCCGCATGTCGGAGGCGGCCGCGCAGGGCTACACCCTGTTCGACATCCCTCAGCCCCGCCAGCGCCTCGTCCACGTCCACGCCGACGCGCGTGAGATCGGCCGGAATTATCATCCCGCTCTCGCGATCGTCGCGACCTCGCCGGAATTCTGCGCCGCGCTGGAAGGCGTCCATCCTCCGCCGTCGATCCCGTGGGCGGCGGAGACGCGTCAGGCGCGGGTCGACTACCTAGCCTGGAGCGAACAGGCGCCGCCAAACCCGGGCCGAGTGCAGGTCAGCGAGATCATGTTCGCGTTGCGCCGCCGCGTTCCCGACGCGGTCTTCACGACGGGGGCGGGCAACTTCGCGATCTGGGTCGGACGCTTCTTGAGATTCCGCCGGGTCGAACAGCAACTCGGGCCGACCTCGGGCTCGATGGGCTACGGCCTGCCGGCGGCGATCGCGGCGTCGCGGGTTTTTCCGAAGCGGACCGTCGTCTGCTTCGCCGGCGACGGCGATTTCCTGATGAACGGGCAGGAGTTCGCCACCGCCGTCCAATATGGTCTCCCGATCGTCGTCGTGCTGATCGACAACGGCATCTATGGCACGATCCGGATGCATCAGGAACGCGAGTTCCCCGGCCGGGTGATCGCCTCCAACTTGCGCAACCCCGACTTCGCCGCTTACGCCCGCGCCTTCGGCGGCCACGGCGAGACGGTCGAGGAGACGGCGGAATTCCTTCCCGCGTTCGAGCGCGCCCTCGCGTCGCGCCTCCCCTCGATCATCCACGTGAAGATCGACCCGGAAGCGATCACGCCGGCGACGACGCTGAGCGAAATCCGCGCGGCGGCGCTCTCGAAGGGCGCGGCTTCGTGAGGCAGACGCCGGGCGATGCCTGACCCGGTTGACGCAGCGCTGATTGTCGCAGCGGGCGCGGCTGCGGCCGGCTTCGCCCAGGGCGTCACGGGCTTCGCCTTTTCGGTGGTCGCGCTGTCGTTCTGGGCCTGGGCGCTGCCGCCGGAGACCGCGGCGCCGCTTGCGGTGTTCGGCGCGCTGACCGGCCAGATCGCGTCGCTGGCGTCGGTGCGCCGCGGGTTCGAATGGCCGAAGATCGTTCCGCTCATCCTCGGCGGCTGGATCGGCGTGCCGGTCGGCGTCTTTCTTCTGCGCAATGCGGACCCGCAAAATTTTCGCCTGACGGTCGGCGCCCTGCTGACTTTCTACTCCCTCTTTGCGCTGCTCGTCCGCGATCCCGGCGTGGTCAAGCTCGGCGGACGCGGTTTGGACGCCTTCTTCGGAGGGATCGGAGGGGTGCTCGGCGGCCTCGGCGGGATGTCGGGCTTCATGCCCGCCATCTGGACCCAGTTGCGCGGCTGGAGACGCGACGTCAGACGCGCGACGATGCAGGCCTACAACATCGCCATGCATCTCGGGACGATCGCGGTCTACGCCGCCTCCGGGACGCTCGCGCACGCCGATCTCCGTCAGTTTCTCATCGTCGCGCCGGCGATGCTGATCCCGTCCTATCTCGGCAGCCCATGTCTTCACGCGCTTCACCACGAAAGGGCCTTCACCCGCGCCGTCCTCGTCGCGCTGCTCGCTTCCGGGATGGCGCTCGTCTACGGCGCCGTGCGCGCGTGGACGAGGTGAACGAAATCCGGCTTGCGCGGATTTTTTGCGGCCTCCATAGCAACCGCCCACACGCGCGAAGGAGGGGACCATGAATGTCGACGAAGCGCTGCGGCAATTCGCCGAGGGGGACGACTTCCCGCGCGAGGCGATGGCGTGGGCGCTCGAACATTGGCAGGCGGCCTCGCCCCGCTTCGTCTCGAAGCTGCGCGCCTTCGCGGCAGGGGGAGACCGTTCCGAAGCCGCCGGAGACGAAATCTTCTGCATCGTGCATCTTTGCGGCGAGAAAGGCGAAACGCGCGCCTACGAGCCGATATGCCGCATGATCGCCAAGGATCCGGACATCGAAGAATGGCTCGGCGATGCGAACGACAGAAACCTTACCCGGGCATCCTCATCAAGGTGTTCGACGGCGACATCGAGCCGCTCACGAGGGCGATCGAATCCCCGCGCGGCGACGAATACGCGCGCGCCTCGGCGCTTGAAGCGCTCGGCTATCTCGTTCGCGCAAAGGGCGTCCTCAGCGACGAGGACATGCGCGACTACTTGCGCAGGTTGCGGCGGGACGCCGCGCCGCGCGATGAGTCGATCTTCTGGTTGGCCTGGGCCATGACGGCGGCCGATCTCGGCTACGAGGACCTGAGGAACGAAGTCGCGATTCTAATGAAAGACGGATTTATCGAGAAGCGCGATTTCAAACTCGAAGACTTCGATCGAAGTCTTGAAGTGACGCGCAATGATCCCGCCGGGCTCGCCGGGTTCCGTCGTGACTCTGTGTATCCTCTTGACGGCGTGATCGGGAGGCTCGAATCCTGGAGCCGAACCGGCGACGGGGGGGTTCGACGAGGGGGCAAAATTCCAGGATTTCGACACACCCTACGTCAATCCGTTTCGCGACGTCGGCCGCAACGACCCGTGCCCTTGCGGCAGCGGCAAGAAATACAAGAAATGCTGCCTGCCCGTCTGATCTGACCGGCCCCATCAGCCGCTGGCCTGCGGCGCGTATGACGCGGGGTCGAGGCGCGAGGGTCTCCCGCTCAGCGACAGCTCCGTCTCCCGCGCAGGAGTCCGGGCGACGACCTCGCCGCGGCGGATGACGAAGAGCCGCGTCGCGCGCAGCCGCACGGCCTCGATCGGATCGGCCGCCTGCAGCAGCACCATGTCGGCGTTCGCGCCGACCGAAAGCCCGTACCCTTCGAGCCCGAGAATGCGCGCCGGAATTTCCGTCACCGCGTCGAAAGTCCAGCGAATCGCCTCGCGGCTCGTCATCGGCGCGCCGTGCACCGCCATATGCGCCACGTCCAGCATGTCCGCCCCGCCGAGGCTGTACCAGGGGTCCATGACGCAGTCCTGTCCGAGCGCGACCGGAATGCCGAGCGCCCGCATTTCCGCGACCCGCGTCATGCCGCGCCGCCGCGGATACGCGTCGTGCCGCCCTTGCAAGGTCAGATTGATCAGCGGGTTTGCGATCGCGTTGATCCGGGACTCGGCAATCAGCGGCAGCAGCTTCGACACATAGTAATTGTCCATCGAATGCATCGAGGTCAGATGCGATCCGGTCGCGCGCGGCCCGAGGCCGAGCCGCTGGGCTTCCGCCGCCAGGGTCTCGACATGGCGGGACAGCGGGTCGTCGCTCTCGTCGCAATGCAGGTCGACCATCAGCCCGCGATTTGCGGCGATTTCGCACAAGGCTTTCACCGACGCCGCGCCCTCGGCCATCGTGCGTTCGAAATGCGGGATGCCCCCGACGACGTCGACGCCGAGATCGAGCGCGCGCTCGAGGTTCAGCGCCGAATTCGGCGCGCGGAAATAGCCGTCCTGCGGAAAGGCGACCAGCTGCAGGTCGAGATAGGGCTTCACCTTCTTCCTCACCTCGAGCAGCGCCTCGACGGCGAGCAGCCGGTCGTCGCAGACGTCGACATGGCTGCGGACGGCGAGAAGGCCCTGCGACACGGCGAGATCGCAATAGCGGAGCGCGCGCTCGGCGACCGCTTCGTGCGTCAGTCGAGGCTTGAGTTCGCCCCAGAGCGCGATCCCTTCCAGCAACGTCCCGGAGACGTTGAGCCGGGGCAGGCCGAGCGACAGCGTCGCGTCCATATGGAAGTGGCAGTCGACGAACGGCGGCGAAAGAAGATAGCCGCGCGCGTCGATCGTTCGCTTCGCCTCCGCGCCGATCTGCGGCTCGATCGCGGCGATGCGGCCGGCGGCGACGGCGACGTCCTGTCCCTTGCGCCCGTCCGGCAGCGTCGCGTTGCGGACGATCAGATCGAAGTCCATCGCCATGTCCTCTTGCTCGCCCTCAATCGTCGCGAACGCCGCTTCGGCCGCCCTCGCCGTAGACGGGGCTGGGATAGCGGCTCGAAGTGAAGCGAATGACGAGAACGGCGAACGCCAGGGTGGCGCACGCCAGGATCAGCACTCCGATATCGGGGTTCGGCTGCTCCTGGACGGAGCCGATCATGTGGCGGGTGAGCGCGGTGATGCCGACGTAAAGCAGGAAGCGCACCGGCATGTGGTTCGTGCGGAAATAGATGCCGACCATCGAACCGATCTCGAGATAGATGAACAGGAGCAGCAGGTCCTCGATCGAGGGCCGGCCTTTCTGGATCATGGCGTAGAACGCGGTGCCGGCCGCCCAGACGGTCGCGGCGCCGATCGCGAACAGGCCGAGAAGATGAAATCCGTCGGTCAGGAACAGCCCGACCGGATCGAGGAAGGACAGCGCCCGCTTGTCGGCGGCCTTTGCGGTCATCTTCTGGTCGACCATGCGGAGCGCTCCCTTCTGCGCCCGATCGATAGCCGCTTGTTCGACGAGGGGCGCCAATTCCTAGCGCGGCGGGCCTCGCCCGACAAAGGCGGCTGCGGGGCCCATTCTCCGTCCAGATCCGTTCAAGCGGCCTTGCCGGCCGCCCAGTCCACGCCCTGCTCCAAGCGGTCGTTGCCCCAGAAGACCTCGCCGTCCCCGGTCACGAGGCAGGGGGCCCCGATGATTCCGAGTTCGGCGGCGCGAGCGCTTTCCGCTTTCAGGAGCGACTTGTTCGCGTCGCTTTCGGCCCGGCCGAATACCCATTCGGGATCGAGGCCGAGTTTCGCCAGCAACGCCGCGATCATCGCGCGGTCGGCGATCGGCAGGCCCTCGCCGAACTCGGCGGCATAGACCCGTCGCGAGAAATTCGCCCGCTCCTCGCCTTCGAGCGCGAGCGCGACGCGGGCGGCGAGCAGGCTGTTTTGCGGGAACGGGTCGGGGCGCTTCAGCGGGAGCCCGAGCGTCTCGCAGATCCGCTCCATATCGCGCCACATGTAGCGGCCCTTGGCCGGATAGATGTTGAACGGCGAATCGCGCCAACCGTGGGCGGCGAAGATCGGCCCGAGCAGGAAAGGCCGCCAGGCGAGCGCCACCCCGCGCGCTTCGGCGAGCTCGGCGACGCGCATCGCGGCCGGATAGGAATAGGTGCTGGCAAACTCGTACCAGAACTCCGCTGTCGCCATCGCGCTCTCCCGCTGATCGGAGATTTGCATGGCGCAACGACCGGCGAAAGCCATGCCGCAGCAAAAAAGCCGCCCCGTCCGGCGGACGGGGCGGCTCAATCGGATTCCGAATTTCGTATGTCGGATCAGCTCTTCGGAGCAGCTTCGGCGGGGGCGGCGGGAGCGGCGGGAGCGGCCGGCTCCATGCTCTTCTTCTTGGCCATATGCTTCGACTTGTGCTTGGCATGATGCTTCATCGGCGCCTTTTCGGGCATGGCGCCCTCCGCGGGCGCGGCTCCAGCGGCGGGGGCGGCCGGAGCGGTCCCCTGGTCGGTCTGGGCGAGCGCGGCGAGAGGCGACAGGGCGAGCGCGGCGCCGAGGCCGATGGCGGCAATCTTCTTCAACATGTGGTCTTCTCCAATGCGGGTCGTCGACCCGGAGTTGTTTGCGCGGGAAGGGGATGCGCCTTTTCAGATGAATTGGCGATGAACGGTCAAGCTCCTCCGATAAACGCCGTAAACTGGCCCGGACGGCGTTTGACGACGCGAAGCTGGCCCCCTTATGTACGGGAATGTCGCACAACAGCTTCGGCCATCTCTTTCGCGTCACCACATTCGGCGAAAGCCATGGGGCGGGGATCGGCTGCGTCGTCGACGGCTGCCCGCCGCGAATCCCGCTGGAGGCGGCCGATATCCAGGCCGAACTCGACCGCCGCCGGCCGGGGACGTCGCGCTTCACCACCCAGCGCCGCGAACCGGACGAGGCGCGCATCCTCTCCGGCGTGATGGTCGACGACGACACGGGCCGGCAGGTGACGACCGGGACGCCGATCGGCGTTTTCATCGAGAACGTGGACCAGCGTTCCAAGGACTACGGCGACATCCGGGACAAATACCGCCCCGGCCACGCCGACTACGCCTATGACGCCAAATACGGCATCCGGGACTATCGAGGCGGCGGGCGCTCCTCGGCGCGCGAGACGGCGGCGCGCGTCGTCGCGGGCGCGATCGCACGAAAGGCGATCCCCGGCGTGACGATCCGCGGCGCACTGGTGCAGGTCGGCAAGCTGAAGATCGACCGCGCCAACTGGGACTGGGACGAGGTCGGCAAAAATCCGTTCTTCTGTCCGGACGCCGCCGCGGCCGCGCGGTTCGCCGACTATCTCGACGACGTCCGCAAGGCCGGCTCTTCGATCGGCGCCGTGGTCGAGATCGTTGCCGAGGGCGTTCCCGCCGGCTGGGGCGCGCCGATCTACGGCAAGCTCGACGCCGAACTCGCGAGCGCGCTGATGAGCGTCAATGCGGTCAAGGGCGTCGAGATCGGCGACGGCTTCGCGGCGGCCGAACTCGCGGGCGAGGAGAACGCCGACGAGATGCGACGGGGCCCGGACGGGCGGCCGAGCTTCCTCTCCAATCATGCCGGCGGCATTCTCGGCGGCATTTCGACCGGACAGCCGATCGTCGCCCGCTTCGCCGTCAAGCCGACCTCCTCGATCCTGACGCCGAGGCGGACGATCACGCGCGCCTTCGAGGACACGGAGATCGTCACCAAAGGCCGCCATGACCCCTGCGTCGGCATCCGCGCGGTTCCGGTCGGCGAGGCGATGGTGGCCTGCGTGCTGGCGGACGCCTTCCTCAGGCATCGCGGGCAGGTCGGGGCTAGAACCCTTTCATAATCGCGTCGCACCCGCATAGTCTCATGTCTCCACCACGCACGGAGGCGCGGATGTCGGGATACGGGAGCGGGATGACGCGGCGCGACGTGCTGGTCGGCGCGGCGAGCGGGCTGGCGCTGGCGGCGATCGATCCGGGCGAGACGTCGGCGCAGGAGGCGACCGTCTCGGGGATCGTGTTCGAGGACCGGGATGGAACGGGCGTCGCCAGCGCCTCCAATCCGGGCCTCTCCGGAGTGCTCGTCTCGAACGGCCGCGACGTCACGGTGACCGGCGTCGACGGGCGCTATACGTTGCCGCTGCCGGACGAGGCGACGATCTTCGTCGTCAAGCCCGCGGGCTTCATGCCGCCGGTCGATCCGGCGACCAATCTGCCGCGCTTCTACCGCCATCATCAGCCGGCCGGCTCGCCGGCGGCGCTCAATCTCGACCTTCGAGGGCCTGGCGCCGACCGGGCCAGCGCCCGCCTCGGTGGATTTCCCGCTGAAACGCCAGGAGGAGCCGAAGGCGTTCGACGTCGTCTTGTTGACCGACCCGCAGCCCGAGACGGAAGCCGAAGTCGACTTCATCCGCGAGGACCTGATCGAGGCACTGGCGGGGACGCGCGCCCGGTTCGGCCTCACGGCGGGCGACATCATGTTCGACGATCTTTCGCTCTACCCGCGTCTCAACGCGATCGTCGGCACGATCGGGCTGCCGTGGTGGAACGTCGGGGGCAACCACGACCTCAATTTCGAAGCGCCGGACCGCAAATACAGCCGCGAGACCTACAAGCGCTTTTTCGGCCCGAACTATTACGCGTTTTTCTACGGCGACGCGCTCTTCCTCATGCTCGACAACGTCGACTATCTCGGCTTCGACCCGGCGAAGCCGCGCGGCGCCGGCAAGTATGAAGGCCGGCTCGACGAGGCGCAGCTTCAGTTCGCCCGCAACGTGCTCGCGCACACGCCCGACGACGCGCTCGTCGTCGCCGTCATGCACATCCCGATCCGCACCTATCTCGGCGCCGAGCCGTGGCAGAATCTCGTCAACAAGGACGCGTTCTTCAAGCTTCTGCGAGGGCCGGAAATACGCGGTCAGCTTCTCCGGCCACACCCACACGACGGAGCACCATTACTTCGGCGCGGCCGACGGCTGGAACGGCGCCGAGCCGCACCACCATCATGTGCTGACCGCGCTGTCGGGCTCGTGGTGGAGCGGGCCGTACGATCATCGCGGCGTCGCGAGCGCCGACAGCCGGGACGGCACGCCGAACGGATTTCACATCCTCTCGATCGACGGCGCCAGCTACGCGACCCGGTTCGTCCCGGCCAAGGAGCCGAACGGGCGGCAGATGCGGCTTTCGATCGACAGCCGCTTCCACGGGATCAGCAAGGACGCCGACCGCGACTTGCGCCAGGAGAGAATTCTCGGTTCGCCTGTTCCGCGCGCGGCGATCGGCGCCTCGACGCTGATCGCCAACGTGTTCGACGGCGGCGACAAGACGAGGGTGACGATGACCATCGGCGATCGGCCGCCGGCCGAGATGACCCGCCACGCCCGGCCCGATCCCTTCGTCGAAGAGGTGTTCGCGCGCAACGAGGCGACCAAGAAAGCCTGGGTTCGGGCCGACAACTGCTCCCATATCTGGACGGCCCGCCTGCCCGGCGATCTTCAGCCCGGCGCCTATCGGGTCTTGGTCGAGGCGGTCGACGAATATGGGCGCACGCTGACGGGGCGCCTCGCGCTCGAGGTGACGGGGTAGGGGGCTCCCCGGCCCGCCTGGCCCGATGCGCCGTTTAGCGCCGCTTTAGCGGCGGGCCCCTTTCCTTTCAAAGGGTTGCGACCCCGCTTAGCGTCGCCATGAGAATTCCGCGTTCCGGCCGCATTATTTACGTAAATGACAATGTATTAAAGCGCGCCAGCCGACCGGGGCCAAAAGCCTCAGCGCCCGATCGCCTCGAGCACGCCGACGAACTGGCAGGCGGCTGCGACCGTGACGAA
This sequence comes from uncultured Alphaproteobacteria bacterium, assembly GCA_963768555.1. GTDB lineage: Bacteria > Pseudomonadota > Alphaproteobacteria > Rhizobiales > Beijerinckiaceae > Roseiarcus. The sequence continues at coordinate 165,677 of CAVYIZ010000080.1, forward strand.
GGCGTGCCAGATGGCATTCTGGAACTTGAGGTTTTCCCAGAGGTAGAACGCGACGCCGGCCGAGTAGGTGAGGCCGCCGGCGACGATGAGGGCGAGCGAGTCGACCGGCAGGGCCGAGGCGAGCGGCCTTATCGCGAACACCGCCGACCAGCCGAGGGCGAGATAGAGGCGGACGGAGATGCGGTCGAAGCGGCCCGGCAGGAAGAGTTTCAGCGACGCGCCCGCGAGCACGGCGATCCACACGAACGCCGCGAGCGCCACCAAGCCGAGCGACGCGCGCGCCTGGGAGAGAAGGGCGGTATAGGTGCCGCCGATCATCAGATAGATCGAGGCGTGGTCGAAGCGGCGAAGGATGGTCTTGGCGGACGACGGCGGCGCCATGTTGTAGGCGCAGGAGAAGCCGAACAGCAGGAAGAAGCCGGCGGCGTAGACCGCCATCGCTAATCCGTCGCCGACGTCCCCGTGCATCGCAATCTTCTGGAACAGCAGCGAAAAGCCGATCACGCCGGCGACGATCGCCGCCGCGTGAACGGTCGCATCTGCAATCAGCTCGCCGTCGCTGCAGCCGCGCGGCCTACTTGCTGTGTCGGACGAAGACAAGGCGGACTCCAAGAAAGACGTCGGGCTAATCTACCGGTCTATTGTGGCGGATGCAAGAACGTCGCCATGAGGGTAGTGGGTCAGTTTGAACTTCAGGTTTGGGTCGAAACCGGTAGTTGCCTTACATGTGCATAAGCGAGCCGCCTCAAATCAAAACGCCTGCCCCATGTCAGTTTCACGCTTCTCTCGAAGCGCCGCGAGCATTTCGAGGGTGATCGCGGAAGCCCTCTCCGCCTCCGACTCGACCGCCCGGCGCATTTCGGCGGTCAGGGGCGCCGTCGCCGTCGCCAAGCTCGACCGGCTGTCGCGCGACGCGCATTTCATCAGCGTCCTGATGGCGCACAGGACGCCGTTCCTGGTCGCCGACCTCGGCCCCGACGTAGAGCCGTTCCTGCTGCACCTATACGCCGCCCTTTGCCGAGAAGGAGCGCGCGGTGATCTCTCAGCGCACGAAGGCCGCCCTCGCCGCCGTCAAGGCCCGTGGACAGGCCCTCGGCAACCCCCGGCTATCCGAGGCCCGCGCCATTGCCAACGCCGCCCATAAGGCTGCGGCCGACGCGCATGCTGATGCTGTCACGCCAGCTATTCGAGAGGCTCAGGCTGCAGGGGCGAAGTCGCTCCGTCAGATCGCCGCCGCTCTCAACGGGCGAGGCATTGCCACAGCGCGGGGGCGGCAAATCGGAAGCGGCGACCGTGCGGAATGTCCTCAAGCGGGTCGCGTAGCGGGCGCAAGGGCCTCGCGCGCAGGAAACTGCCGACCGCTCGTCCATGAGGCAACCAGATGTCGCGGCGATAGCGGTGAGCACGCGGGACCAATTACAACCCTGGGTACGCACGAAACAAACGTATCCAGGCGTCGGTGTATTTTTCCTGGCCACTGGCGGCAAAGTGCTGGCCGTCATAGCGATCGAGCGGAGTGACATCATGGTCGGTGTTGGGACCGTCGAAAATGGCGCGCTGGCTGTCCGCCAGTGAGGCTTGCGCTTTGGCGATGGGATTATCTTCCGACCAGCCGTTGCCGCCGTTACTGCTGCGCGTGATGAAGAAGGGCGCACTCACCCCCTGGGCACGGATTGTGTCTATCAGAGAATTGAGGTCCGACCGGTATTGGTCTTCCGGCGTGTGCAGGATGAAGTCTGCCGCCCCCTGATTTAAGAGCACCCCGGTGATGGTGTAGCGCATCTTAGCCGCTTGGATCACCGCCACCATCATCTTGTTCAGGTCGCCCCCGTCGGCCCAGCGGTGTATCGCTGACCCGCCAACGGCGGCCGGGATCAGAATGACGGTGCGATAGAGCCCCGACTGAATGAGCTTGGTGCCGAGCAAGGTCCATGTCTCCCCCAGCTCGCCGTCGGCCCCCAGCAGCGGCGAAGCGGCCCGGTAGCAGTGACCCGCCGAGAAATTAATCACCCGGTCATCTCCACTTTGATGCCGCTGGCCCTGATAGTTGGCAGCGTTGGACTGACCGATTACCAGCAGGACGGCGGTCATTTGGTCCTGCGATGGACAAGCGATTTCGATCTTTCCAGGATAGCTGAGCAAGCGTCCGAACTGATCCTTCCCTGTCGCTTGATTGGTCAGTTTGGCGACCAGCCCTTTGAGTTCCGGTACTGGCCACGTCCGCTTCACACCGGCGTATAGGCCAATCCCAAACGCCGAGATGCAGAGCGCGACTACGAGCGGGACAAGAAAGACAAGGCGCATGGGTCCACTCCTCGCTGGGGATTGGGCAGGTGAAGGCCGATCAGAGGATTTGAGCGGGCCGTGTTCGACGAGCGCGACATGGCGGCGATCACCTCACCGGATTTCCCGGGCGAGCGCCTGATCCTGTGCCGCAATGCGGCGCTCGCCGCCGAGCGCGCCCGCAAGCGCGAGGATTTGCTGGCCGCCACCGAGCGCGAGCTTGCCCGCATTGCAACCGGCGTCGCCCGCACGCGCGCCCCGCTCCGGGGCAAGGCGGAGATCGGCATGGCGGTCGGCGCCGTCCGCGACAAGCACAAGATGGCCAAGCACTTCGCCCTCGAGATCACCGACACGACCTTCACCTTCGCCCGCAAGACCGCCGAGATTGCCGCCGAGGCGGCGCTCGACGGCCTGTACGCCGTGCGCACCAGCCTGCCCGCAACGGCGCTCGACGACGCCGCCACGGTCCGCAGCTACAAATCCTTGAGCCTCGTGGAGCACGCGATCCGCTCGCTCAAGACCGTCGATCTCCGCGTCCGGCCGGTCTATCACTGGCTCCCCGACCGGGTGCGCGCCCATGTCTTCCTCTGCATGCTCGGCTATTATCTCGAATGGCACATGCGCCAGCGCCTGGCGCCCATGCTCTACGACGATGCCGACAAGCAAGCCGCCGAGGCGCTCCGCGCCAGCGTGGTCGCCAAGGCGCAACGCTCCCCCGCCGCCGTCACCAAGCAGACCACCGGCCGGACCGAGGACGGTCTCCCCGTCCATAGCTTCCAGACCCTCCTCGCCGACCTCGCGACCCTCACCCGAAACACCGTCGCCACCGCCATCGCGCCAGACCATCCCTTCACCATCACTGCACGGCCCACCCCCATCCAGAAAAAGGCCTTCGACCTCCTCGGCGTCGCCCGTACCCAGTAGAGACCCCCGCTGACAGGAACTTATCCCGTCAGGTCAAAGACATGCGTTTAACGAAAGAGGAAGCTCCGCCTAGGGTCGGAAGCCGAAATTCAAACTGACCCAGCACCGCCCCATGAGAAAGCCGGTCGAGACGGTCTTGCGCTGAAACCGTCAGCCCGGCGCGCCCGTTCGGTCGTCGGTGTGAACGGACTGGGTGGCGAAGCGGACGAACAGGGCGGTCGTCTCGCCTCCCCGAAAACGAAAGAAGATCGCGCCGTCGCCGTTGACCCGATTGTCCGATGCGAACGAACAGCTGTTGCCCTGCATCATGTGGATGTCGTGCACGCCCTGCTCCGGCGAGAAGCCGAAGGTTCGGTCCGGACCCTGCGCGTCGAAGTAATGGTCGCCGAACGCGATAACGACCGCTTCGGGGTCGGCCTCGGCGCGCTCGACCTGAGCGTCGATCAGATTGGCGAGCGAAATCCCGGAGCCTTCCGCCGGAATCGGCTGCATCCGGTCGAGAGGAAAAAGACCGTCGCGAAGGTAGTCGAGGCCCTGGCCGTCGGGGCCGGTTGCGAGCGCGGCGAGGCCGGGCCGGGCGGCCAGCGCCGTGAGGTCGCGTTTCGTCGCCTTGGCGAAGTCCGGATCGAACAGAGCGACGACGTCGCTCCCGTCGACCGAGCGCACGTTGACCGCGATGCGGTAGTCGGCGCCGTCCGCCTCGACCCAGATCTCATAATGCGGAGACTTGCCCGGGTTTTCCGGGTCCTCCTGGCCGTCCTTGATGCGGCCGACGAGAACGGAATGCCTGCGCTCCTGTCCGGGCGGCTTCGTGCGGCTGTGAACCATGGTCGGACCTCTTCGGCCGGTCAGGCGATCGGCTTGGCCGAGTCGCCGGGGAGAACGCGTTCGGGCGCCTGCTCAAAGCTCCAGACGTCGCCTTCCTGTCGATCGAACACCCAGACGAGATCGAACCGGTGGCCGGGCCAGACTGGCGGAACGCCGTCGTCGGATCCGCGAATGAGCGCCGCGATCTTCGGAATCGCCTCGTGCTGCCAGCAGACGAGGACGACGCCTCCTGCGGCCTTCGCCTTGGCGACGAGGCGGTCTTCCTGGCCCTTGAGGCTGGTCGCATCGATGGTCAGGTTCAGCGCGGCGGCGAGCGGCTCGATCGTCTGCTTCGGCCTCAGGCTCTCCGACCCCGAAGCGAACAAAGCTCCAGGACGGGCGAGGCGCGGATCTGCGAACCTGCCGCCCGGCGGGTCGAACAGTCCGACCAGCGCCCGAGCGCGCTTCCAGCCCGTGGGCGTCAGAGCTTCGGGGCTCTCGGCTCGATCAGGCATGACGCCGGCTTCACCGTTCGGCTTTTCGGCGTGGCGGATGACCATGATCTTCGTCGTCGGCATCGGCGCTCCTTTGGCGGCGGGCCGCCTCACTCGCCTTTCTTGTGGGGATGGGCGCGAGCCGCCTTTCCCGCGCGAGGCCGGGCGGCGGAATGCGGCCCGACCGCCGGCGATAGGCCCCCGGTCTGAGCCTGCAACGCGGGCCGCTCGCGGGTCGAGCCGTCCTCGTTTGGCGTCGGCAGCGCGTCCGCGGCGGGCGTCGCGCCCAGCCAGAAGTTGAGTTCGGCCGACTTCACCTGGTTGTCGGCGGAGAAATGAAGTCCTGCCACCTGTCATCGGTCGACAGGAAATGCCAGGCCTTCTCGTTCTGGGTGCTGAGCCAGTAGCGCCAGGCATAGTGGTCGTAAACGTCGAGGCAGTGGGCCGCGTACGCCTCGGCGACCGCCCGGTGGTTGCGGATGATCGCCAAGTTCTCGTCGTTGTTGTAGGAGGCGCGATAGCCGAGGTTGTGGCTGCCGGTGATGACGACGCAAGTGTCGGAGAACGGGTCGACGACGACGATCTTGTCGTGAATGACCGCATGCCCGGCCTGATTGAGCTCGGCCTCCCACTGGCCGAAGGCGTCGTCCCTGGTGACCCCGCGCGCGTGGATCACCCGATAGTCTTCGGGAAGCGGCGGATCGCCCTTCTGGTGCTTGTTGTGCGGGGCGTCTCCGTCCCCGCTGATTGCCGTGTGAAATTCGCCGGCGGCGCCCGACGCCGTGACGGCGCCGCGCACGAACAGCGACGGCCGGGCTTTTTGCGCTTCCGCGATCGCATCGATGATGCTCGGAGATCCCGGTTGGAACGCCAGGAAAATGATCGCCTGCCGGGCGCCTGCGATGACGTTGAAAACCTCCGCCAGATCGGGCGGCGTTTCCTCGTCCTTGCCCGGCCTGCTCGACCGCGCGTGCGGCGTATTGGGCGAAAACCAGAGATCGACCTCGCCGCTCCCGTCTTCGAGCGGGATCGGCGCGCGCTTCTTTGCGTTCTCGTCGCGGAAGTCCGCCGACTGTTCCGCCCTGCCGTCTTCGCCGGGCGGATTGGTGTCGTCCTTCAAGCAATTCCAGTATTCGAGGTAGGCCGCCGCGAGCGCGGGCGAGCGGGCGACGATCGCATTGTTGGTCTGGGCGCACAGCGCATGCGAGGTCCAGTTGGTCGAGCCGAACAGCACGGCCTGCGGGCCGTTGTTGACCAGCACCTGAAACTTGTTGTGGCCGATGTGGCCGCTCGGCATGAATCGGTCGATGACGTCGGCGCCCGCCCGCCGGATGTCGGCGCGCTCCTGGGAATAGGTGTCGTTGGTCTTGTCCTCGCCTTTGCCGCTGGGCATGTTGGAAAGCACGATATGCGCCCTGTCGCCGAGCTTGGCCAAATGCGCGATCGCTTCCGGGTCCTTGAATTCGTAGAGGGCGCAATAGACTTCGCCGTCGTCGCTCGCCGCTTGGTCGGACAGCGTCGTCAACGCCTCGATCAGTTGCCCCATCAGGTCGTCGCGCAGGGGGTCGCCGATCTTGTCGATATGGGCTTCGAGCGCTTCGACCTTCGATCCGCCGTCCGCGTCGAGCGCGCGCGCAGTCGCCTGGGTCGCGAGAATGCCGCGGTTGAAATAGGCCGATAGGGCGCCGTAGTGCGGGCTGAGTTGGATGGTGTTGCTGAGCACCGGGCCATAGGGCATCGGTTGCAGCGCGCCGGGCGTTCCGCCCATCGGCACGATCTTGTACCGGTACGTTCCGCCGCGCTTGGCGTAGAGGTCCTTCCAATAGAATTTCTGGATCGGATCGTCGGCTGTCGTGCGCCCCGGTTTCGTCGCATCCTGGTCGGGGAACGTGGCCATCGCGGGTAGGCAGGTTTCGGTTCCTGCGCGAACGTCGATCCGGTAAACGGCGAAGCCGAGGCAGTTCGGCAATTTTCCTCCGAACGTCCACGCAACGACCGCGACATCGTTATTGGCGAACGCCACCGCCTTCATGACCGCCTCCCCAATTTGCCGACGCGCGACAAGCCCCACGCTCCCCTATGGTAGAACTCTTACATGTCGGCTGTGCGACGGGATGTGAGCGCGATCACATCGTCGAAACGATACGGCGGCTTTTGACGAGCCCGGGGAGCGCTGGTTTTCCTAAGCGGCCCCCTCGGTCGTCTTCGCCCGCTCGGCGCGCTTGCGGTCGTTCGGATCGAGCAGGGCTTTTCTCAGCCTGATCGACCTCGGCGTCCCTTCGGCGAGCTCGTCGTCCTGGACAATGGAAGAAGCGGTTCATTATCGCCGTGCAGCGGGTGTCGGTAAGCGCTGTTCATGCCTGTCGCGCCGGCGTCGTGCGTCGACGGACCATCGGCCGCTCTCGTATTACCTGAAAAATCATGTGGATCGAGTCTGACGTCTGGCGCTCGGCGGATCGGGCGCCAGACGGTCGGAATCGGACCCAGTACAGACCTTCAGGTTAGATCCCACGAACGGTGGCCTCCCTTGGAGGCTTTCAGACGCCGGCCCTCCAGCCTCTATCCGTGTCCGCGCCAGGGCCCGCGTCCGAAACCCTTCACACGAGCGGACGTTTTTTCTCTCTCATGCGCGTATCCGCGCCGGGACAGCGCTGACGGGGTCGCCCTATCCACATCGAAAGCTCTTTTGGCCAACTCAAGCTGGAAGCATTGACTTAATCTCGCCGCCGGAATCACTTTACACAACGGGAACCTGATTAAGGAGGCGAGCTTGGCGGGTGGCTCAAACGGCGGTCTCAACGTCCTTGCCGCGATCGCTGGGGTGGGCGCGGTCATCGCCTTTCTTGTCGCTGCCTATTTCTGGGCGAAGAACGCCCGAAACTATTCGATTGTCCGTCGCGCGCTCCTCCCAACCGGACTCGGGACACCGGAGGAGATGCTGGTGTCGTATGACGCGAACTACTTGAGCCGTTTTATTATCGCGGCTGGAGCCGCGACAGTCGACAACGGCATGAGCGCCCTGCAGCGATATCTTGACCCGACGCTCGGGATCGACAGGCGATTCGCAATCGCGTTCGCTGCGGCGCTCGTTCTCGGCAACCTCGCCATTGCCCGCTTTGTACCGCTCTATCCCTACGGTGCATATCTCGCGCTCTTCTGCGCCGTCATGGGAGCAGTCTACGGGATCTCCGACGTTCAGGAGGACAGGACGCTCGAGCGCATCTTTGCGGCCGGTCCCGGCGTCGATTCCAATCAGGCGACCCAAGCAAGCCGCTGGACCCGGCTTAAATTCGTTACCCTCTACTTCGCCTCGCCGGCGGCGGTCGGTCTTCTCGCGAAGCTCGGGCACGACAAGGCCTACGACCTGTTCTATGGCGGGCTGAAGCTTGCCCCGCTCGTCGCCCGACATCTGAGGCGCCGTCTTTCGGGCGTCAGTAGGTCTTGAGGTACTCCAGAAGGGCCATGCGGTCGGGCTCGGCCAGGTCCGTACCCCAGAGGTGGCCGCCATTTCCGTCGCCGGTCCGCGTGGTGTCGACGACACAGTCCTGCTGGCTGCAGGCTGTTTCGGCGGCGAAACCGAGCCTCACCGGGTCATACTCGCGCCCGCCGAGCGCAAACGTCTTGGGCCGCTGCTCCGGGGGAAGCAGCAGGTGGTACAATGTCGGGACCGATCCGTTGTGCAGGTAGGGCGCTGCGGCCCAGATCCCGTACAAAGGCCGCGCAGCATAGGGACCGTAGGGCGGCTGAGTATCGAGCAGCGTGTCGCGCCAGGCGACGCCTCCACGTTGGTCGAGATCCTCCATCACCCGCTGCTGCGCCGCGTCGATTCCCGCCGCCGCGTAGGCCTTCTGCTTGATGCTGTCCACCGCGACTTGAACGGTTCTGGCAAAAGAATTGCCGGCGAAAGCCGCGCCGGCCTTGACGCCGGCGCAGGTCCCTCAGGAGTTGCGAGTCCTCGGCGGTGTAAGACCTAGGTGGGATCACGAGCGCGCCGGTGTCGGGGATCGGGCAGGAGATCCTGAGCGCCGCCGTAGGGTCTGTCCCGACGTCCTCCGGACGCATTCCGCGTAGCCGGATGAGGCCGGTTGGGGTGCGTCGATCATCGCCATACTCGTGGCATCCGGCACACCGGCTCCGGAATATGCCTTCGCCCGCCGCCGCCAAATCCGGCTTGATCTCGCCGAAGATCGCCGTCGGCCATCGCGGCGGATCGATGTAGTAGGCCAGCCACTCGAGCTCGTGCATGTTCGTCATCGGGATGGAGCTCTCGAAGAGAGAAGCGGTCCTCCTAGGATCGAGTACGACGGTAGACCCCGCGCCGAGGGTCTCGGTGAAATTGCGCTCCATCACCGTGTTGGTGTTGATGGTCCATTCGAGCCAGTCGTAATCCTTGAAGCCCCAGACGGGCGGGAAACGCTGGGGTTGGTCGCGGTAGGCCTCGACCGGCTCGGGTGGCGAAGCTTTGCGCGACCAGAGCGGCGGGAACTTCACCGCCGCGTCGAGCCTGACCATGTTCGCCTTGTTGACCTCGAAATTCCCGCCTGCGTCAGCCTTGCGCAGGCGCGTGAATATGAAGTTGCGGGTGCCGTCGAACGCGTCCAAGCGACCGAAGCCGGACGTCGGGTGCTTGGGATCTCGCTGCTCCTCGGCGACGCGGATGACGGAGACCAGTTCGAGCCGCGCGTCCAGCCTGTCGCGGTGCAGCAGCATGTTCGCGCCGTAGTAGACGAGAGTCGCCGGGCGGACGAACGGCGCGGCAACCCCGTAGCGTCCGTAGTCTTGCCGTCCGAGGCGCTTGAGCGCCCGCCACAGCTTGCCTCGATCGCTCGTCGCCGCCGTGACGGCGTCGCCGGCATCCGAATAGAAGAGCTGCAGATTGAACATGTTGGGAGCGCCGTCGACTCGCACGGTCTTGCCGTCGTGGCGCAGCTCGCCCACATGGCAGGCCGCGCAGGTGACCCCAACGAAGTCCATGCCGAACGTGAAAGGGTTGGACGACACTGTCAGGCCCACGGGCAACCCGTCGTCGCGCCCCGGGTCGGGCAACAGGCCGTAGCGCTCAAGGTTCTCCACGAATGGTTTGGTGGAGCCAGGGTCGGCGACGTCGACCGCGGTCAGCAGGATCCAGGGCAGGATCTCCGAGCCTTCCGAGAGGTGGTAATATTTTTCCTTTTGTCCGGGTGTCAGCCCGTTGCTGTAGTCCGCGACAATCGACGGATCAGCACGGCTGAATTTGACCTCCATCGAGTTCGTCGAGCACGCCGCTGATCATCGGAATGGCGTAAAGGACGGCAGCAAGCAGGTAGACGCCAGCGAGGGCCGCGAGCACGTAGATCAGAAAGCGCGCCTCATAGCGGTCTCCTCCTACAACTCCGGGAGTGGCCGAAATTTCGTCCAACCATCGGCTCGCCCCAGGCCACGAGCGGCTCGACCTGCTCCCGTCGAGGCGGCGGGCGCGCAAAATCGTACGTCTCGGTACGGCCTGAGCTCAGCGTTCCTTCGGCCGAAAGCTCAGGAACGTCTGCGGGAACCATCGCATATCCCTGTCGACGGCGGCAACGAATTAGGGAACTCACGATCAGACAGCCGCCGAGTGTTGCGAGCCCGAGAGTCACTGACCGGCAAATACTTTCAGCGCCGCGAACAGCGATTTCGGATCGTGTTCGCCCTGATAGACGGGCGGCGGCGCAGGGCCGCGCTTGAGCAGGATGTGGATTGCCTCCCACGCCGTGCGGGCGGAGTATTCGATGGTGAACGCCACCTCCTGCGGAACCTCCACGTACTGGCCGATCAGCCCGAGATTGGTCGCCCCTTCCGGAACCGGACTGGCCTGTCGGTTCGGCTGCGCGGCATCCAGATGTTGTTCACGTAGGGCATGTCGCAGGGGACGCAGATCGATGACGCCATGATCGCGTCCAATTGCCGGTCGAACCGCAGTTGCCGCAGCACTTCCTCAAGGATCTCCGCGCCTGTGCATGCGTCCATTCGTTTCGGCACAAAATCGCCGTTGCGCTCCGGATACAAGCCGTAGCCCCACCAGACGTGCGTGCCGGACGGCTGGCCGAGGACTTCCGGCTGGTGGAAGATCGACAGCGAAAGCATCCAGCCCGAGTCTTTCAAAGTCACGAGCCCGCCGCTTCCCGGCTCGCTGCCTGTCAGCGCGGACATCTGGTCGAGGAATTCCGTCCCCGTCGTGGTGACGGTGAAGGTCACCCAGCGCGAGTCGCGGCGCCTGGGCCGCGCCGAAGAACACGTCAGGGTTGCCGAAATCCGTGCGCCCTTGCGCGAGGCGCTTCCACAGCGCCCAGGACCGTCCGCTGCCCCGCGGCTGCGGCGCCTCGGTCATCGATCCCACCGAAACGTCGGCGGCCTGCGATCCGGTGGTCACCAGCACGATATCCTCCGGCCCGACGGCAACCGAGATCGACGCACCGTTCCGTTCGTAGTCGAGCCGGTCGACGGTGATCTGGTCGGCGACGGCGCGAAGCCGATGTCCCGGACGAAGGCGCTGGTCAGGAACTTCACGCCGCGCGGACGCAGCCAGGCGACCAACGGTTCGATGAACGCTTGGTACTGGTTGAAGGGCGTGCGCAGGATGTGCGTCATGTCCGACAGGTCTGGGAACAAGCCGAGGGCGCGATTGATGTAGCGCCGAAACTCCGTCGCGCCGTGCTGCGGCAGCGACCCCATGATTGTCGACCAGAGCAGCCAAAATTCGGTCGAGAAGAACTCCTGGGAAAAGAACTCCTCGATGCGCCGCCCGTCCAGCAGCGCTTCGGGCGTCAGCGCGAGCCGCACGAGGTCAAGACCGTCTTGAAGGCTCAGGCCGAACTGCGGGCCGTGCTCAACGACGTGGCCGTTGCGATCGATGATGTGCGCCCGGTCATGGAACGGATGGCGCGCATTGAAGGTGAAGAATTCATCCTTGACGGAAACAGCCGGATCGCTCGCGGAAGGGATCGCCTGAAGCAGATCGAAAGCGCAGCGGAATTCCGAGTCAAAGACGGAACCGGGCAGGTTGTAGCCGGTCTCCGCGCTGCCGCCGAGAAAGAACCCGCCGCCCAGCCGCTCGTCCGCCTCGTAGATCGTGATGTCGTGGCCCGACACCTCCGCGTTCCGGATGAGGTAGGCGGCTGCCGCCAATCCGCCAAACCCGCCGCCGACGATATGCGCCTTCATCCGCTCCTCCCTCGACTTCCGGTTGGGGGGTCGTGCCGACCCGAGCCCGCTCAAGCAAGCAACAGGTCGTGAACTTAGCAAAAAGGCGAACTATTTCCAGACGGCGCCTGCCTCACCGCGCCGTTCGGATTTCATCCGCCGACATTCGTTGGGCGGGAACGCCTGGAGAACCTTAATTGTTGGTGGAGCTGTCGGCTCTCTTGAGCAGGTTCTCGACGCTTCCGGTCCTGCCGCCGCCCCAAACGGCTAAGTTGAATGTTGAGCGGCAATCGTAGGCGTCCATACGCTTGCGGACCTCCGGCCAGAATGGGATCTTGTCGTCAGCAGCGATCATCGCGGACCGGACAGAATTCGGCCTCGCGGCGTGGCGGGGACGAAGGACGATATGATCGCCCCGCTCCCGATCCATCCTGTATGCTGCGCATCGGGTCCGTCGAACGCCCGGCGAAGGCGAACTTCGGCTTCGGTGAAGGGTTTCGTGCTTTCCGCGCCAAAGCGCGAAGGGCCGTAATCGGCCCGTTTGCGTTCAATATTAACCGCAAGCAACGCTCGGCCTATGCCGCCCCCTCGGCGGCCTTCGCCCGTTCGGCGCGCTTGCGGTCGTTCGGGTCGAGCAGGGCCTTCCTGAGCCGGATCGACTTCGGCGTCACCTCGACGAGCTCGTCGTCCTCGATATAGGCGAGCGCCTTTTCGAGCGTCATCTGGATCGGCGGGGTCAGGCGGACCGCCTCGTCCTTGGAGTGGGTGCGGATGTTGGTGAGCTTCTTGCCCTTGAGCACGTTGACTTCGAGGTCGTTGTCGCGCGTGTGCTGGCCGACGATCATGCCCTGATAGACCTTGCAGCCGGGCTCGATCATCATCGGGCCCGCGGTCCTCGAGGTTCCACATGGCGTAGGCGACCGCTTCGCCGGCCTCGTTCGAGATCAGGACGCCGTTGCGCCGGCCCGCGATCTCGCCCTTCCAGGGACCCCAATTGTGGAAGAGGCGGTTCATGATCGCCGTGCCGCGGGTGTCGGTCAGAAGCTCGCCGAGATAGCCGATCAGGCCGCGGGTCGGGGCGAGGAAGACGAGGCGCAGGCGCCCGCCGCCCGAGGGGCGCATCTCGATCATCTCGCCCTTGCGCTCGCTCATCTTCTGCACGACGACGCCCGAATGCTCCTCGTCGACGTCGATGACGACTTCCTCGATCGGCTCGAGCGTCTCGCCCGCCTCGTTCTTGCGGAACAGCACCTTGGGCCGCGACACGCCGAGCTCGAAGCCCTCGCGCCGCATCGTCTCGATGAGGATGGCGAGCTGCAGTTCGCCGCGTCCCGAGACGACGTAGGAATCGGAATTGGGCGCGGGCTCGACGCGCAGCGCCACGTTGCCTTCCGCCTCCTTGAAGAGGCGGTCGCGGATGACGCGGCTCGTCACCTTGTCGCCCTCGGTCCCGGCGAGCGGGCTGTCGTTGACGGAAAAGGTCATCGACAGCGTCGGCGGATCGATCGGCTGGGCGTGCAGCGGCTCGACTTCCTCCGGGCTTGCCAGCGTGTCGGCGACGTTGAACTTCTCGAGGCCCGCGATGGCGACGATGTCGCCGGCGACCGCCTCGTCGATCGGCGAGCGCTCGATGCCGCGGAAGGCGAGAATCTGCGAGACGCGGCCCTGCTCGACGAGGTCGCCGTTGCGGTCGAGCACCTTGACCGGCGCGTTGGTCCTGATCGAGCCGGAGAAGACGCGGCCGGTGATGATGCGCCCGAGATAGGGGTTCGCCTCGAGCAGGGTGCCGAGCATGCGGAAGCCGCCCGCGCCGACCTTCGGCGGCTCGACGTGCTTCAGGACGAGATCGAACAGCGGCGCCATGTCGTCCTTCGGGCCCTCGGGCGAAGCCGCCATCCAGCCCTGCTTGGCCGAGCCGTAGATGATCGGGAAGTCGAGCTGCTCGTCGGTGGCGTCGAGCGCGGCGAACAGGTCGAACACCTCGTTGACGACCTCGTTCGGGCGCGCGTCCGGCTTGTCGACCTTGTTGACGCAGACGATCGGCTTCAGCCCGATCTTCAGCGCCTTGCCGACGACGAATTTGGTCTGCGGCATCGGCCCTTCGGCCGCGTCGACGAGCACGATCGCGCCGTCGACCATCGACAGAATCCGCTCGACCTCGCCGCCGAAATCGGCGTGGCCGGGCGTGTCGACGATGTTGACCCGCACGTCCTTCCACACGACCGAGGTCGCCTTGGCGAGGATGGTGATGCCGCGCTCGCGCTCGAGGTCGTTCGAATCCATCACCCGCTCGGCGACGCGCTGGTTGTCGCGGAAGGCGCCCGACTGCTGCAGCAGCCGGTCGACGAGGGTGGTCTTGCCGTGGTCGACGTGGGCGATGATGGCGACGTTGCGGAGCTTCATATGCGTTTGGTTCTCGAAAAGCGGCGGCGCGGGCGCGGCCGGCTGGGCGCCGTCCTCAAGCGTCAAGATGACGGGGATGCGACGGCGCGGGTTCTCGCCCCGTTTCCCGTCGTCTTCGCCGGCGCATTACACGAAAGAGCGCGGGAAGGGAAGGGCGGCCGGGCGCTTGGGTCCGCGGCTCAGAACGCCGGCTTATTCGGCCGCGGCCGCTGGGCAGTTTTGGCTCCGGCTCAACCGTTACAACGCTTTAGGCCAATTTTCTGTCCCTTTTGCGGGCGGCCTGAACACGCTGTGGGGATGCGGCGCCGTCGGGGTGAGGAGATTACGAAAATCTAAAACAAGACGATAGTATATATTCTCTATCTGGGAATAAAGGAGCTTGCCGCCGCCGCCCCTTCCGCCGCCGGCCAGCGAAGACAGCCCTACAAGGCGTCGGCGCCGATCGCCTCGAGCGCGGCGCGCGCGCATTCCATGTCCTGGCTGTAGTGGCCGCCGCTGAGGCCGATCGCGCCGATCATCTCGCCCTTCATAACGATCGGGAAGCCGCCGCCGAACACGATGAGCCGCGGCGTATGGGTGATGCCGTGCAGGAGCGGCGGGTCGTCCTTGATGAAGTCGAACCAGGCGTGGGTCGGCATCGAGTACGAGGCGGCGGTGTAAGCCTTGTCCTGCGAAATCTGGATCGAGAGCTTCGGCGCGCCGTCCATCCGGGCGAAGGCCTTGAGATCGCCGGCCTCGTCGGAGACCGCGATGCACATTTTGAGGTTGAGCTCGGTCGCCTTTTTCGCCGCCGCCGCGACCGCCTTTTCCGCCGTTTCGGCGTCGATGCTGTGCTTGATGATGGTCATGCGCGCCTCCCTTTGGCTCCGTTGCGCCGGCTTCGCCGTGCGCCGCCCGCCGGCGCCGTTCGACGGGCGCAACAGGGCGAAGGCAGGATGATCCGGGCCGGGCAGGGCGTCAACATCGCGCGTCGGGCTTCATCGCCATATTGCCGGGAGCGACGCTGTCCGTCCTATCCCTGATATGCGCCTTCCTCCACGAGGCGCGGCGAGGTCGGTGGCAAGATGCAAAATCTCCGCGAAATCTTGAACGCCCGCCCGAAGGACCGCGTGATCGCGGCCCCGGGCGTCTACGACATGGTGTCGCTGCGCATGGCGGCGCGGATGGGCTTCGACGCCCTCTACATGACGGGCTACGGCACGGTCGCCTCGCATCTCGGGCTCCCCGACGCGGGGCTCGCGAGCTATCCGACATGGTCGGCCGCGTCGAGGTCATGGCGCGCATGGCGCATGCGCCGCTGATCGCCGACGGCGACACGGGCTACGGCGGCCTCCTCAACGTGCGCCATACGGTGCAGGGCTACGAGCGGGCCGGCGCCGCGGCGATCCAGCTCGAGGACCAGGAATTCCCGAAGAAATGCGGCCACACGCCGGGCCGCAGGGTCATCGCGGCCGACGACATGGTCCGCAAGATCGCGGTCGCGGTCGAGGCGCGGCAAGAACCCCGACTTCCTGATCATCGCCCGCACCGACGCGCGCACCTCGCTCGGCCTCGCCGAGGCGATCCGCCGCGGCAGGGCCTATGCCGAGGCGGGCGCGGACATGCTGTTCATCGAGTTGCCGGAGACGGAAGAGGAGATGGCGGAAATCGGCCGCGCGCTCGGCGAAGGCCGCTCGTCGCCAATATGGTCGAGGGCGGGCGCACGCCGATGCTGAGCAACGCCCGCCTCGCGGCGCTCGGCTACGCGCTCGCCATCTATCCCGTGGCCGGGCTGCTCAGCGCCGCGGCGGCGCTGGATGCGGTCTACGGGCAGATCCGCGACACGGGCTCGTCGCTCGGCTCGCCCGCGCCGCACTATCCCTTCGCCGAGATGAACCGGCTGATGGGGTTCGAGGAGGTGTGGCGGTTCGATCGCGAGCATGCGGAGATTTGAGGCGAAAGCAGGAAGCTGCCCTGACTGCTTCTTTGTGATACATGTGATTTATGGATAGGCAGGCGATCATTGCGAAGCTGCGCGAGAACGAAGCAGCTCTGAAGGCGCGCGGGGTGAGCCACGCGGCATTGTTCGGATCGCGCGCCCGCGGCGAGAGCCGGCCGGGAAGCGACATCGACATCCTTGTCGAGATCGAACCGAGTTACCCGATGGACGTGTTCCAGTACGTCGGCGTCGTGCACGCCATCGAGGACTTGTTCGCCTTCGTCGAGGGTTTGACCCATGAGCAGTTTCGGGTCTCGCCCCTGCATGTCTATGGGGTTACGCGCGCGTTGGAGATCATTTCGGAAGCGAGTTGCCGCTTGCCGGATGGATTGCGTGAACACATCGCAACCTACCCATGGCGCTCGATTTGGGATGTCGGCAACTTCTACCTACCGGCAGGAGTACGATAACGTCCTGGACTCCTGATCTTTGGGCGACAGTGCAGGATCATCTTTCGCCGCTTGCGGATGCCATCGAGATAGAGATTGCGATGATTGAGAAGCAGCCATGACGGAAGCCGCCTATATCGCGACGACCCATGATGAAAACGGCGTTCTCGGCGTCTCTTTCCCGGATTTTCCCGGCTGCGTTACGACGGCGAGCGAAATGCGTTCGGCGATCGAGCGCGGCGCGCAAGCGCTGGCGCTGCATGTCGAGGGCATGATCGAGGACGGCGATGCGCTGCCCGAGCCGCGCTCCGTCGAGCGTCTGCGCCCGGACGAGCCGGAATGGATGGAGGGCGCGCTCTTAGCGCTGATCCCCTTCGAAGTTCCCGGCAGGTAGCTCAGGGTCAACATCTCGCTCGACGAGGGCCTGCTCGCTCTCATTGATGGCGCCTTCCGGTGAGACAGCTGGGTTCCTCCGGTCAAGGCCGCCGCGCGCGCCGGGCAGACGCGCTCGGGATTCCGGCCAGCGCAGCGCGCGAGCGGATCAAGGGCATGGGGTAACGCATCGACAGGACACGCGCCCCGCCTTAGGATGACGCCATGCCGGCCAAGAGTTCCTTATACGATCGCGACTTCTACGCCTGGAGTGTCGAACAGGCGGCGCTGCTGCGGGAGGGCCGCGTCGCCGAGGCGGACCTGGAGAACATCGCCGAGGAACTCGAGAGCATGGGCAAGGCGGAGAAGCGCGAGTTCGTCGATAGCCTGACGGTTCTCATGCTGCATCTCCTGAAATGGCGCTACCAGCCATCCGGCCGAGGCAACTCGCAGCGGCTCTCGATCGCCGACGCCCGCGACGAAATTGCCGACCTGCTCGCAGACAGTCCGAGCCTCAAGGCCAACCTCGACAGCGCGATGGCGTCGGCCTACCGCGACGCCCGCCGAAAGGCGGCGATCGAGACGGAGCTTGCGGAGGAGAGCTTTCCTGCGCAGGTGCCATGGACGTTCTCGGAGGCTGTCGACGAAAGCTTCTGGCCTGATTGATCGTCCGCGAGTTACAAGCTTTGGCAAGAACGACGACTACGAACTTATTCGCGGCAGCGGAAACGTCTTCCGTGATTTTGGCGATGCCGATGCCGATCTGGAGCAGGCCCGCGCGATTGTGGCCGCCACAATCATCCGCACGCTCGACGAACGCAAGCTGTCCACCCGCGAACCGGAGAAGCTGACCGGCGCGGCCCATACCGAGTTTTCTCGCATCCGGAACGTAAGGCTCGGTCTTTCATTGTCGGCGTCGCCGCGAGGCGCCGATGGCGGTTGACGCCATCGGATGCTGATGTCATGATCCGCCATCATGAAGGCGGAGCTGCTGATCCGGGAGCGGGTCGTCTACCCGGATGGGGCTCTGGTCGAAATGGTTGTGTGGCGTCTCCCCGCGCCGGCGCAGCCGTCACGGCATCGCTTCAAATACCGCCTTGTTTATGTCGTCGGAGGACGGAGGGTGCTGGGCTACGACAACGAACGGGGCAAGGGTGACCATCGCCATTTCGGCGAACACGAAGAAGCGTTCGCGTTTTCGTCGATCGAGGAGTTGCTGTCCAAGTTTCGGTCGGAAGTCGAAGCTATCCGGAGTCGGAAATGAAAAAGAAGATCATCGTCGGCGGAAGCCTCGAGGACGCTGTCGCTCGGGTTTCGGACGCCTGGCGCCGAGCCGAGCGCGGCGAACCGGTGGAAGCGGAAGACAACGTCACGTTCGTCTCATGGTCGGGGCTGGCGTCGCGCATGACCGACAAGAGATACGAACTGTTGCGGCGCCTCCATCGCCAGCCCGCGGTCAGCGTCCGAGCCTTGGCTCGCGATCTCGGCCGGGACTTCAAGCGGGTGCACGAGGACGTGAAGGCCCTGGAGGCGATCGGCCTCATCGAGCGGGAGGGGGGGCTCTTGAGGGCGGATTACGACGAGATCCGCGCCTCGATAAGGCTCGATGCGCCGGCGGTGTAGAGACGCGCCCCTCCTAAGTTTGCTTCCTTCACTCCGGCCAGAACTCCGCATTCGCCGCCTGATCCATCGTCCACGGACAGGCTTCCGGCAGAGTGTCTTCCGCCAATCCCGTCTCCTTGCTTGCCTGGGCGACCGCGTCGAGCCAGACGCCATCCTGCCAGTCCCGATCGCGCATCACGGTCTTCAGGCTCGGCGTTTCCTTGATCGCGAGCGCGATGCGTTTGCGCTGATGGCTGATTGTCGTCCGCCAGCTGTTGGTCCGGTTCTCCGGCTGGCGGCTCCATTCGAGGAGATGCGCCGACAGCACGGCCATACGATTGGCCAGCTCGCGCTTTTCGCTTTTGCCCACGTCTTCGATCTCGTCGGCCAGATGTTCGATGTCGAGTTCGGAAAACCGGCCGGCGCGCAAGAGGCGAGCCTGCTCCTGCGACCAGAGGATAACGTCCTTGTCATATGCCGTCGTCGTGCCGGTTTTCGCTCCCGCCCGACGCGCCGAAGCGGCACCGGTCTTGGATTTGCTCATCAGAACTCTCCGCCTGCCGTCTGTGGCCACGCTCGCTGAGCGAGACTACCAGATCGTTTTTGACAATTCCGTTGAATTTTTCGTCGCCTCTCCCTGTTTCGAATTAAATAATCCGATATCGGCGTCGAGTATGAAGTTCACCTTCTTGCTGCTGATCCCGACAATCAGCGCATCCAGCGCATCGTGCTGACTGCGTTCGGGTCGGAAACCATACGAGAACCCGAGAAAGTCCTCCTCGTAGATTGCGCTCAGCACCTCTGTCGCCCGCTGGACGATCTTGTCCTCCAGCGCGGCGACCGCGAGCGGGCGTCGGCTGCCGTCTTCCTTCGGAATATAAGTCCGACGCGACGGCGACGCCCGATACGCTCCTCGTTCGACCCGCGCGTGCAGGTCCTCGATCTTGCGATCGAGGTCCCATTCGTAGGTCTCCCATGTCAGGCCGTCCACGCCGGGCGCGGCGTCACGCTTGATCGCGTAAAACGCCGTTCTCAGCAGGGCGGAGTCGATATGGTGGAAGAGCGAAGTGAACCTCTCCTTCTTCCTTCGCCTTGCGGCTTGCCGTACGCGTTCCAGCTCCTGTGACACGCTTTCCCGGTCCTGCGCCCGGCGCGTGCTTCGCTGGCCCGCGTTCCCCTCGGTCTCCGCCCTTGGCTGCACCGACTCCGCGACGGATGGCTCCGCCTTGTTCGTCGGCTTCTCCCGGCGAACGCCAAGAGCGTTCATCCGGATCGCTACTATGGCGGAGTCAGACTTCTCGGGCTCGTGCATCGCCGGTTACGGCTCCTCGCCTTTCCGACGCGGGCATACGGTGTCCAGCCGCAAGCCAAACCCGAGACCTCCCGGTTCCCGTCCAAGAAGCTTCCGCGCATGCCAGGTTCTTCGACCACGCCGGGCTGAGCGAGCGCTCGCAAATATCGCGCTCACCATGTCGCCTTCCGTGATTCTGACCACGTCGGCACCCGGGACTATCAAGCTTTCGCGGCTCAATGGCTGGCCTACGCGCTCCCCTGCCGACGCTTCGTCAACACCCTCGCGGAGGCCGACGCACGGCTCGGGGCCGATGCGGATTGCTAGTCCTTCATCGCAGTGGACTTGCACCACCTACTCCTTGCCGGTTTCTACCGGCGCACCAGAAATCTTGTTTTCTTATTGTTGCTCAAATCTAGGTTTTTGTTAAGCGCCTGCACAATAAGGCTCCTCGCTGAAAGGAGTGGGTAAGTCGGAATTTGGGGGCGGGTCAGCGATCGCTCCGGGAGGATCGCGGTTAACCTGAGGGGATGCAGGACACCGATCTTTTCCAGTTGGCCCTTGGTCTCTCGTCGCCGTGGACGGTGACGCGGAGCGAGTTCGACGCGGCGGACAGTCGGCTCGATTTATACGTGGATTTTCCGCGGGGGAGTTGGTTCGGCTGTGCGCAATGCGGGCGCGAGGGCTGCGCGGTTCATGACACGAAGGAGGAGACCTGGCGGCATCTGGATTTCTTCCAGCACCGCACGCTGTTGCACGCGCGTGTGCCGCGGGTGACGTGTCCGGAGTGCGGGGTGCGCAAGGTGGCGACGCCGTGGGCGCGCGCAGGATCGGGCTTCACGCTGCTGTTTGAGGCCTTCGTGCTGACTCTGGCCAAGGCGATGCCGATCGCCAATGCGGCGAGGTTGCTCGGCGAGCACGACACGCGCTTGTGGCGCATCGTCGAGCATTATGTCTGGCGGGCGGTGGAGAAGCTGGATTTGTCGGAGGTGCGGCGCATCGCCGCCGACGAGACCTCGGCGCGGCGCGGCCACGATTACATCAGCCTGTTCGTCGACATGGCGCGCCGCAAGGTCGTCTACGTCGCCGACGGCAAGGACGCGGCGACCATGAAGGAATTCGCCGATTTCCTCGAGGCGCATGGCGGCAAGCGCGAGGCGGTGACCGACGCCAGCATCGACATGGGGGCCGCATTCGAGGCGGGGATCAAGGAGAACTTCCCCAACGCCGAGATCACGTTCGACAAATTTCACGTCATCAAACTCGCCAACGAGGCGGTCGACCAGGTGCGGCGCGAGGAGGCGAGGAACAACTTCCAGATCAAGGGCCGGCGCTACATCTTCCTCAAAAACGTCGATCGTCTGACGCAGGAGGAAAAGGAGGCGCTGTCTCGGCTGGAAGCGCAGAACCTGGACACCATCCAAGCGATGCAGATCCGCATGAACCTGCAGCAGCTGTTCACGATGAGCGTCAAATCGGCTCGCCGTTTCCTCGACCGCTGGAACGCCTGGGTTCAGGTCTGCGACCTCGCGCCGATGAAGAAGCTGGCCAAGACGATCACCGCCAAGTCGGAAGGCATCCTCAGATCGATCGCCACCGGCCTGTCCAACGGCGTCCTGGAGGCGATCAACGGCAATGTCCAGGCCGCCAAGCGCAAGGCCAAGGGCTACCGAACCAAACGAAACCTCAAAGCCATCGTCTACCTCATCGCCGGTGACGTGCTCGCTAATTCACCCATTTGAAATAGCGAGGAGCCCACAATAAGCCATTCTTCGAGAAAGTCTACAGAGGGAAGTGGAAAATTTTGTGTATTTTTCTTCTTTGGCTTACGAAACTTACCTCCAGGAGTTCTCAAAGGAACTAAGTATATTACTGGCGCTCCCTTCGCCGTCTCGCCCTCAGCCATCCCCTCATTTTTTCCAGGGCCAAAATGCAACCGGAGGTTGGCATTTTGATGCGGCGAGTCTCGTATGACGAATCCTGAAGTGCAAGTTCGGGTCTCGCAATCGTCGAGAGAGGGCCGCGCCACGACAAATGCGGGGTCTTAGGGCTCCCCATTCGCTCTACGTGAGGGCTGAAAAGCGCCGAAATCAGGCCGTTCTCGAAATGAGGGGATTTCCTGAGCGTCTCGCCAAGAATTTTATTATAAATCATTTGATTTCTTGGCTTCAAAGCTTCCGCCGATATACTGCTTCTACATGACCGTCCAACATAATGTGGGGTA
>CAVYIZ010000081.1:0-25869 GCA_963768555.1 uncultured Alphaproteobacteria bacterium
CAAAGAATAAACCGTGCCTATCCGGTTAACGCCCATACCCACTACATGTAGGATGCATCCAATCGCCCGAATAGAGTTCTGCAAAGGTTGGTGACTTCATACGCCACCCGCGACACCGAGCAGAGAGCGGAAGGCGTTGAACGGGTAGAAGCGGCGGTTGAACCGGGAAGTGAACTCGTTGAGATAGGCTTGCAGATGCTTGGCGCTGACGCCGTGGTGGATGCCGTTCAGCCACGTCTTCAGATCTTGAGAAGACGAGATCGCCAAGGGCAGGAACTCCTCGGCCACCTCGGGTCGCCGCATTCGGCAATCGCGTGGTGGTCGTAGCCCCGCTTGCGCAGGCTGGCATAGCCGCTCCAGTCGTCGGTGATGACCAGCGTCCCCGGCATGACGGCACTCTCGACAAATCTGGCCAGCGATTTGGCGCTGCGGTCGTCAGCGATGGACAGCCGGACGCGACCGGCATAGCGACCATCCTTCCGCTTGTCCTGCGCAGTGCCCGGCTCCCGGTGGCGGACCTCGACGGCAGCCGTCACCAGCGTCTTGTGGTGGACGCCACGGCCTTCGCCACGAGTTCCGGCCTCCAACATAGGCTTCGTCCACCTCAACATGCTCTCCGGCCCTGCCGCCAATCCGGTCCTGATCGGGTCGCACGATGCCCGCGCGGAGCTTGTGCAGAATGCCGAAGGCGGTCTTCATATCGCGTTAGCCAAGCTGCCGCTGAAACTGCACCGCCGACATGCCCTGCGTCTGGCTGGCAACCAGATAAGCCGCCCAGAACCAAACGCTCAGCGGCGTATGGCTGCGCTCCATCACGATTTCCACGGTCAATCCCGTGTTGCGACGGCAATGGCGGCATCGCAAAACGCCGGGACGATTTTCAAAGCGGAACGGTTCCCCAACAGACCCGCAGTGAGGGCAGACGAACCCCTCGCTCCAACGGGACTTTTCCAGGTAGGAGGCACAGGCCGCATCATCAGGAAAAAGCCCCTGGAACTCGGGGAGCGATTCCGGGAATGGCAGATTGGCGCGGCGCCTATCTGTGGGTGTCAACCGGATAGCGCCGCGCGTCGGCCGACTAAAGATATAGTAGGTGTGGGCGTTAACCGGATAGGCACGGAATAAACATAGCACTAATTTCTGTTTATGAAAACAATTTTGTATTCGGAACGTGAAAGTTTTCAAAACCCCATGAGAACGGGGCCGCCGATAGATGACGGGCTCCAATCGACTTCGACTTATCCTGCTCTCAGAGCATGACGCCATCGGCTAGAGCCGCCGCCGTGATCGCAGGGAGGGAAGCGCCCGGAGTCCTGGATCGCTTCCGCCGACCGGGGGGCTTGCGCCGCGGCGGCGTGCAGTCCCCGCTCCATAGCAGAGAACGCGGACTGCATCGCCTTAAGCCTGTCGGCCATCAGGCGGATTTTGTCCCGCGCGACTCCGTCGAACGTCCGGCAAGCGAAGGATGTGCGCTCGTCACAGAAGGAGCTATCAATCCGTTATACGTAGATCACTCGTGCAGCTCCGCGTCCACGACGGCGCGAAGCGCAGGCAAGGCTTCGTGGTATCGTTTTCTGGACTCTGCAGCTCTTGAACGTTCTCGTAGTTATGCCGGTAGATGTTGCCGGAGCCGGCTACGTCTTTCCAAGGGATTTCCGGAAAACCGTGCCTTGAAGGCAGGCGTCAACCGCCGCGACGCTTCGGAAATGATTTCGAGGCAGCGCGTCGCGGCGTAGAAGGTCTTATCGTCGCCAAAGGAAACCATCAAGGTCGAAGCCATCAACAAAGCGCATCGCTCGGGCAATGTTGTCGCGTATGTCCTCCAACGCGTCGCGTTCGATGTCAGAAAGCATAGATCGCGTCAGCCGCCGCATGGGGCCGGAGGCGGGGCTTCAAGGCTTCCCTGTCGATCACATCAACCGGGCCTGGAAACAAGCTTGCGACGTAATCTTTCAAACCCGCATAGTCGAACATCGTCACGACAATTGTGGGGTCGAGGTCAACCAGAATATCGATGTCGCTGTCTGGCCGCTGTTCGTTGCGGGCCATGGACCCGAACAAGGCCGCATGCCTGACGCCATGCGCCCGCAAGTCGACCTCGCGTTCCTTCAACGTCCTTATGATCTCGTCACGCTTCATGCCGTCTCGTGTACCACGGAACCATCCGGTCGGGACGGGTTATCGAGCTTCGGGGAATAACTGGCGGCGGAACCGACGCGGCGCAGCGCGGCGCCGTGAGGTTGTATCCGAACGAGCGACCCCCGGTCGGAACCCGCCGACAGACCAGACCATATCTATGGCCAAGTAGCGTACGGAATTAGGTCGGCTCGCCCATCAGCGAGGGGCTGTCGAAGTAACATGCTCGACTTGATATTGTTCTTCCGGACCCTGCCCTCGACTCTGGGGACCGCCAACCTGCGCCTTCAACCGTAAGCAATCAACTCGGAAGGTCAGCTGGCAGCCCGAGCGACGACCGGCCCAATCGCGCCAGAACCGCAAGCTGAAGGCCGACAGGAACTTCCAGTTTGGGCGGAAAGTGAGCTTTGGCCGAACGGCGGGTCTGGCGCGCATTGCGCGCGTTTACGGCCGAGCCTGTAGGCGCAGAGTCCGCCCGGAGCACGCATTCATCCGGAACCCCAATGGGCGGTCGCGGGGGGCGAAGGCCGGTCATTGCACCGTTGTCGGCGAGCACGGCAAGGCCGTAGAGCCAGGAGGGTATTCCACGTCTGCCCAGGGATCGTTTGCACTCAATTCGATTCTTTGCCAGCCGGCGGCTTCGGCCCGTAGTCGGGTCAAAGGGACCACCCGACCGCCCCGCAAGAGACACGGCCGCGCCTTGATCCGCCATCGCCGCTCAGTTCGCGTCCTGCATGGCGCGATAGCCGGCTTCGAGTTTCTTCAGGTCTTCCTCGCTCAACACCGGAGGCGCGAGCGTGATCGTCAGCTTGTCGATCTTGCCCGCGAACTTGAACGGGGTCTGGTAGTCGGCGTCGTCGATCGGCGTGCCGGTCTTCGAGCCGATGTCGAACGTCTCGTCGATTGGCAGGAGAATCGGGATCGTTGCTCGAGCGTCTGGGTCGAAACGACCGCGCCGTCGATCTTGAAAGTCCCGGTTCCAGAGCGTCCGATGCCGCTCGGGGAGTTGAAGGCCAGCGTCTCAAAGCCCAACCCGTCGTATTTGAAGTCGAAATCGAGCGTGTGCTTGCCGGGCGCGAGCGGCAGGTCGCCCTGCCACTTCACCCGCTTGAGGTCGAGCAGGTTCCAGGTGAATACTGGCTTGCCTTTGACCAGGTAGAGCCCGTAGCCGCCCATCCGTCCGCCGTCGGAGACGATGTTGCCTTCGGCCCCGCCCTGCGGCACGTCGATTTCGGCGGTGATGGTGTAGGACGTGTTCAGGAGACTTGGCGCCGCGTTGTCCACGATGCCGGTCACCGGTTCGCCGGAATAGGTGAACACCTTGCGGCCCGCGGCGAGGCCGGGACGCGGCTCGACGACCCGCGTGACGAACGACGCATCGAGCGGCAGCACCTGATACCTGGCGAACTCGCCGAACATCAGATCCGTCATCTCCTTCAATTTCTTCGGGTTGTCGGCGGCGACGTCCTGGAATTGCGTCCAGTCCTTGCGCAGGTCGTAAAGCTCGAACTTGAAGGAACTCGCCGGGTCGAGATTGACGCCGCCGATTGCCAAGTTCCAGGGCGGCCTCGTCGGCACCGCGCTCAGCATCCACCCGTCGTCGTAGAGCCCCTGCACGCCCGCCATTTCGAAATACTGCGTCTTGTGCGTCGAGGGCGCGCCGGCGTTCTCCTTGTCGAAGGTGTAGGCCATGCTGACGCCCTCGATCGGCCGCTGCTCAACGCCGTCGACGAAGTTGGGCGCCGGGATTCCGGTGGCCTCCAGAATGGTCGGCACGATGTCGATCACGTGGTGGAACTGCCAGCGCGTTCCGCCCTTGTCCGTGATCCGCGCCGGCCACGAGATCGCCATTCCCTGGCGCGTGCCGCCGAAGAAGGACGGGATCTGCTTCATCCACTTATAGTGCGTGGCGAAGGCCCAGGACCAGGGATAGGCGAAGTGCGGATAGGTTGGCGGCGGCGTCGTAGGCCGCATCCATTAGATCGTAGAGATAGGAGACGCGGGCGCCGGTCATGGTCATCAAGGGAATGGCGACCTGACTGTCGTGGACGGAAGCCGAAGTCAGTACGCAGTGGCCGAACGCGTGAACGCCCGACTGAAGGACGAATTTCAACTGCTCGGCCGTCAGCTCGACGCCGTTGAAGCCGGCCATTTCGTTCCAGGTGCCGTTCTGCGTCCCCTCAGCCGAGGCGCCGTTGTCGCCGCTGATGTAGATGACGAGCGTATTGTCGAGCTTGCCCAAATCCTCGATCGCCTGGACCACCCGACCGATCTCGTGGTCGGTGTAGGCGAGATAGGCGGCATAGACGTCGGCCTGGCGGATGAAGAGGCGCTTCTCGACGTCGCTGAGCTCGTCCCAATTCTTGAGGATGTCGTGCGGCCACGGCGTGAGCTTCGCGTCGGCGGGGATGACGCCGAGCCTCTTCTGGTTTTCGAAGATGGTCTCGCGCAGGTTGTTCCACCCCTCGTCGAAGAGGTGCATGTCGCTGATCTTTTTAATCCACTCCGGCGTCGGATGGTGCGGCGCGTGCGTGCCGCCGGGCACGTAGTAGCAGAGGAACGGCATTTCCGGATCGATGGCGTCGAGCTGGTTGATCCAGTGGACGGCGTCGTCCGCCATGGCCGTGATGGGTTCCATTGACGGGTTGCCGATGAACGGCTCGATCGGGGTCGTATCGCGGAACAAGTTCGGCTGCCACTGGCTCGAGTCGCCACCGACGAAGCCGTAGAAATGCTCGAACCCCATGCCGGTCGGCCACTGGCCGAACGGCCCGGCCTGGCTCGCCTCGAAGGTCGGCGTGTTATGGTTCTTGCCGAACCACGAGGTGCGATAGCCGTTATCGAGCAGGATGCGCCCGACGGTGGCGATATCCTTGCTGATGACGCTGTTGTAGCCGGGGAATCCGGTCGACTGCTCCGAGATGACGCCGAAGCCGGCCGAATGGTGATTGCGGCCGGTGATCAGCGCGGCGCGGGTCGGCGAGCAGAGCGATGTCGAGTGGAAATTGGTGTAGCGCAGGCCGTTGGCGGCGATGCGATCGAGCGTCGGGGTCGGGATCACGCCGCCGAAGGTGCGAGGGGGCGCCGAAGCCGACGTCGTCGGTCATGATGAGCAGGATGTTCGGCGCACCTTTGGGCGGCACGACGCGCATCGGCCAATAAGGCTTCGATTGCGCGGCGTTGAGCTCGATCGTGCCGCCGAAGGGCTGCGGCGGCGGCGGCAATTGGTCGCCGGGGATGTTGATCGTCGCCGTGGTAGAGCCCGGCGTGCCGTAGACCCGGCCGATGAAATTGGCGAATTTCTGTCGCGCCCAGCTGGCCGCAGCGGGGGCCTGCGCACCTGCCGACTGCGCCTTCGCGCCGAGCACGAACGACGATCCGCCAAACAGGCCGAGCAGCGCCGCCTTGGCTGTGGAGAGAAAGAGTTGCCGCCTGTTCATCTTGATCCTCCACCCGCCGCGCTCAATGCAGCTTGAGTTTCACCCGGGCATACAAGCACATACGTTCAGGCGGCTCAACTTAACGGTTCGTCTCCCGGTACGGCTGGGCGACCTGGAGTTGCATTCCAGCCTATCGGCATTTGTCAAATCCCTCGCCGATAGAGGGTGCGATCCAAAGTGATGCAATCATGCTGCGGATTTTTGTGATAGGGAGGGGCGGTTTTGATTTGCGGGCGAGCTGTTTTGGCCGCGCTTGCTCCAATAGGCGTCCCAGTCGCCGTTGATACGGGTGACGCGCAGGGCGAGCATGGCGTCGGCGCGCTCGACGCGCCACCAAGCTCCTGGCAGCTTCAGGCGCTTCTGTGCGATATAGCGATGCGCGCTTTCGATCTCTCCGGAGCCGATCGGCAGATCCCTGGCCAAGGCGTCACGATAGTCGAGTTGGTTTTTCCGACCGCTCAAATAGCGATGGCAAGTTCGGACGGGAGCTTGATCGTCGGCCAACTGCGGGGGCTCCAAGTGACGAGCGAGCGCCTGCAGCGTCTTCTCCAAATGCCCTGTCTTGAGAGCCTCCTTTTGCGCCTCCATCCAGGCCTCTTTCGCGGCGGCGTCTGGCGCAATCGCCTTGACGGCGGCGCTCAAATATTCGCAAACATGATAAAAATCAATCAAATAGCCGCCTTGTGGGCCGAATTGCGCTTCCACCTGACCCACGATCCAGGCCGCTCCGTCCCCGACCGCGTGAACGCGGGAATTGGCGCCGAAGCCGGCTCGAACCGCGCATCCGAGAAGTTGCCGTCCGGCGGTTTCGACACCGCCCTCGATCGCGCCGGCATAGATTGGCGTCCGGCTCCCCTTGGCGTGCGCGAGAGAAATCTTGGCTTCTCTCCACGACAGCGTCTTGCCTTTGCGCTTGTCCTTCTGGCGGGCGTCCGGCTCCACGATGGGGATCATGCCGCCATCGGTTTCAGCAACAATGTCCTTGTGACGCCCTGGCGCTTCGGGAAAATCTAGCGAGATCTTGCCGGCTTCGAACATGTTTCCGGCATGGCCGAGTGTAACCCTCTGGATCGTGCTCTCTCCGATCTCGAAGCCGTAGTGCTCGCGCAACTTGGCGCGCGCCAGAGCGAAAGGCTGATCCGCGGCGAAGTCGACGATCGCGCGCTGTAGTGGGCCTGAACAACCCCGAGAAACGACTTTCGCGCTGCGCATGAACGGGCGAACGCGCTTCTTCTCGAACCGGTATTGCGGCTCTAAGACCGCGACCTCGCCGAATTTCGTATGCCAGCGGAGTTTTTTTTACCTTGGCGATGCATCTGAGCTTGTCGACGAATTTCTCGTTCCGTCGCTTCGACCTGGTTCTCGGCCCATCCCTGCATCGCCTCCCGCCCCAACAGCCGCAATCTCCTCCACGATCCGCTCCTCGACCGCATCGGCCTCCTTGAAGTTTCCCTCGCTGTTCTCTATCGCCTCAATTATCGACGCGAATTGATCGCGAAGACCAGGGTGCGCCTTGAGACTGGCCAAAATCGCCTCGTCGCTTAGTGTAGCGGCCGTCATGTGTTAAATTCCCATCCGTTTCCAAATCCGAACCTTACTCCGCATCACTTTGAATCGCACCCGCCGATAGAGGACTTTTGATTTCGGTTGGAACTCCCGGCTGGGTCGATCTGACGCGTTGGCAGCTCGCTTCCGGAATGGTCGGTCCTGGCGCAGAGCTTTCGTTCCGCCAACGAGCGGTTTTCGGTGTAAACGACGCGTACCGGGCCGGCCGGGAACAGCCGCAACGGGTCGATTCCGGCCGTTGTGACCGACCCGGGCCGAGCGAACAATTTCGCTATCTCGTCGCTCCTGCGAGGCGCGTTGGCGGCTATGCACTGTCAGGCTATGTAAGCGGGGAACGGCACCACCGTTGATCGCCCGGCTGACATAAAGGCCGCACTGCCATAAGGACGGGGCTGCTCGATCTCGGAGTCCCCGCCCCCATGCAAATCTTCCCCTGCCCGTTCTGCGGTCCCCGCGACGAGACCGAATTCCACTATGTCGGCGAGCCGAAGGTCCGGCCCGAGCCGGCGGATGGGGTCAGCGACGCCGCCTGGGCGGAATATCTCTATTTCAACGCCAACCCGAAGGGCGCGAGCCGGGAAATCTGGCTGCATCTGACTTGCATGGAATTGTTCGCCATGACCCGCGACACGGCGACTCACGCCGTCATCCGCAGCGAAATGTTGAGGGCGGCGCCGTGACCGCTTTCCGTCTCCCCGAGGGCGGCGCCGTCGATCGCGGCCAAGAGCTCGCCTTCACCTTCGACGGCAGGCCCCTCCTCGGGTTGAAGGGCGACAGCATCGCCTCGGCGCTGCTCGCGGGCGGCGTCCGCGTCGTCGGCCGCAGCTTCAAATATCACCGGCCGCGCGGAATTCGGGGCCTGGACCGAGGAGCCGAACGCGATCGTGGACGCGACGCGTTCGGGCCGCACCACGCCGAACCTCCGCGCCACCACGGAAGCGCTCGAGAACGATCTCGCCGTGCGTTCGGTCAACGCCTTGCCGACCGCAGCTTACGATCGCGCCGCGCTGATCGACAAATTCTCCCGCTTCATGCCCTCGGGCTTCTACTACAAGACCTTTATCTGGCCCCGGTGGGAGACGTTCGAGCCGGCGATCCGCGCTTTTGCCGGCCTCGGACTTATCGACCCGGACAACCGCCCGCCGGCCGACAATCCGCAGTTCAACGCGCGCTGCGACCTACTCGTCGTCGGCGGCGGCCCGGCAGGCCTCGCCGCCGCGAACGCGGCCGCCATTAGCGGCCATAGGGATATCCATTTAACCGGACTTGGGCGTATGCTGGGTGGATGGAGCGACCCCCTCGCCAGCATCCACTACCCTAAGTCCCTTGGGGAGTTTCGGGCTTGGTTCCCGACTGATGCGGACTGCCTCGACTACCTGGAATGGTTGAGATGGCCTCACGGCTTCGTCTGCCCGTCCTGTGGCCATTCGGAAGGATGGCGGCTTGGCGACGGCAGGTTCAAGTGCACTGGATGCGGCAGCCGTACGTCAGTGATAGCAGGCACCATCTTCGACCGGACCCGCACTCCACTCACGGTTTGGTTTTCAGCCTGTTGGTATTTTGCGAGTGGCAAAGATGGGATCTCGGCGCTGAGCTTGAAGCGGACCTTGGAGATCGGCTCCTACCAGACGGTGTGGGCTATCCTTCATCGCTTGCGGTCTGTGCTGATTCGCCCCGATCGGGAGCGCCTTTGCGGGAAGGTGGAGGTGGACGAAACCTACATCGGAGGCAAGGAAACTGGACTTTCGGGAGGCCGTGCCAAAGGGAAGAAGATCCTGACGTGTATCGCGATCGAGATCCTGGAGCCGAAGGGATTCGGGCGCTGTCGAATGGCGCCCGTGGCGGATGCCTCCTCAGAATCGCTTCACTCCTTCGTGTTGGATAACGTCGAGCCGGGGGCGACAGTCATCACCGATGCCTGGCAGGGTTACCGGTGGTTGGAGAAGCATGGGTATATCCATGACCGCCGTAGCCAGCGGGCCGCATCAACGCGAGGCGAGGACCCCGGAGAACTTCTGCCAGGCGTGCATCGAATAGCGTCCCTTGCCAAACGATGGCTGCTGGGCACCCACCAGGGAGCGGTGGATTCCGCACACTTGCCCAGTTACCTGGATGAGTTCGTGTTCCGCTTCAATCGCCGCCGCTCACGTAGCAGAGGGATGCTGTTCTACCGGGTCCTGGAGCTTGCTGTCGCGCATGGACCGGTTCGTTACCAAGACCTTGTTATGAGCCAGAGCCCAAAGGCTGTTCCTCCCAAGCCGCCGAGACACCGCGGACATCCGCCCAGCTTGGAGCGACCTTCGCCGAACCGCCCTTGGAGACAAATCGTCCAGTCCGGTTAAATGGATACCCAGGAGCGGCCAGATCGTTTTCCTGCTCGACGACCGCGAAAACATCGGCGGCCAGCTCGCCCATCGCGGCGGAACGATCGAAGGCGCGGACTGGCGCGCGTGGGCGGAAAGCGTACGCGCTGCGATCGAGTCCAGCGGCGGACGCGTCATGACGTCGACGACCGCGTACGGCGTCTACGACCACAATCTCGTCTGCGCCTGGGAACGGCGCGCTGCGCGCCCCGATGCCCTCTGGCGCATCCGGCCGAAGCAAATCGTGGTCGCGGCGGGGGCGATCGAACGACCGCTGGTCGTTCCCGACAACGATCGGCCGGGCGTGATGTCGGCCGACGCGGCGCTCGTCTATCTCCGTCGGTTCGGCGTCCTGATCGGCCGGCGCATCGCGATCGCCACCAACAACGACGCAGCCTACTCCGTCGCCGAAGCGCTCAGCGAAGCCGGGGCCGAGGTCGAGATTTTTGATGTACGACCGGATGCCCCCCCGACGAAACTAAGAGTCTCGGCCGGCGTCGAGGTCGAGGGAGTCATCGACGCTGCCGGGGTCGAGGGCGTCCGGGTCGGCGGCCAGACGCGCGCGGTCGACGCCTTGCTGCTCTCGGGCGGCTGGACGCCGACCGTCCACCTCTACGCCCAGGCTCGCGGCAAGCTGCGTTACGACGAGGCGCTCGCCGCGCTCGTGCCGAGCACTCAGGTCGACGGGGTCATCGTCGCGGGCGCGGCCAACGGCGCCTTCACGCTCGACGAAGCTTTGCGCCAGGGCCATGCTGCGGGCGGCGGCGAAGGCGCCGCGCCGAACGCGCCGGCCGGCCTCTACCGCATCACCGCCGATTGGCCGAAGCCCGACGCCCCGGGAAGACGCTGGATCGACTTCCAGAGCGACGTGACGCTGAAGGACGTCGCGCTCGCCAGCCGGGAAGGCTACGTCTCGGTCGAGCATCTCAAGCGCTACACGACCCTCGGCATGGCGACCGACCAGGGCAAGACAGCCAATGTCAACGGCCTCGCAGCGATGGCCGCGCTGACCGGGCGCACGATCGACGAAACGGGAACCACCACCTATCGGCCGCCTTTCGTCCCGGTGCCGATGGGCGTCGTCGGCGGCCGAAGGCGCGGGGCGCTCCTCAATCCATTGAAGCGCCTGCCGCTCGAGCCAGAGCATCGGGCCGACGGCGCGCAGATTGCGCGAATACGGCGGCTGGCTGAGGCCCGCCTGGTCGGACCGGACGATCCCGACCGCGCGATCCAGCGCGAGGCTGCCCGAGCGCGCGATACGGTTGCGCTGTTCGACGGCTCGTCGCTCGGCAAGATCGAGATCGTCGGCCCCGACGGGGCGAAGCTCGCCGACTTCCACAGCTATAACCGCCTCTCCAGCCTGAAGCCCGGAAGGATCCGCTATGGATTCCTCCTGTCGGAAACGGGCGTCGTGTTCGACGACGGCGTGACCCTCCGGCTCGCCGACGATCGCTTTCTCGTCTCCTGCTCGTCGGGCCATACGGATGCGGTGATGATGCGGCTCGAACTGTGGCGGCAGGATCGTTCGATCCGCGCCGCGTCATCGTTCACGAACGACCGCGCAATGGGCGACGCTGACGTCACCGGCCCGTGCTCCCGCGACCTCGTCGCCGCCCTCGACCCCGGCGTCGCGCTCGACGACCAGAGCCTGCCGCAATGTCCTTCTTGACGGCCATTCGAGGCGCGCCGTTCAGGATGGCGCGCGTGAGCTTCACCGGCGACCGGTCCTACAGGCTCCGTCCCCTTATGCCGCGCAAAGTCGTTGCGCGCGAAAATCGTCGACAAGCTTCCCGCGTTCGGCGGCGGGCTTTTGGGTCTCGAAGGGCTGATGATCCTGCGGGCCGAAAAGGGCTTCATCGTCGTCGGCAAGGACACCGACGGAACGACGATGCCCCACGATCTCGGGATCGCCGGGCCCCGCGAGCAGCGCAAGGACGAGTACATCGGGAGGCGGTCCCTGTTCACGCCGGTCGCGCAGGACAAGGCCCGCAAGCAGCTGGTTGGCCTCAGCGTCGGGAGCGGCGAAGCGCCGCTGCCGACCGGCGCGATGTGGTCGCCGGCGCCGGCAAGGAGCGCCGGTCTTCGGCTACGTCACCTCGAGCTATATCAGCCCTGCGCTCGGCCGCCCGGTCGCCCTCGGCCTGGTGGAAGAGGGCTTTTCGCGCCTGGCCGAGACGGTTGGAATTTACCATCTCGGCGCGGAGCGGAGGGCCTCGGTCGCCCCCGCCGTCGCGCTCGATCCGGAAGGGAAGCGGCTCCATGCGTGAGACGGCCTGGGCGCCCGCGCGGCGAGGGGAAGGAACGCTGGTCGACCGGCCGCGCCTGACGGCGCGGGCGCTGACCGGACGCGGGGCAAAGCTCGATCTCGGGCGACCTCGGGGCGGCGATCGCGGCGCTTGCGCCCGGCGCGCCGCTCCTCGGCCTTTATGCGACGGCGCCGCAAGGGGCGCATGCGCTGCGTATCGCGCGCGACCGCGCGCTGCTCGTCACGCCGGCGCCGCTCGGGGCGGCCGACGGCTGGCGCGACGGATGGTGCGCGACTTCGGTCGACGACGGCTGGGCGGCGATCGACGTCGAAGGTCCCGACGCGCCGTCCGCGCTGGCTCAGGGAACCTCCGCCGATCTCGCCGCGGGCTCGCCCTCCGCCGCCGTCCTGTTCGCGGATTGCGCTGCCTCATCGCGCGGACCGATACGGGCTTCCGGCTGCATGTCGAGTCGCCCTGGCTGGAGACGCTGCTGACCTGGCTCGACGGCGCGTGATCCGCCTTCGTGTTCCTTGGTGACCTTAGGCGACGCCCAAAAACTATCGCATCAGGTCGAATTTCTCGGCGCGATAGCGTAGTTCCATTCGGGATGAAAGGGATCACGGGTTATGTTGAGGGTCGCCATTTCCTCGTCGGAGACTTTGATGCCTTTTGGATAGGCGTGGGCATCGAGTTCGCAGCGGATCGTCAGGCCGGTCTTGGTTGTGGTGTTCGCGATCAGTTCGATCGCGACGATAACGCTTGTGAGCGGCGTTCCACGCCAGTTCTGGGTGATGTGGCAGAACATCCGGTGCTCGATCTTGTTCCACTTGGAAGTGCCGGGCGGATAATGGCAGACGTGTAAGGTCAGGCCTGTTTCGTCGGCGAGTTGTTGAAGGGCCACCTTCCAGAGCCGAAGCCGCGAACCATTCGAACCCCCTCCATCGGCCGCAATCATCAATCGGGTCATCGCGGTATAACGTCCGCGGCCCATCCGATCCAACCAGAGGCGAACGCCGTTGACGGCGAACTGTCCGGTGTCATGGTTGATCCCCAAACTGACATAGCCCTCGTTGGCGCCGATGTCGTAAACTCCAAAGGGGATGACCTTGCCCAGTTCCGCATCCTCGAAGTCGTGAGTGTTGACCTCGATCGGCTTGCCCTGGGGCCCATAGTCGCTGCCGCCATTCTTGAATTCGCCGATCAACTCTTTCTTCTTCGTGTCGACGGAAATCACGGGTTGATCGGCGGCCTGGAACGCTTTCACCTTGGCGTTGATGTATTCGAACTGGGCGTCGCGATCGGCATGGCTGCTCCCTTCCTTGGTCTTGCGGTTGAAATGGCGACAATATTTCAGCTCCGCCAGAAGTTTGGGAATGCTCGAGGAACTCACTTTGTGACCCATCCCGCGAAGCACCGTCGCCAACTTCTCATGGCTCTTGGAGACCCATCGCAGCGGTCGCATCGGATCACCCATCGTCGCGGGCTCGAGCAATCCTTGAAGGTCTTCCAAAAGAGTCGGGTCCTTGGTCGTCAACCGAGGACTGCCCCCGCCCGCGCGGCGTATCTTCCCGGTCAACGAAGCGGGATCGCGCAGGTCTTTCAGACCGCGTCCGATCGTACTTCGCGCGACCTTCGTCGCGCGCGCGGTCGCCGCGATCCCGCCGTAACCCGCCGCCTTCGCCTCCGCCGCGGCGGCCAAACGTCGACCTCGCTCATCCAGCGAGGAACGAACGGCTTCATACCGGATACGAACGGGTAATTCGTCTATCATTTACCAAACATAACCGATGTCCTCGCGAACATAAATCCATCAACGCGACAGTCCAGTTAAACATCGAATCCGAATTCACGTATTTCTGGGCGTCGCCTTAGTGGTGAATTTTCACCGCTAACTGAACACACAGAAGCACGAAGGCGTCGACACTGGAAACCAGAAGGCAGGCCGCTCGTGGCGGCGAAGGCCGGTTAGGAGGTTCGATGACGCCAGGGAGACGACGAGCTGTTCGGCGTCGAACTCCCCAAGACCCTGAAGGCCACGCGCCACGGCGCAATCGCCCATCTACGCCTCACCCGCTCGAAGAAGCGCAACGCGCTCGACGACGTCACCGTGCTCGGGCTCGAGACGTTCTTCACCCAGTCTGCCGAAAGAGATCCGCGCGGTCGTGCTGACCGGCGAAGGCGCGCATTTCTCGGCCGGGCTCGACCTCTCGGAAGTCGCCGGAGAGCCGCGGTCCGCTCGAAGGCGTGCTGCATTCGCGCATGTGGCACCGGGCGTTCGAGGCGATCCAGTTCGGCCGCACGCCCGGTCATCGCCGCGCTGCACGGCGCCGTCGTCGGCGGCGGCCTGGAATTGGCCGCCGCGACCCACATCCGCATCGCCGAGCGCTCGACCTATTACGGCCTGCCCGAGGGCCAGCGCGGCATCTTTCTCGGCGGCGGCGGCTCGGTGCGCATCGCCCGCCTGATCGGCGTCCCGCGCGTGCAGGACATGATGCTGACCGGCCGGACGCTCAACGCCGAGGAAGGCCGCCACGCATGCGGGAATCACGCAATATCTGGTCGACGGACGGCAAGGGGCTCGAGAAGGCGATGGAGCTCGCCGCCAAAGCCGCCTCCAACACGCCGACGACCAACTTCGCCGTGCTGCACGCGCTGCCGCGCATTTTCGACAGCGATCCGGCGAGCGGGCTGCTCGACCGAGTCGCTGATGGCCGCCATCGCCGAGATGAGCCCGGGAGGCCCAGCCGCGGCTGAGGGACTTCCTGGAGAAGCGGGCGGCCAAGGTCTTGCGGCAAGAGCTGAAGCCGGCACGACGCGGATGCCGGAGCGAAGGGGCTTCGGGCGCGCCGCCGTCGCCCCGGAAGGACCTCCTAGCGATTGTCAAGGCCAATGAGCGGGTCTGCAAGCCCGCTCGGGTGTGAATTCATGGGCCTCCTCTCCTGCACATCAGGATAGCGCCGTGCTCGCTCCGTCAACCGCGCAAGAGCGCGATGCTTCGCTTCGCTACGCCCCCTTCGGGGTGACTTCCGCTGCGCGCGGCGCTCTGCCCGGCGGCAGGTCGGGACGAAGGGATGGCCGTCGCGGTCGAACCCAGGGATGTTCAGGCGGCGGCGAGCGAGGCGGTCTCGTGGTTGGGGTCGTAGAGGGTCTGCTTTCTAAGCATGGCGCAGGCTATGGCCAACCATCGGTCGCCGAGGGTTCGCAGCGCGCGTCCATGGCTCTTGCCGCGCCGGCGCAGTGCGGCGTAGCGCTTCCGGCTTTCCGGATCGGTCTGCATGGCCACGCGGGCCCAGTGATAGACGGCCTCGCGCAGACGCTCGTTGCAGGCCGAGCGGCGCACCACCAGGCGCGCTTTGCCGCTGCGGCGGGTGACCGGGGCGACGCCGGACAAGACCCGCAAGACCTGATAGTCTCGGCGCCGCAGGGGCTCCGCGGCCTCGGCGAGCAGCGTGGCGAGATTGGTCCTTCCCACCCCCGGCAAGGAGCGCAGGATCGTCACGTCGCGCTGCCCGGACCTCTGCCCCGGCTCGCTCTCCGGTTCGCCATCGTCTTTCTGTTCGAGGCGCGCGCAGAGCGCCTCGAGCTTCTGCTCGGCCTCCTTGATCTGGCGGTTGACCAATCGCGCCCGTTCGGCGGCGATCTTGATATGGGCTGCCGCCGCTTCGGTCGCGCCGGCGGCGACTTCGAGCGGCGTCTGGCGCAGGATGCGCAGGGTCTCGGCGGCGCCGATCCGGCGAACGCGGTGATCCTTCAGGACTTTGGCGAGACCGGCCTCATCGATCCGGGCGGCCTTGGCGGGGGTGGGCGCGAATTCCCACAGCGCCAGGAAGTTCTCGGCCGTCAGGTCGTCGGCCACTTGCAGCATCTGCGGGTAATAGCGCCACAACTGCTGGCGAATCCGATTGGCGAGACGACTGCGCTCCTGGCTCAGCTCTTCGGCGATGCGCGACCATTCGCGCAACTCGACGAGCGTGGGATCGTCGACGGCCAACCGCCGGAACGCGCGTCGATCGGTGCGCAGGCTGTCGGCCAGCACATGCCCGTCGCGGCGGTCGTCCTTGGCGCCGGCGACCGTGAAGCGATCACGAAACCGATCGAGCTGCTTGGGGTTGATCGCGAACACCGCGAACCCCCGCTCGAGCAGCGTCTCCACGACCGGCCCATGCGGCGTCTCGATCGCAACGCCGATGCGGGCGGGCGGCGCTCCGCTCCTCGCGACGAGCCAGTCGCACAACTCGCTCAAGTCCGCGCCGCCATGAGCGACCTTGCGCTCCCCGACCGTCTCCCCGTTGCGATCCAACAGGCAGACGACATGGGTCTGGCTCGCCCAATCAAAACCAACAAACCATTCGATATCCTCAGTCATGACCCGCCTCCTTCGGCTTCGGGCCGCCACGACTCCGGTCGATCCCTGTACTGGCGCTCGAAGCGCGACCTCCTAACGGACCTTAAGTCGCAGCCAACCCGAGGGGGCGCATGTCCTTCCCAGGCGCTCAAAGCGCAGGGAGCCTTGGGCCGCTCCCCAAGGGCTGGCCCGAACCGATCAGCCTACCAAGGCCTCTCGGATATCGTTACTGGTACAGGGAGCCCTTCCTTGCCGTGACCGTGAAAGTCGGATAGGACAATGACCTGTTTTCTGGTCAGATTGGATCGGTGATGCTCACAGTCAATCTGGCTCAGGCGAAGGCTCGTTTGAGCGAACTTCTGGACAAAGTGGAATCGGGTGAGGAGATCGTCATCACGCGATACGGTAAGCCCGTCGCGCATATTCGGCGGGCTGTTCCGGCAAAGAAGCCGCTGCCCCTCGAAGAGCTTGCCGTCTTCCGCGCCCGCATGCCGCGCTGGGGCAAGCCGAGCGCCAAGCTGCTGCGCGAGATGCGTGACGACGAGCGCTATTGATGCGCTATTTCGACACCAGCTTCCTGGCGCCGCTGGTCCGCGAAGAGAGGACCAGCTCCCGCATCGCGCGGTTCATGGCCGGATTGCCGACTGGAGAGCTGGCCATCAGCCACTGGACGGAGGTGGAGTTCGCGTCGCTTCTGGCGCGGGACGTCCGCATGCGCGCCATTATGGCCAACGAGGCCCGCGAGGCGGACGCGTTCTTCGAAGACGTCGTCCGACAGTCGTTTGTCGTTCTGTCGCCGGGCGCGGACGACTACGCTCTGGCAAGACGCTACCTGCGCACTTATGAGGCCAGCCTGAGGGCCGGCGATGCACTTCACCTCGCGATTGCCGGGAACCATCAGGCGGCCGCCATCTACAGCCTGGACAAGACAATGATCAAAGCCGGGAAAATCTTTGGTCTGCCGGTAAGCGCGGGGATCGAAGCGAACTGAGCTGCATCCCGATCGCGCCCAGCACCGGCGCGAAAACAGGGAGGGAATGTCACGGATCAAACTGACCTTCGGCCCGCCGGACGTGACCGTCGAGCGACGCGCCGACGGCGCGATGATCGTCCGCTCGCCCAATCCGCTTCCGTCCCTATCCGGACGCGATGACCGACTGGCTCGACCACTGGGCGAAGGAAGCTCCAACCCGTGTCTTCCTTGCCGAGCGGCAGGGCGAAAGACATTGGCGCATGGTCACGTACGGCGCCGCGCAACATACGGCCCGCCGCGTCGCGCAGGCGCTTATCGACCGAAAACTCTCGATCGAGCGGCCGGTCGCCATTCTCTCCGGCAACAGCGTCGACCATGCGCTGATCGGGCTCGGCGCGATGATCGCTGGCATCCCCTACGCGCCGGTCTCGCCGCCCTATTCGCTGGTCGCCAAAGATTTCGCCAAGCTGAAGGCCGTTATCGCGATCCTTACGCCGGGCCTCGTCTTCGTCGCCGACGGCGCGCCTTTCGCCGCGGCGATCGAGGCCGCCGTTCCGAAGGACGTCGAAATCGTCGCCGGGGTCAACCCGCCCTCGTCCCGCCCTTCGACGACGCTCGAAAAATTCCTGGCGAAACCCGCCGGCCCGGAAGTCGACGCGGCGCAGGCGAAGGTCGAGCCGGACACGATTGCCAAACTCCTCTTCACCTCCGGGATCGACCGGCGCGCCCAAGGGCGTCATCAACACCCAGCAAGATGATGACGTCGAACCAGGCGATGCTGAAAGGCCTCAACCCGAGCTACGGCGCCGAGCCTCCGGTGCTGATCGACTGGCTGCCCTGGAGCCACACGTTCGGCGGCAACAACAACTTCAACCTCGTGCTCGCCAACGGCGGTTCGTACTATGTCGACGAGGGCAAACCCCTGCCGGGCGCGATCGAGGAGACGGTCAGAAACCTGCGCGAGGTGTCGCCGACCGTCTATTACAACGTGCCCAAAGGCTTCGAGATGCTGCTGCCCTACGTCCAGTCGGACAAGCAGCTGCGCCAAACCCTGTTCGCAAAACTGCAGGCCTTCGTCTACGCAGGCGCGGCGCTGCCGCCGCATGTGCGCGAGGAATTGAGCGGCTGGCCGCGACGATCGAGCGTTCCAGCGAGCGGCGACCGAAAGCTCGGCGGCGTCGAACGGCTGCACCAATCCCGGCGTCGAATGAAGCTGCGCCGAACGGCGACAAGCTCGAGGCGCGGCTAAGAGCCCGAGCATCACGCCGGGCTACTGGCGCCAGCCGGCGCTGACGGCGGCCGCGTTCGACGAGGAGGGTTACTACAAGATCGGCGACGCGCTGCGCTTCGCCGACGAAAGCGATCCCGAGCGCGGTCTCGTCTTCGACGGCCGCGTCGCGGAGGATTTCAAGCTCGCGACCGGCACCTGGGTCAGCGTCGGGCCGCTGCGGCTCAAATTCATCGCCCATTGCGCGCCTTACGTGACCGACGTCGTCGTGGCCGGCCACGATCGCGACGACGCGGCGGCGCTCGTCGTTCCGAACCTCGCGACCTGCCGCGAACTCGTCGGCCCCGGCGCCGGGGCGAGCGACGCCGATATTCTGGCGAGCGCAGGCGTGCGGGAGAAATTCAAGAGCCTGCTCGCCGCCTTCAACCGGGCCGCGGGCGGCAGCTCCGGACGCTTCGCCCGCATCATCCTGATGGACGATCCGCCCTCGCTCGACACGGGCGAGCTCACCGACAAGGGCTCCATCAACCAGCGCGTCGCGCTCGCCTATCGCGCCGACATGGTGCAGGAACTCTATGCGGAGACGTCGACGCCGCGCACGATCGTGTGAACCTGCCTCTTCGTGTCCTCTTTGTGCTCTTCGTGGGGATTTCTTTCTCACCCCCAAGGTCACAAAGGGCCACAAAGGCAGTAAGGGCGGAGCGGCCAGCACGGCTCGCTATGACGCAACCGACGTCGTCATCGCGAGCGTAGCGAAACGATCCACGAGGACTGAGTTGGGACTCTGATCGCCGTGTCGCGTCGTTCCTCGCGATCACGGTTCCGCGAAGTCGGGACAGCTGCTAACGACAGTCAAATCACAACCCGTCCGCCGCCAAATTTCCGCGCTTTGGTTTCAAAGGAAACATCGCGTGCTCTCGATTGCGAGCCCGTGAAGGCGAAAACCCATTCCGAGAGGAGGCCACCATGTCCCTTGCAGCAATGATGCGCCGGACGGCGACATCCGGCGTCGCTGCGCTCGTCCTCATCGCCGTCGCCGGCGGCGCGTCCGCCCAGACGACTGCGTCGCCGCCCGTCGGCAGCCAGGCGCCGACCGCCGACAACGCCATCCTTCTCACCATCTTCCTGAAGCACGACCAGTCCCGCCCGCTCGGCGAGCTGGACGCGCAATTGGCCAAGCAAGGATTCTATAAGGCGTTTCCGCCGCCCGGCATCGAGGTCGTGAGCTGGTACGTGGCGATGGGCGTCGGCCAAGTCGTCACGCTCCGCCTGCCGGCGTCGCAGGCTGCGCGAGGTCAATCGCGTCCTGGAAGACACCGCCTGGGGCGTCTATCACACCGAGTTTTATCCGGCCTACGACTACAAATCGATCGGCATGGAAATGCACGGAGAAGGCCCAATAGCGCGCGGCGACAGGACCGTCTTGAGATTGAAGCCTGCCGGCACAATTCAAAGCTAGCTCCGTGTCGCAAGTTTGCGCTTTCGCGGCATGCTTCGTGTCACGCCTGGCCGCGGTAGCCTAAAGTTGGACTCGGAAGTTCATGCGGGATTGCAGAGCTTTCGCAACATGAGGCGGATGGACGCGAAGCGGAGGAACATGAGGGCTGTGAGGTTGAGGTTCTCCCAGTCCTTGGCCAGTCTTCGGCAGCGGTTGAGCCAGGCGATCGTTCGCTCGACGATCCAGCGCTTAGGGCAGCGTGAGGGAGCCTTTCGCCTGATCGGATCGTTTGACGATCTCGATCTTGACCCGAGACAGCATTTTGGCGAGCGCATCGGCGAAGATCGGCCCTTGATAGGCGCTGTCGGCGAACAGTTTTTCGAGATCGGGGAACCGGCCCAACAGCGTCGACAGCAGCAAAACGCCGCCGTCGCGGTCCTGAATGGCGGCAGAATGAACGATGGCCTGCATCAGC
Organism: uncultured Alphaproteobacteria bacterium; assembly: GCA_963768555.1. Lineage (GTDB taxonomy): Bacteria > Pseudomonadota > Alphaproteobacteria > Rhizobiales > Beijerinckiaceae > Roseiarcus. The sequence goes on from CAVYIZ010000081.1 coordinate 20,211, forward strand.
AGCCCTTGCGTGTCGACGAGAACATGACGCTTCTTGCCCTTGATCTTCTTTCCCGCATCGAACCCGTGCAGATGGATCGAGGCCCCCCCCTTTTTCCGCGCTTCTCACGCTCTGGCTGTCGATGATGGCGGCGGTTGGGCTGGCCTCGCGTTCGGACTGCTCACGACACTTTTCGTAGAGCATGTCATGGATGCGATCCAACACGCCATCAATGCCCCAATCGCAGAAGTATCGATAGACGGTGCTGCGCGGCGGCAAATCCTCCGGGAAGGTAACGCCATTGGCATCCCGTGCTCAGCACGTACATGATGGCGTTGAGCGCCTCTCGCATGTCTGTTTCGCGCCTGCGGCCTCCCCGCCTCGCCGGAGGAATGAGCGGTTCGACATGCGCCCACTCCTCATCCGTCAGGTCGCTCGGGTATCGCAAATGATCCCGCTTGTATTTCGCTCGGTTCTCGTTCGTCCACATGGCGGCCCCAAATCATTCCCGCCTTCTCTAGAATCACAAAAAACGGAACTCAACAACTTTCGGGCCAGACACTAAGAGGATGCGGCCGCCGAGATAAGGTGTCGCAAAACCGCAGCTCCAGATCAAGAATTGGCACGGCGCCGAGAGCCCCATTTATCAAAGCCTCGGAGCAAGGAGGAGGAACCGTCATGAAGAAAAGCGGATTGCCGACAAGCAAGGCTCCTTCCCGGCTGATAGACGCGAGAATCAAGGAACTGGGCGACTGGCGGGGTGCGATGCTCGGACGGATCCGGACGATCGTCAAAACGTGAATCCCGACATCGTCGAAGAGTGGAAGTGGCGGGGGGTTCCGGTGTGGTCGCACGACGGCATCGTTCTGCACGGGTGAGACTGTACAAGAGCGTCGTGAAGATGACGTTCGCCAAGGGGGCCGCCCTGAAGGACCCGTCGGGCCTCTTCAATGCCAGCCTGGACGGGAACACCAGGCGAGCCATCGACTTCCACGAGGGCGACAGGATCGACGAGAAGGCGTTGAAAAGCCTCCTTTCGCGCCGCCGTGGCGCGGAACACGTCCAAAGCTCACAGCTAATTCGCTCAGGTCGCCGCACTCAGGGACCTCTCCCGCAAGCGGGGCGAGCGGGAACTTAAGGCGATCGGCCCTAATCGCGAAGCGCTCCGACGCGTTGAAACCGGCGGCCCTCAAGACTGCCCCGACCAGCACGGCGCGGAAGTCGTTGACGTTGGTCAGCGTCGGGCCAGTGACGACCTGGTCGCCGAGCGCCTCGAAAAAGGCGTGGGCGTCGTTGTCCGCCAGCCGATCCGCGGCGCGGAGACCCACGCGCGCCGCGCGAGAAATGGTGTCGGGGGCGACGATCGCGCCGGCGATCTCCTCGGCCCCGTCGACGCCATCGGTGTCCCCGGCGATGGCCCAGGTTTCTGGCTGACCGCGGAGCGCGATCGCCAAGGCGAGCAAAAACTCGACGTTGCGCCCCCCGCGCCCGGCGCCGCGCAAAGTCACGGTCGTCTCGCCGCCGCTGAGAAGCACGCAGGGCGCGCGACACGGCTGGCCATAGCGGCGGACCTGCTGGGCGATCCCCGCGAACACTTTTGCGACCTCGCGCAACTCGCCCTCGATGAAATCGCCGAGGATGAGGGGCGCGACCCCTGCGGCCTCGGCGACCGCCGCCGCCGCCGTCAACGACGCCTGCGGCCTCGCAATGAGATGAGTCTCCGCGCGCGCGAGCCGCGGGTCGCCGGGCTTGGGGGTCTCGTCCCGCTGAGCCACAAGGTGGACCGCCACGGAAGGAGGGGGCGATATCCCGTATTTCGAGAGAATGGCGCGCGCGTCGGCGAAGGTCGTCGGGTCGGAGACGGTCGGCCCGGAGGCGACGATGGCGGGGTCGTCGCCCGGCACGTCCGAGATCAGCAGCGTGACGACGCGCGCCGGCCAGGCGGCCGCGGCGCAGCCGCCCGCCCTTGATGGCGCTGAGGTGCTTGCGCACGCAATTCATCTCCACGATCGAGGCGCCGGAAGCGAGCAGCGCGCGATTGACCGCCTGCTTGTCGGCGAGGCTCAGGCCCTCGGCGGGCAGGCTCAACAGGGCCGATCCTCCGCCCGAAATGAGCGCCACCACGAGATCGTCTTCGGTGAGGCCCTTGACCATCCCGAGAATTCTCCGCGCGGCCCCCTCGCCCTTCGCATCCGGGACCGGGTGCGCGGCCTCGACGATTTCCACGCGCTTGCAAGGGACGCCGTGTCCATAGCGCGTCACCACGAGCCCCGGGAGATCGCCGGGCCAGTGGTCTTCGAACGCGCGCGCCATCGCCGCCGAGGCCTTGCCGGCGCCGACCACGATGGTCCGTCCCCTGGGCGGCGCGGGAAGATGGCGCGGGCACGATTCTGGCGGGATCCGCCTCGGCGACCGCCGCATCGAACAGGCGCCGCAGGAGCGCGCGCGCCGAAGCGTCATCCATGGCGTCCTCCCCACCGCTGGCCGGACACCCTCATCCGGCGCTTCGCGCCACCTTCTCCCGCGGGCGGGAGAAGGGAACGCGCCCCCTCTCCGCTTTGCGGGAGAGATCCTATGAGGCGGCGGGCGCTTCGACGCCTATAGTCGAAGCGTCCAAACCCGAACATAGGAATTGATCATGCTTATTCAGCAGATTGCGCCCGTCGCCGAGACTGAGTTTGCCTCAGTTTTCGTCGCATTGGAACTGAGCCGATCGAAGTGGCTGGTCGGGGTCGGCACGCCGCAGAAGTGGACGGTTCGCCGGCACGCAGTGCAGGGCGGCGACCTTTATGGGTTGCTCGAACTGTTGCGGTCGGATCAGCGCCGGCGAGGAAAAGCGCAGCGGTCTTCCGGTCAAGGTTCACATTTGCTTCGAGGCTGGACGGGACGGCCATTGGCTGTATCGCGCCCTGAAGGCTGGCGGGATACGATGTCTACGAGATCGAGCCGGCGAGCGTCGCGGTTGACCGGCGGGCGCGCCGCGCCAAGTCGGACGGCGTGGACGTCGAGAAGCTGGTGCGGACCCTGGCGCGCCTCTTGAGGGGCGAGCTCGACGCCTGCAGGGTGGTCGAGGTCCCGAGCGAAGCGGAAGAAGACGGAAAGCGCCCACACCGCGAGTACGAACGGCTGGTCAAGGAACAGACGTCGCACAGCAACCGGGTGAAGGCCTTGCTGTTCGCCCAGGGCGTCCGCGATTTCGACCCGATGGCGCCGGATCGGCTGGAGCGCATGGCGGCGTTGCCGATCCTGCCGAGGCTGAAGGCCGAGCTCAGCCGCGAATGCCGTCGCTTGGCCGGGATCATCGACGACATCGCCGAGGTCGAAGCGGAGATGAAGGCGGCGATCGTCCCGCCCAAGAAGGCGACTAAGGCCAGGGCGGCCTCGTCGACGCCGAGCCATGTGCAGACCAAGGCCGCCCAGCTCTACAAGCTCAAGAGCATCGGCGTCCATTTCAGCACCGTGCTCGCCGGCGAGGTCTATTATCGGACGTTTCAGAACCGGCGCGGCGTCGCGCAATATATCGGCCTGGCCCCGTCTCCTTTTCAAAGCGGCGACATGGCGCGCGATCAGGGGATCGCCAAAGCCGGCAACAAGCGGGCGCGCAAAGCGATGATCGAACTGTCCTGGCTCTGGCTGCGTCACCAGCCCGACAGCGCGCTCTCCAAGTGGTTCCGCCAGCGCGTCGGCGACCAGAAGGGGCGCGTGCGGCGCATCGCGATCGTCGCCATGGCGCGGAAACTCTCCGTTGCGCTGTGGCGCTACCTCGAGACCGGCCTCGTTCCCGAGGGGGCGGTCTTGAAGCGCGCCTGAGCCGACCGAAAAGCGAGCGGCCCTTTCAAGGCCGTTCGCCTCGTCCGGGATGGGACCTGTGACCGCCCCTAGCCCTGGGGCCAAAAGCCCCGAGGGAGAGATTGGTCCGGTCCATCCCGGGCCTCGCGACCTGCGCACGCAGGATTATGGACCGGCCAAAGCGCCGACCGGATATAAGGTTGTAAGGGGGCTCGTCCCCCAGCCAAAGCGAGGCCCCATCCCACCGACGAGGCAAACCGGCGGACCGCAAGCCGCTCGCTCGCTACGGCGCTTTGAAGGGCGCGCTTCGCGAGCGGCTTGCTCCGCCGCAGCTGCGCCACGTCCAAACATTTCAACCGCCAAACGCGGAGCGACTCCGCGCGCGTTCGATACGGGTGCGGTCCAAAGTGATGCAATCATGCTGCGGATTTTTGTGATAGGGAGGGGCGGTTTTGATTTGCGGGCGAGCTGTTTTGGCCGCGCTTGCTCCAATAGGCGTCCCAGTCGCCGTTGATACGGGTGACGCGCAGGGCGAGCATGGCGTCGGCGCGCTCGACGCGCCACCAAGCTCCTGGCAGCTTCAGGCGCTTCTGTGCGATATAGCGATGCGCGCTTTCGATCTCTCCGGAGCCGATCGGCAGATCCCTGGCCAAGGCGTCACGATAGTCGAGTTGGTTTTTCCGACCGCTCAAATAGCGATGGCAAGTTCGGACGGGAGCTTGATCGTCGGCCAACTGCGGGGGCTCCAAGTGACGAGCGAGCGCCTGCAGCGTCTTCTCCAAATGCCCTGTCTTGAGAGCCTCCTTTTGCGCCTCCATCCAGGCCTCTTTCGCGGCGGCGTCTGGCGCAATCGCCTTGACGGCGGCGCTCAAATATTCGCAAACATGATAAAAATCAATCAAATAGCCGCCTTGTGGGCCGAATTGCGCTTCCACCTGACCCACGATCCAGGCCGCTCCGTCCCCGACCGCGTGAACGCGGGAATCGGCGCCGAAGCCGGCTCGAACCGCGCATCCGAGAAGTTGCCGTCCGGCGGTTTCGACACCGCCCTCGATCGCGCCGGCATAGATTGGCGTCCGGCTCCCCTTGGCGTGCGCGAGAGAAATCTTGGCTTCTCTCCACGACAGCGTCTTGCCTTTGCGCTTGTCCTTCTGGCGGGCGTCCGGCTCCACGATGGGGATCATGCCGCCATCGGTTTCAGCAACAATGTCCTTGTGACGCCCTGGCGCTTCGGGAAAATCTAGCGAGATCTTGCCGGCTTCGAACATGTTTCCGGCATGGCCGAGTGTAACCCTCTGGATCGTGCTCTCTCCGATCTCGAAGCCGTAGTGCTCGCGCAACTTGGCGCGCGCCAGAGCGAAAGGCTGATCCGCGGCGAAGTCGACGATCGCGCGCTGTAGTGGGCCTGAACAACCCCGAGAAACGACTTTCGCGCTGCGCATGAACGGGCGAACGCGCTTCTTCTCGAACCGGTATTGCGGCTCTAAGACCGCGACCTCGCCGAATTTCGTATGCCAGCGGAGTTTTTTTACCTTGGCGATGCATCTGAGCTTGTCGACGAATTTCTCGTTCCGTCGCTTCGACCTGGTTCTCGGCCCATCCCTGCATCGCCTCCCGCCCCAACAGCCGCATCTCCTCCACGATCCGCTCCTCGACCGCATCGGCCTCCTTGAAGTTTCCCTCGCTGTTCTCTATCGCCCCAATTATCGACGCGAATCGATCGCGAAGACCAGGGTGCGCCTTGAGACTGGCCAAAATCGCCTCGTCGCTGAGTGTAGCGGCCGTCATCTGTTAAATTCCCATCCGTTTCCAAATCCGAACCTTACTCCGCATCACTTTGAAATCGCACCCCGTTCGATACAAACCGCTTGACAATTCTCGCGCCATATGA
>CAVYIZ010000082.1:0-163285 GCA_963768555.1 uncultured Alphaproteobacteria bacterium
AAGCTGGGGAAGGAATGCGCCTTGTTCGACAGGCGATGGCGATTGACGGCGAGGCGGCGGCTGGCCCACAATCGACAACACTCCTAAGGGTTGTGCGCCGCAAGGTTTCCCCGTGGGAGAACGCGCCCCGAAGCGCGACGGACAACGGATGGGAGAGCGGCATCGGAGCGCGCCCGAGCGCCGGAAGAGACCGGCGCATCGGGCGACCCGCTTCTCCGCCGACAACGGGAGGGACACGTGGAGAAGAGCAAATCCGAGGCCGGCATAGATCAAGCCGGGATTACCCGCCGCAGGTTCGTCAGGTCGACGGGATACGGGGCCGGCGCGCTCGCTTTTGCCGGGCCGCTTTCGCTGTCGGCGCCGACCTTCGCCGCGGACGCCACGATCAAGGTCGGCTTCGTCAGCCCGCTGACCGGTCCGCTCGCCGGCTTCGGCGAGACCGATCCCTATATCCTGACCTTGGTCCGCAAGGCGCTGGCGCCGGGCGTGACGATCGGCGGCAAGAGATACGCAGTGCAGATCATCAACAAGGACACGCAGTCGGACCCGGTCCGCGCCGGCCAGCTCGCCAAGGAGCTGATCGAGAGCGACAAGGTCAACCTGATGCTGTCGACCTCGACGCCGGAGGTGGTCAACCCGGTCGCCGACGCCTGCGAGGCGGCGGGCGTGCCGAGCCTGTCGACCGTCATGCCGTGGGAGGCGTTCTATTTCGGCCGCGGCGCGAAGCCGGGCCAGCCGTCGCCGTTCAGGTGGAGCTATCTCTTCAGCTTCGGCGCCCACGACTTCTTCAACTGCTATGTCTCGCAGTGGGACGGGCCGGTGAAGACCAACAAGAAGGTCGCCGTCCTCTACCCCAACGACGCCGACGGCAACGGGATCCGCAATCATCTCGCCCCGGCCCTGGCGAAGGCCGGCTTCGCCATTGTCGATCCCGGCGGCTACGAGGACGGCACGACCGACTTCTCGTCGCAGATCGCAAAGTTCAAGGCCGAGAACTGCGAGATCTTCAACACCTTCCCGATCCCGCCCGACTTCGCCACCTTCTGGCGGCAGGCCGCGCAGCAGGGCTACACCAGGATGGTCAAGATCGCGCAGATCGCCAAGACCGGGCTCTTCCCGTCCCAGGTCGAGGCGCTCGGGTCGCTCGGGCCAAACCTGGCGACCGCCTGCTACTGGCACAAGGACTTCCCCTATAAGTCGCCGCTGACGGGCCTCGCTTCGAAGGAGATCGCCGAGGGTTACGAGAAAGCGTCCGGCAAGCAATGGACGCAGCAGCTCGGTGCGACCATGTCGCTGTTCGACGCAGGCGTCGCCGCGCTGCAGGCGAGCGGCGATCCCTTGGACAAGGCGGGCGTCGCCAAGGCGATTAGCACGCTTCATGCGCCGACGACCGTCGGCGTGATCGACTTCACCAAGGGCCCCGTGCCGAACTGCTTCAACACCGACATCATCGGAACCCAGTGGGTCAAGGCGAAGCCGGGCAGCAAATATAAGCTCGACATGGTCATCACCGAGAACGCCAACGACAAGAACGTTCCCATCCAGGCTGAATTGAAGCCCTACAACGGCTGAGCCGGAGCCAATGGCTTCGCCGCAGACAGGAGCGATCCTCAGCGGCGCCGGACTTTATAAGCGGTTCGGCGCGCTAACGGTTCTCGACGACGTCAGCTTCTCGGTCGGGGCGGACGAGGCGGTCGGCATCGTCGGCCCCAACGGCGCCGGCAAGACCACGCTGCTCAGCGTGCTCGCCGGCGGCCTGCCGGCGTCGGGAGGAACCGTCCGCTTCCGCGGCGCCGACGTGACCACGGCCGACGTTTCGGCGCGAACCCGGCTTGGCGTCGCCAAGACCCATCAGGTGCCAAAACCTTTCGGCGGCATGACCGTGTTCGAGAACGTCTATGTCGCGGCGACGGCGGGCGGCGGCCACCGAGGCGCGAAAGCCTACCGGAGCTCAATGGATGCGCTCAAGCTTTGCGACATGCTCGGCGCGGTCAACCGCCGCGCCGAGACGCTGGGCCTGCTCGACCGCAAGCGGCTCGAGCTCGCCCGCGTGCTGGCGACCGATCCCGTCGTCGTGCTGCTCGACGAGATCGGCGGCGGCCTCACCGACGAGGAGACGGTGCGGCTTGTCGAGACGATCCGCGAACTGCGCCGGCGCGGCATGGCGATCGTCTGGATCGAGCACATCGTCCATGTCCTTCTGCAGGTGGTCGAGCGGCTCGTCTGCATGGTGTCCGGCCGCGTGATCGCCGACGGCGACCCTCGGAATGTGATGACGGACGCGGCCGTGGTCGACGCCTACCTCGGGAGCGGCGCGACGTGAGTCTGCTCGCCGTCGACCGGCTCGACGTGCGCCACGGCCTCCTGCAGGCGGTGCGCGAGGTGTCGTTCGCCGTCGACGAAGGCGAGATTGTCGCGCTCGTCGGCGCCAACGGCGCCGGCAAGTCGACCTTGCTCAGCGCCATCGCCGGCGCGCATCTTTCCTCGGCCGGGGCAATCGCATTCGACGGCGCCGACGTCACATCGATGCGCGCCTACAAGCGGGTCGCGCTGGGAATCGCGCTCGTGCCCGAGGGGCGGCGGCTGTTCGGCGGCATGTCGGTCGAGGAGAACCTCAAGGTCGCGATGCGGGTCGGCCGGCGCGGCTACTGGACCTTGGACAGGGTGATGGAGCTCTTCCCGATGCTCAGCGCCCGCAGGGACGCGCATGCCGGCAACCTTTCGGGCGGGGAGCGGCAAGCCGCCGCCATCGGCCGGGCGCTGATCACCAATCCGCGCCTCCTTCTGCTCGACGAGGTGTCGCTCGGACTGGCGCCCGTGGTCATCGAACAGCTTTACCGGTCGATGCGGTCTCTGCTTCAGGGCGGAGCGACGCTCATTCTGGTCGAGCAGGAGCTCACGCGGGCGCTCAGCGTCGCGACGCGCGTGATCTGCATGCTCGAGGGGCGGATCGTTCTCGACGGCCCGGCGCAAGCGATGTCGCGCGATCAGATCGTCGACGCCTACTTTGGTCTGCGCCGGGCGGCGACCCGGGGGCGCGCATGAGCTATGTCAATCTTCTCGCGCAGGGCGTGCTGCTCGGCGGCTATTATGCGCTGCTCGCCTGCGGCCTGTCGCTGATGTTCGGCGTCATGCGGATCATCAATCTCGCCCACGGCGATCTCGCCATCCTCGCCGCCTTCCTCGTCTTCTCGATATCCGACGCTTTCGGCCTTTCGCCCTTCCTGTCGCTTGTCGCCGTGCTGCCGATCATGGCCGCGATGGGCTGGGCTCTGCAGCGAGGCATTCTCGAGCGGAGCCTGCGCTCCGGCATGCTCGTGCCGCTGCTCGCGACCTTCGGGCTGTCGATCGCGCTGGAAAACCTTCTGTTCGAGGCCTACGGCGCCGATACGCGTTCGCTCGGCGACATGATCGGCGACCTCGTGTTCGACAGCTACGAAGTCACGAGCCAGTTCAGCGTCAGCTATCTCGCGGCGCTGATCTTCGCCCTCGCGGCGGCGGTGCTCGGCGGGCTGTCGCTCTTTTTGAAGCACACGTCGCTCGGCCGCGCGATCCGCGCCACGGCGGAGGACCCCGACACCGCCGAGCTCGTCGGAATCAACGCGCGCGCCGTCTATGCGGTCGCCGCCGCGATCGCGGTCGCGACGGTGGCGCTCGCCGGCACGATGCTCGCCATGCGGGCGACCTTCGATCCCTATTCGGGGCCGATGCAGCTCATCTTCGCCTTCGAGGCCGTGGTGATCGGCGGCATCGGATCGCTGTGGGGCACGCTGATCGGCGGAATCGTGCTCGGCCTCGCGCAGTCGATCGGCGCCGCCTTCGACCCGAAGTGGTTCCTGCTTGCCGGCCATCTGACGTTTCTCGCCGTGCTCGCCCTTCGCTTGTTTCGCGACTGGGCGCGGGCGCGCGGCGGCCTGCGTTCGGCGCTGGGGCTTAGCGGATGAACGAGGGGCAAAAATTCTCCGTCGAGCGCTGGACCCGCGAATCGGCGGCCTTCGGCATCGCTGTCGCCGTTATCGTCCTGGCGCTGGCGGTGACGCCGCTGGTCGCCGGCGCCAACGTCGTCGACAAGCTGACGACCCTGTTCGTCTACGTCATTCTCGCTGCGATGTGGAACGCGCTCGCAGGCTACGCCGGGCTCGTCTCCGTCGGGCAGCAGGCGTTCTTCGGGATCGGCGCCTATTTCGCCATACGGCTCGCGGCGGCGGGCTTTCCCCCCTATCCGTCGCTGCTTGCGGGCGCGGTCGGCGCGGCGCTGCTCGCGATCCCCGTTTCCTTCTTCATGCTGCGCCTCAAGGGCGGCGAATTCTCGATCGGCATGTGGGTGCTCGCCGAGGCGCTGCATCTCATGGTCAACCTCGACCCGCTGATTCAGGGCGAGACCGGCACCTCGATGATCTCGCTCAACGCCTACACCGATCACGAGCGTCTCGCCGGCCAACTACTGGCTGTCTCTCGGCTCGATGCTGGCGCTGCTCGGCGTGATCTTCGTCCTGTTGCGCAGTCCGTTCGGCGCCTCGGTTCAGGCGATCCGCGACGACGAGGAGGCGGCGGCCTCGATCGGCGTCAAAGTTCTCGCCGCCAAGCGGACCGTGTTCATCCTGGCGGCGTTCGGCTGCGCGCTCGCAGGCGTCCTTTGGCTCGCGACCTCGATCACGTTCCAGCCGAAGACCAATTTCGGCGTGCAGTGGACCGCCTACATGATCCTGATGGCGCTGGTCGGCGGCCTCGGCACGTTCGAGGGGCCGATCCTGGGGGCGCTGCTGTTCTTCCTGGTGCAGAACGAGTTCGGCGAGAACGGCGTGTGGTACATGGCGGGGTTGGGCGTGGTCGCGATCCTGTTCGCGCTCTTTCTGCCGCGCGGGCTGTGGGGCGAGATCGAGGCGCGCACCGGCCTCAGGCTGCTGCCGGTCGGCTACCGGGTGCGCCTGCCGGAAGCGCCGATGCGACAACCCGGCGAATAGACGCGGCCGAAGGTCCCCTTCGCCCCGCTTGCGGGGAGAAGGTGCCGTAGGCCGTCGAAAGACGCCCGTCTTTTCGACGGCCTACGGCGCCGGATGAGGGGCGGGGCCGAACGGCGACCGATGGAGGGCAACGCAGGCCTGGCCGTTCGGCGTAGCCCCTAACCCACCCCTCTCCGCGCAAGCGTAGCACAGCTGGGGAAGGGTTGCGCCCCGCGATTTAAGATGTGTGAATGTCGTATCCGCTTCCGCGGGGATGAAACTGCCCCTTGTCTAACCCATTGAAAACGCTGAAAATGACAACGGTCAGGTCTTGTAACGAGTTGGCATCGATTTGGGGTTGGCGCCCCGTCTGTTTGGCGCCGGCGCTCTGATTTCTTGGCGCCGCGTGTCTTGCCGGATCGGCCGCCGGCTTCACGCCGGCGAGGCCAGCGGCTTGCCCTTCTCGACCACATAGGTCGAAACGACGACGGTCTTGGCGGCTCCGTTCTTGCCGCCGTGGGCGACGCGGGTCGGCACCTGAAAGCCGTCGCCCGGCGTGAGCGCGCGCTGCCTCGCCGTCCACCGCGAGTTCGGTTCCGCCCTCGACCACATAGCCGGATTCGATGCCCGGATGGGCATGGCGCGCGATCGTCGCGCCCGGCTCGATGTCGACCGCATCTCGACCGTGACATAGCCGTCCATCGGCCCGTCGGTCTGTTTCATCAGCGTCCGTTTCAATCCGGCGGCGCCGCGTCTCCCCTCGACCCCGGCCGCCAGAAAACCGCCGGCGGCGCAGAGGGCGCAGGCGGCGAAAGCGCGTCGCGTCAGCATGGATGGTCCTCCTCCTCGTCATTCCGCCGCCTCGGGCGCGCGCTCCAGTTGCGGGTCGTGGCCGAGCGCCAGCGTGATCGCCAGGGCGACGACGCGCAGCCGGCGATCGTGAGGAGGCCCCAGGCGAAACTGCCGGTCGCGTCCTTGATCCAGCCCATGGCGAAGGGGCCGAAATAGCCGGACAGGTTGCCGATCGAGTTGATCGCCGCAATGCCCGGCGCGACCGCGGCGCCGGCGAGAAACGCCGTCGGCAGGGTCCAGAAGATCGGCAGCGAGGCGAAGACGCCGAAAGCGCCGACCGTCAGCGCGAGCATCTTGAGGACCGGATCGGCCAGAAAGGCCGAGCCGCCGACGCCGATCGCCGCCAGCGCCAGCGCGATCGCGCAGATGCATCGTCCGCTCGCCCTCCCGGTCGGAGCGCAAGCCCCACCAGACCATGCCGACAAAGCCGACGACATAGGGGATCGCGTTGACCCAGCCGGTCATCGCGATCGACAGGCCAAAGCCCTTGACGATGGTCGGCAGCCAGAAGCCGACGCCGTAGACGCAGGCGACCACGCCGAAATAGACGAGCGAGAGCGCCAGCACGCGGGTGTCGGCGAGGCTCGCCAGCGCGCTCGCCGGCGAGACGTGCTCGCGCCGCTGGTCCTCGAGCGCCAGGCGCCGCTGCAGCCACCGGCGGCCCTCCGCGTCGAGCCAGGTCGCGTCGGCCGGGCGGTCGGTCAGGTAGAAAAAGATGACGAAGCCGAGGACGATCGAGGGCAGCGCCTCGACGATGAACAGCCACTGCCAGCCGCGCAGGCCCGACGCCCGTCGAGGCCGAGCAGGGCCGCGGAGACCGGCGAGCCGAGCGCCGACGACAGCGGGATCGCCGCCATGAAATAGCCGACGATGCGCGCCCGGTAGGCGGCGGGGAACCACAAGGTCAGGAAAAAGATGATGCCGGGGAAGAAGCCCGCCTCGGCGAAGCCGAGCAGGATCCGCAGGAGGTAGAACGTGTGTTCCGCGCTGATTCCGGTGGCGGAGGCGATTTCCGGGATGAAAGCCATCGCGCCCGAGATGACGCCCCAGGACAGCATGATGCGCGCGATCCAGCGCCGCGCGCCGACCTTGTCCAGGATGATGTTCGAGGGCATCTCGAACAGGAAATAGGCGAGGAAGAACACGCCCGCGCCGAAACCGAACGCGGTCTCCGAGAGGCTCAGGTCGGCGTCCATCGTGAGCTTGGCGAAGCCGACGTTCACCCGGTCGAGATAGGCGACGAAATAGCAGAGGATCAGGAACGGGATGAACCGCCAGGCGACTTTCGTCAGCGTCCGCTGCTCGACGTCGTCCGCCATGTCATTCCTCCCCGTCGGATCGCGCCCGGTCTTCGCGCCGAACTCCGCCACAGTTTGAGCGGAGTTTTGGCTGAAGCGCAATGGGGGAACGGCCGTCTCTCGAATGTCATCGAACTGGCACACTTTGCTTGCGTCGACTGAATTGATATGGCGAAGGAGGCTTCCATGGGGCAGGAGCCGCACAGCGATTATGTGCATCATGAAGGGGAGACCGGCCGGGCGGCTCCGGACGAGCATCGCATCCGGCAGCGCGCCTACGAGATCTGGGAGGAGGAGGGCAGGCCGGACGGACGCGCCCGCGACCACTGGTTGAGGGCCCGGTGGGAGATCGAACACGAGTCCGACCCGGAAGGTCAGGTCGAAAGGCTCGAACGCGAACTGGGTCACGAGGACGAGCCAGGCTGACGGAGGCGATCGCGATCGCGTCCGGCGCCGGAATGACTGGCGTATCGATGGAGAACGGGAGGAAGCGATGGCGAACGTGTTGTCGGAGAAGGAGAACGCGCTGATCGACGCCTATTGGCGCGCGGCGAACTATCTGTCCGTCGGGCAGATCTATCTGTTCGACAATCCGCTGCTGAAGGTCCCGCTGTCGGAGGACCACATCAAGCCGCGCCTGCTCGGCCATTGGGGCACGACGCCGGGCCTGAACTTCATCTACGTCCATCTCAACCGGCTGATCAAAAAGCTCGACCTCGACATGATCTACATCACCGGCCCCGGCCACGGCGGGCCGGGGCTGGTCGCCAACGCCTATCTCGAGGGGACCTACAGCGAGGTCTATCCCAACGTCTCGCAGGACGAGGAGGGGATGAAGCGGCTCTTCACCCAGTTCTCGTTCCCCGGCGGCATTCCGAGCCACGTCGCGCCGGAGACGCCGGGCTCGATCCACGAGGGCGGCGAACTCGGCTATGCGATGTCGCACGCCTATGGCGCGGCCTTCGACAACCCCGACCTCATCGTCGCCTGCGTGATCGGCGACGGCGAGGCGGAGACGGGGCCGCTCGCGACGAGCTGGCACTCGAACAAGTTCCTCAATCCCGTGCGCGACGGCGCCGTGCTGCCGATCCTGCATCTCAACGGCTACAAGATCGCCAACCCCACCGTGCTCGCGCGCATCCCGCACGAGGAGCTCGAAGCCCTCATGCGGGGCTACGGCTACGCGCCGCATTTCGTCGAGGGCGACGACCCGAAGACGATGCACGAGCTGATGGCGGCGACGCTCGAGACGGTGATCAACGACATCCGGCGCATCCAGCACGACGCGCGGGCCAACGGCTTCTCCAAGCGGCCCGTCTGGCCGATGATCGTCATGCGCACGCCGAAGGGCTGGACCTGCCCGAAGGAGATCGACGGCAAGCGGGAGGAAGGCTACTGGCGCTCTCATCAGGTGCCGATGAGCGAGATGCAGGGCCATCCCGAGCACGTGCGCATCCTCGAAGCCTGGATGAAAAGCTATCGGCCCGAGGAGCTGTTCGACGCGACCGGCCGCCTCAATGCCGAACTCGCCGCGCTCGCGCCGTCGGGCGCGCGCCGGATGAGCGCCAATCCGCACACCAACGGCGGCGCGCTCCTCCGCGAGCTCAGGCTGCCGGACTTCCGCGACTACGCGGTCGAGGTCGCCGCGCCGGGCGCCGCGACTGCGGAAGCGACGCGGGTCATGGGGACCTTTCTGCGCGACGTGATGAAGCTGAACCTGGAAGCGCGCAATTTCCGCCTGTTCAGTCCGGACGAGAGCAATTCCAATCGCTGGCAGGACGTGCTCGAGGTGACGAACCGCGCCTGGGTCGCCGAGACCGTCTCCTACGACGACCATCTCGCGCCCGACGGCCGCGTCATGGAGATGCTGAGCGAGCACCAGTGCCAGGGCTGGCTCGAAGGCTATCTGCTGACCGGCCGGCACGGCTTCTTCTCCTGCTACGAGGCCTTCATCCACATCATCGACTCCATGTTCAACCAGCACGCCAAATGGCTGAAGGTGTGCCGCGACATCGAGTGGCGCAGGCCGATCGCCTCGCTCAACTATCTGTTGTCCAGCCTCGTCTGGCGGCAGGACCACAACGGCTTTTCCCACCAGGACCCGGGGTTCATCGATCACGTGATCAACAAGAAGGCGGAGGTCGTGCGCGTCTATCTGCCGCCGGACGCCAACTGTCTCCTGTCGGTGACCGACCACTGCCTGCGCAGCCGAAACTACGTGAACGTCGTCGTCGCCGGGAAGCAGCCAGCGCCGCAATGGCTGACCATGGACCAGGCGATCAAGCACTGCACCTCGGGCCTCGGCATCTGGGAATGGGCGAGCAACGACCGCGGCGGCGAGCCGGACGTGGTGATGGCCTGCTGCGGCGACGTGCCGACGCTCGAGACGCTCGCCGCCGTCGACATCTTGCGCCAGTACGCGCCGGAGCTGAAGGTCCGCGTCATCAACATCGTCGACCTGATGCGGCTTCAGCCGCCGAGCGAGCATCCGCACGGGCTTGACGACCGCGACTTCGACGCGCTGTTCACGACCAAGAAGCCGATCATCTTCGCCTTCCACGGCTATCCGTGGCTCATCCACCGCCTGACCTACCGGCGGCACGGCCACGACAACATCCACGTGCGCGGCTACAAGGAGGAGGGGACGACGACCACGCCCTTCGACATGTGCGTGCTCAATGACATCGACCGCTTCCATCTGGTCATGGACGTGATCGACCGCGTGCCGGGCCTCGCCGAGCGTGCCGCCTACGCCAAGCAGGCGCTGCGCGACAAGCTGATCGACCACAAGGAATACATCCGCCGCACCGGCGACGACATGCCCGAGATCAAGGACTGGGTCTGGGGCGGCCAGGGCGGCGGTCGCGCGCGGCGCGACCTCGACCGGCGGGGACAACGTCTGAAGGCTGCGGCGTCGCGCTCGTCGATAATCGACGTCGCCAAGGCGTCACGAGGAGAGGCTATCGCATCGGCCGCGCATAGCGGGGAAGACGTCTTAGCCATACGTGCGCAGACGGATCGCGCAGGCCGCATGCGGCCGCGCTAGACGACGAACGGGCTGGAAACGACCAACCAGAAACGAGGGCGGAGCGATGGAAAGCACCGAAGGCTATCGACAAGGCGGGCAAGGTTCACTCGACGGACAAGCTTCTGCAGCAGTACGGCTTCGGCTCGGTGCGCTTCGCCGGAGCGCCGGACGCGCTCTATGAACGGCACCTGAAGTTCGACAACGTCGTCGAGCCGGAGTTGTCCGACGCGCGGGAGCGTTTCGAGGCCGCCGCCCGCGCGGTCAGCGACATCCTCTCGGACCGCTGGCTGCGCACCGACGAGACCTACGCGCGCGAGAATCCGAAGCGGGTCTACTATGTCTCGATCGAGTTTCTGATCGGCCGCTCGCTCGCCAACAACGTCATGAACCTGATGCTCGATCCCTTGGTCGAGCGAGACGTTCGACGAGCGCGGCCGCGAGTGGATCGGAGATCCTCGACGAGGAGCCGGACGCGGGCTTGGGCAACGGCGGCCTCGGCCGCCTTGCCGCCTGCTTCCTCGACTCGATGGCGACGATGCAGCTGCCGGCGATGGGCTACGGGCTGCGCTACGAGCACGGCATCTTCCGGCAGACGATCCGCAACGGCTGGCAGGAGGAGCAGCCGGACAACTGGCTGCGTCATCCCGATCCCTGGGAGGTCGTGCGCCCGCAACGAAGGCGTCGAGGTGCACGTTCGCCTGCTCGTTCGAAGTGCGCGGCGGGACGCTCGCGCATGGTCCCGCACAGCCCGTCAACGCTGATCGGCGTGCCCTATGACCGGCCGGTCGTCGGCTACGGCGGCAAGACGATCAACACGCTTCGGCTGTGGAGCGCGACGGCCGCGCACGCGTTCGACTTTCAGCGCTTCAGCGGCGGCGATTTCGTCGCCTCGATCGCCGAAGCGCTCAACGCGGAATCGCTGACGCGCGTCCTTTATCCCGACGATCACACCACGCAGGGCCGCGGACTTCGACTGATGCAGGAATATTTCCTCGTCGCCTGCTCGCTCGCCGATATCGTGCGCCGGTTCCGCGAGACGAATACGGACTGGCGGACGCTGCCCGAGAAGGCGGCCGATCCAGCTCAACGACACGCATCCGACCCTCGCCGTGCCGGAACTCATGCGCATTCTGCTCGACGAAGCGCATCTCGGACTGGGACGAGGCGTGGGACCTCACGCGCGCGGACGCTCGCCTACACCAACCACACGCTGCTGCCCGAGGCGCTGGAGCGCTGGCCGGTCGAATGGATGCGAGCTCCTCATTCCGCGCCATCTCGAGATCATCTACGAGATCAACCGCCGGCTGCTCGACGACATTCGCGCCCGCTTTCCCGGCGACAGCGGGCGGGCGGCGCGGACGAGCCTGGTCGAGGAAGGGCAGGTGAAGCAGATCCGCATGGCCAATCTGGCGATCGTCGGCTCGCACAGCACCAACGGCGTGGCGGCGATCCATTCCGAACTCTTGCGCACGACGACGGTTCGCGACCTCGCCGAGGCGTTCCCCGACCGTTTCAACAACAAGACCAACGGCGTCACGCCGAGGCGCTGGCTGCGGCTGGCGAATCCCTCGCTCGCCGAGACGATCATCGGCCGCCATCGGCGACGGCTGGATCACCGACCTCGACGCAATTGCAAAAGCTCGGCCGCTGGCCGAAGACGCCGCGTTCCGCGCCGAGATTCACAAGGCGCCAACGCGCCTGCAAGGCGCGGTTCGCCGACTGGGTCAAGACGCAGACGGTGAAGCGTCGACCCGGACACGATCTTCGACTGCCAGATCAAGCGCATCCACGAATACAAGCGGCAGCTGCTCAACGCGCTGAGGATCGTCGTTCTCTATCAGCGCCTGCGGGAGAACCCGAAGCTGGACATGCCGCCGCGCACCTTCTTCTTCGCCGGCAAGGCGGCGCCGGCCTACCGTCTGGCGAAAGTCATCATCAAGTTCATCAACAATCTGGCTCGCACGATCGACGCCGACCCGGTGGTCCGCGGCAGGCTCAAGGTCGTGTTCCTGCCGGAATACAACGTTTCGCTCGCCGAGCGCCTCATCCCCGCCGCCGACGTCTCGAACCAGATCTCGACGGCCGGCTACGAGGCGAGCGGCACCAGCAACATGAAGTTCATGATGAACGGCGCGCTGACGCTCGGAACGCGCGACGGCGCCACCATCGAGATGGCGGAGGAGGCGGGGGAAGAGAATTTCTTCCTGTTCGGGCTGACCGCGGACGAAGTCGCCAACAGCCGCCCCTGGTACAACCCCTATTGGCACTACCAGAACGAGCCGGAGACGCGCGCGGCGCTCGATTTGATCTTTTCCGACCATTTCAGCCGCGAGGAGCCGGGCATCTTCGAGCCGTTGCGCGGCGCGCTGCTGACGCAAGGCGACCACTACATGCACCTGGCCGACCTGACCTCCTACCTTCGAGCCGACGGCGCGCTCTGCGAACTCTACTCGCAAGCCGGACGATTGGACGCAAAGGGCATTCTCAACATCGCCGCCTCTGGGAAATTCTCCAGCGACCGGACGATCCGGGAGTACGCGGCCGACATCTGGCGCGTGGAGCCGTGCCCGGTGACATAGCCAGCCCCCTACCAGATCTTGGGAATTCGAGGCTTGGGAGGCCGCGCCATTTCCGGGCGCGAATTTAATCTTTTCAAGCTCTTGCGGCGCTATTTGCCATTTGCGCATTTGCGAGTTTGCGAGTTCCCCTCTGGCCGCCTCCTGTCGCCCGATCAGCGCGTCGCGTCCCAGGCCGCGACCGCCTCGCCGCGCGCCAATAACTTCCAGGACGCCTCACGCGCGTGTCCAGGACGCGTCCGGGAGCTCACGGCGTCAGAGGTCGTTGGAAGTCATGGCCTCCGAGATTGCCTGCCATGCTTGATCGACTGAACCATGGGTCACCACGTAGCCCCAGAATACGAAGTAGCCGCATAGGAGGACGACAGGACGACAACTACGGACTTGGCAAAAAGTTTTCCAGTGAAGCTTCCGTGGAACGGCGTTGCTTGCCAGCTGCGCCGGTCTACAATCCTGTCCGACTGAACAAGGTTCATGTTCGACTCCGACATCAATCTCTAAGAGCAATCTGACACCATTTCGTTTAGCAGCGCGAAGTTTCATTGGCTGTGATCTTGGTCACGCCTCGCGCTGCGCCGACCAAGAAAACGAGGCGCCGGCGCCAAGCGGATGGGGCGCCGGCGCCAAATCCATGCCAACTCGTTACAAGAGCTGCCCATTGCCGTTTTGAGCGCTTTCAAGGGGTTAGCGTGCTTTCAAGTCAAAAAACGAGATGGGCGGCCGGTTACGGCGTCTGCGCGTCGGACAGGCCCGCGGTGGAGTTGCCAGCCTGCGGCGCGCCGCCGCGGAGCCAGGTCGAAAAGCAGGGGCGAATGGTTGAATGCGCCCGGATCGCAATAGCGGTCGAGCCGGTCGACGAGTTTAAGCAGCAGGGGATGGACTTCACGTCGCCGTCGGCGACGCCGCGCGCGGCCAGACGCAGCGCCGGCTCGAGCCGGGCGAACTGCATCTGATTGTGATCGGGCGGTTCCTTTCGGCGCGCGGTCGCCTCGTGCACGATCTGCCTGAGCCTTTCGCGTAACAGGCCCTCCTCGGCCGCGACGTCCTTGTAGCTCACGCCTTCCTGAAGGCGGGCGAAGATGCGCTGGAGGCGCAGCGCGACGGCGGCGGGCGAAAGCGACGGGCGGTTGGTGGAAGGTGGAGTCAAAGCGGTCATTGGCGCCTTTCTGATGGAGAACAAAAATAGTACACAAGCCGGCTCTTGGTCAAGATTTTTCACAGGTCAAATGATGAAGAATGGTTAGCGCGGGCCGAACGCACTGCAGGAGCGCCGCGCGAAGGCGCACCGGACGCGGCGCCGGCCGGGCGCCGCCGTGCCGCCGACACAATGCGGACGGCGGCTGAAAGCGGTCGCCGGCCCCGATTGCGGGTCGGAAAACAGGGCATCGGCGAATCAATAACAGGTCCACAACGGGTCTGTATCAGGAGCGTAACAGGAGCCTAACAGATCGCCATGCGCGCCTTTCTCGCGGCCAAAGGTTTCGCCCTCCGCTCCGACGGCGCGCCCATCCTTTAAGCGCGCGGACGCCGCGGAAGCCCTCGAACGCGCCCACGCCACGCGACGGAGGACCCATAAGCGCGCGGAACGCCCCGAGAGGGATGCCGCCCGCGGACGCAACGGACGCGGCTCCGGCCGGGCGCCGCCGTGCTGCAGGCTCAATGCGGACGGCGGCTGAAAGCCGTCACCAAGCATCGCCGCCGGTTAGAAAGCAGGTGATTGGCGTGTCGATAACGGGTGCGTAACAGGAGCCTAACAGGAGCCTAACAGGAGCCTAACAGGAGCCCAACAGGTGGCTGGTGCGCGCCTTTCTCGCGGTCGAAGCTTCTCGCCCTCCCGCTCGGACGGCGCGCCCACCCTTTGCTGAAACAGAGCTTCGGCCTCTGAGGGCCGCGGTCGAAAGACGCGATTTCCCGCCGCGTGCGGTCGGCGACGGAGGCTCTGCTGTGTGGCGTGGGCTACCCGCCGCGGAGGCTTCGATTGCGGAGGTCGTTGTAGACGCTTCACTGGCTGTGATCTTCGTCACGCCGCGCAGGCTTCATCGTCGGCGTCGCCGGACCGGGAACGACTATCGCCCTCCGAGCATCGCCGCCTTCAGCGGGGGCGCGTGGTCAATGATGCGGAAGACCGTCTTGGCGATCGCGCGCCTGATCAGGCTCTCGGCGTGGAAGCGCGCCATGTTGTCGAGCGACTCCCGCACGAAACGGAAGCCGTGGTCGATCATCCGCCGTTCGTAACCCGCAAGCGCCGCAAGGAGCGGCTGATCGCCTCGCTCGGCGGCGACGATCGCTTCGCGCAGGAGAGCCGCGTCCCAGAGCGCCGCGTTCGCGCCGACGCCGCGGAACGGCGGCATGTTGTGCAGGGCGTCGCCGAGCAGCGTCACGTTGCGCGTCTTCCACGGCCGCACCGGGACCGAGGTCTTCACCGAGAAGAAACTGACCGTGGAAGGGTCGGACTCTTGCACGAGCCGCCGCAGGTTCGGATTCCAGTCGGCCAGCAGCCCGACGACGACGCGCCTGAGTTCGTCGCCGCGAAGCTCCTCGAGTTTGCCGGGGAAATCAAACCGTTCACGGGGGGCGCTAAAGCCCCAGGTCACGTATTGCTCGCCATCTTCCTCGGAACCGGCGCGCGCCTCCCCGCCGGCCTCGAGATCGCCTAACTGGACGGCGCTCCAGAACATGAAGCGCCCGCGTGGGCCGAGGATCAGCGTCGTCCTCCGCATGATCGCCTGCGGCGTGAGCGCCCTGACGTCCTCGCTCAGCGGAATTTTGCCGCCGACCGCGACGATCCCGGTTTCGATCCGCTTGGCGTCGGGCAAGAGCTGATGTCGGACGGCCGAATTCGCGCCGTCGGCGCCGACAATGAGATCGGCGGTCGAAGTCGAACCGTCGGCAAAGCGCGCCGTAACGCGTCCGTCCGGCGTATCCTCGAAGGCAACGAACTTCTTGCCGAAACGCACGACATCGTCGAGCCCGTCCAGCAAGACGCGATGCAGGATCGCCCGGCCGACCGGCCGCTCGGCGTCGAGCTGACGGCGGTCGGCGTGCGGGAGATCGAGGGCGAGCAGGCGGTTCAACCGATGATCGAAGAACGTCACGCTTCGGCTCGGTTCGCCCGTTTGCTGTGTCAGCTTTTCGAAAACTGCGTCGGGCAGGCAGGCCTTGAGCGCTTGGCTGCCGGTCGGGCTGATTTTGAGGCGGTATCCCTCGACGGGACTTGTCGGCGACGCATCCCGCTCGAAAACTTCGATCGCGACGCCGGAGCGTTTCAGCCCCTGCGCCAAGTCGAGTAAGCGAGTTTACGTTCAGCGTGCCTGGTCGCGGCCTGCTCTCCGGAGATAAGCCTATGCGGCCTGAGGTCCGGAAAGTCTGCGGACCTTGATCTTGTCCGCCTGCTTTCGCGCTTGCCACAGACTGTGCGAAGCCTGCATGCGCAGCCAGGCGTCCGCGGTGCTCCAGCCCGCCTTTTCCAGGCGGATTGCCATTTCTGGCGAAACGCCGCTATGTCCGTTAAGCAGGTCTGAGAGCGCCTTGCGGGTCACGCCGAGGCCCTCCGCCGCCGCCGTCACCGTCATGCCGAGCGGCTTGAGGCACGATTTCGCGAATGACTTCTCCAGGGTGCGCAGGATCGTGCATTGGCATTCGTCTCTCCGATTCGACTGTCAGTGGTAATCGACCAAATCGACGTTCGTGACGTTCGAGCCCTCGAACTCGAAGACGAGCCGCCAAACCGAAACCGCCCATTGTCCTTTTCTCTTGCCCTTCATCGGGTGAAGCCGAAAACCCGGGTTGTTCAGATCGTCAGGACCGCTCGCGGTGTCGAGCGCGGTGAGCAGAATCCGAAGTCAAGCGGCGCGCCGTGCATCTATCCCCCGCGTGTCTCCCGTGCTGAAAAATCGCTCCAAACCCTTGCGTCGAATTCGCGAGATCATCCGCCACGTGTAACTTATCGCTTATCGCATTTCCAGCTTTGTTCGACCGACGCGACCGCAGACGTCGAACATCGTCTTGACGAGCCACCCGCCGATTCCGCGAAGGGTCGGCGTCGGCGAGCCGGCTGTAGCTGACGACATCGGCAACGAGGAACGCAGCGATTTTCCGGGTCGCGCTCATGGCGAGCCCCTTTGCGCCATTGAGCCTAACACAAAAAGCCGTCCAGAACCGCCCGATCTTGACGTGGCGCGATTTCGTCGAAGGAAGCCCAAACCGTTGGATCGGAGCCGTTTCAATGGCGACATCCGGCCGCTTTTGTCGAGGGCAGCGGACTTATCATTCGGCGCCCTCGGGATTTTCGCATGAGCGCTGCCGGGCTCGGCGCGCGGCGGCGAACACGCCGCGGGTTCCTCCTGTTCGGACTTGCCGTGTTACCGCCGGCGCCTGGCTCGGCATGAAGCTCTATGGCCGTCTCGACGAGGCGGCATTTCCGCAAGGTAGTGCGCGTGATATTGTTGAAGTATCGGGCTCACCGTTCTCGCGTCACAGAGGTCGCCCCCAGACGTGGAAGGAGCTTGCACGATGGCGCGAATCGACCAGGTTTCAGACACGATTTACCGGATCAGCGTCTTCACGCCGGAGAAGCGCATCAGCTTCAATCAGTTCCTACTCGACGACGAGCGGCCCGCCCTCGTCCACACCGGCCAGTATCCGATGTACGAGGAGGTGCGGGACGCGGTGTCTCGGGTTCTCGACCCTTCGCGGCTAAGGACACCCATAACAATAAACTGCTACGATTTTGTGAACCGGCGGGGTTTGATTGTGTAGTTCCATTCCGGATGGAACGCATCGCCAGTGAGGTCGAGGGCGTCCATTTCGGCATCGGGGACCTTGATGCCTTTTTCATAGGTTCGCTCATCGAGCGCGCACTCGACCTTGAGGCCCGCCTTGGTCGTCGTCGCGCCGATGAGTTCGACGACGGCAATGCGATCCGTCAGCGGCCGGCCGCGCCAGTTCTGCGTGATATGGCAGAACAGGCGGTGCTCGATCCTGTTCCACTTCGACGTTCCCGGCGGATAATGGTGCACGCTGAGCATGAGGTTCGTCTCATCGGCGAGCTTCTGCAGTTCGAGCTTCGACAGACGCACGCGCGCGCCATTCGAGCCGCCGCAATCGGCCGTGATCGTCAGTTCTTTCGTGTCCGGATAGCGTTCGCGGCCCATGCGCGCAAGCCACGTGCGGATGGATTGGACCGCGAACTCCGCGGTATCGCTGGTGATGCCGACGCTGACGAAGCCGGTGTTGGCCGTCACGTCGTAGACGCCGTAAGGCGCCACCTTGCCCAGGTCCTTGTCCTCGAAGTCGTGCACGTTGACGCGCAACGGATCGCCCTTCGGCCGATAGTCGGAGCCACCATTCTTGAAGTTGCCGACCCGCTCTTTCTTCTTCGTATCGACGGAGATGACGGGCTGGCTTTTTGCCTGAGCGGCCACGACTTTCGCATTGATGTGCTCGAATTGCGGGGAGGAGCCTCGGCCTTGCGATTGTACTGGCGCGAGAAGCCGAGCTTCACCAGTTCCTTGCGCACCGTACCGGCACTGATCGGATGCCCCATGTCGGTCAGGATCGCCGCCAATTTGTCCATGCTCTTCGACACCCACAATAGCGGGCGCATGGGATCGCCGAGCGTGGCCGGTTCGAGGAGGCGCTTCAATGCGGGCACGAGACCGGGGTCTCTTGCGGCGACCGCCTTGCGGCCGGCGGCGGCACGTCGCACCTGACCTTTCGGCAGTTCCTCGCCGTCCAGATCGTCCTCGCCGCGATTGATGGTCGAACGGGCAAGCCCGGTGATCCGAGAGACCACCGCAAGCCCGCCCCGGCCGGCAGTTCTCACCTCGCCCGCCGCGAACATTCGCCGCCCGCGTTCGTCGAGCTTCGAGCCGACCATGTCCCAGCGATAGCGAATCGCGTCTTCATCGATCATCCCATCCGGGATACAAGCGTTCGCCTCGATCCGGAATCATGACGCCCTGAGTTCACGCTGTCGCACGCCCTCGTACCGCGATTTGGTTATTGTTCGGCGAAGCCTAAGCAGAGATTCGTGGCATGGCCAACGGATCGGCGATGCGCTCGCGGTTGAGATCGATGAAGGCGTCATGCATGGCTTGGTCGAGCGCGGCGATGTCTGTGAAGGTCCGGTGGGCGAGTGAAAACCTATCCGTTGGTTAGCCAAACGGAATTTGCTTAGCGTACGTCATCGTGCCTCACTTCGAGTCCGACGAATGCGGCGGGATGGGTCGCTTCGCCGCCGAGGCGAAGCAGGCAGTGCTCGTGTGCAGCGCTGTTGGCGCGCGGATCAACTTGCTGCAATGGGACTACGCTGGCCCCGTGCAAGGGGTCCAGGACGGAGACGTGGTCGATCTCGGGAAGCACAGGCTGCGCTTCCTCGAGACGCCGCATGTCCATCACTGGGACTCGATGATGGCGTTCGACGAGACGATGCGGAGTCTCTTCCCATCCGATCTGTTCATACAGCCCGGGGAAGAGCCACCCATTGTGCACGAGAATCTGGGGAAAGAAATGTGCCAGTGGTATCGCGCCGCCGGCCTGTTCGCCGGCGAGAAGCCGGTGCTCCGGGTCGTGGACTATTTGTCGACGCTCGATCCCCAGTGGGTCCACCCGATGCACGGAGGGAGCCTGCCGAGCGATGCTCTGCCGGGGTACGTGGACGCCCTGCGAATGGAGCCAATCGTTTTTGATGGCCAAATCTTTGGGCGAGCGCTCCCCTGGTGACGGCCCGCTGGCTCGGGCTCGACGAGACTTCCATCGCCGGTGCGCTTGACGATGCGCCCATGATGGGCGGTGATGGCGGGATCGATCAGGTCGCTTCGCAGCCCCCGAAGGCGCGACAGCGTGCGATCCTCGTCGGCGCCGGCGAGCCGGCTGTAGCCGATAACATCGGCGACCAGAATCGCCGCGAGCTTCCGGGCCTCGCTCACCCCTCAGGCACCCTGGCCATTTGCATGCCGGCCAGAACGCGCTCGCGCTGAGCAAGATAGGTTGGATTATCGCTCAGTCCAACGACGCGTATACGGCGCAGGGTAAAGTTTGGATCAAGCGCAAACCCCGCCTGAGCTGCGATCCGCGCTTCGTCCAGCCGACCGAGCTGTGCAAGGGCGGCAGCCAGGCGGAAATGCGCGAGCGGATAATTCCGGTTGGCGTCAATGGAGCGGCGCAGCCAGGCGACTGCTTCCTCGTCGCGGCCGAGGTGCAGTTTTGCGTTGCCGGCGACCGCCAGCCAGACGAAGGTTGTCGTGTCGCGAGGGCTGAGACGGAGCGCCTCGAGAATATGAGCCTCGGTTTCCTCGGCGCGACCGAGGTAAAGCTTTCCCGCGCCGATATTGGCGTGCGACATAGCAAAGCCCCGGTCGAGCGACAAAGCGTGCTCATTTTGGGCGATGCCTTGGGCGACGCGCCCCGTATGGATCTGGACGCTGCCTAAGTCGTAACGGGCGAAGACATGGCTTGGCGCCAAGGATAGGGCGCGCGCAGCTGCCGCTTCGTATGCTGCAAGACGCGCCGCGCGGTCGTCGGTCAAAGCGGCGGCGCCGACGATCATATCGACATTCGCCTTGCCGACGAGGGCTTCGACATTACCGGGATCGAGCTCGAGAGCGCGCTCGAAAAGATCCCGCGCTTGCGCCAAAAGCTCCGGCGACCAACCCTTGTTGACCCACGAAAGGCCCTGAAAATAGAGGTCCATCGAATTCGGGATGCGGCGACCGTGCGGTGCGGCGCGCTTCCGCCTCCGCCAGTTGCGTCCCCAGTTGATTGGCAATGCGCGCACGATCTCATCCTGCATCTCGAATAAGTCAGCCAAGGGCTTGTCGAACCGCTCCGCCCAGAGATGGTTGCCGCTCTCGGCATCGACGAGCTGGACAGTGACGCGCATGTGGTTGCCGCCTCGCTGCACCGAGCCTTCGAGCAGATAGCGCACATTGAGCTCGCGGCCGATCTGTTTCACATCGAAGGGCTTGCCCTTGTAAGTGAAGGCCGTGTTGCGCGCGATCACGAACGAGCCGGAGATTCGGGAGAGGTCGGTGGTCAGGCTCTCGGTCACGCCATCGACGAAGTGTTCCTGCTCAGGATCGCCGCCGATGTTGGCAAAGGGCAGCACGACAATCGAGAGGTGGGGCGGCCCGTGTTTTTGCGACGCGGGTGTATGCAGCGCAGGCTTCGCCTCGGCGACGCCGACCTGCAACGAATAAACCCGGATCGGCTCGGCGATGTTCTTGAGCCGCGTGGGCCCAAGGTCGGTGACCGCCAGATCAAGCCGGCCTTTGACCTGTCGGTAAGCGTCCTCGGACAGACAGATCGCGCCCGGCTGGCAAACCCCTTCGAGCCGCGCCGCTATATTGACGCCGTCGCCCATCAGGTCGCCGTCGCTCTCTTCGACGACGTCGCCGAGATGAATGCCGACGCGAAACTCGACGATGCTTCCGTCGCCGGTGCGCTTCACCACGCGGCAGTGATGGACGGAGATTGTCGGATCGATCAGGTCGCCATCCGAAGCGAGCGATGGAAAAGCGCGTGGCGGCGTCTCTGGATCCCCGCGTGCGCGGGCATGACAGGCCAAACTGTCACCCCCCGCTGACGCGGACCGCGCACGCGGGCATCCAGTGCGGTCGGCGCAGTCTTCCGGGACGTTCGTCGTGTTCAAAAGTCCGCGGCGTTCCTGGACCCCGATTCCCGGGGTGGGATGCTGAGAATCCCCTTCGCCGTAACGGAAGTTTAACCTTGTCGACCCCATATGCCATTGACGCCCATGGGGTCCCATGATATCCCACATCATCCCGTTAACGGACCGCGAGCCGCCGCCTCCGAGCCCCGCTCGTCCCGGCAACGGTTCCTCGCGCGCCGGGGCCGCGCCCTTTGGACCGTTTCCTCTCCCACTTCACCCACCGGTTCGACGCCAAGGGCCGGATTTCGATCCCGGCCACGTTCCGCCAGGTTCTGGCGAAGGACGGCTTCGAGGGCGTCTACGCCTATCCGTCGCTCGACGTTCCGGCGCTCGATTGCGGGGGCCACCGGCTTCTGGCCGAGATCGAACTCGCTCATCGCGACGATGCCCGCGTTCTCGCCCGCCAGCGACGCAATGGCGACGGCGCTCATGGGGACGAGCGAGCTCCTGCGCATGGACGCGGACGGCCGGGTGTCGCTCGACGAGCGGCTGAAGGCGTCGCTCGGACTGCGCGAGGAAGCGGTGTTCGTCGGGCTGGGGCACAAGTTCCAGATCTGGGAGCCGTCGCGCTTCGCCGGCTATCTCGAGGAGGCGCGCAGCCGGCTGTTGCGCTTGAGGGCCGAGCGCAGCGCCAATCCGCCGGCATGAGCGAGGCTTCGCGTCATGTCCCGGTTCTCCTCGCCGAGGTTCTCAAAGCGCTTCAGCCGCGCGAAGGGGCGCTGATCGTCGACGCAACGTTCGGCGCTGGCGGCTATACGCGGGCGCTGCTCGAGCGGGGCGCGAACGTTGTCGCGCTCGACCGCGATCCGGCCGCCATCCGCGGCGGCGCGGATCTCGTCTCGGCTTCGGGCGGCAGGCTGCGCCTGGTCGAAGCGCGCTTCGGCGACCTCGGCGCGGTCGCTGAGGCCCTCGGCCTCGAAAAGCCGGACGGAATCGTGTTCGACATCGGCGTCTCGTCGATGCAGCTCGACGAGACGGAGCGCGGCTTTTCGCTGCGCTTCGACGCCCCCCTCGACATGCGGATGGAAGCAAAGGGCCGCAGCGCCGCCGACATCCTGCGGGAAGAGGACGAGGCGACGATCGCCGACATTCTGTTCCATTTCGGCGAGGAGCGCGCCGGGCGCCGCATCGCCCGCGCGATCGTCGCCGACCGCAAGACGGCGCCTTTCGTCTCGACGCTGCAGCTCGCGAACATGGTGGCGCGCGTCGCGCCGGCCCGCCGCGGCGAGCTCACCCATCCCGCGACGCGGACCTTCCAGGCCCTGCGGATCGCCGTCAACGACGAGCTCGGCGAGCTTCTGCGCGGCCTGACCGCGGCCGAAAGGCTGCTGAAGCCCGGCGGGCGGCTCGCGGTCGTGACTTTCCATTCGCTCGAAGACCGCATCGTCAAGCTCTTCCTCGGCGCGCGCTCCGGGCGCGGCCGCGCGGCGTCGCGCCTGCTTCCGGGCGAGCCGGCCGTCGCCGAGCCGACCTTCGAGGTCCCGCGCGGCCAGCCGATCGAGCCGAGCGAAGCCGAGGCCGCGGCCAATCCGCGCTCGCGCTCGGCAAAACTCCGTTACGCGGTGCGGCTCGCGGCGCCGGCGCGGGTGGCGGAGGTGGCGCTTCAGGCTTTGACGCGGCCGCCGGCGCGGCGGGGGAGGCACGGGTGATGTGGCGGATCTTGCATGCAATTGCGATCGCGGGGCTGATCGGATCGGCGGCTTACGTCTACGGGGTCAAATATCGCACGATCTACGCTTCCGAGCAGCTGGTGAAGATGAGCCATCTCATCGCCAAGGAGAAGGACGCAATCAATCTGCTGCGGGCCGAATACGCTCATCTCGCCCGCCCGGACCGGCTGCAGCCGCTCGCCGATTCGAAGCTCGGCCTCCAACCTCTGCAGCTCTGGCAGATCGCAACCGTGGATGAGCTGCCCGAAGCCAAGCCGAAAACCGATTCGATCGGTCGCGAACTCGAATTGCTCGGCTTCATGAAGGACAACGCCGCTCCCGCCGTTCCGGTGGCCGACGCAGGCGGCGCGACTCCGCCCGTGAGATGACCATGGCTCCCACGCCGCACGACGCGGGCCCAAGGGCCGCAAGGAAACCAAGGCGCGCAGGGCCGGCGTCCTGCGCCGTCATCGCGCTCTTCCGCCGCTACGTGCCGGAGAATTTCGGCATCGACCTGGAGCCCAGGCCGCGGCCGACCTTGCGCTCGCTGCTGACGGTCGCGAACGCGAAGGCGTTCGTCCACGCCCTCCTGCTGACCCGGCTCGACCGGTCGGGCGCGCGCATCCGCACCGTCGCTCTCGGCATGTTCGCCGCTTATGCCGCGCTCGGGGTGAAGCTCGTCGTGCTCGGCGTTTCGCACGATCCACCGCAGACGCTCAAGGGGGCTGCCGACCAGGCCGTTTCGGGCGCGCGTCCCGATCTGCTCGACCGCAACGGAGAGATCCTCGCGACCGACGTGAAGACGATGTCGGTCTTCGCCGAGCCGAACCGCATCATCGACAAGGACGAGGCGGTCGAGCTCATTACCGCCGTGCTGCCGGACGTCGACGCGAAGGAGTTGCGCGAGCGGCTCGGGTCGAGGAAGGGCTTCGTCTGGGTCAAGCGGCAGATCACGCCGAAAGAGCAGGCGGAGATCTTCCATCTCGGCCTTCCGGGCGTCGGCTTCCTGCCCGAGAACAAGCGCGTCTATCCGAACGGGCCGATCGGCGCGCACGTGCTCGGCTACGTCGACAAGGACAATGTCGGCATCGCCGGCATGGAGAAGTATCTCGACGAGCAAAGCCTGACGGATCCGCACGTGCCCGGCTTCGTCGTCGACCCCGAAAGCCTGAAGCCCGTCCGGCTGTCGCTCGACCTCCGGGTGACGCATGCGCTGCGCGACGAGCTGATGGCCGGCATCGACCGCTTTCGCGCCAAGGCCGCGGCGGGAATGGTCATCGACGTCAATACGGGCGAGGTGATCGCGCTCGAATCCCTGCCCGACTACGATCCGAACCAGCCGATCGACGCGCACGATCCCTCGAAGATCAACCGCATAAACGTCGGCGTCTACGAGATGGGCTCGACCTTCAAGGCGCTGTCGATCTCCATGGCGCTGGAGTCGGGCAAGGTCAACCTGGGCTCGCACATCGACGCGCGCGACTCTCTGCGCTACGGCCGCTTCACCATCCACGATTTCCACGCCACCCACCGCGTGCTGACCGTGCCGGAAGTGTTCACCCATTCCTCCAACATCGGCACCGCGCGCATGGCGCTGATGGTCGGCGTCGAGGGGCACAAGGCATTCCTGAAGAAGATGGGCCAGCTCGACCGGCTGCGCACCGAACTGCCGGAAAGCGCCGAGCCGCTGGTGCCGAAGCGCTGGGGCGAGCTCAACACCATGACCATCGCCTTCGGCCAGGGCCTCAACGTCGCGCCGATCCAGGCGGTGATGGCCGTCTGCGCGCTGGTCAACGGCGGCAAGATCATGCCCCCGACCTTCCTGCCGCGCACGCAGGAGGAAGCCGACAAGGTCAGCCATCGCGTCGTCAGCGCGCAGACGTCGGAATCGATGCGCTACCTGATGCGCTCGAACGCGACCCACGGCTCGGCGAGCTTCGCCAACGTTCCCGGCTACTATGTCGGCGGCAAGACCGGCACGGCCGACAAGATCATCCACGGTCACTATTCGCAAAACAAGGTTTTCACCACCTTCATGGCGATCACGCCGGCCGACAAGCCGAAGTACCTGTTCCTGACGATCTACGACGATCCGGAGCCCGGCCCCGAGGACCACGGCTTCCACACGGCGGCCTACAACGCCGGCCGCGTCGCCGGGGCGCTCATCCGCCGGATCGAGCCGCTCGAGGGGCGTGCCTCCGTCAAAAGACGCGCCAAGTCAACCGTTCCCCATTATCGCCCGTCTGGGGTATGGAGCCGACGCCGACAAGACCGGCAAGGAGTGAACGGCAGGGAATGATGCGGCTCGACGACATTGTCGATTTGGAGAATGAGGATGATGCGCTCGCTTCGCGCGAGATCGCCGGCATTGCCTCCGACAGCCGCAAGGTCCAGCCGGGATACGCCTTCTTTGCGCTTGCCGGATCGAAAGACGACGGCCTCGCGCATGTCGGCGACGCGCTTGAGCGCGGGGCCGCGGCCATCGTCGCCGAACGAGAAACCTCGGTCGCCGGCGCGCCCTTCGTCAGGGTCGCCGACGCCCGCGCGGCGCTCGCTCGCGCCGCGGCGCGCCTGTTCCCGCGCCAGCCGGCGACCATCGTCGCGGTCACGGGCACGAGCGGCAAGACTTCGGTCGCGGCCTTCGTCCGGCAGATTTGGCTTTCGCTCGGCCGCGAGGCCGCCTCCCTCGGCACCATCGGCGTCGTCTCGCGCCCGCTGACCGTCTACGGATCGTTGACGACGCCGGACCCGATCGAGCTGCATCAAACCCTCGACCGGCTGGCGCGCGCAGGCGTCACCCATCTGGCGATGGAGGCCTCGTCGCATGGTCTCGACCAGAAGCGGTTCGACGGCGTGAATCTCTCCGCCGGCGCCTTCACCAATCTGACCCGCGACCACATGGACTATCACCCGACCGCCGATCACTATTTCGCCGCCAAGCTGCGTCTCTTCCGTGAACTTTTGCCGCGCGGCGCGCCCGCGGTCATAGACGCCGACAGCGACGTTGCTCCGCGCGTGATCGAAGCAGCCCGGTCAAGCGGGCTCGCGGTCTTTTCCGTCGGCGCCAATGGCGGGGCGATCCGATTGGCCTCCGTCGCCCGGGAGGGTCTAGCTTCGACGATCGAGCTCCGGTTCGGCGGGAGGCGTCGTCGCGTCGCTCTGCCGTTGCCGGGCGATTTCCAGGTCTCGAACGCCCTCGTCGCCGCCGGGCTCTGCATCGCCACCGGAAGCGAGGCGGACGCCGTCTTCGGCGCGCTGCAGTCGCTCGAAGGGGCGCCCGGACGGCTCGAGCGGATCGGAGAGATTCGCGGCGCCGCGGTGTTCGTCGACTACGCCCACAAGCCGGACGCGCTGGAAAAGGCGCTCGCGGCCCTGCGTCCTTACGTCCGCGGCCGGCTCATCCTGGCGTTCGGCTGCGGCGGCGACCGCGATCCAGGCAAGCGGCCGATCATGGGCGAGATCGCGACCCGTTGCGCGGACGTCGCGATCGTCACCGACGACAATCCGCGCTCGGAGAACCCGGCCGCGATCCGCGCCCAGATCCTTGCCGCCGCCCCCTGCGCGCTCGAGGTCGGCGACCGCGCCGAGGCGATCCGCGCCGGCGTCGCCATGCTGAAAGAGGGCGACGCTTTGTTGATCGCAGGCAAAGGTCACGAAATCGGGCAGATTGTCGGCGACATGGTGCTGCCATTCAGCGACGCGGACGAAGCGCGCGCGGCTTTGCGGGAGGCGGGATGAACGAACTGTGGTCGGAAAAGGAGCTGACGGAGGCTTTGGGCGCGGCGCCGAGCGCGCCGCTCAAAGGGGCGGTCAACGGCGTGTCGATCGACAGCCGCACGCTTGAGCAGGGCGACATTTTCCTCGCCATCAGGGGCGAGGCTCACGACGGCCACGACCACGTCGCCAGCGCCTTCGAGGCCGGCGCAGCGGCGGCGGCCGTTGCCCGCGATCGGGCGGCCGCGCTTGCGGCCTTCGGCCCGGTATTCCTGGTCGACGATACGCTTGCAGCAATGGAGCGGCTCGGCGCGGCTTCGCGCGCGCGAACCGGCGCGCGCGTCGTCGCGGTGACCGGTTCGGTCGGCAAGACGAGCGCAAAGGAGATGCTGCGGCAGGCGCTCGCGGCATGCGGCGCAACGCACGCCTCCGCCGCATCCTACAACAACCATTGGGGCGTGCCGCTCACCTTGGCGCGCATGCCCGCGGACGCGCGCTTCGGCGTGTTCGAGATCGGCATGAACCACGCCGGCGAGATCACGCCGCTGACGCGAATGGCGCGTCCGCATGTCGCTCTGGTCACCAGCATCGCGCCCGTCCACATCGAGCATCTCGGCTCGATCGAGGCGATCGCGGACGCCAAGGCGGAGATTTTCCTCGGCCTCGAGCCGCCGGGCGCGGCCGTGCTCAATAGCGGCGCGCCGCAATTCGAGCGGCTGGCTAGAGCCGCGAGGGCGTTGGGCGCCGCCGTGAGGACGTTCGGCGCGGACGACGCGAGCGACGCGAGGCTCGTCGGGATCGTCGAGACGGAAGCCGGCTCGCGGGTCGAGGCGCGCATTCTCGGCCGCCGCCTGCGCTTCGACATCGGCGCGCCGGGAGCGCACATGGCCGAGAACGCGCTCGGCGTTCTGCTCGCGGCGCATGCGCTCGGCGCCGACCTCGAGGCCTGCGCCTCGGCGCTCGCCGGCTTCTCGGCGCAGAAGGGCAGGGGCTCGCGCATTCCGATCGCCACGCCCGACGGCGCCGCAACCATCATCGACGAAAGCTACAACGCCAATCCGGCCTCGATGCGCGCGGCGCTGAAACTGCTCGGCGCGGCGAAGCCGGGACCGAACGGCCGTCGCATCGCCGTCATCGGCGACATGCTGGAGCTCGGCCCCGACGGGGCGGCGATGCACGCCGAGCTCGCCGCCGATCTGAAGGCCAACAGGGTCGACCTCCTGTTCGGGGCGGGGCCGCTCGCCCGCGCGCTGTACGAAGCGGCGCCGGCCTCGATGCGCGCCGCATGCGCGGAGACGTCGAGCGAGCTTACGGCGGAAATCGCCGCCGCGCTGCGGGGCGGCGACGTCGTCATGGTCAAGGGCTCGAACGCCAGCCGGATGGGCCCGCTGGTCGCCGCGCTGCGCGAGCGCTTCGCCCGCGCTTCGGCTCTAGGGGAGGACGTCCGATGCTGACCTGGCTTGCCGACCTTCCCCACTTGCCGGGCGCGTTCCACCTTTTCCGCTATCTCACGTTCCGCACGCTCGGCGCCGCGGGAACCGGCCTCTTCCTCGTCTTCTTCTTCGGTCCGGCGATCATCTCGTCGCTCCGGCTCAAGCAAGGTAAGGGTCAACCGATCCGGCTCGACGGTCCGGCCTCGCATCTTCTGACCAAGAAGGGGACGCCCACCATGGGCGGCCTGATGATCCTGGTCGGCCTGTTCGCGTCCGCGCTGCTGTGGGCCAATCTCGAAAGCCCCTATGTCTGGATCGTGCTGTTCGTCACCTTCGGCTTCGCGGCGATCGGCTTCTACGACGATTATCTGAAAGTGACGAAGCAGTCGGATCGCGGCTTTTCCGGCCGCGCGCGTCTAGCGGCCGAGTATGTTATCGCGGCGATCGCCTGTTACGCCCTGATGCAGGTCGGCGGCCCCGGCGCGAGCTCGCTCGCCCTGCCGTTCGTCAACGGCTACGTCTTCGATTTCGGCTGGGGCTTTCTGCTGTTCGGCCCCTTCGTGATCGTCGCTTTCGGCAATGCGGTCAATCTGACCGACGGCCTCGACGGATTGGCGATCGTGCCGGTGATGATCGCCGCAGCGACGCTCGGCCTCATCGCCTACCTCGTCGGCAGCGCCATCTACTCGCATTACCTCCTGATCAACCACGTGCCGTTCGCAGGCGACCTGATGGTGGTGTGCGGCGCGCTGATCGGCGCGGGCGTCGGCTTTCTGTGGTTCAACGCCCCGCCGGCCCAGATCTTCATGGGGGACACCGGCTCGCTGGCGCTCGGGGGGCTGCTCGGCACGATGGCGGTCGCGGTCAAGCACGAAATCGTGCTCGCGGTGATCGGCGGCCTGTTCGTCATGGAGGCGGTGTCGGTCATCGTCCAGGTCGTCTCGTTCAAGATGACCGGCAAGCGCGTGTTCCGCATGGCGCCGATCCATCATCACTTCGAGCAGCTCGGCTGGTCGGAGCCGCAGATCGTCATGCGCTTCTGGATCATCGCCTTCGTGCTGGCGATGGTCGGCCTCGCCTCGCTCAAGCTGAGGTGACGATGACGCCGGTCGAAACCCTGCGCGGACAGAGGGTCGCCGTCTTCGGCCTCGGCGGGTCGGGCCTGTCGACGGTCCGCGCGCTTCTCGACGGCGGCGCGGAAGCCGCGATCTGGGACGACAGCGAAAAGGCGCGCGAGCGCGCGGCCGCCGCCGGGTTCCGGCTCGTCGATCTCACAGAGGCCGACTGGCGCTCCTTCAGCCTCCTCGTGCTGTCGCCCGGGGCGCCGTTGACGCATCCGAAGCCGCATTGGACGGTCGAGTCTCGCCCGCGACGCCGGCGTGCCGATCGTCGGCGACATCGAGCTCTTCGTCCGCGAACGCGCCGCCCGCGCGCCGCAAGCGCCGTTCGTCGCGATCACCGGGACCAACGGAAAGTCGACCACGACGGCGCTGATCGCCCATGTGCTGAGGGAGGCGGGACGCGACGTCGCGCTCGGCGGTAACATCGGCGTGCCGGTCCTCGATCTGCCGCCGCCGGCCGAGGGCCGGACGCACGTGGTCGAATGCTCGTCCTACCAGATCGACCTCGCCCCGTCGCTCGCGCCGAGCGTCGGCCTGCTCATCAACATCACGCCGGACCATCTCGACCGGCACGGCGACCTCGCCCGCTATGCGGCGATCAAGGAGCGGCTGGTCGCGCGGTCGGAGATCGCGCTGGTCGGGGTCGACGACGATCTCTCCCGCGAGATCTGCGCGCGCCTGAAGGCGCAGGCCGGCGCGCCTCGGGTCGTCGCCGTCTCCGGCGGAGAATCGCCGCTCGCCGACGTTTTCGTTCGCGATCGGCGCGTCGTCGCCCGGGACGAGGCCGAGCCGTCGGTCGATCTTTCCGGCGCGCGGGCGCTGCGCGGCGCGCATAACGGGCAGAACGCCGCCTTCGCCTTCGCCGCGGCGCGCGCGCTCGGCGTCGCGGGCGAGACGATCGCTGAGGCTTTCCGCTCCTTTCCCGGACTCGCCCACCGGATGGAAGAGGTCGGACGGCGGGGACGGGCGCTCTTCATCAACGATTCGAAGGCGACCAACGCCGACGCGGCGGAGAAGGCGCTCTTGTCGTTTCACGACATCCACTGGATTCTCGGCGGAAAGCCGAAGGAGGGCGGGATCGAGCCGCTTCGGCCGCTCTTTCCGCGCGTGGCCAAGGCCTATCTCATCGGCGAGGCGACGGACGCCTTCGCCAGAACGCTCTGCGGCGCCGTTCCGTTCGAGCGATGCGGAACGCTGGCCGCGGCGACCGAGGCCGCCGCGCGCGACGCTTTGCGATCGGGCGCGGACGAGCCCGTCGTGCTGCTGTCGCCGGCCTGCGCCTCGTTCGACCAGTTCGCCAATTTCGAGGCGCGCGGCGAGGCGTTCCGGGTCGCCGTCGCCAAGCTCTTGCAGGGGGAGGCATAGACATGGTGTCGAGAGCGGAACGCGGCCCCGTCGCCGATTGGATGCGCACCGTCGATCGCTGGCTGCTCGGCTCCTTCGGAGCGCTGATGGTGATCGGCCTCGTCATGGCGTTGGCGGCGAGCCCCGCCGTCGCCGAGCGGCTCAACCTTTCGACGCTCCATTTCGTCGACCGGCAGGCGCTGATGCTGGTCCCGACGGTGATCCTGATGATCGCGACGTCGTTCCTGTCGCCCAGGCACGTGCGCCGCGCGGCCCTGCTCTTGTTCATCTTCTCGTTCGCGCTGATCGTGCTCGCGCTGATGTTCGGCGCGGAGGTGAAGGGCGCGCGGCGCTGGATCTTCGGCCTCCAGCCGTCGGAATTCATCAAGCCCGCCTTCGTCGTTCTCGCGGCCTGGGCCTTCACCGAAGGCGGACGCAAAGCGCCAACCGCGATTCCGGCGAAGATCCTGTCCTTCCTCGTTCTGCCGCTGACGATCGCGCCGCTGATCCTCGAACCCGATTTCGGTCAGACCATGCTGGTGTCGATCGTCTGGGCCTCGCTCTTCTTCATGGCCGGACTGCACTGGTTCTGGGTGGGGGGGGTCGGAGGACTCGGCGTCGCCGGCGGATTTGCCGCATACAAGCTGTCGCCGCACGTGCACGAGCGCGTGTTGCGCTTCATCGATCCCGATTCGACCGGCGGCGTCGTCGACACGTTCCAGGTCGACACGGCGCTGCAGAGCATTCTTTCGGGCGGCTGGCTCGGGCGCGGGCCGGGGGAGGGCGTGTACAAGCGCATCCTTCCAGACGCGCACACGGACTTCGTCTTCGCCGTCACCGGCGAGGAGTTCGGCATGGTCGCCTGTATGGCGTTGATCTTCTTTTTCGGCTTCATCGTGCTGCGCGGCCTCATTCTCGCCTCGCGCAACCAGGATCCCTTCTGCCGTTTCGTCGCGGCCGGCATGACGATCATGTTCGGCGTGCAGAGCTGGATCAACATGGCGGTCAATCTCCGCGCCATGCCGGCCAAGGGCATGACCTTGCCCTTCATCTCCTACGGGGGCTCGTCGCTGCTCGCGCTCGGGCTCGGCATGGGCTTTCTGCTCGCCACGACCCGCAAACGCCCGAACGTTGACCTGCAGCATCGTCTTGTTGCGGCGGAATGAGCTCAACACGCGGCATATTGCTGGCGGCCGGAGGCACCGGCGGCCACCTCTTTCCCGCCGCCGCGCTAGCTGCAGCGCTCGCGAAGCGCGGGGTGGAGGTGGAGCTTGCGACCGACGATCGGGCGCTAAAGTTCGGACATGACTTTCCCGCCCGCGCCGTTCACGCCTTTCCTGCCGCCACTCCGACCGGCTCAGGCGCGCTCAACAAGGCGCGTGCGGCTGTGACGCTCGGCGCAGGCGTCGCCGCGGCGCTCGTGCAGCTGAGGCGGATCAGGCCGCAAGCCGTGGTCGGCTTCGGCGGGTACCCGACGGTGCCGCCGGTCGTGGCGGCGTCGCTTCTCGGCATCCCGAC
Source organism: uncultured Alphaproteobacteria bacterium (assembly GCA_963768555.1). Lineage (GTDB taxonomy): Bacteria > Pseudomonadota > Alphaproteobacteria > Rhizobiales > Beijerinckiaceae > Roseiarcus. The sequence goes on from CAVYIZ010000082.1 coordinate 32,148, forward strand.
CATTCTGCATGAACAGAACGCCGTGATGGGGCGGGCCAACCGGTTTCTGAGCGCCCGCGTGTCGCTCGTCGCCTGCGGTTTTCCGGAGCTCAAAGGCGCGGACGCGGCGACGAAGGCGAAGACGCGCTACACCGGCAATCCGGTGCGGCCCGAGGTGCTCGCAGCGGCCGAGACGCCTTATCCGGAGTTCGCCGGCAAGAGGCTGAACGTGCTCGTGATCGGCGGGTCGCAGGGCGCTCGGGTGATGGCCGACGTCGTTCCGGAAGCGCTCGCGCTGCTCAGCGCCGACGAGCGACAGTGGATCCGACTGACCCAGCAGGCGCGCGGAGAGGACAAGGCGAGAGTCGCGGCGGCCTGCGCGCGGATGAACTTTCCGGTCGAGATCGCGGAGTTTTTCGCCGATCTGCCGGCGCGGATGGCGGCTTCGCATCTCGTGGTCGGCCGGGCTGGCGCTTCGACCGTCTCCGAACTCGCCGTCATCGGCCGCCCCTCGGTGCTGGTGCCGTTCCCGCACGCCCTGGACCAGGATCAGGCGGCCAACGCCGCGGCGCTCGCCGCCGCGGGCGGCGCGATCGTCGTGCCGCAGCCCGAATTCACGCCCGAACGGCTCGCCGCGATCCTGCGCGAAGCGCTCGCCGCGCCGGCGAAGCTCGCCGCCTCGGCTAAAGCGGCCAAAGAAGCCGGCGTGGCGGATGCCGCCGATCGGCTCGCCGACCTCGTGCTGGAGATTGCGCTGCGCGCCTAGCGGCGGCCTTCGCGATCCCGCGCCACATTGGCGCCTCGGAACGAACGCAGCGTTCGGGCGTTGCAGCATTTTAGGCCGGCGGGGTCGCCAATGCAGGTCAAAGTCCGCTCCTTCACGCCCGGGCTCAAGCCGCGTCGGACGAAGCCGAGGTTCCGGGCTGGGCGGGTCAGCGCGAGCCGCGCAAAGACGGCTCGATGGAGCAGGCGTGGCACTGCCTGCCGTTCTCGGAAGGCGCGCGCTACGGGATCGAACTCTTCTATCCCTACGCGAACGAGCTCAGCGTCACGACGTCGAACGGCAAGCTCGTTCTCGACGGCGACTTCGGACCGCGGCCGGAAGAGCATGGCGGCGAGTGGCCGCCGTTCCGCACGTTCGGTGACGTCTACTACACTTATCAGTTGTCGCTGGATCTGAAGGTGGACGAGGGATACGCGGTCCGCACCGAGCCTCATCCGCGCTTCTACACCGACCCGACCAACACCACGCCGATCGCCGTCCCCGCGCTGATCCGGCGATGGTGGCCGATGATCTATTTTCTCGTGTTCAAGGCGCCGCCCGAGGGCGCCGTGCACGTGTTCCGGCCGGGCGGGCCGTTTGTGCAGTTTCTCGTCGTGCCGGAGGAGGCTGAATTCGAGCTCGTTCCGATGTCCGAAGAGGAGGCCGCCGAGCGCGAGCTTCAGTCGCGCCGCATCTACGAGAGCCGCAGCACCCTCTCGGCCGGGACCGAGTGGACGTCAGCCACCCACACCGTCTTCGACGGCACCTACCGCCACATCCTCGGCGCCGCGAACGAGAGGCAGAAGCAGAGGCGGCGCGGGGAATGAGACTCGCCCGCGCGCGAAAGGCCGCAGAGCGCGTAGCGCCGCATCTCGCGGAGCGCGGCGCCTTCGGCTCGCGCCAAGTGGGCGTCAGCCACCAACACGGTCTTCGCCTACCGCCACATCCTCGGCGCCGCGATCGAAAAGCAGAAGCAGCAGCGCCGCGCCGAGTGAGAGCCTGTCGACGCCTTACTGCGGGACCGGTGCCGGAATCACGACGTGATGGTGGTGGTGGTGGTGATGATGGTGTGGGATGATGGTGGCGCCAGCGCCAGTGATGGTGATGATGGTGATGGTGGTGATGGGGAGTGGTGATTACGACCTGGGCGAGCTGGAGCGGCTCGCTTCCATTCTCCTGCTGTGCCCGGAGCGTGCCGACGGCGTTCGGAATCGGATCCAGCAATTCCGCGAAGGACTGCGCGACCCGGAGTCCGCTCGCTTCGCCCGCTGGGGAAGCGCGGGCCAGGGCGCTGCCGCCGCTGACGAGGGCAAGCGCCGAAGCGCCGCCAAGAAGTCCAAGCACCGATTTGTCCACGGCGTTTCCTTTCCTGATCGAGAGCGCATGAAACCGCACCGTGCTAAATTTGTTCCGATTGCAGCCGTGATTGAGCGAAGAACTGCCGGAGATTCACTTCTCGGCCGGCGCAGGTTTGCCCTTGACGTAGGCCGAGAGGCCTTCGGCCAGCCAATAGAACATCAGCCGCACGCGTCGAGTCGACTTCAGGTCGCGGTGCATGACGAGCCAGACCTCGAGCGCGATCTGGAACGCCCCTGGCAGGATTGGAACGAGGTCCTTCGAACGGCGCGCGATCCCTTCCTGACAGCCTCCGATCCCGACGGCCGCGCGCAGAGCAGCGAGCTGGGCGACGTCGCTGTCGCAGCGAAAGCCGAAGTCCGAACGCTTGAGTTCGCTGGCGAACGCTCCCGCCGAACGAGAGGACCGGCTGTCGCGATCGAAGCCGATCACGCAGTGATGCGACAGATCTGCGAATGAGCGCGGCGCGCCGAAGCGGGCGCAATAGTCGCGGTGGGCGTAGAGGCCGATGCGCGCCGAGCCGATGCGCCGGGCGACGACCCCGCTCTGCGTCGGACGGACCATGCGCACGGCGATGTCTGCGTCGCCGCGCGCCAGGTCCTCGTTGCGGTTGGTGACCGCGAGCTCGACGGCGACGCCCGGATGTCGCGCATGAAAGCCGGCGAAGATCGGCGGCAGCACCTCGCAGCCGGCGATCTCGCTCGCCGTCACGCGGACGACGCCGCGATCGAGCGCCGCTTCCGACGAGGCCGAACGGCCGAGCGCCGCGGCCGCCGCCGCCATCGCCTCGCCATGAGGCGCGAGCGCGACGGCGGCGGGCGTCGCGGTCAGCCCGCGCGGCGACCGCGTGAACAGCGTGAGGCCCAGCGCGTCTTCCAGCGCGTCGATGTGCCGGCCGACGGTCGGCTGCGTGAGGCCGAGTTTCGCGCCGCACCGGACAGGCTGCCGTCGCGCACGACTTCGAAGAAGGTGCGCAGTTCGTCCCACGAGGGCTCTCGGCGTCCCATACAAAAATGTATATCTGGCGAAAAACAATATGCAATTCCGTTAGAGGGGCCGGCGTCCTATGTTTGCCCCCGATGGACGGGCGTCGGCGCCGACCCCGTCGAAAGAGGAGAGTTCAATGGCTGCGGTTCTCAGTCTCGACGCCGGTTCCCGCGACAGGCTCGGGCGTGGCGTCGGTATGGCCGCGCGCGATCCTGCGGCTCGAAGGAGCCGCGGCGTTCGCGGCGTCGGCGACCCTCTACGCCCATGCCGGTTTCTCCTGGCCGCTGTTTGCGGTTTTCTTTCTCGCGCCTGACCTCGCCATGCTCGGCTACCTCATGAACCCCCGGATCGGCGCGGCCGCCTACAACGTCGCGCACACTTATGCGCTGGCGCTGCCGCTCGCGCTCGTCGGTTTCCTTGCCGGGCTGCCAGCGATCCTGACGGTCGCGCTGATCTGGATCGCGCATATCGGCTTCGACCGGGCGCTCGGCTACGGCCTCAAATATCCGACCCGGTTCGGCGACACCCATCTCGGCCGGATCGGCCGGTGATCGTCATCGCGAGGAGTGAAGCGACGTGGCGATCCAGAGTCGCGCCTTTGTCCTTCATCTTCTGGATCGCTTCGCTGCGCTCGCGATGACGACGCTGCACTCGCGATGATGGGAGGAAAGCCCCCATGCGCATTCATGCGATCGAGACCGGCCGGGTGCGGATCAAGGCGAGCCAGATCGTCGGCGAGGGTCACGGCCTTTCGCGTCGGCTCGCCCCGCTGATCGACACTGAATGGTCGGACTGGCTGCCGATCTACGCCTATGCGATCGAGCATCGCGACGGCGTGATCCTCGTCGATGCGGGCGCCTCCGCCGGCCTCAAGCGCCTCCCGCGCAGGCATCCCTATTTCCGGCTGGCGGTGCGGTTTGACGTCGAACCGGATGAGGAAGTCGGGCCGAAGCTTCGCGCGCTCGGCGTCGGCGCGGCCGACGTGAAGCGGGTCGTCCTTACCCATATGCACATCGATCACGACGGGGGTCTCGCCGCCTTTCCGACGAGCGAGATATGGGTCAGTCCCGGCGAGCTCGAGATCGCGTCCGGACTCGCGGGGCGGTTGCGCGGCTACCTTCCGGAGCGCTGGCCGAAAAACTTCGATCCGAAGCCGCTGGTCCTTGACAGCGCCTCCTACGGGCCCTTCGCGCGCTCCCGCCGGTTGACCCGCGACGGCGCGGTCGTCGCGGTCGCGACGCCCGGCCATACGCGCGACCATCTCTCGGTCGTCGTCGAGGACGGCGACGCGGCGATCTTCATCGCCGGCGACGCCTCCTACACGGAAGAGGCCATGCTTTCCGGCAGGATCGACGGAGTCGGCGCCGACGAAAGCGCCGAGCTGGCGACGCTCGCCGCCATCCGCGCATTCGCAGCTTCGCGGCCGACGATCTATCTGCCGGCGCATGATCCGGAGGCGGCTCGAAGGCTCGCCGAGAGGCGGACGACAAGCGCCGCCGTGAGCTAACCCGACTTGCGCAACCATGAGTATGCTGCGCGGATTCGCTCGCAGGTTATCGCGTTAAGCCGCGTTACGGTCAGCCGCGCTCAATGAGGGCGCAGAGGCGTGTCAGGGCCGCCATTATGACAGTCTCCGAAATACGTCCGAAGGCTTTGACAATGAGGCTGGCGTTGAGAGTTACCACCCGATCGGTGCGAATCCAGCTGGCGAGCGGAAGACTGCCTTGCACGAGATCGGTCGGATCGAGCGCAATGCCGTGGTCAGTTTGGGGACGGGAGGTGACCGCCAAGGCGATGAAATCGCCATAGCCGTCGGGGCGGGTCAGCAGCAACACCGGCCGCTTCTTGGCCGCTGACAGGTCCGAGAAGGGAAAAGGGATCAGAACCAAGTCGCCCCGTTCAAACACGGTCCCACGCCTGATCCTCGGGGTTATCCCAGATGGCCTTCAACACCGCTTCTTGAGCGTTTATCAGGTCGCGGTCGCGCTCGCGCTCTTGCCGTTCCGCCAGGTAGCCGACGAAATCCAGCACCTCCCGGGCGAGGTGTTCGGGGAGCTTCTTGGTCTGTTCATAAATGAGGTCGGCGATGGCCATGCGGTCACCTTTCACATCCCAGACCTAGCTGTACCATAGGTGTAGCGCCCGCGTCCTCATTGGCGACCGTCACGGCCATCCGCGTCCGCAAAGTGGCGGCCGGCGCAAGGCTCGCCGCGCACGGTCACGGGGTCGGAACGAGCCGCCGCGCCCTGGGACTAGGGCCGCTCTACTGCGGTCGCGGGAACGTCCCGACCAGCGCGCGAAGTGGGCCTCAGCCGGCGCGAAAGCAGGGTAATTGTAATTTCAACCTCGTCCGCCCGAACACCGAGGCGCTCGGCGGCAAACTTCTCGATGTCCGCGAGGGCGCTGTCCGATTCCGAAGTCTCCCCGGCATCTTCCTGGACCAGTTGCGTCGGATCGGGAGTGTTCATCACCACGGGGGGGGGCGGCATCGGCTCGAATTGCAACGCGTGAGGATCCAGGCCCAGATCCTACAACGTATGTTCATAGTTGACGGGGGAACCTCCAGCCTTTCCAGAGGTTAGGAGTATCAATTATCAAAGAGGTTTCGAGGAAGGGTCGCCGTGGGCCTGGGAATGAGCTAAGGGATCAGCCGGCGTTCGGCCGAACCCATTTCGAGACGATGAGCCCGATCCCATTCAGGCGAAGCGACGGCGCCGGTCCGTCCGGATGACGAGCGCTCCGGTGGCAGTCGAGAAGGACGCGCCTGGCCTCGTCCGGGCGCGCGTCGGAGTCACGGCGATCTTCTTCGCGCTTGGATTCGCCATCGGCGCGTGGGCCGTCGCCATCCCACTGGTCAAGGCGCTGTTCGGCCTGTCCGACGCGACGCTGTCGCTCGTGCTGTTCGCGGCCGGCGCCGGCGCAATCGCCGCCATGCCGATCGCCGGGATCCTGCCGCCGCGCATGGGAGGCACGGGGCCGATCCTGCGCGTGACAGGGCCGATCTTCGCGGCGCTTCTCGCCGCCCTGCCGCTCACGCATTTCCTTTCGGCGGGCATCGCGCCATTGGCGATCTGCGCGTTCCTGTTCGGCATGTTCAACATTCTCGTCGACGTGCCGATGAACGCGCATGCGAGCGTCGTCGAACGTCGCTGGGGGCGGCCGATCATGTCCTTGTTTCATGCGGCCTGGAGCGGCGGCGGCTTGGTCGGGGCGGCGTTCGGCGGCCTTCCTCATCAGCCGCGGAGCCGGCGCGTCCGAGCAGCTCGGCGTCGAGGCCTTTGTGACGCTCGCGATTGCGCTCGCGGCGAGCTTTCAGATCGGGGCCGGCGACACGCACCCAGGCGGAACGGTCTTCGCGCTCCCCGAACGAAGGCTCGTTGCGCTCGGGGCGATCGCCTTTTTGTCGGTCTTTGCCGAGGCGGCGGTCAATGACTGGAGCGCGCTCTATCTCAGCGCCGATGTCGGCATGAGCCATGCCGCCGCGGCGGGCGGATTTTCGGGCTACGCGCTGATGATGTTTCTCGGCCGCGCGTTCGGCGACGGCGTGGTGCATCGTCTCGGGCGGACGCGGGTCATCGCGCTCGGCGCGGTCGCCGTCTTTGCCGGAATCGGTCTCGCCGTCGGACTCGCCTCGCCGCCGGCCGTCATCGCCGGGTTCTGCGTCGTCGGACTCGGACTCGCCAACATGGTGCCGGCCGTCTTCAGCGCGAGCGCCGCGGCGGCGACGTCGCCGTCGATCGGAGTCGCCATGGCGGCCACGCTGGCCTATGCGTCCAATCTGATCGGTCCGCCGATCTTCGGCGCCGTCGCGTCCGTTTCGAGCCTGCGCGCGGCCTTCGCCATGCTCCTGCCGGCCTCGCTCGCGATCCTCGCGCTGGCGAACGGGCAGCGACGGAGAGGCTCGGAATAGGGCAGTATCGGAGGGGCGGCGTCTCGCCGCCCCAGGTGTGCGAGACGCGCACCCGTCTGCACGAAGCTTCAATCCATCACCGCATGCGCCGCCGCTTCGCGCGACGGAGCGGGCGCGGCCTTGGGCGAGCGGATCAGCGCGAGCAGCGGGAAGGCGCAGAGCGAGACGAGCGTCATCAGCAGGAAGTCGTTCGAATAGGCCATCGCCGCGGCCTGCTGGGTGACGATCTCCTCGAGCGTCTCGAGGTTCGGCAGGCCCATCCCCGACAGCATGCCGGCGTTCGGCATGTGCAGCGCGTCGCTGAAGGGCGTGACGTGCTCGACGAGCTGGCTGTGATATTCGCCGATCATGCTGGTCAGCTGCGCGATGACGATCGAGATGCCGACCGACGAGCCGATGTTGCGGATCAGCGTCCACAGCGCCGCGCCCTCGGTTCTCAGCTCGCCCGGCAGGCTGGCGAAGGCGATGGTGTTGAGCGGCACGAACACGAAGCCGAGGCCGAAGCCCTGCAGCGACCGAGTTGATCGCGATCGTCGGCCCCGACACGTCGAGCGACCAGCCGACCATCTGCCACAGCGACGACGTCGCCAGCACGAGGCCGATGAAGATGAGGATGCGCGGGTCGACCTTGCCGCTGAGCCGCCCGACGAGGAACATCGCGACGAAGGTGCCGATGCCGCGCGCGCCGAGCAGGTAGCCGCTCGAGAGCACCGGATAGCCGAGCATGTTCTGGATGAAGGGCGTCACCAGCGCCATGGTGGCGAGCAGGATGACGCCGATCAGGAACATGAAAATCGAGCGCGATGGCGAAGTTCCAGTCGCGGAAGATGCGCAGCGAGATGAACGGCCGCTTCGACGTGGAGCAGTCGGCGAGGAAGAAATAGAAGCCGACGATCGACGAGGATCGCCTCGACGATGATCTCGTTCGAGTCGAACCAGCCGAGCTCCTGCCCGCGGTCGAGCATCATCTGCAGGGCGCCGATGCCGAGCGACAGGCTCAGGAAGCCGAACCAGGAGAAGGGCACGTCGCGGCGGGTCGGCGTCTCCGCCATGAAGATCGAGAGCCCGACGGTCGTCAGAATGCCGAACGGCAGATTGACGAAGAATACCCAGCGCCACGAATAGGAGTCGGTCAGCCAGCCGCCGAGCGTCGGCCCCATGATCGGCCCGAGCATGACGCCCATGCCCCAGATCGCCATCGCCGAGCCGCGCCGCGCCGGAGGAAAGATGTCGAGCATCACCGCCTGGCTCAAGGGGCACCAGCGCCGCGCCGAACACGCCCTGCAGCAGGCGGTAGGCGACCATCTGCTCGATCGACAGCGCGATCCCGCACAGCATCGAGGCGACGCGTGAAGCCGGCGGTGCAGACGATGAACAGCTTCTTGCGCCCGAACCGCGTCGCCATCCAGCCGAGCGGCGAGGTCATGATCGCGGCCGCGACGATGTAGGAGGTCAGCACCCAGTTGACCTGGTCCTGCGTCGTCGACAGCGAGCCCTGCATGTAGGGCAGGGCGACGTTGGCGATGGTCGTGTCGAGCGCCTGCATGACCGTCGCCATCATGATGCAGACGGTCAGCATCCATCGCACCGTCGGCGCGATGGTCTCGTACAGCGGCTGGTTCATTGCGTGAGCGCGGCCTTGGCGGCGCCAAGGCGATGCGCGATGTCGTCCGCCAAGTCGGCGAGGTCGGAGAGAACGCCCTTCATCGTGCGCACGCGGCCGGTGTCGATCGAGAGATAGGCGCTCATGCCGGCGCGCAGGTTGCTCATGTCCTCGTCGGGGCCGAAGCAGAAGCGCAAAGGCACCCGCTGGACGACCTTGACCCAGTTGCCGCTCGCATTCTGCGGCGGCAGGATCGAGAACTGCGCGCCCGTGCCCGGCGCGATCGAGCAGATCGTCCCCTTCCAGACCCGGTCCGGGAACGCGTCGACCGTCACCGTCGCCGGCTGGCCCGCGCGGACATAGGTCATGTCCGATTCCTTCGGATTGGCGTCGACCCAGAGGCCCTTGTCGGCCACGACCGCGAACACCGGCTGCCCGGCGGGCGCGACGCGGCCGAGTTCGATCTGCGCGACCTGCGTCGCCACGCCGTCGATCGGCGCAAGGACCTTCGTGTTGCGCAGGTTGCGCTCCGCCTCCTCGAGGCCCGCCTTCGCCTGGATATAGTCGGGAAAATTGTCGATCGACGCGTCGAGGCTGCCGCCGAGCTTGACCATGGTCGTGGCCTGCTGGTTGCGCACGAATTCGAGGATCTGCCTGGCTTGGATCAGGGCGGCCATCGAGGTGTCGCGGTCGACGTTCGTACCGGCGCCGCGAGTCGCGAGCTCGTTCTTGCGGTCGAAGTCGGCCTGGCGGACCTTGACCGCGTCCTGGCCCATCTTGATCTGGTCCTCGTTGCTCACATAGGATGAGCGGAGGTTGGCGAAGGCGACCTTGGCCGCGTCGAGCCGGCCTTTGGCGAGCGCGAGCGCGATCTTGTACGGCTCGGGGTCGATGTCGAACAGCGGGTCGCCGGTCTTCACCTTCTGGCCCTCGATCACGTGCACCGCGACGACAGGCCCGGTCACCTGCGGGGTGATGAGCACTTTGTCGGCGCCGACATAGGAATTGTCGGTCGTGACGTAGCGGCCGCCGTTCAGCCACCAGGTGAACCCGAGCGCGAGCGCGATCAGCGGCACGACGACGAGCATGACGAAGCGCGTCCCGCCCTTCCGCTTGCGCTTGACGACCATCGGCGTCGGCGCGGGAGCGGCGGGCGGCGCCGAAGCCGGCGCGGCGGGCTGCGGCGCAGGAGCCGGCGCGGGCGTTCTCGCCGGCGTGAACTGCACCGTCTGGCCGGTGGCGGCCGGAGAGGGCGCGTCCTCGCGGCGGCTCGCGGGCGGCGGTGGACTTGCTCGGCGTCACTTCTGGCAGGCTCCCGGATGCAATTCGTTCTTGAGATTGGCCTTGATGACGGCAAGCCCATCCAGCATCTTGCGGATCGAATCTTGGTCGAGGCCGGAGAGAGCCCGGCTCATCACGTCCTCGGCCAGGGCGCCGAGGGCGCTCAGCGCCGGCGCGGCCTTCTCCGTCAGATAGAGGCGGTGCGCGCGCCGGTCGGTCGGGTCGTCGCGCCGCTCGACGAGGCCGGCCGAGGCCAGCTTGTCGATCAGGCGTCCGAGCGTGATCGGCGCGATGTCCAGCGCCTCCGCGAGCTCGCTCTGTTTGGCCCCCTCGCAGCGCTGGAGGCGCGCGAGGACGGCCCATTGGGCCCGGGTCGTATTGAGTTCGCGCGCCCGCTGGTCCGAATAGGTCCGCAGGAGCCGCGCCGTGTCGTGTAGCGCGAAGGCGAGCTCGCGCGCGGGAGTGAGGACGCGATTATAAGCGACTGACATCATAAGCAAGCTTATAATATGCACCGTCGCCAGCTTCAAGAGCGCGGACGCTCGACCTCCGACGAAAATTTCGCTGAGGTCATCTGCTGGGCTGGCAACACGCGGCCATCCGGACCCTCGTGCGCATCCGTGAACCGGGGCGCTCACGTCGCCAGACCCGGCCCGGTCTATCGTCATGAGGTGCCTAGGCGCCTACGGGAAATCTCCTATTTCGTAAGCCTAGCAGCCTGTCGGACTTAACCTTCGGACCATTGATTTCATTAGCGTTTTCAAATTTGGGAGAAACACAATACCGAATGATATCAATATCTTAAGCGGCACGAAAAGATCAAGTCCGACAAACTGCTAGCCTTCAGTTCCTCAATCGAAAACGGCACAGGCTTCCTTTGGTGAAGCATCTCATGGCAGTTGGCGCATACAGGCCGCAGGTCGCCGCGCGGGTTCACCTTGTGAGCCTTGGCAGCTGCCACCAGCGGATTCAGATGATGGACGTGTATGAAGCCGGCCCCTATGTCGCGGTATGTTTTGCCGAAGTCGAAACAGCACACTGAGCAGACCGCTCCGAAAATTTTGATGCGGGCAGCGCGCGCTTTGGCGTCGCGTTCATAGCGGTTGACGTACACCGTGGCACGCTCGCCTTCTATTCTTTCCGCCGCGTGATCCTCGGATGGGAGAGGAGAGACGGACTGGCGCGCAATGCGCGACGGGTCGCGCGCCACACGCAAGAGGAGCGGGACAGCGGCCGTTGCTTGGTTGCGCGTTTCGATCTTCAAAAAGTAGGGCGTCGTTTGTGCCCATGCCGAACCGAGACCCTTACGTTTTGCTAGAACCACGGCATTCGAAGGATTTATAAGAGCCGAGAGACCGTCGCCATCGCGTTCGCGGCAACGGAGAAACACCGTTAGACCGCTCCGACTGTGATTGACGAATGCGAAGGTGGGCTTCCCGATCGAGCACCAATTTTCGCCAGCTTTGCTTTCGATGCCAGGCAATTGAGATTGGATGCTCACGACCAGAAAATCACAGAGATCGCATATGCGTGCTGGCAAATGGTCATGAGCGGAAGCCATGGCGTATCTCCCCCGTGGCGCGCTCTAGGCGCGTAGGGGGAAGAATACCACCCTTCGAGATATTCGAACTCCGAAGTCTACCGATTTTGTCACATGAGTTTGCTGCCTAATACCGGAATTGAACACAAAAGCCATTGTGACGCTGATCGCGGCTGAAGCCGCACGATTTTCCCTTTTTCTCTCTGTTCGTGGCTCCGGCCCGCGGCCGACCCGCCATTCGATGAACGTTGGAGGGTAGTTTTCCTTTGTTGTTTCTTCCAAGCCTATAAACGCTAACATATTGATATTATTGGAGTTTTTCTTCGGCGACGAAAAAGCAAACTGCAATGATATCAACGACTTAACGTTTAAGTCCGACAGGCTGCTAGGGAACAAGCGGCCGTCGCCTCGACCGCGAGGGAGGCGATCTTGCGCCACTCAACTGCCCCGATAGGTCGAATAGCTCCATGGCGAGACGATGAGCGGCACGTGGCAATGCTGGGCGGCGTCGGCGACGGCGAAGCGGATCGGCACGACGTCGAGAAACGGCGGGTCGGCCAGCGTCGCGCCCTGGCCGCGGAAATAGTCGCCGGCGTGAAAGACGAGCTCGAACCGTCCGGCGCGGGCCTCCGCCGGCCCGATCAGCGGCTGGTCGGTGCGTCCGTCCGCATTGGTCGTCGTCGCGGTCACGAGCTTGCGGCCGCCGTCGGTGTCGAGCTGATAAAGCTCGACCCGCACGCCCTTTGCCGGGCCGCCGCGGGTGACGTCGAGAACATGGGTGGTCAATCCGGCCAAGGCGCGCTCCATCTGACTCAAGTCGAACGCGCGCGAGCTTATCCCGTCGCCGGCTTCAAACCCAAGGGGCGCAACTGCGGGTGTGCGCGCGAAAGCTTCCGCTTGTCGCCGGTCGACGTCATGGCGCCGAAGAGCGCATATCATCCCTTGCAAGGCACGGCAGGACAGGGAACCGCGACAGCGCCTGCGGACGTCGAAGCCTCACGCCTCGGCGGGCCTTGCCATGCAAACAATTTCTTTCCTCTTTCCGTTGTTCATAATATGTTCTCTATTTGGAGGCTTTTGCGGCGCGAGCGGCCCGCGACGCCGTCCGTGTAGCAGGCGAGGCCGGCCGTGGAACACGAATGGATTGTCGGTGGGCGCGCGTGGCCGGAAAGAGCCCTTTTCGCCCGCGGGTTCGATGAAACGGGGGAGGGGGGTCTGGAACATCGGTCACAAGGCATTGAAAAGGCTCAATTCGGAAAAGGAAATGAAAGGAAATGCAAATCAAAGGGGCCTTTCACGACGCCTCGAGCACGCATCCGGCCTACATTGTGCGGTTTTGAAAACTTCAGTTCGCCGCATCCGGCCCGAAACCGTCGCCGCCGACGCTGACGCAGATCGGCCTGGCGCGGCTGAGCAACGCGGTGGTTTCCGCCCGCATCACGGCGCCCATGGCGGGGATCCGTGCGTCATTCACATGGCTGCAGCGCCCGACGCGTCGATTGCCAATTTCATGTGCGCATGAGAAGAAACTGCGACAATTTCGCGCAATCGACTTTCGTCTAAGCACCAGGGAGGCCGCCCGATGGACGACAGAGTGAAGTCCCACGACGACGAGACCGACGAGTGGCTCGACGCGCTCGACTCGCTGGAGGCCTTCGAGGGGATTGGCCGGGTCGACGAGATCCTCAACTCCGTCGTCACCTCCGCCAGGCGCAAGGGCGCGCGGCTGCCGTTCGCCGCCAACACCGCCTACGTCAACACGATCCCGCCCGAGGCCCAACCGCGCCATCCGGGCGACCGCAGGATCGAGATGCGGATCCGCCGCTTCGTGCGCTGGAACGCCGCCGCGATCGTGGTCAAGGCGAACAAGGAATCGTCCGAGCTCGGCGGCCACATCGCCAGCTTCCAATCGGCGGCGACGCTCTACGACACCGGATTCATGCATTTCTGGCATGGCGCGAGCGACTCGCACGGCGGCGACCTCATCTATATCCAGGGACACAGCTCGCCGGGCATCTACGCGCGCGCCTTCCTCGAGGGGCGTCTGACCGAGGAACAGCTGCTCCATTTCCGCCAGGAGGTCGGCGGAAGGGGGCTGTCCTCCTATCCGCACCCTTGGCTGATGCCGGATTTCTGGCAGTTTCCGACCGTCTCGATGGGCCTTGGCCCCATCATGGCGATCTATCAGGCGCGCTTCCTGCGCTATCTGCAGGGCCGCGGCCTCGCCGACACCGAGCGGCGCAAGGTCTGGGCGTTCTGCGGCGACGGCGAGATGGACGAGCCGGAATCGCTCGGCGCGATCTCGCTCGCCGGACGCGAGAAGCTCGACAACCTCATCTTCGTCATCAACTGCAACCTGCAACGGCTCGACGGGCCGGTGCGCGGCAACGGCAAGATCGTGCAGGAGCTCGAGGCCGACTTCCGCGGCGCCGGCTGGAACGTGATCAAGTGCCTGTGGGGCTCCGGCTGGGACGAGCTGCTCGCCAAGGACCGGGACGGCAAGCTGCGCCAGCTGATGGAGGAATGCGTCGACGGCGAGTACCAGGACTTCAAGTCGAAGGACGGCGCCTACATCCGCAAGCACTTCTTCGGCCGCTATCCCGAGACGGCGGCGATGGTCGAGGACTGGAGCGACGCGCAGATCTGGGCGCTGACCCGAGGCGGCCACGATCCGATCAAGGTCTATGCGGCCTATAAGGCGGCGGTCGACCACAAGGGCCAGCCGACCGTCATTCTCGCCAAGACCGTCAAGGGCTATGGCATGGGCTCGGCGGGCGAGGGCCAGATGATCGCCCATCAGGCGAAGAAGCTCGGCGACGAGGCGCTGAAGGCTTTCCGCGACCGATTCCAGATTCCCGTGTCGGACGAAGATCTCCATAACGTGCCCTTCCTTCGCTTCGCCGAGGACAGCGCCGAGATGAAATATCTGCGCGAGCATCGGGAGGCGCTCGGCGGCTATCTGCCCTCGCGCCGCCGCACGTCCGCGCCACTGCCCGTCCCTCCGCTCTCGGCTTTCGACGCGTTGCTCAAGGCGACGGGGGAAGGGCGCGAGATCTCGACCACCATGGCCTTCGTCCGCATCCTGACGGCGCTTTTGCGCGACAAGGACATCGGCCCGCGCGTCGTGCCGATCGTCCCGGACGAAAGCCGCACCTTCGGCATGGAGGGGCTGTTCCGCCAGGTCGGCATCTTCAGCCAGGTCGGCCAGCTCTACCGGCCGCAGGACGCCGACCAGCTGATGTACTACCGCGAGGACTCGAAGGGCCAGATCCTGCAGGAGGGCATCAACGAGCCAGGCGCCATGGCCTCGTTCATCGCCGCGGGCACGTCCTACTCGACCTCCAACGTGCCGATGATTCCCTTCTACATCTACTATTCAATGTTCGGCTTTCAGCGGGTCGGCGACCTCGCTTGGGCGGCGGGCGACATGCGCACCCGCGGCTTCCTTATCGGCGGCACCTCCGGCCGCACGACGCTGAACGGCGAGGGGCTGCAGCACGAGGACGGACACAGCCACGTGCTTGCCTCCACCATCCCGAATTGCGTCAGCTACGATCCGACCTACGCCTACGAACTCGCGGTCATCGTGCATGCGGGCTTGCGGCGCATGCTGGTCGATAACGAGGACGTCTTCTACTACATCACCACGCTGAACGAGAACTACGCCCATCCGGCGATGCCGGAAGGGGCGGAGGAAGGAATTCTTCGCGGCGCCTACAAGCTGCGCGACGTGGCGGCGAAGACCTCGGGCAAGGACTCGGGCTTCAGCGTGCGCCTTCTCGGCTCGGGCGCGATCCTGCGCGAGGTCGAGGCGGCGGCCGAGATGCTGGCGGAGGAGCATGGCGTGTCGAGCGAGGTGTGGAGCGTGACCAGCTTCACCGAGCTCAGCCGCGAAGGCCTCGACGCCGAACGCTGGTCGATGCTGCATCCCGAGGAAGAGCCGCGCATCCCCTACATCACCAGGGCGCTCTCTGGCGGCAAGGGGCCGGTGATCGCCTCGACCGATTACATGAAGGTCGTCGCCGACGGCGTGCGGCCCTATGTGCCGGCCCGCTACAAGGTGCTGGGGACGGACGGCTTCGGCCGCTCCGACTACCGCCGGCGGCTGCGCTCGTTCTTCGAGGTCGACCGATATCACGTGGCCGTGGCGAGCCTGAAGGCGCTTGGCCGACGATCAGCTTCTGCCGACGAAACGCGTCGTGGAGGCGATCAGCAAGTACGGCATCGACCCGGACGGACCGAATCCGGCGCGCAGCTCGATTCTCGACCATTCCTTTCACCCTCGAGCGAAGGAGGGCGCCTCGGTGGCGAAAATCGACGTCAACGTCCCGGATATCGGCGACTTCAAGGACGTGCCGGTCATCGAAGTGCTGGTGAAGCCCGGCGACATGGTCAAGGTCGACCAGTCGCTGATCACCCTCGAATCCGACAAGGCGACCATGGACGTGCCGTCGACGGTCGCCGGCAAGGTGGCCGACGTCGTGACCAAGGTTGGCGACAAGGTGTCGATGGGAACGGTCATCGCGCGGATCGACGCGGACGGCCCCGGCTCCGCAGCTGCATCCGAGGCCGCGCCGGCGAAAGCTGAGGCCGCGGCGCCTCCGGCTGAGCCGGCGCCGCCGTCCGCGCCCGCAGCGCCGCCGGCGGCCGCGGCTCCTGCTCCCGCCGCGGCCGCCGGGCCAGGCCCGCCGAAGCCGGACTTCTCCGGCGTTTTCGCCGGGCCCGCCGTGCGCCGCCTGGCGCGCGAGCTCGATCTCGACCTCAACAGGATCAAGGGCACTGGCGAGCACGGCCGCATCACCCGCGAGGACGTGAAGGCGGCGCTCGCGGGCGCTGTCGCCCCGGTCGCGGCTGGCGGCGCAGCGCTGCCGGCCGTTCCCGCGGTCGACTTCGCCAAGTTCGGGCCGATCGAGACCGTGCCGCTCTCGCGCATCAAGCGGATCTCGGGGCCACGCCTGCACGCTTCCTGGGTCAACGTGCCCCACGTCACCCACACGGACGAAGCCGACATCACCGAACTCGAGGCCTTCCGCAAGACGCTCGACGAGGACGCCAAGAAGGACAAATCAAAGCCTTACCGCGTGTCGCTGCTGCCGCTCCTGATGCGAGCGACGGTCGCGACGCTCAAGGCCTTCCCGAACTTCAACTCCGCTTTGAGCCCGGCCGGCGACGCTCTGATCGTGCGGAAATATTGGCACATCGGCGTCGCCGTCGACACGCCCGAGGGGCTGGTCGTCGCGGTGGTCAAGGACGTCGACCAGAAGGGCGTGATCGAGCTCGCCCGCGAACTCGGCGAGCTTTCCGAGAAGGCCCGCGCGGGCAAGCTCGCGCCGGCCGAGATGCAGGGCGCGACCTTCACCATCTCCTCGCTCGGCGGCATCGGCGGCACGGCCTTCACCCCGATCGTCAACGCGCCGGAGGTCGCGATCCTCGGCGTCGTGCGGTCGAGGATGGCCCCGGTATGGGACGGCGAGGCTTTCCGGCCGCGCCTCATGCTGCCGCTCTGCCTCTCCTACGATCACCGCGTCATCGACGGCGCGGCCGCGGCGCGCTTCATGCGCCATCTGGCCGGAATCGTCGAGGACATTCGGCGCGTCATTCTCTGAAACGGCCGCGAGCGAACCCATGGCGCAAGAAATCCGCCTTCCCGACATCGGCGACTTCAAGGACGTGCCGATCATCGAGATTCTCGTCTCGCCCGGACAGGCCGTCCGCAAGGAGGCGACGCTGCTCACCCTCGAAAGCGACAAGGCGACGCTCGACGTGCCGGCGCCGGAGGACGGCGTCATCGGCGAGATCCACGTCAAGGTCGGCGACAAGGTGAGCCAGGGCAGCCTGCTCGCGACCTATGCGAGCGCGGGCGATCAGCCGCGCCGCCGCGCCGCCGCCCGCCGCCGCGCCTCAGCCCGCGGCCGCTCCGGCCGATTTCGAGACCGACCTGCTCGTCCTCGGCGCTGGTCCCGGCGGCTATACGGCGGCGTTCCGCGCCGCCGACCTCGGGCAGAAGGTGGTGCTGGTCGACCGCCGGCCGGAGCTCGGAGGCGTCTGCCTCAACGTCGGCTGCATTCCCTCGAAGGCGCTCCTCCACGTCGCCAAGACCATCGACGAGGCGGCGGCGATGGCGGCGCACGGCGTCAGCTTCGGCGCGCCTTCGATCGAACTCGCCGCGATCCGCAAATGGAAGGACGGCGTCGTCAAGCGCCTGACGACCGGCCTCACCGGCCTCTCCCGCCAGCGCAAGGTGACGGTGGTCAGAGGCGAGGGCGTGTTCACCTCGGCCAACACCGTGCGGGTCGAGACCCCCGAGGGGAGCCGCGTCGTGCGCTTCGCCAAGGCGATCATCGCCGCCGGCTCCGAGCCGATCGCGCCGGGCTTCATCCCCAACGATCCGCGGATCTGGGACTCGACCGACGCGCTCGAACTGCGCTTCGTCCCGAAGCGCATGCTCGTGCTCGGCGGCGGGATCATCGGCCTCGAAATGGCGACCGTCTATCACGCGCTCGGCGCGGGCATCACCGTCATCGAAATGATGGACCAGCTGATGCCGGGCGCCGATGCCGACATCGTCGCGCCCCTTGGCCAAGCGGATCGGCAGGCTCTACGACAAGATCCTGCTGAAAACCAAGGTGACGGCGGTCAAGGCCGAGCCCGAGGGGCTGGTCGTCACCTACGAGGGCGAAGGCGGCTCGAAGACGGAATCGTTCGACGCCATCCTCGTCTCGGTCGGCCGCCGGCCGAACGGCAAGCTGATCGGCGCGGAGGCGGCGGGCGTCGCCGTCGACGAGCGCGGCTTCGTCGCGGTCGACCGGGAGATGCGGACCAACGTCCATCACATCTTCGCCATCGGCGACATCGTCGGGCAGCCGATGCTGGCGCACAAGGGCTCGCACGAGGGCAAGGTCGCGGCCGAAGTGGCGAGCGGCCACAAGGCGGCCTTCGACGCCCGCGGCATCCCCTCGGTCGCCTACACCGATCCGGAAGTGGCCTGGGTCGGCGTCACCGAGACGGAAGCCAAGGCGAGAGGCCTCAAGTTCGGCAAGGCGGTGTTCCCCTGGGCGGCGAGCGGACGCTCGCTGTCGCTCGGCCGCGACGAGGGCCTGACCAAGACGCTGTGGGACGAGGCAGACGCAGCGCCTGATCGGCTGCGGCATCGTCGGGCCCAACGCCGGCGACCTCATCGCCGAGGCGGCGCTGGCGATCGAGATGGGCTGCGAGGCCGAGGACATCGGCCTCACCATCCATCCGCACCCGACGCTGTCGGAGACCTTCGCCTTGTCGGCCGAGGCTTTCGCCGGGACGCTGACCGACCTCTACATGCCGAAGAAGAAGGGGTAGGGTTCTCCCTGTTACTCCCTGCTATCAGGGAGAAGGCAGGGAGGTCGGACGGTTCGCGGGCTCGGAATTCGCGGCAAATATTTTTCTTCAATGTGCTTGGCCGATTGACATGATCATGAACGTGCAAATAACAGGGGAGGAAAATGCCCCTGTTTCGGCGCGTAACAGGGAGATCGAACAGGGGCAGGCGCGGCGTAGGAGCGCCGCCGAATCGCCCCGGAGCGGGGCGAGCGCGCGTCCATCTCGCGCGGAAGATCAAGAAAACGGAGCAAGGCCTTGATAGTCGTGGGTCTTTCGTGCGCATCGGACGGCTGCGGGCCTCGGCCGGGAATACGCCGAGCAGTTGAAGCGGATGGCCGATCTTGCGGTGAAAATGCCCGCCTTCGTCGCCGAGGACGGCGAGCGCCTGACCCTCATCGAGTGGGAGTCGGCGGAAACCTTGCGCGCCTGGGCGACGCATCCCGAGCATGTCCTCGTCAAGGAGATCGGACGACAGAAGTTTTATAAGGATTATCGTCTTCAGGTCTGCGAGGTCGTGCGCGAAGTCAACCTTCAAGCGCAAGGCCAAGCCGGGTCCGCGGACGAGCGGCGCCTCCTGAATGGCCGGCAAGACCTTCGCGCTCGGCGCGCGGCTCCCCTTCGACACGCTCGCCCCGGCCGCTTGCCGACGCTTGGCGCCCAAGCCGGAATGTCGAAAAAGGTAGAAGCACGAAGTCGCTGCGCTCCAGCCGCTGCGCGGGGGCGTGAGCCGAAAGGCCGGTAACCGATGGAGAGGACAGCGATAGCGGGGTCGCCACGATCAACTCGCGTATTGTCGGCGTGCGACGCACGATCAAGAACAGCAGGATCATCTGCCGCCAGCGCCCTCTCACGGCGAACCACATCGACCCGGCCTACAACGCAATGACAAAAATTGGCTTGACCACTCGCGCAAAACCAATTTGCTTGAATGTGCCGTGGGTATTTCTGCTCGCAAGAAATTGATTTACACTATGCCACTGAAAGCCGATCAACCGATTAATCGCGCAACACTTGTCGGATGCGCTATTTCTGCCACGCCCAACTATTTGAAATCACACGGGCCTACAAAATCAAACGCTCTTATATCGAGCTCTGTTGATATGGACCTAATCCGGCGGCGCCCATGATCCAGGCGTCCGGGGCCGAGTTTGTTGAGAGGGCCTCGATCGTTCGCCGCCAGCTCAGATAGCTCGGAAGGTTCTTGGTGGCGACGCCATGGAAGCGCCGCATCCACTCCTTCAGCCGGCCGTGGTAAGCGTTCACGTTGTTGATGTGGAGATCTGGCGCCTCCGGCTTTGGCGTGCCGGGCGCGGGCAAGGCATGGAACTTGACCCGGGCGCGCCGAGCGAATGCGGTGATCGCCGCACCCCCATCGCAGCACAGTTCCGCTGGCCGGGTAATGACCTGCCCGAGCGCGGCCGTGATGCTGGCGGCGTCGAGCCGCGGCAGGACGGCATCGATGGTCGCGCCGGTGCGGTCGCGGGCGACGATGACCGGGATCTGCTCCGCCGACAGACCCCGCTTGGCGGCCTTGCCGCCCCGCTTGCGCGATGCTCTCGGCAGATCGCGGCGTTTGCCCTTGAAGGATTCGAGGATGAAGGTCTCGTCCGCCTCGACGATCCCGGACAGGCGCCGCGGCTTGTCGAGATTGAGCGCGGACAGGAACCGATGTCTCCACCGGAACGCGGTGGTGTAGGCCACCTTGCAACGTTCCGCGGCTTTCGCGATCGTCTCGCCGGCGATCAGCGCCTGCGCCTGGTCAGGCCAGCGATCCTGGTGATGCAAGCCGGCCAACGGCGTCCCGGTCAGCGGGTTGAATGTCTTCCGGCAACTCGTGCAGCGGTACCGAGGCTTGCCGCCAGCCTTGCCCCAGGGACGAACGTCATCCCGACCGCAGTGCGGACAGCCAAAGCGCGCAATCCGATCCCGCCCGACCTTCGACAACAGGTCTTCTTCAGTCGCGGCATCGTCCGTCTCCGCGACCGGGAGCGAGGGCGCAACAGCAGCCTCAGAAGGCCGCACGGCGGCATCGACAGGGTGAGCCGAAAGGTCGATCGGATCGTCCGCTTCGGCCAGCGCCAACTCCCGGAACGCCTCGGCGCGTTGCGCCGGGTCCAAAAGCCCAATCCCGCCAAGCCAAGTTGCAAACGCCGCGGTATCCATCTCATGCAGCCCTCGAAGCCCGGCCCAACTCTCTCATCTCTCAACAGACTTTGATATAAGAGCGAAATCAAATCCCCTATTTAGCAACAATCGTGCCAAAACGCTTCAGTTGTGCACGCGTTTCGAGGCCGCCACTCTTCGAATTTCCTAAGTCGAGCACCTCATAGCACTCGCTGCTCCGCCGGTGCCCTACCTCCCGCGACTTCGTGCCTCGACGCTTTTTGGACGCCGGCTCGCTGAGCGTCCGGAGAGTTTCGTTGTTGCCGGCGTCCAAAAACCTGTACAGAAGCGGGATTACGCCGAACGACCGGTTTAGGAGGCGGCGCACTCGAAGGCGCGACGATGCCCCGGCGCCAGGAGCGACCGTCCCTGAATCAAGCTACGAACGCGTCAGTTCGACCCAGAGCGAACGTTGCGAAGCCAATTCATCGGCGATTCCTTGCACCGTGACGGGGCGCGCAATTTGAGAAGCTAGCCCGGCCGTAACAGTCCCTCAAAGCGGAGCGTCGCTGCTCACAGCTTGTAGCCGAACTGCCGAAGTAGATTCTTCCGCCACGCGACGTCATCTTCGCCCTCGATCCCCTTCGGAGAAAGCCCGTCGATCACGCCGAGCAATCCTCTTCCCTGGTCGGTCTCGGCCACCACCACCTCGACCGGATTCGCAGTCGCGCAGAAGATCCGGCATACCTCCGGAACCATTTTAATCGCGTTCAGGACGTTGACCGGGTAATAGCCTTCGCCAAGGAACACGATGAAGCAATGCCCAGCGCCGAGCGCCATCGCGTTCTTCTGGGCAAGCTGAACCATCGCGGCATCAGTGCCGGAGCTTCGCACCAGGCATTTGCCGGAAGCCTCGCAGAAGGCGAGCCCAAACTTGATTCCCGGCACGGCGCAGACCAAGGTCTCGTGGATGTCTTCGACGGACTTGATGAAATGGGTCTGTCCCAGGATGAAATTCGTCCCGTCCGGCTTGTCGATCCGGATCGTAGTGAGCTGCATGGCCGTCTCCTTGCGCCGGCGATGGACGAATGTCGTAGTTTTTCAATGAACGACTTCCGACAAAATGGAAAGCTGTTCACCGCCATCCGCCGGATGGTGTAACTCAGCCGATTGGGGAGTCCTCGGTCGCCGCCGCAACACGAATAAGAAGTGTTTGGCTATTTACGGTGCACCCTACGAGTGCAATTGTGCCTTACCAGCTAAGACCCACCGTCCTGATGGGGGGGCACAACGACTGCAATACGCCCGTCGCGACGTTCCGCCGGGGTGTCGGTTGATTCCTGCTTCGGGCGGAGAGCGGGCGTACAAGTTATGCCGGGGAAGGCGCGGAGTCCGCCCTGAGCGGACCTCGGTCGAGGCGCCCGCAGAACACTCGCGAAGGGCGGATTGCGATCTGTCGAAGCCGCCGCCTGAGACGGACCGCCGCCCGGCGAGCGGGTCAAATCGACCCGAAGCGGTCTTCGCCAGGGCGTTTGCGATCGGGTTCACGTGGGGGTCAACGTGCGATGGCGCGGTGCGGCCGGGCCTCAACGCCAGGAACGGGAGTAGCAGGATGGATGAGAATGAGATTCGAGAGGCGCTCAATCGCCACTGGGCCGCCTCGGACGCAAATGACTTCGATGTCGAGCACGACATATACCGGGAGGACGCACTGCTCGAGTACCCGCAATCGGGCGAGCGCATCAGGGGCCGGCACAATATCCAGGCCTCTCGCGTCGCGCAGCCGAACACGAAGCGCTTCACAGTGCGCCGCATCGTCGGCGCGGGCGACCTCTGGGTCACGGAATTCATTCTGTCCTATGACGGCCGTCCGTCCTATTCGGTGAGCGTCATGGAGTTCCTGGACGGCAAGGTGGCTCGCGAGACCCAGTACTTCGGCGACCCGTTCGAACCCGGACCGTCGCGCGCGCATTTGGTTGAGCGAATCGGATGAAACAGGCGCGACAGTGCGGCGCCCGCGCGTGCTGGACCGAGCGGAGCTGCCCGTCGATACCGCCGAGCTCGCTCGTTTTCTCATCGGCAAAATGCTCGTGCGGACGCTGGCTGAAGGCGTGGTGGGCGGCCGCATCGTCGAGACCGAGGCCTATCGCATTGGTGACCTCGCGGGTCACGCCTATCGCGGCATGACCCCACGCAATCGGGCCCTTTTCCTCGAGCGCGGGCACGCATATGTTTATCTCGCCTATGGCGTCTCGTTCATGCTGAACGTCTCGAGCGAGACGTCCGGCGTGGGCGCGGGCGTCTTGATCAGGGCGATCGAGCCAACCATTGGCATTGCGATCATGGAGCGAAATCGCGGCGCCGAGCGTGTGCGAGACTTGGCGCGGGGCCCGGGACGGCTCTGCGAGGCCTTGTCGATTGATCGCCGGCTGGACGGGATCGACCTCTGTCAGGCCGGCCCGCTGTCGCTCGGATCTGACGGTCAGGCGTCGGACGAAATCGGGCAGAGCAAACGCATCGGCATTACGCGCGCGCTCGACAGTCCGCTGCAATTCTACGTTCGGGGCAATCGGTTTGTCAGCGGTTCGCAGGCGCTCAACAGATGAGGAGTATCAGCATGGCGACCCCCGATACGCTTCGCTATACGAGGATTCCTCTTAACAATGGATCTGGCGCGATCCCCGCCGTCGGGTTTGGCACGCTGATACCCGATCCCCTTGCGACCAAAGAAGCAACTCAGACCGCACTGGAAGTGGGATTCCGACATTTCGATTGCGCGGAGCGCTACCGCAATGAAGAAGCGATTGGCGATGCGATGCAGGCAGTGTTCAGAGCGGGGACAATTCGGCGGGAGGACGTCTTCGTCACGACGAAGCTATGGAACACCAATCATCGTCCTGAGCGGGTCAAGCCCGCCTTCGAGGCCAGCTGCCGGCGACTGCAGATCGACTATGTCGATTGCTATATCATCCATACGCCTTTCGCCTTTCAACCCGGCGACGAGCAGGACCCGAGGGACGAGCACGGTCAGGTCATCTATGATTCCGGAGTGACATTGGTCGAGACGTGGGGAGCGCTCGAACGCCTCGTGGACGACGGTCAGTGCAAGTCGATCGGCCTGTCAGATGTCAGTTTGGAGAAGCTGCAAGAGATCGTCGCCTCCGCGCGGATCAAGCCTGCAGTGGTGCAAGTCGAATCCCATCCATATCTCCCGGAATGGGAGCTGCTCGATTTCTGTCGGGAGCACGGCATTGTCCTGCTGGCGTTTGCAGCGCTGGGACACGGCATGGATCCGAAAATGCTGGACGACCCCGTGATCACAGCCATTGCACAGCGCGTCCACAAGACGCCTGCTCAAGTTGCGCTGGCTTGGGCCGTGCAACGCGGCACGGCTTTCCTGACCACCTCGACCAAACCTGACCGCATCCGAGGGAATTTTGAGATTTCGACCCTGCCTGAAGACGCCATGCGGGAGATTCGGGACGGCATAACGACGAACGTTCGGTTCAACACTGTGGTGGGGACGGGCGTGCCTGGCTTTATTCCCCGGGCCAACTGAGCTGAACTCAACGGCTTTGGGTCGCATTCGCCCTGGATTCGCGTGCAAACTCACGCGCCAATCCACGGATTACCGCCAAACAGCGGCGCAACCTACTGGAGATTGTCACTGACCGACGCGGCCGCACTGGCGTGGACTGCTCGGAAACCGGACATTGGGATATAGGCGCCCCGACTTTCAGTAGGCCAGGGTCCGCGCCACCTTAAAGTCAAAATTCAATCGGCGTGCGCGGAGACGGCCGCATGGGCGGGAAGCGGTTGTCGGCCGAACGGCGGGAACAGGTTGGATAGCCGGCGTACAAGGCCGTCCGGGTAAGCGTGCTGTCCGCCCAGAGCACGCATTCGTCGGAGCCCCATCAGACTGTCGTGAAGGGCGGAGAGCGACCGTTGGCCGAACGACAGGAACGGGCCGGATAGCGTCCGTACAAAGGCCGCCATATGCAGCGCCGGCTTTTCGCGGCTATGATTTGGGCCTCGACGAGGAGCCGGAACATGAGCCCGAAGTGGCCGACCCACGTGTTGATCAATCAGGTGCGAATAACCCGCGAGGGCGGCGACGCCATCATCGACCACGCCGACGCAAAAGTTTCTGGTGCGCGCGTTGTCATAGGTCCTGGCATCGCGTCGATGAGAGACGCCGACATCGTCGATCTGTACAACGAGATCCTCGATGCTCAGTGGGGGCTCTTGCAGCAATGGGATAAGACGGTCGTCAAGGAGCCGCCTGGCGAGAAGCAGATCGACTACCACGAAGACAGCGACCAATGGGTGCCGCGCGCCGACGTGCTCCGTTGCATCATCGACGACGCCGGCCCGAATGGCGAAGTCACCATCCATATCGACGACCAAGAGCTGTCGCTTGCGGAGTTCGGCCGCCTGCTCAACGTCATGCCGGATGGGGCATGAGGATCGCGTTCGTTCCCGAGGAATCGTGACGGAGAATCCTATCGTCAAGGTACGCGAACGGAACAGGTCGAAGCGATGACCCGTGATCAAGCGCTGCTGCTTTATCGTGCGATCCGCGCGTCCATCAGACGCGTTTTGCGGGCGGCAATCCTAGTGTGCAATCAGTCTGACCTGGTGCGAGCCGCCAAAGCCCTCGGGCTCTGGGTCGATGGAAAGGTAGCATTACCGGACTACGACGAAGCAGCCGAGATGCTTGCGGACATAGCGCTCTTCGAGCCAAACCAACGGTGTCGGCGCGCATTCGATGTATTTCTGGGCGGCAAAGCGCTTCAGCTCGACGCCGCCGACGTTGAACAGGCCCAACGGATGGGCAAGGCGTTCTTCTCCTTGTTCCGTTGTACCGCTCGTCATGAGGTCGCAGGCGTTTGGTTTGAAGACCTTCTCGACGGCCATCGGAAGGTTTGGCTCATGGACGAAAGCATGGAGAGCTCCGCGTCGACGAACGGCGCTTTTGGCATGCGCGTTTTCGACGCGGGCGAGTTTCATGTTGGGTTTGGGATCGCCGTACAGTCGGACGATGAGACGACCGAGTTCAGTATTCAGGGTATGACGCGCAATGGCCGCACGCCGTTCCGCCACTCGCTCGCCGTTACTCTGTACGGCGATAGCCTTAGCCACCGCGCGCCACCCACTCCGGAGGCGGAAGACGTTCTCAAGTCATTGCTTGCGGGGCTGGTTGAAGCGGGGCCGAGCTCGGGCCGCCCGGTTGGCGCAGGACCAACGTCGCAAAGGGCGCGAGCGCGGAAACGCAAATAGGGGGCGTCTGCCTATCCGATAGTGCAAGTTACGACAATCGCACTATCCGTCCGCGCTAACCCAATCCGTTCGCGTGTCTGCGCGTGATAATCTGACGATCTTCATCGGCGGCCAGGACAGTCGGGCTTCCTACGGCGCGCTCATCGAGTTACGCGCTCGTCTCAATGAGCTGAACCTGCAAAATTCTGGGTCTCGCAATCAACTCATGCCCGTCGCGCGAGTTTACGTGTGCGGTGAGACGCTGAGGCAGTGAGGCAAATCGGAGCGGACGGAGGAGCCGGCAGCCTGCCATAGCCGCCGTAGGTAAGGTTCGCATCAGTTGCCGCCCCCATTCCCGTCCTCGCCAAAGAATCGGAACTCTTACCTGCAGGGTGAGACCGTCATTCTCAATACACTGACGGTATGCATACCAACTTCACTCTCTAGCCAAGCGCTAGCGTCTTGCTGATTAGAAAACGAGCGTTGAGCAAGGCGAGGTGAGAGCTTCCCACGAATAGGGACGACGACGCGCCAATCCCCATGACGAAGTTCCGCAACGTAGGCTGACGGATGTCCTTCCGTTTGCTTCATCTTCAGTAACAAGAACACATGGGGTTGCTCAAGGCGCACCCCACAGAAGGGCGGTTCCTGAGTACGACGTTTCGTCAATTGGTAAGCATGAAATCCAAAAGTGTAGAAATGGTTGATGCGGCTCCAGATCAGAAAGCGCATCCCACGGCGGCCTCACAGGAGCTATCTGCGCGTCGAGTCTTCTGGAACGTCCCAAATCTCGCTGCATTAATTTTTATGAGCCGGGCTCAGGAGTATCGTGCTTACGCGGCAGAGTGCATACAGCTCGAGCGAGACGCGTTCAGCGCCCAGGACCGTCGCAATCTGTCGGAAATGTCGGCGGCTTGGCGTGCGCTGGCCGACAAGGTGGAAAAACGCGAAGGCGATGCTAGAGCGGTATCCGAACGGACTGAATCGGTTGGGGGATTCTCAAATCAGTTAGTTTCTGATTGATCATTCACGCCGCGAGAAGGAGGCGGCGGGGATGGCTCTTTCCGACGATCTTCGCAAGCGCGTGGTGGAGGCGGTGGTCTTGGGCGGGGTTGTCGCGCAATCAGGCGGCCGCGCATTTCAAAGTGAGCGTAGCGAGCGCGGTGCGCTGGGTGAAGCGGTTCAAGACCACGGGGTATTACGGTGACAGCTGCATAATTACCAACTGCGAAACCGGACGAAACAAGAAAATATGCAAGTGTCACCTGAATCCCGATCCGCCTGGTACTGTTGTATGATCAGGGCGGGTCACATCTGTTCAGCGCAACCAACGGCCGGAGCGGGGCATGGCGTCGATGATGTGTCACTGGTCAAGCCGCTGCCTTGCACCGAGCAGTTTGGGAAGCGAGGTCACGCTGTTCCACCTTAGCTTTCGGAACCTACCCATGGCCCCTGGCATTATATGTCGAACGCGAACACATCCACCAAGGAGACAAATAGCCGAGGAGACAATTCACATGAAAGCGGTCGTGGTAACGGAGCAGGCTGCGGGAACGGCGGGGATGAAGCTGGTGGAGCGGCCCGAGCCGCAAGCAGCGATAAACGACGTCGTCGTTCAGGTTCATGCGTCGGGATTCACCTCGGGTGAGCTGACGTGGCCCTCGACCTGGACCGATCGCCTCGATCGTGACCGAACACCGTCGATTCCCGGGCAGGAGCTGGCCGGGGTGGTCACCGCTCTCGGCTACGGCACGACGGGGCTGTCGGTGGGACAGCGAGTGTTCGGTCTCTCGGACTCGTATCGCGGCGGCACCCTGGCGGAGTATGTGGCCGTCGAGGCACGCAACCTCGCGCCGCTGCCGGGCGACGTCGACTTCACGGTGGGCGCGAGCGTGGCGATGCCGGGCCTTGTCGTGGCGGCACTATCGATACTCGTCGGCTGGATCGCCTGGCGGAAGCGGCTTTCCAGCTCGGAATGACAGCGGCGCCACCCCGTGCCCGTATTCGCCGTGGAGTGTCACGGTCGCGAGCGCCGCCAACATCACGGTGCAGCCGAGCGCCGAGCCCCACAGCCGCGTCTGTGCCCGCACCAGCAAAACGGCGGTCGTGAGTTCCAGCGATCCGGTCACGAAATGGAACCAGCGCGGATATCCCCACCGCAGATATTCCTCGTAGATCGATGGCGGGGCGAAGATGTTGCTGAGCGATCCCACGACGAAGAAAGCGGCAAGTGCCAAGGCCGAGACCTGGCGCCAGGAAATCTTAGACATTTGTCCAACCTTGTCTGATGAGGGTGCCGCGGGGAGGACCAGTATGGCGGCCTGGTCGGGCAGCCGTCCCGTTCCGCCCGTTGCACCCAAAACAAGAATCTTCATGTTTAACCTCGATCTTTCTTAGTGTTAGCGCCGCAGTTCACATCGACCGGACTATTTCAAACTCTCTGCCAGGATCGCGATGTACATCGGGCGCCGGTTGCGCCACTCCGGACGGCCGGCCGCGACGCATTCATTCCGAAGGAGACGCGGATTTCCGGAGCAGGTCCCGGAAGTCGCATCCCATCGCTGATCCGCCGACCTACGCCGTGGCGGCTTTCCGGGCCGCCGAGAAAACATCGCGGGGGGACGTCGTGCCCACGACGTGCTCCGTACCCTCGACCCCGAGGTCCATCCATCCCGCGTTGACGGCCTCAAACATCGCTTCGGCCGGTCCGGTCTGGCCCTTCGGAATGCCGAACTGCTCGAATGCTGCCGGCCACTCGGCCCGCGGGACGGCAAAGGCTTTAACGTCGAGCTTCATGACTTCACCTAATTGCGCAGCGACTTCATCCGCGCTCACCATCGAACCGAGTTCGATGACCCGATGCCCCGACCACGCCGGCCCGCTCAGAAGCGTTGCGACTTCGGTGCCGATGTCGTTGGTCGCGACCATGGTCGATTTCCGATTTGTCGGGTTGTAGTAGACGGGCAGCGCGCCGCCCTGGGCGACCTGCAAGCCGTAAAGGAAGTTTTCGAAAAACCCGCCAGCTCGCACATATGCGATCGGCAATGTCAGGTCGCAAAAGCCCTGCTCCAGAAGCGACAGGGCCGTGATCATCCCCAGCCCGCTGGTTCTGTTCGCGCCCATCGACGAGAGCGCGACGACCCGCGGCGGCGGCGCTTTGGTGAGCGCCTCGACATAGTTCGCGATGACGCCCTTGGCTTCCTTGAAATCCGGCGAGGGGGCCCAGACGGCCGGCAACATGACAAACGCGCCGTCGACGCCCTCGAGCGCCCGCTCGATGGCGGCCGCATCGTTCCAGTCGCCGTCGACTAGTTCGACGCCCTGGTCCGTCCAGCTTGCCGCCTTCGCGCGGTCGCGGACCAGCGCGCGTACCTTCTTGCCTTGCGCCAGCAAATGCGTTGCCGTCGCGCCGCCAACTTTTCCCGTAATTCCCATCACTAAAAACATGCGTTTTTCTCCTCGCCCCCTATAGGGTCTATCTTTGGGGGCAGGTCTCATATAGAGACCTCGGTCCTGCGCCGTAAGGAGGCAGTTTTTTGTTACCAGGAGAGACCAGGGGAACCCGCATGAGCACCGCATTCAGCGCGATCGAGCGATTCAGCCGATATCAATCGGACGACGCCCAGTCAGTAGAACCCGTACACTGCCCGGTGCGCGACGTGCTCGACCGCATCGGCGACAAATGGAGCATACTCATGATCATGACCCTCGCGACGCGACCGCAGCGCTTCAGCGAGCTTCACCGCGCAATCCGCGACATCTCCAAGCGCATGCTCACCCAGACCCTGCGCGATTTGGAGCGCGACGGACTGATCACCCGCCATGTCTTTCCAAGCAAGCCGCCGAGCGTCGAATATCGTCTGGCCCCGCTAGGCCAATCCCTGCTGGAGCCGATGGCGAGCCTCATCGATTGGGCCGACCGCCGTTATTCCGATGTCCATGCCGCGCGCGCCTGCTTTGACGGCGCACCCGGTGATGTTCCGCGCTAATATCATGGGAGATCCCCCGGCTTTGCCGGGGAGGCAGTAGAAGTTTGACATATCCTGCGGTACGCGCGCCCGCTATTCGCTGTCATTAAGAACGCGAACCCTTGGAAGCGCGCCCGTTGATTTTGCGCAAGGGCGAGCTCGTCACCAATGGTGAAGCGAATTCCTACAGCGTGATCAAGTGTCCCGAAGCAAGCCTGTATTCGCGGGTTGTCAAAGGTTAGGTTGGGAATTGGGCCCCTTTGAGGGGCCCCCAACTCTAAAGCCCCCGGCTTTGCCGGGGGATACTTACTTCTCTGCCACGCGGTCGGAAGCGCCGCCTCTCCGCGAGAGAATGGCGCGCGGCCTGGTTAAGCGACCACTACGCCGATCAGCGGCGCCGAGCGATTGATCGCAACTTAGATCAATCAGCAATTCGAACATCGCCCGCAGCCGCGCGGTTAGCGCCGCCGGCTCAACCGTCGCCAGGCATTATCAGCACACCAAGCCCGTCCAGTCCCATGGGCCCCCAGAACTTGATCGTTGGATCAGCCGCCGAAAGGGGTGAGCGCGGCGACGCTTACTTTTTTTGCAAAATTTCCGCCTTTAAACCAAAATGATACGGCTGAGGAAGTCTCTTCCCGCGAGAGAACGTGCTCCAGTGCCAATCGTGAAGCGCCTTATTACAAAAAGCGCACTAAGATCAAACTCTATTGCGACTTTGTGTTCATCGTCGGTGAAGTTATTTATCCATGTTTTCCTTTCGCCATGATGCAGCCATAAGCCAATGATGATAAGCATATTCGTACCGTTCTGTGACGTGATACTGGTGGGCGTGCCGCTCTAAACCGTGGTACTCGTTTGCCATCTTCCGCACAAAATAGACGTCGGCAAGGAAATCTTCGCTGTCGTCCCAAGTAAGCTTGGGCCTGCCCTTATATGCAAACAGGCGCAATACTCCTTCCCAGCCACCAAATTGCTGCGCCGCGAACTGAGCCGCTAGCCGATCAAATTTCAGCTTCCAGGTGCTGACCCTTGATGACGGAGTTGCACTAAGAGGCCTCGTCAACTACGGACCGGGTGGCTCTGAGATAGAGTTCAAAATTGACCGCGACAGCTTTGCTGATCTCGCCAGCGCGATGATGCAAGTAGACAAGAACGCAGCAGTAAAGGCCTTCGGTCAGGCGCTTAGCGAAGGCATCGACTAAGGTCAAAATTCAAGTGGACCCATTACCGAAACCGGACATTGGGATATACGCACCCCGACCTTCAGTAGGTCAGCGTCCGCGCCGCTTTAGAGATCGAGTACAACGTCGGCGCGCGGCCGGCTGCAGCAAATCAGTAGATTGCCGTCCCCCGGCGGCTCGATCGGATCAGGGAGATAATCGACTGTGCCGGCGATAAGCCCGGTCTCGCAATTGTGGCAGACGCCGGTGCGACACGCCCACCGGACCGGCACATCGCAAGCCTCGGCCAGTTCGAGTAGGCTCTGAAACGCCGAATCCCAACGCAGGGTCAAATTGCTTCTCGCGAAAGACACCATCGGCCCGGCGCCGGCGGGCCGGTCGGGCAGATGCGGCGGCCGCGGCGGAGCGGCGGCGACACCCGGGGTCAGCGCCGGACCAGAGCCGAAATTCTCGCTGTGCAGCCGCTCGGCCGAGACGCCCCAGCTGGCCAAATCGGCGGTCAGGCTGCTCATAAACGCGGCCGGTCCGCACAAGTAGAAATCCGCCTCGCGAGGCACGCCCAGCTCCTGCAGGACGTGCACGCCCAAGCGACCGACGGCATCGAAATCGACCGCCGGCCGGTCCGTGGGGCCGGGGGCGCTGTAACGGATGTGGCTGTGGCCTCCGAGGCAACAATTTGAGAAGCGCCTGCACTTCCGCAGCAAACGCATGCTCGCCGTTGTTGCGGGCGCCATGAACCCACCAGATTTCTCTTCGCGAGCCGCCGGCGGCCAATGCATGCAGCATGGCGAGCACCGGAGTGGCGCCGATGCCGGCGCTCAACAGGATCACAGGTCCGTCGCCCTGCCTCAACGTAAAGCTGCCGCGTGGCGCGCTGGCGTCGATGACATCGCCGACCTGGAGCTGGGCCTCGACGTAGGTCCCGAACGCGCCGTTCGGCTCCCGCTTGATGCTAATCCGCCAATGCTCCTCGCTAGGTTCGCCGGACAGCGAGTAGCTGCGCAGCAAGGCTGGCGTCTCGGGCGCGGGCTTCAGTCGCAGCACGATAAACTGGCCGGGCATTGCCGCAGCGAGCGGACGGCTATCGCTCGGTTCGAGCACCAGCGAGGTCACGTTGCTGCTCTCGCGCCGCTTGTCCGCGACCCGCAGCGGCCGGAACCCGGCCCATGCCGGCGCCGGCCCAGCCGTGGGCGCCAACCCGGGATTGCCGGCCGTCCCACCGCCTTTGCGTTCGTGTTCGAGCAATGTTTCGAACGAGGAGCGCCAGCCGGCGCTCAACGCCGGGATGCGCAGCGCCCGTTCCAGCCCGCTCTTGTCGCGCCCGGGCAAATACAGCAGCGCATCAGTCTCGGCGACGGTCAAACGCTCGGGACCGGCCAAGACCTTCACGATCTCGTCGCCGGCCTCGACCTCGCCTTCCTCGAGGACGCGAAAATAAAAGCCAGGCCTGTGATGCGCCACCAGGAGCGCCGGCATTTGCGGCTCGTTCATCCGGATGCCGACGCGGTAGCAGGTGACGCGCGGCTGCGTCACCTCGAACAGCGCACTTCCGATCCGGTAACGGTCGCCGATGCACACCTCTGTGTCGGGCAAGCCGTCGATCGTGAAATTCTCGCCGAACTGGCCATAAGCGAAGTCGTTGCGGCCAAGCTGAGCTTGCCAATAGCGGTACAAATCGATCTGATAAACAAGTACCGCGCGATGCTCGCCGCCATGCCCTTGCAGATCGCCTTGACCATCCCCGTCGATGTTGAGCCGCCGCACCATTCGACGGCCTTGCACCGGCAGTTTCCAGATTCCGGTATGGACAGATTTGCCATGCCACGCGATGTCGCGCGGGAGCCCAACATTAACCGAAAGCAAGCGCGCCATCTTTTTCTCGTCGCTGACCACGGGAGCGTCGCTGCCAAGGCGTTTAGCACAAATCGGCGCCTGCGTCCCCCGGCCGAGAACGGCCGATATCGCGACGAGCGCAGTGGGTTCGCGGTCCCGGTTGTCAGCCCGCCGGGTTCTCCAACAATGCCCGTTAGCGGCACGGTTCTGAACCGGCATGGTCCCGGTATCAGGGAGCAAGGCAGCGCTGAATATAGACGGGTACCGGGTCTCGCGCTTCAGCCGACAAATGACCGCTTTCAAAGCATGGGCATCACAGGCCGGGCAAATGGGGAACGACGGGTTTCCCCCAGCGACACAGTCGTGATCCGAATGGCCGCTTAACCTCGAAACTCGACATTCTATCGCCCGAGACGAAGATCGCGCGTCGGGTCGAACGGACGCCATTCGAGCCTTCTTTCAGTTTGGCGCGGGGCTTCCGTAATGGGACCGGACAGGAACGCGCGCTTCGGGTCGATACCGGGCGTCTGGCCGCCGCTCCAACCGGGGGCCAAGCGTCCGATGCGGTGGGTCCCTGGCCGGAAACGTTTCGCGCAAATTGTATATGACCACTTTCTCATGATCACTTCGTGGCGAGCAACCTCCTGCGCCATAAAGTCCACGAAGAGCAAATGCGCCTTCGTGCGCTTCGTGAATTCCAATTCGTTGGCCCAACGCAGACTGTTTGCTTAGACTGGGCTTCTGACAACGAAAGCACGGATCCGTGAAAGTGTTCTTCTTCGGCCTCGGCTATTGCGCGGAAACCCTCATCCGGCGAACGGCCTCGATCGAGCCCAGCGGCACGGCGCGCTCGGATGAACGCGTCGCTGCTCTCCGCGCCTCGGGCGTCGAGGCCTACGTCTTCGACGGCGCGCGCGCCGACCCCGCCGTCGAGAAGGCGCTGAAACGCGCGGAGGCGATCGTCGTGTCGATCCCGCCGCGCGGGCTCGACGGGCCGCTTGACCGTTTCGCCGAGGCGATCGGCGCGGCGCCGGCGCTTCGCAGAATCCTCTATTATTCGACCGTCGGCGTCTATGGCGAGCATGGGGGAGCGTGGATCGACGAAACGAGCCCGACTGTCACGCGAAACGAGCGAGGGCTCGCGCGGCTCGCCGACGAAAAGCGCTGGATCGAAGCCGGTAGGGCGCGCGGCGCCGCCCTCATCCGGCCGGCTGGCGCTGGCCACCTTCTCTCGCAAGCGGGAGAAGGGACTGCCGTCGACATCCTCCGCGTGCCCGGCATCTACGGCCCCGGCCGCAATACGCTGGTCAAGCTCCGCCAGGGCGAGGCGCGCCGGATCGTCAAGCAAAACCATGTCGTCAACCGCGCCCATGTCGACGACATCGCCGAGGTCACCCGCCTTGTGCTCGAGCGCGGGCTCGACGGCCAGATCTGGAACGTCGCCGACGACGAACCCGCCGCGCCGCAGGACGTCATCGCCTATGCCGCCATGCTGCTCGGCGTCGAGCCGCCGCCGGAGGAGCCGTTCGAGGCGGCAAATCTTTCTCCGATGTCGGCGAGCTTTTTCGTCGAGGAGAAGCGCGTCTCCAACGCCAAGGCGAAGCGGCTGCTCGGCTTTTCGCCCGCCTATCCGAGCTACCGAGAGGGTTTGAGGGCCCTGGCCGAGGCGGGGGAGGGGAGGTGAGACGAGGGCGTGTGCAACCGGATTGATGGTTACACTTTGGACCGGATACATGGTTGACACTTTTGGCCATTACGCGGCCGGCTGTTGCTGCTGCTCTTCCTGTGGGATTGTGGGCAACGCCTCAGCGTTGTCCACAAGTCCACAGGCGGGCGGCCGCGACAATTTCCGGCGGCGAAGGCGGCCGCTTTTGTCGAGGAATCCGAGTTCGACGTCGGCGTAGCGAACCCGCAATTCGCCCGCCTCGGTCTCCTCGATCGCCACGGGCCGCCGCCCAGGGCCTCGCTGACGAAGATCAGGTCGCCGGCCCATTTGATCACGCCGTTCGAGCGCACGCGCCGCACGGCGCAGTCGTCCGGATAATCGGGCTCGCGCAGGGCGCAAGGATAAGCGCGATCGGAGGCGCGATAGAGCGCCGCCGGCGTCTCGAAATCCAAGGCCTCGTGCGGCCGTTCGTGGTTGTAGACGGCGCGGAACTCGTCGAAGCGGCGCTGCTGCTCGGCGAGCGTGGCCGCCGGCGGGTCGGCGGCGTCCGCCTTCAGGGTCCGGTGCATGCGCTCGTGGCGGCCGTTCTGCGTCGGTTTGCCCGGCTCGATCCGTTCGGGGCGCACGCCGAGCTTGATCCACCACACCGCAAGCCGCGACAGCCCGCCTGCGCCGACCGACGCGAACGGCGGCCCATAGTCCGAGCGGATCGCAAGCGGCAACCCGAACTCGCAGAACGCCGCGTCGAACACCGGGCGCACGTGCTCCCCGTCGGTCTGCGCCACCGCCTGGCAGCGCAAGAGATAGCGGCTCATCGCGTCGCTGATCGTCAGCGGATCGCACGCTGGCGGTCGCCCGTCATAAACCAGCCCTTGAAGTCGGCGCACCACACCGCGTTGGGCCCGTCGGCGGCCAGGAACGGCGAAGAAAAGGGCGGACACCGCCTGCGCGGCCGACGCGATTGGGTCAGCCCCTCCTTGCGCAGCCAGTCGCCGATCGTGCTGAGCGCCGGCGGCGCGACATCCGGCAAGCGGTCGGCGAGCGTCCTGCGCAGCTTCTTGGGACCCCAGGTCGGATGCCGCTCGCGCAGCGCCAGCGCCGCCGCCACAAGCTCCTCGTCGCGCGCCCGCCCATGGCGGATCGGCGCGCGGCTGCGCTCCTTCAACCCCTCCGCGCCTTCCGCCGCATAGCGCGCCAGCCATTTGTAGCCGGTCTGGCGGCTGATCCCGAACGCGGCGCAAACCTCCGTCATCACCGCCTCGTCCTCACGCGCCGCAATCACAAATCGCATCCGCTCGTCCATCGCGCAGGTCTCACTCCAAGGCATCGGCGGGGCCCTCCTCGCCGTGCAAGAGACCTATCAACGATGTATCCGGTCCAATCCGTCAGCATCTTACCGGATCGTACAGGACCTGTGACCGCCCCCAGCCCTGGGGCCAAAAGCCCCGAGGGAGAGATTGGTCCGGTCCATCCCGGGCCTCGCGAAAGTCGATGATCGTGTTGATCCGGTCGCGCGGCACGCCGAGCTCGACGGCGAGCTTCACGTAGCCGCCGCCGTGGGCGTCGATGAACGCGTCGATCCTGATCCCGCGCAGGCGGTCCGCCAGGCCCGCGCCATAGGCCACCGGCTTGACCCCGTGCGCGGCGAGCCAGTCATGGTTGGCTGGACTGGCGATGCCGACCACATTCGCCCCGGCGCGTCTCGCCAGCTGGACAGCGATCGATCCGACCCCGCCGGCGGCGCCCGACACCGCGACGGTGTCGTCGGCCTTGAGCGACACCGCGCGCACGCAGGCGTAGGCCGTCGTGCCAGCGATCGCCAACGAACCGGCGACCTCCCAGGACACGTTCTTCGGCTTCAGGGTCAGATTCTGCGCCTCCACGACCACGTATTCGGCGTGGCTGGCGCGCCGGTCGGTGAAGCCGATGACCTCGTCGCCGGCCTTCACGCCGCCCGCTCCCGGACCGAGCTTGGTCACGATCCCGGCGAGGTCGCTGCCCTCGCCCGACGGGAAGGTCGCCGGCCAGTAGGCATGAAGCATGCCCTCCCGGATCTTGGCTTCGCCCGGGTTGATCGCCGCGGCCTTGACTTTGACGAGCGCCTCCGCCTGACCGGGCTCGGGGACGGGAACATCCACCACCTTGAGGACGTCGATTCCGCCGTATTTGTCGAATCGCACTGCCTTCATGTCTTATCTCCTTGCTCGAGGGCGCCCTTGCTGCACCGAGCGCGCGTCGCGTCGCTCTTCCGATCGGCAACCCAATTTCGGCCGCATCGCGGGGTAGCAGGACGAGGAGCCGGAGGACGCCGGATGGTGCGGAGGGCGCCCGTCTGGGGCCGCCCCCTCGGGGCGGCGAGGCACCGCCCCTCCGGTGCGATAGGGTGCGATAGGGGATGGCCTCGGGGGGCTCCGCGTCCTTGCGCAAGACCGCCAGGGCCCTGGGGCCGCGGATCAAGGCGCGCGCACGTCGACGACATCGCCCGCCTTGCGAAGCATGCGGCCTCCACCAGATCCGGCTGACGAGCGTAACAATGCCTCCACGTCTTCAGGGTCGACATCGTCCGCTTCCATCAGGGCGCGAACGATGGGGTCGGCCAGCATCTCCGCGAGCGAGAGCTCACGATATTCCCGCATCGCAGGCTCCACACCACATTGAAGCCCCCGGGGCGCGCGCTCGCATGGTCTTTTCCTCGAGACCATCGCGATCAATGCGCCATCGGGGCCGCGGCCCCCAGCTTGACGTTGCGCAGGCTGAGCGCGAGCGGCACGGCCGCCAGCGCGATCACCATCAGCACCCAGAACGCGTCCATGTAGGCGAGGAACGAGGCCTGAGCCTGCACCTGCTGGCCGATCCACTGAATCGCCTGCTGGTGCGCCTGGGCAAGCGAGCTGCCATGGGCGACGAAGTAGTTCGTCACCTGCTGCAGCGTGGTCTGATACTGGACGCTCGACGGGATCACGTTTTCGACCAGGCGGCTCTGATGGAACTGTTCGCGATGGGCGAGCACGTTGGAGGCGAGCGAGACGCCGATCGAGCCGCCGGTGTTGCGGGCCGCATTGATCAAGGCGGAGGCCTGGTCGGTCTTGCCGGGCGGAATGCCGTCATAGGACGCGGTCATGATCGGCAGGAAAACCAGCGGCAGCCCGACGCCGAGCACCATGCGCGAACGGGCGAAGAACCAGAAGCCGAGATCCGCATAGACGCGGGTCAGGTCGTACATGGAGAGCGCGATGATCAACGCCCCCGCGATCATGAGATACTTGGGCTGGACCCGGCCCGACAGCCGGCCGACGACGAACATCATCGCCATGGTGACGAGGCCGCCCGGCGACAGCACGAGGCCGGCCCAGGTGGCCGTGTAGCCGAAATCCTCCTGCACGAGCTGAGGCAGAAACTGGGTCGTCGCGTAGAGGATGGCGCCCGTCGCCAGCATCACCACGAAGCAGGCGCCGAACTGGCGCGTCGCCACCATGCGGACGTCGATCATCGGTTTGCGGCGGCTCGCCTCCCACGGGACCATGAGCACGAAGGCGAGCGCGCAGACTGCGGCGACCTCGACGATGAAGGTCGAGCCGAACCAGTCGTCGTCGAGCCCGCGGTCAAGCACGACCTCGAGCGTGCCGAGGAAGGTGGCGACCAGCACGAAGCCGACGAGATCGAACCCGCCCTCCTGCCGGGCCCGCTTGCTCTCCTCGACCGCCGCTTTCGGCTCAGGCAGGATCGAGGGCGATCAGCGCGATCGTGGCGACGCCGACCGGGCCGTTGATCAGGAAGCACCAGCTCCAGGAGAAATTGTCGGCCAGCCAGCCGCCGAGCGTCGGCCCGACCACCGGCGCGACCACCACCGCCACGCCGAACAGCGCGAAGCCCTGGCCGCGCTTCTCCGGCGGGAAGGAATCCGCCAGGATCGACTGCGCGACCGGCACCATGCCGCCGCCGCCGAGGCCCTGCAGGATGCGGAAGAACAGCAGGGAATCCAGGTTCCAGGCATAGCCGCACAGCACCGAGCTCGCGGTGAACAGCGCCAGGCAGATCAGGAAGAATGCCTTCCGGCCGAAGAACCGCGCGAGGAAGGCGCTGGCCGTCAGGGCGACGGCGTTGGCGACCAGATAGGTCGTCACCACCCAGGAGGCCTCGTCCTCGCTGACCCCCAAACCGCCGGCGATATAGGGCAGCACGACGTTGGCGATGGTGGTGTCGAGCACCTCCATGAAGGTCGCGAGCGCGACCAGGACGGCGATCAGCCAGGGATTGGCGGCGGCCTCGCTTGCCGCAGTGGGAGCGCCCGCTCGGATCGCGCCGGCACTCACAGCCACCTCCTCAGTTGCTCGTAGAGCGAGGGCAGCCCCGCCCGCAGTTGCGCGTAGAGCGACGGGTTCGGATTCACCCGCACGTCTGGCCTCGACCGACATGCCCGGGCCGAGCGAAACGTCGGTCGGCGGATCGTCCATGACTATCTTGACGGGCACGCGCTGCACGATCTTGACCCAGTTGCCGGTGGCGTTCTCGGCAGGCAAGAGCGAGAAGGCCGTGCCCGATCCCGGCTGAACACTGGCGACATGGGCCTTGATTACGCGGTCCGGATAGGCGTCGATTACGATCGTCGCCGACTGACCGGGACGCATATGGTCAAGCTGGGTCTCCTTGAAGTTCGCGCTGACCCAGATCTCGTCCGGGACGAACATGGTGAGGCTGGTTCCGGGCTGGACATATTCGCCGACTGCGGCCGAGAGGTCGACGACGCGCCCCGGCTCGGCCGCCCTGACGGTCGTATAAGAAAGGTTCAGCTCCGCCTGGTCGCGCTGGGCTTTGGCTTGCGCGAGATTCGCGACCGCGTTGGCGCGTTGCGCCTTCAGCGTCTCGATTTGCCGCTGAGCCAGCTTGAGCGCCGCTTGCGCGCTCTCCAGCGTCGCTTGCTGCTCGTGCAGCTGCGAGGTGTATTGCTGCGCGTTCTGGACGCTTCCATAGCCGCTATGGGCAAGGTCCTCGTAGCGCGTCGCCTGCTGCTGCGCGAACACCAGCCCCGCCTGCTGCTGGCTCAACTGCGCTTGGCTGGAATTGATCTGCGCCTGCTGCACGTTCATTTGCGCGTCGATGTTCTGGATGCCGGCCTCTGCGCTGGCCACCTGCGCCTGCGCCTGTTCGAGCGCCACCCGGTAGTCGCGATCGTCGATGCGCGCGATGACGTCGCCTGCCGCTGCGTGCTGGTTGTCGGTGACCGGGACGGCCGTGATGTTGCCCGAAACCCTCGGGGCGATGGAGAATTGCCGCGCCGCGATGTAAGCGTCGTCGGTCGAACTCGAAATGCCCGGCGTAATCCCAGTAGAGGTATGCGGCCGCCGTTGCGAAGACGAGCGCGACCGCGCCAAGCGCGGCGACCAACGGATGCCGGCGGAGCCGGCCTCTGCGCGGCTTGTCGACAGGCTTGTCCTGTTGCGGGCTGATCCGCGGGCTGCGTTCGACTTCCGTCTCGAGCGGGCTTGCAGGACGCTCGTCCGCGGCCGGCGCCTCAGGCG
Source organism: uncultured Alphaproteobacteria bacterium (assembly GCA_963768555.1). Lineage (GTDB taxonomy): Bacteria > Pseudomonadota > Alphaproteobacteria > Rhizobiales > Beijerinckiaceae > Roseiarcus. The sequence goes on from CAVYIZ010000082.1 coordinate 72,455, forward strand.
CCGGAGCGCGCAATGGGACGGTGACCGGCCCGGTGCGCCACTCGGGGGACGGCGAAGCGCCGCCGCCGTACGGTCCGTGATCCCACGGGGATTCGGACGCTGGCGCGTCGTTGAACATGTGCTGGGCTCCGTTTTGATCCTTGGGTCGCATGGCATGGACTCCCAAAACGAATTGGGACGGGCGTTAACGAAACGAAACTGTTCCGTTTCTCCTTTACTTTGCCCAGGAGCCCGCCTAAATCAAGGACGCCGGAAGACGAATTTCCGGCGATCACGGGATTGTGAAAGGACAAAAGATGGACGCGGAAGCGCTGGTGGGACGGGGCCCGACGGGGCGCGGCCCGGTTCGCTGTGGCCGCCCGCCCCGCGAACTCGCGGGCAAGGTCGAAGGGAGAATCCTCGACGCAGCCGCGGAAGTCTTCCTCGAGCGAGGGTTCAGCGGGGCCAGCGTCGACGAAATCGCCGAAGTCGCCTGTGCCGGCAAGCCGACGATCTACGCCCGGTTCCCCAACAAGCAGGCGTTGTTCACGGCCGTCATCGAGCGTCTTGTGCGCCGGGCCACGAGTCTCGAGGGCATTTCCTGCGCGGGCGCCTCGACCGAGGCCCGGCTCATAGCCCTCGCCGAAGCCACCCTGGACACGGTCCTCACGCCCGAGACGATCGGGCTGATTCGGGTCGCGGTCGCGGAAGCGCGCCGGTTCCCCGAGCTCGCGACCAGCGTCAGCCGCATGGCGCGCGAACGCAAAGCCGAGACCGTTATGCGTGCGTTCGCGGAGTTCGCCGATGACCGAACGAAGGCGCTGCCCGCCTTCGCTCCGGATCGCCTCTCCGAGACGTCGCGCCGGTTCCTCGAACTGGTGGCGCCGCCGATGCTTTTGCGCGCGCTGCTCGGCGAGGATCTCGCGGTCCTGCGCGCCGAGATCGGCCCGCACGCCGCGCGCTCGGTCGCCTTCTTTCTCGCCGCCTGCAGTTGCGCCGAACACGTCTGCTGACGAACGGCACGCATCGCCGCCGGCACTCGACGTGATCACCACGGCTCCGGGCCGCCGGCGCTGAAGAAGCCGCCGCTCGGCCCGTCATCGGGCAGAAGGGCGAAGCGGGTTGCGGCCGCCGCGCCCTCGGCGACGGTCTGGCGCCCCGATGGGCGTTGAGGCCGGTCGCGGTGAAGCCGGGATCGACCGAATTGACCTTGACGCCAGAATCCTTCAGTTCGGCCGCGAGCTGCACCGTCAGCATGTTCAAAGCCGCCTTGGAGGCGTTGTAGCCGAACAGCTTGACCGCCGCGAATTCCCACCCCGGATCGGAATTGCGCGCCAGGGAGCCGAGCCCGCTCGACACGTTGACGATCCGTCCCGACGCCGACTTCTTGAGGAGCGGCAGCATCGTCTGGGCGACCGCCAGCGCGCCGAAAACATTCGTTTGGAAGATCCGGCGAACGGCGTCGACGCTGGTCCGACTCGGCGGCCCGTCGGCCCTGTCGGAGACGCCGGCGTTGTTTACGAGCACGTCGAGCCGTCCGTAGTCCGCTTCGATCTGGGACGCGGCGGCCAGAATTGTATCGGGATCGCGCACCTCAAGGCGGAGGAAGCGGGCGCTGATTCCTTGCGCCTTGAGTTCGCCGACGGCGGCCTCGCCGAGCGCGACCGACCGCGCGCCGATCAGCGCCTCGGCGCCGTTCCTGCCGAGCTGGCGCGCAATCTCGAAACCGATGCCCTTGTTGGCGCCGGTGATCAGGACGATCCGGGCGGTGGCGGCTTGATGGGCGAACTCCCCGTGTGTGGACATTTCGCACGGACTGAACCTAGAAACGGCAGTTGGAGACCCATAAATCGTATAACACGTTAAATCATCTGGTATTTCTGGCAATTATCTCAAACGCGGAGCAGTTGACGGTAGTTCAGCAATTTCAATAGCTTACGCGCCAACTGCCGTTTCTAGGCTGAAACATCTTGCGCAACCCTTCATCGAGGGCAAGTCTGCGACCGGTCAACGCCGCCGGGTCCGAGCGGGCTCCGACATGATCGCCTCGAGGGCAGGCGTTTTTCAGCCTCGCGGCGTCAGGCGCCTATCAACAAATCGGGAGCCGCGGATAATTCCCCAGGCGCCGGCGGCCGAATTGGTCGACCCTCGAAAACCACGGCGCCGAGATCGTCTACAACCTCGAACCCTTTCCAAGCCGGCGTCCGGCAAGGCGACTGGAAGCTCGGTTGGAGGACGCCCCTGCCGCAGGCCGTCGAGTTCTACGACGTCGCGCGCGACCCTTCGGAGAAGGACAACGTGGCGGCGGCGAACCCGGACAAGGTCGCGGCGCTCGAGAAGCGCGCCAACGAGCTCGCCGCGACCATGACCAAGCCGCTGCTGCTCGAAGCCGAGTTCAAGGCGATGAAAGACCGCCTCAGCCTACGGCCGGCCCTTCCCGACTAGGACGTGGTCTTCGCCGGCGAAGACCACGCGCAAACAATGCGTGAAGACGGGGCCGTTGGCCGTGCGGGGCCGCGGAATCGGCGCAAAGATGTCGCGAGTGCTTGACGGCGAAGCTCCGGCAATTGAGGCGCGCGGGGATTCCCTTTTGATGAAGGACCGAAGGAAATGAGAAATCTCGTCGTTGGAGCGGGCGCGATCGGCGGCTATTTCGGCGGCAGGCTCCTGCAGGCGGGCCGGGACGTCACGTTTCTCGTTCGCCCGCGCCGCGCCGCGCTTCTCGCGAAGCACGGTCTCTCGATCCAGAGCCGCGTCGGCGATTTCCACGATCCGGCGCCGCGGTTCGTGACGGAGGACCGCCTCGGCGAGCCGTTCGACCTCGTCATCCTCAGCTGCAAGGCCTACGATCTCGACGGCGCCATCGCGTCCTTGGCGAAAGCGGTCGGTCCGGAGACGGCGATCCTGCCTTTGCTGAACGGCGCATGCGGCAGCTCGACGTTCTCTCCGACCGCTTCGGGGCGGAGCGCGTGCTCGGCGGGCTATGCGTGATCTCCGCGACGCTCGACGCGGAGGGCAGAATCCTTCACCTCAACGAACTTCAGTCGCTGACGTTCGGCGAGCTCGCCGGTTCGCGCTCGCCGCGGATCGAGCGAATCGGGACGGCGCTGCTCGGCGCGGGCTTCGACGCGCGGCTCAGCGACGAGATTTTGCAGGACATGTGGGAGAAGTGGGTGTTCATCGCCGCGGCCGCGGGCGTCACCTGCCTCATGCGGGCCGCGATCGGCGACATCGTCGCCGCCGGGGCCGCGGATCTCGCAAGCGCGGTCCTCGACGAATGCGCCGCGATCGCGGCTCATCAGGGTTCTCCGCCGCGCGGGCCGTACCTCGAGCGGACGCGCACGACGCTCACGGCCAAAGGTTCGCCGCTGATGGCTTCCATGCTGCGCGACATCGAAGGCGGCCAGCGAGCCGAAGGCGACCACATCCTCGGCGACCTCCTCCGCCGCGCCGCGCGGCCGGACGCCCACTCGCTCCTCCGCATCGCCGACCTGCATGTGAGAGTTTACGAGGAGCGACGGAAGCGGGACGCGGCGGCCGGCGGTTAGGGACATTATACGTTATTCGATTGCATAAAGTCTGCTCGCCGGCGACGCCTCGGGCCAAATCACCCCAAGCCGAACCCAGGTCAGACCAAGCCAGACCAAGAAAAACCAAGGAAACGGGCTTGGATTTTCTTGGATTCATTCGTCCATTTCGGGGCTTTTCAATGGGTTACGGCCAACCCAAAGCAAAAAAAGTTATCGACCCCTTCGCGGGCGCCGCCCCCACCGCGGCATTGCCCGCATAGGGGTTGAGCCGCAGCTCGCGCGGAGCCTGGGCGCCAGTCCCTCCATGTCAACCTCGCTTTGCTTCCCGCAGTGACGGCAATTTATCAAGCGTACCACGGATTTCTAAAAACGGCAAGAACAAAACGAGAATATCGGCGGCGGCCCTGGCGCCGGGCTTGTTCCCTTCTCCGCGAAGCGGGGGAATAGCTCAACTAAAGGCGGACTTCCGCTCTCATGCAGATCGTGGCTCCCATTGCCAAGCAGCCCGAACTGCGCAAATCTAGCGTCGGTTCCTCGGTTATCCGGGGAATGCGGGACTGTTGAACATCGGTCTTACCCAATCGAGTTTGACGTCGCTAGCCGCGCCGGACAGCCTGACGGGGGTGCTCGACCAGCTCGGGAATTCCAGCATTTCGAGAACGGCCTGATTTCGGCGCTTTTCGGCCCTCACGTAGAGCGAATGGGGAGCCCTAAGGCCCCGCATTTGTCGTGGCGCGACCTCTCTCTCGACGATTGCGAGACCCGAACTCGCACTTCAGGATTTAGTCATACGAGAACTCGCCGCATCAAAATGCCAACCTCCAGTTGCATTTTGGCCCTCGAAAAAATGAGGGGATGGCTGAGGCTGACCAGGGGCAATTTCACGCACAGAATGGACCCCGGTGCATTCAAGCAGCTGCGGGGTCCTGTTTCGCCTTTGCGAAACGCTCTGTGTTCATACAGACCAATTTGCGATACCGCGAACGCTTGTATTTCACGCCCACGGCCGCGTGCCGAACTTGAATTTTTGCGAAAACGTCCTTCCACCTTACCATGCAAAGCAGGAGCGGCGTTGCGACCTCCAAAAAGAAGAGGTCAGTCTATCTCGCCAGGCGGAGTCATAGCTCCTCCATACGTGTTGCCGACTTCGTCTTTGACGTCGTTACCTCCGTTGCGCCGGAGTCAAACCTGGCACTTTGCAAGCAATTCAGTGTCCTCTCGTGTCGACTATTTGTCAAATCACGTTTTATGCCTTAAAATCACCCGAGTGATCGAACGAAGATCGCCAAAGTCGCGGGCGTGATGAAGCGCGCCAGCCGCAATGCGGTATCCGCCGTCACCGAACGCTCACCCTTGACGATGGCGCCGATCCGCGTCGCAGCGACGCGCGGCGCGATGGCGAGGGCGTTCGCCGACATGCCAACGGCTTCAGAAACTCCTCTCCAGCACTTCCCCCGGATGGGTGGTCACACGCGTGGGGATTGCGACCCTGTCAGTGGCTCGTCGACGATTGTCAGGACCCTCCTCGGGCACGCGACTGACCGAATTTGGCGCCATTGCTGGTCGGTCCAACGGCGCACGCTATGCCGTGCCGGTCCGGATCAGCGGATTGAGTTCTGGAAATCGGCCGAAATCGCGATCGGCCGACCACAATTCGCGCACGCCGTGTTGCCGGCAAAGAGCGACAATGCGCGCGTCATGGACCTGTGGACCCGCGATGCGCGGTTGGGCCAGGAGGGCGCGCAGCTTGGGCCAATGCGTCTCCGTCTCGGCCAGCAACGTCAAAATCGGCGATTCCCCCCACGCGTCGATTTGCTTGAGCGCGCGTGCGAGCGGCGTCGGCGGCGCGTACATGCGAGGATGGGTTACGATCGCCAGGAATTCGTGCGGGCACGGCCAGGGAATCGCCCATAAGACGGCTCCTTCGGCCAGCGAAACGATGCGTTCGAGCGCGGCTTCGTGGAAGGGCGATTCGGCGCGGCGCCCCTAGGCCAGAATATTTGTGTCGACGGCGATCACCCGCCGCGACCCCGATAAATCTCGTCTCGCAGCTTATCCCACGAAGCGTCGCGAAACTCTGGCTGCATTCCCTCGCCCTTGAACTCGGCTCGTCGCAGCTTGAACGGCGCAGCGTGTTTGGTCTCGCCGATCACCCGGTTGAGCCCGCGCTCCACCAGCGCCCGCAGAGTCACGCCCTCCGCTCGCGAGCTTGCGCGCCTCTCGCAGCAATGGATCCGAGATTTGAATCGTGGTCTTAATGGGCTTACATCCATATTGTCATTGCAATATAGGGCCCGTATCATCCTGTCAACACCATTGTGGCTGGCGCGAACGAGACGGCAAGGGCGAGGCGGCTGGCTCGGGCGGGTTCAAGTGGCAAGTCCGGACGCTCGATTCTCGGTACTGCTCTTCGGGCCAAACTGCTGAATACCCCGCGCGCCAAGCCTGCACTGATCCTGCTTCAGCAAGAAGGCGGCCGTGATTTGGGATGGACCGCCCACCACTTTTGGTGGCCGATCTTCGCCGCCCCGACCGACGCAGAACGCGCGTGATGTCTTCCGCGCCCTCGCGATGACGAAGCCCAAACCTCACTGTCGGCTCCCAACCAGCGACAGGCCCGTCGTCGCGTCAAACACGTGGACGTCGTCGCCGTGAATTCCGACTTCGATCGTCTCGCCGACGTTCGGCGGATCCCGCCCGGGCAACAGCGCCGTCACGTCGATCCCGCCGACCTGGAACGTGGCCAAGGCTTCGTTGCCGAGGAATTCGATGAGATCGACCCTGCCGCTCAGGCGCCCAGCGTCGCCGTTGGCGGAGCCCCGATGGAGATGGGCTGGCCGCAGGCCGACCACCACCGGCGCGCCGTCAGCAACGGCGACACGCTCGGACGGAAGTCTGATCGCCGTATTGCCGCGCAGCAGCACCGTCTCCGATTTCTCGCGATGGGCCTTCATGTCCAGGAAGTTGATCGCCGGCGTGCCGACAAAGGACGCGGCGAACTGGGTCCGCGGCCTCTCGAAGATCTCGCGCGGCGTGCCCACCTGCTCGATCCGGCCATCCTTGAGCAGCACGACCCGGTCGGCGAGCGTCATCGCTTCGAACTGGTCATGCGTGACGTAAATCGTCGTCGCGCCGAGACGCTGATGCAGCCGCGCGATTTCGACTCGCATGTGACCGCGCAATTTGGCGTCCAGATTGGACAGCGGCTCGTCGAACAGGAACACCGCCGGGGTCTTGATCATGGCGCGGGCGATCGCGACCCGTTGCTGCTCGCCGCCCGAGAGGTCGGCCGGGCGACGGTCGAGGAATCGCTCCAGACGAAGGACGCCGGCGACTTCGTTCACCCGGCGATCGATTTCGGGCTTCGGCGTCTTGAGCCGCCGGAGCCCGAACGCGATGTTGTCGTAGACCGACATGTGCGGGTAGAGAGCGTAGTTCTGGAACACCATCGCGACATTGCGGTCGCGCGGCAGAAGGTCGTTGACCACCCGGCCGTCAATCGAAATCAGTCCGCCGCTGATTTCCTCGAGCCCGGCGATCATGCGCAGAATGGTCGATTTTCCGCACCCGGACGGTCCCAGAAGGCCAACGAATTCGTTGTCCGTCACGTCGAGATCGACGTCGTGAACAACGGTCGTCAAGCCGTAGGACTTGGAGATCTTCTGGCAGGAAATCAGCGCCATCTCATCACACCGGAGACGCCTGCCGGACCTTGATCTGGAGCTTTACGTCGCCCGGCCGGCCCGACGCGGCCCGCTCCACCGCTTCGACGCTTCGCTCGAACGGAAAGGTCCCCGAGATCAGCGGTTTGAGATCGACCTTGCCCGAGGCGATCAATTCGATCGCCCTGGCGTGGACGTTGGCGTAACGGAACACGGTTTCGATTCGGACTTCCTTGACCTGCGCGGCGACGACGTCGAAATTGACCGGGTCGACGGGCATGCCGACCAGCACCACCGCGCCGCCCGGGCGCACGAGATCGAACATCCCGTCAAAGGCCTTGGCGCTGCCGCTCGCCTCGAACAAAAGGTCCGCGCCCCAGCCGCCGGTGAGATCCGACACCCGCGCCGCGAGCTTCTCCTTGCTGGCGTTGACTGTGGTCACGCCGCTGTAGCGCCCGACGATGTCGAGCTTCTCTTGCACGAGATCGGAGACGATGACGCGGGCGCAGCCCCCGGCCAAAGCCGCCAGCGCCACCATGATGCCGATCGTTCCGGCGCCGATCACGACGGCGACGTCGCCGGGCGCGATCCTGGCTTTGGCCGCCGCCTGCATCCCGATCGCGAACGGCTCGACCAGGGCGCCCTCGGCGAAGCTGACATTGTCCGGCAGCTTGTAGGTGAACGCCTCCGGATGGATGACCTCGGCCGTCAGGCAGCCGTGAATGGGCGGCGTCGCCCAGAAGGTGACGCTCGGGTCGACGTTGTAGAGGCCAAGCCTCGAGGCTCTCGAGGCCAGATCCGGAACGCCCGGCTCCATGCAGACCCGGTCGCCCTTGCGCAGGCTCTTCACCTCGGAGCCGACGTCGACCACGACCCCGGCGGCTTCGTGGCCGAGGACCATGGGCGCGTTGACGACGAACGAACCGATCCGCCCGTGCCTGTAATAGTGCACGTCGCTGCCGCAGATCCCGACCGTGTCGACAGCGATCTTCACGTCCCGAGGACCCATTTCGAGGGGCAGGTCGATGTCGCGGAGGGACAGTTCGTGCACGCGTTCCAGGACCACTGCTTTCATGTTAGGTCTCCAATCACTCGCTCTTCTCGAGAACACGGTTCATAAAGCCGCTCAGCAGCGACCGGCGCCGATCCGCGCCATCCTGTAGCGCCACGGAGCGCCAGGCTGTCAGCAGCGTGCAATTCCGCGGGACCGCCCGGCGAGAATCGATCAGAACCGCCGCCACGCGGAGAGGCGGCGCCAGATCACTGCTCACGGTCCTTCGTGCTCCGGGCCGCTCCTTCGCTCACAAGAGACGCCTTCGTCGTCGAACAGGTAGACGCGGCCCGATGCGAGGCCGACCTGGATGGGCGCGACCGCGCTCGATCCCCGGACGCCCGCCGACGAGGACGGCGATCTGCGGCGCATCAGGCGCGGTTGCGTAGATCTGCGTGTGTCCGCCGAGGCTCTCCGAGAAGTCGCACTTCAGGCTGAGCAACGGCCTCGCAGCGCCAATGGCGAGACTGTCGGGGCGCAGCCCGACTGTGACGCCGGCGCCGGCGGTTAGCGCGCGCTTCGGGGCGCGGTCGATCGTTAACACTCCACCGACAAAGGCCGGGTGGGCGAGCACAACCGAACCCTCGCCTGCTTTCACGACCTTCGCCTCGATGAAATTCATCTTGGGCGAGCCGATGAAGCCGGCGACGAAGCGGTTGGCGGGCTCGTCGTAAAGCTCGCTCGGCGTTCCGATCTGTTCGATGAGTCCCGCGCGCAGCACGACAATGCGGTCGGCCAGCGTCATTGCCTCTATCTGATCGTGCGTGACGTAGACGATTGTGACGCCGAGATCGCGGTGAAGCTTCGCTATCTCGACGCGCATCTGCGTGCGCAGCTCCGCATCGAGGTTGGAGAGCGGCTCGTCGAACAGGAACAGTTTCGGTTTGCGCACGATCGCGCGTCCGATCGCGACACGCTGTCTCTGGCCGCCCGAGAGCTGCTTCGGCTTGCGGTCGAGCAACGGGCCAATTTGCAGAATGCGCGCCGCCTCGTCGACCCGAGCCTTGATCTGATCGGCCGGCAGCCTGCCCATCTTAAGTCCGAAGGCCATGTTGTCAAAGACGCTCATGTGCGGATAGAGGGCGTAGGATTGAAACACCATCGAGACTTCGCGGTCCGCCGGCGCGACGTTGGTCACAAGGCGCCTGTCGATGTAGACATCGCCGTCGGTGATCTCCTCCAGCCCCGCGATCATCCGCAGCAAGGTCGATTTTCCACAGCCCGATGGGCCGACAAATACGACAAACTCGCCCTCGCTCGCCTCGAAACTGACGCCGTGAATGACCGGCACCGCGCCGTAGCGCTTCACGAGCCTGTCGAGCTTGAGAAAGGACATGGCGCTCCGAATGCTCCTGCGGTCGTATACTGGGGGCTGGCGAGCCTGACGCCCGTCGCGGGCGCCTGCTTCCGCGCCTCCGGCAATACGGCGACGGACGCGGCGCGCATCGAAGGGAAAGCGTGGGCGTGGTCCGGCACGGCGCTGCTCAGGCGAAAAGAGGTTTCAACAACGCCGCGGACCGTTTCATCGCTTCGAGCACCGAGGCGTCGTCGCGCTCGAAGGGATAGAATGCCTCGAGGAACGCCGGCGTCGCTTCGAGCCCGTTCGCGCGCTGAAGCGCGGCGGCGGCTCTCGGATCGACCCGGCCTGGCTCCGTGAAATCCCAGTGACGGTCGTATTGGAAGTCGCTCTGCTGGAGGTGAATGACTCCGATCCTGTCGCCGAGCAACTCGTACCAATCCGTCATCCCCGCGCGATAGCGGCCGTAAAGCGGCTCGAACGTGCCGTGGCCCCAGTCGACGCAGAATTTCCACGGAACCGCGGCGTCCGCCACGTCGTCGGCCATCTTCAGCGCCTGGGCGACAGTCCACGGCCATTCACGGCGCATCGGGGTCGGCTCGACGTAAAGCTCGACGAGCCCTTCCGCCTTCGCCGCGTCGGCGAGGCGACGCATGCGGACGACGAGGTCCTCGTAGTCGGCCCGAGGCAGGCTTTCCGCTTCGCGCCCGTCGCGACGGGAGGCGATCGCGCCGAGCGGGCCGCCGACACGCAATGTTCCGGCGCTCGCCGCGAATGCGTAAGCGCGCCGCAGCCAGGCTTCGGCAACGTCGCGCACCGCCGGGTCCGGGTGAAGCAGCTGATTGAACGTATAGTGCGCCAGGCCGATGAAAGCGCTGTGCACAGTAACGCCGGCCGCCTGCGTGCGGTTGCGGATGTCGCGCGCCAGCCCCGCCAGGAGATTGTCCGGCCAGGTCGGATCCACGAGGTCGAACGAGAACTGTACGAGCTCGAGGCCGAGATCCTCGCTTACGAGCGGCGCCCAAAGCTCGGGCGTCACCCAGCGCTTGAAACAGAACGACAAATTCACCCCGAACGGCATTGGTCGCGGGTCCTCTCGCTCGTTACTTGGTCGCGCCCATCGTCAGCCCGCGCACCATGTGGCGGCTGACCAGAAGCGCGAAGATGGTCACCGGCAGCACGATTACCGTGCCGGTCGCCATTATCTTTCCCCACGGCAGCTCGTAGCCGGACATGAAGTTGGTCGCTATCACCGGCGCCGTCTTGAGGTCCTGACTTGTGATGAGCACAAGCGCATAGAGCAGCTCGCTCCACGAGAAGATGAAGGCGAAAATCGCGGAGACGGCGACGCCAGGCAGGCCAAGCGGCAGGTAGATGCGCCAGAACACGTCGAACTGGGTCGCTCCTTCCAATCGCGCCGACTCCTCAAGATCGCGGGGGATTGAGCGGAACTGATCCGTGCAAATCCATACCGCGATCGGCAGGGTAAACGTCAGATAGATGAGCACTAGAATCAGACGGGTGTTGAGCAGCCCGATCTGGCGCGAGAGAAGGTAGACCGGCAGCGCGAGCACGATCGGGCTGATCATGCGGTTCGATATGAACCAGAACCAGAGGTCCGCCTTTCCCCGGAACTCGAAGCGCGCAAGCGCATAGGCGGCGGGCGTTCCGAGCGCCACGGAGAGAGCCGTCGTCGAGGTCGCCACGATCAGCGAATTGAGCACCGCCGTGGTGACGGTCGTGTCGGCGAAGATGGCCCGGTAGTTCGCCAGGTCGGCTGGAACAGCCAGATCGGCGGGGAGGCGAGCAGGTCCGTCTGGATCTTCAGGCTCGAGGTGACCATCCAGTAGAAGGGAAACAGAGCGAAGGCGAGGACGATCAGCAGGCCGACCGCATGCAGGATCGAGCCGAGGCGCCAAGGCGAGGCATCATTCGATCTCCCTGTAGAAGACCCGGATGTAGATCCGGCTGAGCACGATGGTGAGCACAGCAGCAGGATCGCCTGCGCCGAGGCGAGGCCGAGGTTGAACACCTTGAAGCCGGCCCGCTGGACGTAGACCGAGATCAGGTCCGTCGCCGCGCCCGGGCCGCCGCGGGTCATGACGAACACCATGTCGAACAGCTTGAGCACGTCGGCGGAGCGCAGAATGAGAACGGCGGTCAGCCCGGGCAGCAGATAGGGAAGCTGGACATAGCGCAACAGCGCCCAATGGCTCTTGGTTTCCAGTCTGGCGGCCTCCTCGATTTCCACCGGCACCATCGAAAGGCCGGCGAGAAAAATCAGCGCGACGAAGGGCGTCCATTGCCAGACGTCCATCGACGACGATGGCGACGAAGGCGCCAGTCGGATTTCCGAGCCAGTCGGACGAAGCGATGCCGAGCCAACCGAGGAACTGGTTGGCCACGCCGAAGTCGCGGTTGAAGATCAGCCGGCCGATCAGGCCGACCACGGCGTAGGTCGTAGCCAGCGGCACGACGAGCGAAACGCGGGTGATCGCCCGCAGCAGGCCCCATCCCGGCCGGTGCAGCATCAGCGCGATCAACACGCCGAGCACGATCTGAAGCGGCACCACGGCACAGGAAGAACTTCCCCGTCAGGGTAAGGCTGTCCCAGAAGGTCTGGATCGTTGAACGCTTGACGGTAATTGTCGAGGCCGACGAAGGGGAAGCCGTCCAGCATGTCGGCGCGGCGGGTGATGTTGTAGCGCCGGAACGACGTCACGACCGCGAAAACGGTCGGATAGATGCCGATGGCGAACAGGGCGAGCACCGCGGGCGCCAGAAAAAAGAACGGCGTCCACCGGCCATAGCCCGGGATGATACCGCCGCGCGCCGGACCTGGCCACGGCCGGATCCTGCGGCGACGAAAAACTTTGCGGCGCTGTGCGTCAAGACGTCATTCCAGGTTGGTGTGGGCGCCCCGCATTGCCTCGGGGGTGACGCCAAGCCGTTCACGCAGCTTCAGGATCATGACCTCGAACAGGATGTATTGCGCGCCTTCATAGAGCGAACCCATGGGCAGGACGGAGGTCGCGCTGGGCCGCGATCGTCCGCCATGGTCTGCGCCGGAATGGTCAGCGTCACGTCGGCGGCCTTGGCGCATTCGCCTGCGGGCTGCGCGGTGACGACGAGCCTGCGCGCGCCGTCGCGCTTCGCGACCCCCATCAGCGCCGCGACGGTCGAAAAGTATCCGGGCCCCGCCGAGACGATCAAGAGGTCCCCGGCGCCGAGGTGCGGCGTCGTCATGTCGCCGACCATCGCCACGCTGCGGCCGAGGTGGAATAGCCGCATGCAGAACCCCTTGATCTGCAGACCCTCGCGCCCGACGCCATAAAGGGCGATGCGTCGCGCCTGCGCGATCTCCTCGACCGCACGGTCGACGAGGTTGTCGTCGATGCGGTCGAATACGCGCGACAGGTCGTCGAGGGCCGCACGATAGAGCGTCGTCATCGGTGACCTCCGACAATCAGGAGCCACGCTCGACGACAGGTCCGCGCGTCGAGCGGCGCCGTCCGGCCGCCTGGAGGAAGTCCGCCGGCGCCAAAGCGGCATGATGTGTCGGCGGCGGCCGGGGTGACCCTCGGCCGCCGCGCGACCTGCCTATTGCAGCAGCGCCTTCTTGCCGTCGTAGTAGCCTTCCTTCTTGAGGATGTCCTCCATGCGGGCGCCGATCTGCTTGGCGCCTTCTTCGGTTGAGACCTCGCCCAGCATCATTTTCGTGCCGAACTCGGCGACCACTTCCGAGATCGCCGGCCAGGCCGGGAAGCGCGGGCGGAACTCCGGCACGCCCTTCTGCCAGGAGGCGACCATCGGCTCGACGAACTTGTACTTCGCCTTGATGTCGGGCTGCTCGTAGATCGACATGCGGCCCGAGACGCCGCCGGCCTCGACATAGGCGCGGGCGATGTCCTCGGAGGTCGCCCACTGGATGAAGATCCACGACGCCTTCTGCTGCGGCTCGCTGGCTTGCGAGGCGACGGCGAGCGAGAAGCCGCCGAGGGCGGGCAAGCGTCCGGCAGGACCGGCCGGCTCGGGCGCGACAGCGAGGCAATCGCCGAGTTTGGACGTCTTCGGATCGGTGAGCGTGCCGTAGAAGGCCGACCATTCGGTGATCATGGCGACCTGCTTCTGGGCGAGCGCGTTGACCGCTTCCGAGTGATCGTACGAGACCACTCCCGGCGGCATGTACTTCATCAGATCCTGACGGAATGTGAGGCCCGCCTGGCTTCCTTGCGACGTCAGGTTCGAGTGGAAGGTCTTGTCGAGCAGCGACCCGCCGAAGGGCCAGACCACGCGCATGAAGCTGTCGCACGACTGCGTCTCGCCGCGCAGCGACTGCAGCGCAAAAGCATACTCCTTCTTTTCGGGGTGATTGAGCTTCGGCGCGTAAGTCTTGAGAAGCTCTTCCCAGGTCGCCGGCGGCTTGTCGAAGCCGGCATCCTTGAGCATGCACTGGTTGTAGAAGAGCAAGCCGGAATAGTTGTCGAAGGGAAGGCCGTAGACCTTTCCGCCCCAACTGCCGAACGCGTCGAGCAGCAGCGGGAAGAACCCCTTCAGGTTGAGATTCGGGTCGGTGATCGACGCGTCGCCGGTGAACTTGTCGATCGGCACGATCCAGCCGTTCTCCGCGAACTCGCCGATCCACACGAGGTCGACCAGCGCCATCGTGAGATCCCCCTTCGAGCTGAAGTTGAGCACTTCCTTCTCGCGGGAGTTCTCATAAGGCACGATCTCGTAGTTGACCTTGATGCCGGTCTTCTGCTCGAACTCCGGCAGGAGCTTGATGATCGCCCGATATCCGGGGCGATCGAGAAAGATGACGTTGATCTGCGTGCCTTTGAACGGGGCGGCCGCCTTTGCGATGTCCCATCCCGCCGCCGAGGCGGACGTAGGGGTGATCATCGCCGCCGCGGCGGTGACGGCGAGCGCGCTGAGCGTCGCCAGGAGCCATTTTCTCATAGTCTGTCCTCCCATCTTCTCGAGATTGAGTGCTGCTTTTCCGTCGGTTCAGGCCCTCTTCATGTCGATGAGGGCCTTGCCATAGCCGGGGACGTTGTCGGCAAGAGCCGCGAACACGCCCGGCGCTTCCTCCAGCCCGACGCGATGGGTGACGATCGAACGCACATCGACCTGTCCCGCTGCGAGGAACTTGATGGCGAGCGGATAGACGTCTGCCATCCGCCGCGCGAACTTGATCTTGAGGCCGCGGCGACGCGCGTCTGCGGCCGGAAGCGTGTATGTGTCGCCGTCGGGAATGCCGACGATGACGATGCGCCCGCCGATGCGGGTTGCGCGCACGGCGTCGCGGAACCCGAAAGGCGAATTGGTCGCCTCGAGCACGAGCGGGCAGCCGCCCTTGGACCATTCGACGATGCTTGCGACACTGTCGGCCACCCGGTCTGCGCCGATCTTTTCGGCCATCGCGCGGCGATGCGGCAGAGGGTCGCAGGCGAGGACCTCCCCGGCGCCCGCGGCCTCCAGCACCTGCATGATGAGGAGACCGATCGGGCCGCAGCCCAGAACGGCGACGCGCTCGAGCATGCCCGGCTTGGCGAGACGAACGGCGTGGATCGCCACGCCGAGCGGCTCTAGCATGACGGCGTCCAGCGCGTCGAACGAGTCCGGCAGCGCGACGAGCTGGGATTTCGCCGCCCAGATGCGTTCGGTCATGGCGCCGTCAAACGGCGGCGCGCCGATGAACTCGACGTTCGGGCAGAGATTGGGATGGCCCTCGCGACACCACTCGCAATGTCCGCAGGACTTGCCCGGATCGACGGCGACAAGCTCGCCGCGCCTCAAGCCGCGATCCTCGACGTCGTCGCAGAGATAGCCGCCGAACTCATGGCCGGGCACGAAGGGCGACCGAATGACGGCCGAGCCGATGCCGCCGTCCTTGTAGTAGTGCAGGTCGCTGCCGCAGACGCCGACCGAGGCCACTTCAATCAGGACCTCGTCCTCGCGTCGTTCCCGCAAATTGAACGGCGCCACCCTGACGTCGCGGGCGCCGTGAATAAAAAGGGCCCGGCTCATCGGCTCCGCCGCCTGCCTTCGAGCTTTTTCCTCCGCGTCCGCGCAGCGGTTGACGCGCTCGGCTTCATCATGGGCGTTCCTCTTGCGGGTCTTGATGTTTGCCTGACTTTCGCAAGCATAAATCAGAATGAACGTTAGATGAGGGAAGCGGCTGCCGGATAGCGGCGCGCTTGCAGCGATTCGATACGAATTTGCAGCGGGTCGATCACGGACAGGAGGCGCGGAAATTCCGCCGAGACTGGAAAGCATCGGTATTTCGTGATATTTTTGCGGATCGCTGGCGCCAACCGAGGCGCGCCCCAATGCGCTACGCTGCAAAATCCAACATGTTGTCGAGGCTCAGGCTCGTTTGAGCCGCCAGCCGCCGCTCCGCGCCAAACCTGACGGGGAAGGCGTCGAGAACGCCAAGGACATGCTCGCCGATCCGGACTTCGAGCTGATCGTCAGCGATCCCCTGGCATCCTTCCGCTGGCATCGGCACGACTACCCCAGTCCGCTCGCGCGCTGGAACTATCATCCGGAATACGAAATCCACATGATTGCCGAGAGCACCGGCAAGATGTTCGTCGGCGACCATATCGGGCCATTCGGACCGGGCAACATCCTGCTGATCGGCCCCAAGCTTCCTCACCACTGGGTGAGCGACATCCGCCCGGGACAACTGATCCAGGGCCGAGACGTGGTCCTCCAATTCACTGGAAAATTCATAGAGGAAGCCCAGACCATCTTTCCCGAATTCGGGAAAATGTCCGCGCTCCTGACGGAATCCCGCCGCGGGATCGAGTTTCACGGGCATGACGCTCACGCGTGCGGAGAGTTCTTGCTGAAGATTGGCGCATCGGACGGCTTGGCGCGGGTCGCCCTGTTTGTCAGCCTCGTCCAGCGCATGATCACGGCGACGGAGAAGCGCATCCTCGCCGGTGAAACCTATCGGCCGGAACTGACGGTCGGAGGAGGCGCGAAAATCGGCAATGTGATCGAATACATCTTCGGGAACATTCACGACGTCAGAATGTCGGCTGCGGCCGCGATCGTCGGAATGAACGAGTCGACCTTCTCGCGGCACTTCAGAAGAATGACCGGCAACAATTTCGTCGACTGCGTTCGCAAGATTCGATCGCGCGGGCGTGCACGTTGCTCGAGAGCGACTCCCTCAGCATAACGGATATCTGCTTTGAGTGCGGATTTCAGAACATTTCGAATTTCAATCGAAACTTTCGGCGGGAGAAGGGGATGACGCCGCGGGAATATCGTTCGTGCATCAAGATGCGCCGAGCGGACGCCTTGCCGAGCCTTTCGCCGACGGGCGCGACCTAAGCCGTGCGGTCAGCGGCTTGGCGGCTCCTCCTCCGAGGGCACATAGAAGCCCGAATTCGGCTCGATCCAGCACATGTGGTCGTGCACCTCGGTCACGCCCGGAGTGTTCTCGGCGATCACCTTGAGGCCGGAGCGGAGACGCTCGTCGGTGATCGCGCCCTCGTAGGTTACCGCGCCGTTCTCGACTTCGACGCGCACGCTCGCCCGCGGGGCCCAGCCGAGCTTGTCGAACTCGGCCTGGATGGCGGCCTTGATCTCGGCGTCGGGATGACCGTCCTCGGCCTTCGGCAGCGCGGCGAAAAGGGCCTTGAGCAGGTCGGAGCGCGAGACGACGCCGACCACCGCGTCGCCGCGCAGCACCGGCAGCCGCTTGACGTGGCGATGCAGCATCAGATCGACCGCTTCGCTGAGATCGGCGTCCTCGGAGATGGTGAACACTTTGGCGGTCATGATCTCGCCGACCCCGCGCCCATGCGAATGGGCGTAGGATTTGCGAGCCGGCCGCCGCTGAGAAGAAGCTCGACCCAGCGCGGGCGCTTCCGGTCGGCGCCGAGCTCCGCCCGGCGCAGAAGGTCGCCTTCGCTGAGGACGCCGATGAGCGCGTGGTCGGCGTCGAAGACGAACAGGGCGCTGACGCGCGCGCGCAGCATGGTCTCGATCGCTTCGGCGAGCGTCGCCGTCTCGGGCACGCCGATCGCGCCATAGGTCATCACGTCTCGGACACGCATTGGAAGCCCCGATGTAGGCAGTAGGCGGTAGGGCAGTCGGCAGTCGGGCGGCGCGGACGGCAGAGAGGCCGGATCACTCGACTTGCGTAGCCCGCCGGCGCTCGCCCCGCAAATACCAGTTGCCTACTGCCTACTGCCTACTGCCTACTGCCTTGCGAAGCGCCGAAGGCGCGAAGCGAACTGCCGACTGCCGATCCCTGTGGAGCCAACAATGACCAACCCCGTCGTCGTCGAAGTCTTGCGCGGCGAGCGGGTCGAATCGGCCCATCGCGGGGCGGGCGCCGTCGTCGACGCGGACGGTCGGGTCGCCTTCGCCTTCGGCGACGTCGACCGGCCCGTCTACCCGCGCTCGGCGGTCAAGGCGCTGCAGGCCCTGCCGCTGATCGAGAGCGGCGCCGCCGACCGCCTCGGCCTCGCCGAGAAGGAGATCGCGCTCGCCTGCGCCTCGCACTCGGGCGAAGACGAACACGTCGCATTGGCGAGCGCGATGCTCGCGAGAGCGGGCCGCGACGAAAGCGTGCTCGAATGCGGCGCGCACTGGCCGCTCGGCGAAGCGGCCGCCCGGGCGCTCGCCCGCTCCGGCCGCGGTCCCGGCGCGCTGCACAACAACTGCTCGGGCAAGCACGCGGGCTTCGTCTGCGTCGCCTGCGCCTCCGGGATCGAGCCGACGGGCTATGTCGCGTCGGATCATCCCGTGCAGCGCGAGGTCACGGCGGCATTGGCGGAGGTGACGCAGGCGCGGCTCGACGAGGAGACGCGCGGCGTCGACGGATGCTCGATCCCGACCTATGCGATTCCCTTGCGCGCGCTGGCGCACGGGTTCGCCCGGTTCGCGACGGGGCAGGGCCTCTCGCCCGGACGCGCGAAGGCCGCGGCGCGGATTCGCGCCGCGGTCGCGTCGCATCTGTCTGTCGTCGCCGGGGCGGGCCGGTTCGACACCGAAGTGATGACGATTCTGGGCCCGCGCGCCTTCACCAAGACGGGCGCCGAGGGCGCGTACTGCGCCGCGCTGCCCGAGCTCGGCCTCGGGCTTGCGGTCAAGGCCGACGACGGGGGAGGACGCGCGGCGCAGGCGATGGTCGCCACTCTGCTTCGCCGCTTCGGCGGTTTCGACGAGGCGTTGAGCCGAAGGCTCGCGCCCTTTGCCGCGCCCCGGCTCGTCAACTGGAGCGGCCTCGAAGTCGGCGCGCTCCGTCCGGCCGGACCGCTGGAGTATGTAGGCAGTCGGCACTAGGGCAGGAGGAGAATCATGCGGCTCGCAGCGTTCGCGGTGCTTGCGGTCCTCGTCGCGCCGGGCGCGGCTCGCGCGGCGGATCCGTGCGCGGACGTCGCGCGCGCCGTCGCCGCGCTGAAACCGGACGACGCATTCCAGGCGGCGACGCAGCTCTTCGCCGCGGCGCGCCTCGGCTGCGAGCGCGAGGCGCGCGCCCTCCTTGATAGCGGCGCATCCGTGGACGCCAGGGATCGCGAGGGGATGACCGCGCTCGCCAAGTCCGCTCAGGCCGGCAAGATCAAGATCATGCGGCTGCTGATCGACAAGGGCGCCAAGGTCGACGCGCGCTCGGTCAACGGCTCGACGCCGCTCTTCTATGCGGCGGAAGCGGACCGGGCCGAGGCCGTCCGCCTGCTCCTCGAGCATGGCGCCGACCCGAACATTCCCGGCCGCAGCGGCGACCGGCCGCTCGCCGCCGCGGCCTACAACGGCGCGGCGGAGAGCGTCGACCTGCTCCTCGAGCGCGGCGCCGACCCGAATGCGCTCGACGACGACGGCAAGGGCGCGACGGTCTACGCGGCCGGCCGCGGCCTATGCTCCGATCGTCGGCCGGCTGATCGACGCGGGCGTCGACGTCAACCGCCGCTACGGCCATGGCCTCACCGCCCTCATGTGGGCCGCCGGCCACGACGCCGGCGCCGGCGTCGAGGACGTCGACGCCACGCTGAAGCTGCTCATCGAGCGGGGGGCGAGCGCGACCTCAAGGACGACCGCGGCGAGACCGCCGCCGACATCGCCCGCGGGCTCGGGCGCGAGCGCGAGGCGAAGATGCTGGAAGGAAAGTAGGCCGTTCGCGCCGACGCAAGACGGTGACATCGCTGAGGCGCTCTGCGCGCGCTCAGCGAGCGCGCGCTACAGGCGCGCCTCCAGCCCCGCGAGATAGCTCGCGATCGCCTTGATCTGCTCGGGCGTGATCGAGTTCATCAGGTCGGACATGGTCGGGCCGATGGCGCGGGTGTGATTGCGGAAGTTCGATCATCGTCTTGAGAAGGTAGTCGCGCTGCTGACCGGCGAGGCGGGGAACGGTGAACTCGCCGCTGGAATTGCGCCGCGATGGCAGCTCGCTGCAGACGACCGAGTTGATCGCCGCCTCGGCGATGTCGCCGTCGGCCTTGGAAGCCGGCGGCGCGCCGGGGGCAGGCTACGGGCTTCGCGGCGAAATATTCGGCGAGCGCAAGCGCGTCATGCCTGGATAGGCTGTGCGCGATCGCGGTCATCGGCTCGGCCTTGCGCGCGCCCCTCGAAATCGCGCAACTGGATAAAGACGTAGCCGGCTTGCTGGCCCCAGATGATCGGCGTCGACTTGTCTTCCGGCACGCCATTGAGGCCGTGGCAGGCGCCGCAGACCGCGGCCCTCTCCTCGATCGATTCAGCGGCCGCAGCCGCCGAGCCGAGGAGCAGCCGCGGATGCAAGGGCGATGCGCAGCATTCAAGTCCGTCTCGAACGCGGCCCCCGCACCGACACTGTGGGCGCCGCGCCGATCTCTGGTCAATCGAAAAGCCGGCATTCGCCGCGCGCAGGCTACACAACTGAGGCGCCTAAAGCCCCGCCAGGTAGTTCGCGATCGCGGTGACCTGCTCGGGCGTGACCGTGTTCATCAGGTCCGACATGCCCGGATTGTTGCCGCGCGTGCGGTTGCGGAAGTCCATCATCGTCTTGAGAAGGTAGTCGCGCTCCTGCCCGGCGAGGCGGGGAACGGACGAGTCGCCCTGGAACTGTTCGAGATGGCAGCTGGTGCAGACGACCGAATTGATCGCCGCCTTCGCGATGTCGGCTTGTCCGCCTTCGAGGCCGCCGGCGCGCCGGTGGTGGGCCACGGCTTGGCGGCGAAATATTCGGCGAGCGCTAGCGCGTCCTGCTTGACGCACGTTCTCGCGCACCGCGGTCATCGGCTCGTCCTTGCGCGCGCCCTTCTGAAAGTCGCGGAACTGCAGGTAGAGGTAGCCGGCGTTCTGGCCCCAGATGATCGGCGATCGACTTGTCTTCCGGCACGCCCTTGAGGCCGTGGCAGGCGCCGCAGATCGCCGCCTTCTCCTCGATCGTTTCCGCATAAGCGGCGGCCGAGCCGGCGAGCAGCGCCGCTGCAAGCGCGATACGCAACATCCAAAACTTCTCCACGCTAGGCTGGCGGATAATGAAGTTGGCCTTCGGATACTAACTTGGGGTGCAGGACAGAACCAATGGTTGCTCTACCTGCTTATGTTTACTGGCAGGCCCCGGGTACGCGCACTTGAGCGCCGCGCCGCAGCTGCGGTCAAATGAAAAAGGCCGCTTCGCCTTGCGGCGAAGCGGCCTGCTCGAGGCGTGCTCGTCACTCGACCGTGAAGGCGATGATGGCGTCGCCGCGCGGGAAGTCGATCTGGGTGTTTCCGCCCGCGCCGACGACAATGTACTGCTTGCCGCCGACCGCGTAGGAGGACGGCGGCGCGTTGACGCCTGCGCCCGCCTGGAACTGCCACAGCATCTTGCCGTTGGTCGAGTTATAGGCCTTGAACCAGCCGTTGCCTTCGCCGGCGAAGACGAGGCCGCCCGACGTCGCCAGAATGCCGCCGATCATCGGCTGCGGCGTCTTGACCTGCCACGCGATCTTGCCGGTGTTGTAGTCGACCGCGGTGATGTTGCCGGTCTGGATGCCGCCCGGGACGTTGGTGAAGGCGCCGCCGAGCCACAGCTTGCCGTCCGGATAGGGCGTGCTCGCGACCGTATAGGTCATCTCCTGCTCGAGATTGATCGCATAGGCGAGATGCTGACCAGGGTCGGTCGCGATCGGCGACCATTCGACGCCGCCGTTCGCGCCCGGGAACATGCGCGCGGAGTTGGGGTCGAGCGGCTTGGTCGGCGTAGGCAGCGTCCATCGGTCCTTCTGCGACACCATCGGCTCGGAGAAGCGGATGAGGCTGCAGTCCTTGCGGTCGTGCACATAGACGTAGCCGGTCTTGCCGGCGTGCATGACGGCCGGGATCATCTTGCCGTTCTTGTCGGCGGCGTTGACCAGCACGGTCGGGCTGACGGCGTCGAGATCCCACACGTCGTGCGCGACGTACTGGAAGTGGCAGACGTACTTGCCGGTGTCCAGATCGACCGAGACGAGCGAGTCGGTATAGAGGTTGTCGCCCGGGACGGATTGCGCCGTCGAGGTCGGGCGAGGGGTTGCCGACCACGAAATAGATGCGCTTCGCCGCGAGGTCGACCGACGGGTTCTGCCACACGCCGCCGCCGAGCGTCTTGTAGGGGTCGCCGTTCTTGGCCAGCGCCGCCTTCTCGGCCTCGATGTCGCGGTGCTAGTCCCTGCCGGTGGGGTCCTTGGTCGCCCAGACGCCGACCGAGTTCTCGGGGATCGTGTCGAAGGTCCAGAGCAGATTGCCGTCGTTGGCGTCATAGGCCTTGACGAAGCCGCGGATGCCGAATTCGCCGCCGTTGGTGCCGATCAGGATCTTGCCGTCGACGGCGGTCGGGGCCATCGTTTCGCTATAGCCCTTCTCCGGATCGCCGACCTGCTGCTCCCAGACGACCGAACCGGTCTTGGCGTTGAGCGCGACCAGCTTCGCATCGAGCGTGCCGACATAGACCCTGTCGTTGTAGACGGCGACGCCGCGGTTGTTCGGGCCGCAGCAGAAGGTCGTGACCGGGCCGAGCTTGGGCTTGAAGTGCCAGATTTCGGCGCCGGTCTTGGCGTCGAGGGCGTAGACATGGCTGTACGAGGTGGTGACGTACATCACGCCGTTGACCACGATCGGCGACGTCTCGAGCAATTCCTTGACCTCGGTCTGGAAGATCCAGGCCGGATGCAGACGGCCGACGTTGCCGCGGTTGATCTCGGCGTTCGGGTAGAATCGGGTCTGCTCGTAATTGCCGTTCGTGTGAAGGAAATTCGACCCGTCACGCGCGGCGTTGTCGAGCTGCTTCTGCGAGACCGGCGTGACCGTCGCGGTCTGGGACATCGATCCCGTCGCCGCTTTGATTTCCTGCGCGTTCGCCGCCCCGGCCAAAGCGAAAGCGGCGGCGCAAATCGATCCAAGCAATAGTGATCTACTGACGACTTCAGTCATCGGCGTATCCTCCCTGACATCGCTCACATTGCACGCAAACTTCTGGTTTGTCACCCGGGCCACAAAAGAATCCGCAACTCAATCCTCCATGTTCAGGAACAGACAATGATGTGATAGGCGTCACCCATCGTTAAAACTCTCGCCGCGCTTTCTGGCTGGAGGGTCCAGGGCCTCCGACCTTCCGCCAAAGATCAACCGCTGCTGTTTGTGGCAGGACAAACGTTCCGGGGTGCGGGACGCGGATATCCGCCTAACGTTTCTTTGAGAGCTTTCTGCGGGCCTGCGCGGGACATCCGCGATTGTCCGGCCGCGCAGATCCCGGTGAGGCCGGTGTTCAGCGGGACCGCATCACGCCCATTCGCCGAGAACCTCAGCGGCCTATCGGCTGAGCATCGCTTTCGAAGATCGGCTACTCATCAAGGCGAGGCGCGAGGCGGGGAGGGCTCAGCCGCTGTGATCTTCAAGAAACTGGCTTGCGCTAATCGCCGACAAGGTTCGAACTCGCGTCAAGACCAAGCTGGAGCGAAACACTTCCGCTGGACGAGAGGGTCGTCATATCCGCGACGCGCGGTGGGGCAAGCGCGGACATGCAAGTCGGCGCGCCTGCAGACACGAGACTACCGTGAGCGGCGACATCGAGCGCGCGTCCCTTGCGTTTGGCGAGGACCGGCGGCATCGGTCGACTGGCGATCATCGCTTTCACCGCGTCGTCGAAGCTAACGCGTGATTTCTCTCCGCCTCCGCTCGCAAGCCCGACTCGATCCGAAAAAGATGAGCTTTGATCGTGATGGCAGCCCTGTCGCTCCAACTCCCGTCGATGTTGGGACAGCGCGTCGCGCATGCGCTGCGCCATGAGCCAAGCAGTGCGATAGGAACCGAGGCTCAGTTGACGCATGAGCTTTTGAGGCGACAGATACCGGTCGCATGTGGTCGCGAGGTATAGCGCAAGCAGCCATTTGTGCAGCGGCACATGGCTGTGCTCCATCGAGGTTCCCATCCGGCAGGTGAATTTGCTTCGGCATTCGCGGCACAGCCACATCCCCGCTTGCGTTTGTCCGCCCATCCGGATGACGTTCAGTGAACGGCATCGAGTACAAACGGGCCCTTCCGGCCAGCGTATGGCCTCTATAAATTGCCGCGCAGAGTTTTCGTCACAAAAAATTGGGTCCTCAGGGCTGGGCATATCGTCCCCGCTAACTCAATGCGTTTTGTATAGGTTTTGTGACACACCTTCCCCGATTGCGTGCAAGTTTATCTATTGCACGAGCGTATTGCGCCTGTCCAATCAACGGTTGCGTATAGATTCAATAGCTTACGAAGCGTCATGCGAACTTAAGTGAATAGGATTTTGCGCTGGAGGAGCAACGTAAGAGATGGATCCAGATCGACGCGCCGACCAACCGACCGTTAAGCGCTGTAGTTGTCGCTAACTAAAGTGAATGAGTTCTATTAATTCAAATAATTGTGTTAACCCCAGTAACAAAAGTGTTAACTAGGTGTACGCACGCTAACCAAAGTAAATAACGATCATTACTCGCCTTGCCATCGATTACGGTCGTTCCCTATCGTAAGCGCGGTCGGATATGCTCCTGAAGGCAGGAGCGTATATGAGAATAATAATGAGCAGTATCTCCGCCAATCCGGTCGGTTTGGCAGCAATATGGGCGGGCACTGTTTGGCCTAGTGTCAGGTGCGGGATTTCATTTCCACAGAGGAGAGAACCATGACATACGTGATCGATGGCCCGACCAATGGCTTCGGAGTCATTTTCGGCAACAGCAGCGGCAAGCGACCATCATCAACGGTTTGGCGGCAGGGCCGGAGACATGTTGATGGACGAAGCCTCTGTTACCGGACTTGTGGCGAGGCCGTGGCGTCCACCACGAGACGCTGTTGACGGCAGCCTCGAGGTCCGGCACCGGGAGCCGATCACTACGCAGGACAAGCCGAACGATGGTCGCAATGCGATCGCGACCGCTGACCATCGATGCGACCGTCAGCGAGGAATGGGAGGCCTTGGTCGACCGACCAACACCGGCGCGGCCACACCAACGTCAGCGGGCGGCTCTTTCAATACGTCAACGCCGCCAACACCATCACAGCGGCAACGGAGACGCGGACGTGCCAAGGAGTTCCTGCCGATCGGCCATCTCGTTTAGCGACCCTCAACCCGCGGCTGCACGCATCAACACCGTCGTCAGCGCCAAGCATCATGCAAGCCTACCTCAGACGGATCACCGGCGGGCTGGGTCACGACACGATCACTCTCCAGGACGGCGCCAACTCGATCGACGAGCTCGGCAACGGCAACAACATCACCGTCGGCTCCGGGGTGAACACGATCTGGGCCGGCAGCGGCGGCGACACGGTCACGATCACGGAGGGCGACCTCGGCGGCGACGATCCGGGTACGCCCGTGCCGACCGACACGGTGAATTTGATGGGCACCAACAACACAGTCACGATGGCCGACGAGAACGTGAACGTGACAGGCGGAAGCGGCTCCGGGACCTTTACTGAGGTTGTCGTCCCAGTCTCGGCGGAATATCCAACGCCGAGCAACGCCGGCAACGACAACATCACGACCAGCGGCGCCGACAACACCGTCACGCTCCTGAACGGCAACGACACGGTCACCATCACCGGTTCCACCGGATCGAACAAGGTCACCCTCGGCAACGACACCGTCACGTTGAGAGGCGCCGACAACATGGTCACGGCCGGCAACGGCAACGACACGGTCACCATCACCGGCGCCGGCGGGAACACGGTCACCCTCGGCAGCGGCACCAACAGCGTCAGCGTCGCCGGCGCGGACAACACGATCACGGTCGGCGACGGCAAGAACACGATCACCGCGAACGGCGGCGGCAAACGTCATCACTGCCGGCGGCCCCGGCCGGCCCTGACACGATCTCGATCGGCAGCAATGCGACAGTCACCGGCACTGCGCTCGCGGCCGGCTCGGTGATCACCTCCCACGGGGATAGTAACACGGTCGACCTGTTCGACAATTCGAGCGTGACGATCCATGACCTGCCGACCGGCGGCAGCCTCTTTACTGAACTCAACGGAACCGCTGCCGGCGACTACACGGGCAACGTGACGATCACCGGGTTCGCCAACGATCTGCTGGAGGGCCGAATCGACTTCGACGGCGTAGACGGCGCCAACGGCGCGTCGCTCGACGTCGGGGCCAATCCCGCCAATTTCATCAATATCGTGAACAAGATGACGAGTGACGGCCATGGCGGCGACCTGATCCATCTTCTCGGCGGCGGCAGCCTCGATATCGCCGGCACGAGCTCGGTTTCGAAGTTGACGTTCGTGTGACCGAAGCCGGACTGCGACGCGTCCCCCGCTAGGCCGCTCAGGCCTGGCGGGGATGATGTGGCGGAATCCCGATCTTTCCATCGAGCGGAGGCGCGGACGACGCAGCGGCGCGGCGCTCGTTTTCGCGTTCCGTTCGCTTTTGTATTCGTGGCGGTGCTGTTCGCCTATTCGACGCGCCTGACTGATCGTGCTTTGCAGCGTGCCTCTTTACATCCTGATCGGTTTCGGCATCCTCCCGCCTTTGCGCGCCCTCGTAAAGGAAAAGTTCAATCGCGGCGCAGCGACGCAGCAGTTTCTCGTCGAAACAATTGTCGGCGCGGGCACGATCAAGTCGGCCGCGGTCGAGCCGCTCATGCGCGCGCAATGGGAAGAGAAGCTTGCCGCCTATGTGAAGACGAGTTTCGCCGCCACCATGATGGGTTCTGGCAGACAGCTCTCCATTCAGCCTAAATACCGCAGTTGGGATTTTGCGAGTGGATTCGAATCGCGCATTCTCAAGGGGATGACGTGCGATTCTTCCCGCTCATCGGCTCACCCACCCGGTGACAACTTGGTTGTCGGGAGCGAGCCGCCCGGAGGCGTCGACATCGACAGCTTCTTTGGGCCGGTCCGTGTCGAATGGGACCATGAGGCGGCGATGACGCCGCTCGGCCAGCTCCCGTTCTTCATCCATTTCTCAAAGCGACAGGGTTGTTCGACGCCTTCGTCGTCGACTGTCCGCTGCGCTACGGCAGTCCCAACGCCCCGAAGAAGCGCGACATTCTCGGCACGGCGATGTTCTCCATGCTCGCTGGCCACAAGCGTTACGCCCATATCGCGGCGCTGCGCTGCGACGCCGTCTTGCCCGAGCTGCTCGGCATGGAAAAGATCGTCAGCGAGGATGCGGTAAGGCGCGCTTTCAAGGCGATCGACGAGAAGGAAGGCGCGACATGGCTGCGCCAGCATCTTGCATTTTGCGTCGAGCCGCTGCTCGCCGAGCCCTGGATCCTGGACGTCGATACGACGATCAAGCCGCTCTATGGCCATCAGGAAGGGGCGGTCTTGGGCTACAACCCCAAGAAGCCCGGGCGTCCGAGCCATTGCTACCACACCTACTCGATGGCTTCGACGCGTCTCGTTCTCGATGTCGACGTCTGTCCCGGCGACGAGCATGCATCCAAACATAGCGCGCCGAGCTTATGGGCGCTGCTCGATCGCTTGCCGCGCGACTTGTGGCCGGCGCTGTTGCGCGGAGACTCGGGCTTCGGCAACGAGGGGATCATGCGCGAGGCCGAGGCGCGCGGCTTGCCGTATCTGTTCAAGCTGCGCCTGACCGCCAACGTCAAGCGTATGATCGAGAAGCTCGCCGGCGCGCGCGAATGGGTTTGCGCCGGCCAAGGCTTCGAGGCCAAGGAGAGCGCCGTTCGCTTGACGGGCTGGAGCCGGGAGCGGCGGGTGATCGTGCTGCGTCGGCGTCTCAAAGGCGCTTTGGGGCTTGCGCAAAGCGACGAAGACGGGACGCCGCAGCTTTCCTTCACCGAGATCGGCGAGGCGACAGAAGTCTACGAATATTCGGTTCTGGTCACCTCGCTTGAGGAAGAAACTGAAGCGTTCGGCCAGCTCTATCGCGATCGCGGCGATGGAGAAAATATTTTCGATGAAATGAAGAACCAATGGGGCTGGGGCGGCTTCACGACGCATGATCTCGCGCGCTGCCGCCTTGCGGCGCGGCTGCTCGCGCTGTTTTACGACTGGTGGAACATTTTTGTGCGTCTCGCCGAACCGGGTCTGCACCGCGAGGCGATCACCAGCCGGCCCCTGTTTCTTTCCGCCATCGCGACGCGCACGCGGCACGCGCGCCAAACGACGATCCGCGTGACGAGCTCGCACGCCAGGGCCAAGCCAGCCGCCAAGGCGCTCGCGGCTGTAGACGAGTTCCTACGAGGCTTGGCTGAAAATGCGGAGCAGTTGACGCGCCTGCAAAAATGGCGGGCGATCCTCTCGCGCGCCTTCAAGGCGTTCCTCAAAGGTCGATTGTTGCGCCCGCCGCCGCGTCTCGCGCCAAGCTGACGCAACCAGAGCGCGCAAAATCGCAGAACGCCGCTACCTCAAGCCGACCAACTGCGGTTTTTAGGTTCAGTATATCAGCAAGCTCACCACCGCCGCCCTGTTGCTGTTCGGCGCCAAGGCGGTGATCGACGGCGAGCTCACCGTCGGCGCGCTGATCGCCTTCAACATGATCTCCGCTCAGGCGGTGCAGCCGATCCTGCGGCTCTCTCTGCTCTGGCAGGATTTCCAGCAGGAGCAGGTCTCGATCGACCTCCTCGGCGACATCCTCAACGCGCCGACCGAGCCCGCGCCCCTGATGCGCCTCATGACCCCAACTCCGCGCGGCGCGATCGAACTGCGCCGCGTCAGTTTCCGCTATCGGCCGGGCGGTCCCGAGGCGCTCAAGAACGTGTCGCTTTCCATCCGGCCGGGCGAGACGATCGGGATCGTCGGCCCATCCGGCTCCGGCAAATCAACGCTCACCAAGCTCGTGCAGCGTCTCTATCTGCCGAGCGAGGGGCAGGTCTTTCTTGACGGCGCGGATCTGAGTCAGGTCGATCCGGCGTGGCTGCGCAGCCATATCGGGGTCGCCCTGCAGGAGAACCTGCTGTTCAACCGCACCATTCAAGAGAACATCGCCTTCGCCAATCCGGCGATGGCGCGGGTGCGAGTGATCGAGATCGCCCGCCTCGCCGACGCCGACGAGTTCATCGACAAGCTCCCGGAAGGCTACGACACAATGATCGAAGAGCGCGGCGCCAACCTGTCCGGCGGTCAACGCCAGCGCATCGCCATCGCCCGCGCGCTCGCCACCAACCCGCGCATTCTCATCCTCGACGAGGCGACTTCGGCGCTCGACTACGACAGCGAACGGATCATCCAGCGCAACATGCGCAGCATCGTCAAGGGCCGCAACGTGATCATCATCGCCCACCGGTTGGCGGCCGTGCGCGACTGCCACCGGATCGTCGGCATTGCGGACGGGCGCATCGTCGAAGTCGGCACGCACGAGGAGCTGCTGGGCCGCCCCGGCGGGCTTTACGCCTACCTTTGGGGGCTGCAGTCTCAGCCCGCGGAGACTCCGAGGGAGGCGGTCGCATGACCAAAGCCGTCCGCGACCTGACGCCGGTCGAGCCCACGCCGGCCCCTGCGAAAAGACCCTTGCCGCCGGCCATAGTGACCCGCGCCGCGCCGACGCGCGCGCGGCTGTCTCCCCACCATAATCTCTCGGACAGGGAATTCCTGGCCCCCGTGCTGGAGATTCTTGAAACGCCGCCTTCGCCGGTGCGGGTCGCCTTCCTCTGGTTCATCCGCCTTCTGGTGGTCGCTGCAATCGCGCTCGCCTATATTGGCCGCATCGACATCATCGCCTCCGCTCAGGGCAAGCTCCAGCCGACCGGCCGCGTCAAGGTGATCGAGCCGGTCGAAACGGGCCGCGTCGCGGCTATTCACGTCGCCAACGACAGTCAGGTCAAGGCGGGCGACATTCTCGTGGAACTCGACCGTTCGGCAGCCGAGGCCGACGTGGGGGCGGCGAAAGACGACCTTGCGTCCGCCCTCGCCGAGGCGCTGCGTCGTCGAGTGGAGCTGAGGGCTGCGCGGGCGGGTGAATTTTCTCCGCCGCCGTTGGTCGCTTGGCCGGACGACATCAGCCGAGGCTTGCGCGAGCGCGAAGAGCGGGTCTTGGCGGCGAACCTGGGCCAGCTTGCCGCGACCGTCGCCTCGTTCGACGCGCAGCTCATGCAAAAGACAGCCGAACGTGAAATGCTGGCGCTGACCATTGCAACGCAGAAGAATCTGGTCGCGACGCTGCAGGAGCGCGTCGACATGCGCACCAAGCTCGTCGAATTGCAGTCCGGCGCCAAGTCCGCCGTCATTGATGCGACGGAAACCCTGCAATATCAGCAGACGCAACTCGCGATGCAGGAAGCGCACCTTGCAACCGTGTCGACCGGACTCGATGTGATCAGGCGCGACTCGGAAAAGGCGGTGCAGTCATTCCAGTCCGATGACGCCCAAAAGCTCGACGACGCCGAGCGACACGCCGAGGACACAAGTCAACGTCTTGCAAAGGCGCAGGCCAAGGTCGACAACCTTACGCTGCGCGCGCCGATCTCCGGCCGCGTGCAGTCCTCTGTCATCACCAACATTGGCCAGGTCGTCACCAGCGGGCAAGAGATCATGCGGATCGTGCCGCAGGATTTGAAGCTCGAGATCGAGGCCTGCGTGCTCAACCGCGACATCGGCTTCATCAGCGTCGGCCAGGAGGCGGTGGTCAAGGTCGAGGCTTTTCCTTTCGCTCTTATATCGAGTTCTGTTGATATGGACCCAATCCGGCGGCGCCCATGATCCAGGCGTCCGGGGCCGAGTTTGTTGAGAGGGCCTCGATCGTTCGCCGCCAGCTCAGATAGCTCGGGAGGTTCTTGGTGGCGACGCCATGGAAGCGCCGCATCCACTCCTTCAGCCGGCCGTGGTAAGCGTTCACGTTGTTGATGTGGAGATCTGGCGCCTCCGGCTTTGGCGTGCCGGGTGCGGGCAAGGCATGGAACTTGACCCGGGCGCGCCGAGCGAATGCGGTGATCGCCGCACCTCCATCGCAGCACAGTTCCGCTGGCCGAGTGATGACCTGCCCGAGCGCGGCCGTGATGCTGGCGGCGTCGAGCCGCGGCAGGACGGCATCGATGGTCGCGCCGGTGCGGTCGCGGGCGACGATGACTGGGATCTGCTCCGCCGACAGACCCCGCTTGGCGGCCTTGCCGCCCCGCTTGCGCGATGCTCTCGGCAGATCGCGGCGTTTGCCCTTGAAGGATTCGAGGATGAAGGTCTCGTCCGCCTCGACGATCCCGGACAGGCACCGCGGCTTGTCGAGATTGAGCGCGGACAGGAACCGATGTCTCCACCGGAACGCGGTGGTGTAGGCCACCTTGCAACGTTCCGCGGCTTTCGCGATCGTCTCGCCGGCGATCAGCGCCTGCGCCTGGTCAGGCCAGCGATCCTGGTGATGCAAGCCGGCCAACGGCGTCCCGGTCAGCGGGTTGAATGTCTTCCGGCAACTCGTGCAGCGGTACCGAGGCTTGCCGCCAGCCTTGCCCCAGGGACGAACGTCATCCCGACCGCAGTGCGGACAGCCAAAGCGCGCAATCCGATCCCGCCCGACCTTCGACAACAGGTCTTCCTCAGTCGCGGCATCGTCCGTCTCCGCGACCGGGAGCGAGGGCGCAACAGCAGCCTCAGAAGGCCGCACGGCGGCATCGACAGGGTGAGCCGAAGGGTCGATCGGATCGTCCGCTTCGGCCAGCGCCAACTCCCGGAACGCCTCGGCGCGTTGCGCCGGGTCCAAAAGCCCAATCCCGCCAAGCCAAGTCGCAAACGCCGCGGCATCCATCTCATGCAGCCCTCGAAGCCCGACCCAACTATCTCATCTCTCAACAGACTTCGCAATAAGAGCGTTTCCTTTTACCCGCTACGGGTCGATCAAGGCGCATGTGAAGCGTATCGCCCGGGACGCTATCTCGGCGCCCGACGCCGTCGCCATCGAAGGCGATCCGCGCACGGCTCCAACACCGAGGGCTTCGCGGGGGACGAGTAACACCCAGAATCTCGCGTTCGCCGTCGAGCTCGAGCCGGAGGCCTCGTCGGTCTTGGTCGACGGCGTGAACCAGCCGCTGACCTCCGGCATGGCGGTGACGGTCGAGCTCAAGACGGGCGTGCGCAGGCTCTTCGAATATGTCTTTTCTCCGCTGGTCGAAACCGCTTCGCGGGCAATGCGGGAAAGGTAAGTTCGGTCGAGCGCGAACGCGCGGCCCCATAACCCCAGCGGTTTCCGAGCGCCCGCTACGGCTTGCTCCACTCGGACGTGCACCGGCTGAACGCCGTTAGCTTCGCCATTGTCACTGTGGGCATTACGCACCCACAAATGCCCTGCATGCGCGAAAACGTTTCCCTGCACGCGCGAAATAACTCCCCGTTCCCCAGCCGGATAAATCCCTGTTCGTCGCCCTTGATGATTTCAAGCTGCGCGAACGGCGCCTGTCATTGGCTTTCGGCGCATCTGCTCGACGCCTGATCCATTCGCAATCGAATAAGCGCGTCTGGCGTCATGTCCCGTGCCCGCTGCCCCCCATGCTGCGCGACGGGAAGCAGCGACCAGTCATGACGGAGCACGATTGAGAAATTCGCGCTCATTTGAAAAACCAACATTCTCTTGACAAGGTCGCCAGGTCGTTCCACATTCGTTCTTCCAGGCGTGTTGAAGGAGGCCGCCGATTTCCAGTTCCGTTGCAGTCGTTCCGCCCACCGCCGGCCGCAGCCGCTCGATCTGGGCGAAGCGCGCGCCGCGCACGGCGAAGGCCGGGGGGGAAAAGCCGATCGTTGAATTCCTTAGACCGCGGCGTTTCGGGGATCGCGGCGCTGAACGACCTGACGGCGAAGCGGAGTCGCCTGGAAACCAAAACCGGGAAGCCGGGGAATGGCGCCGCAAGAGCTCAAAAAAATTAAATCCGCGCCGGGAAATGATATGGTCACCGAGATCTCGACCCGCAAGATCTGGTATGCAGGCGCCTCTGGTGACGCGGGCGCTGACCGCGTCCGCCGTGCTCGACGCGCGCGGCTACAAGGCTCGCGATCCCGGCAGAGGGACAGTTTTCGTTCACAGAGCGGCTAAGTGCTTGAAAAGGCTCAAAACGGCAATGGGCAGCCCTTGTCGGGAGTTGGTGCCGATAGTGCATCGGCGCCAAGTCCGATTGGGGTCCGCGCCGCGTCCGCTTGGCCGTGCGAGCTGGCTTCGCCCGATGCCGGCCGGACGTTACGCCAACCCGCCCGTCAGCCTCCGCGCGGTCGCCTCGTCCGTCACCAGCGCGGTCGGCTTGAGGAGCTTGATCGCGCCTTCGATGGCTGCGACCTTGTGAGGGCCGCCGGCGGCGAGAACGCGGATCGGGGCGGCGCGGACGGCGTCCATCGGAACCGACATCACCCGCTGGTTGAGCGGATGGTCGATGATCCGGCCGTCATGGTCATACACGTTGCACAAGAGTTCGCCGACGCCGCCGAATTCGCGCATGAGCCGCCGGTCGGCCTCGCCGATGAGCTCGAAGCGCGCGATCGTCGCCTCTCCGCCGAGCGAGCCGACGCTGACGACGACGGCGTCGAGCGGCCCGGCGAACGCGTAGACCGCCCCGAGCCCGCAGCGTTCGATCAGCGCGGCCTTGGTTTCGGGGCTGTCGACAAGCGCGGGCGCCGGAATGAGATAGCAGTCGGCGTTGAAGGCGCGCGCGAAGGCGGACGGGAACTCGGCCGGGTTGTCGTGCGCGAAATGGGTCACGCCGCCGACGAGCGAGACGACGCTGAGGCCGCGCAAGGAGCGCTCGCGCAAGTGCTCCAGAGAACGGTTCAGCGTCCGGCCCCAGCCGAGGCCGATCTTCATGTCGTTGCGCAAGATCGACGAGACATAGTCGCCGAGCGCCGCGCCGATCGGCCCGGTCGGGTCAGCCGCCTCCGCTGACAGCGGGGCGACCAACGTTTCCTCAAATCCGTGCGCCTTGCACAGCGCCGCCTCCAGTCCGCCGAGTTCCGCATGCCCGCGTGAAAGCGCGATGCGCACCTCGCCCAGCGCCTTGGCTTCCGCGAGCATGCGGACGACGGTCACCCGCCCTACGCCGAGCGCGTCGGCGATGGCGCTCTGCGTCATCTCCTCGACGAAATACATCCAGGCGGCGCGTTGGCGCAGGCGCTCGCTGCGCCTTGGCGCTCGCGACGGCTCGGCGACGGGATGCTCTTGAGTCATGATCTCCTTCCGGCCTGGAAAAGCGCCGCCTGTCTCACGTGAGGCTGTCGAAGAATGAAGCGACGAAGATGATGAGGCCCGCGAGAACCGCCAGCAGGACGAACCCTGCGACGACGACACGCTCCTCAGTCCACCCGCGCGCGTATGTGGCAGGGCCACTGGTCGCAAAAACCGGCGGATGGTCTTCGACCCGCGCGGCCGGTTGGGGGACGGTTGGCGATGGAAGCGCGCGATCCGCAGGCGTCGACGGGGCGCCGTCTGGGGGATCGCAATCGAATGACGTTGCGGCGACGGCGGGCGCGTCGGGGCGCGAGCCGCAGACGCCTTTGCTCCGACCGCCGGGCGAGCCTGTTGCGGGCTTGTTCCGCCCGCGAACAGCACGAAGAGGGCGACGAGGGCGGGGGCGAAAACCCCGAGCGCGGGCGCGTCGGTCTGGACCCAGCCCGCGACAAGCGGGTCTGACACGGCCATTCCTCCGGCGATCCACCCCAGGAACGCCGCGCCGACGGCAATGATTTCGGGGGCGCGACGGATGAGCGCGCTCAGGATGAGGGCGCCATAGGCGATGATCGGGATGCTGATGAGAACGCCGAGCGCGAGCAGCCAGAAGTTGCCGCCGGCGATCGCCGCGAGCGCGACGACGTTGTCGAGACTCATTGTCGCGTCGGCGAGCATGATGACGGCCGCGGCGGAAACGAAATCGTGCGCGGTTCCGACGCTCCTGGCCGCCCCGGCGTCGTCTTCGCGCCTCTGACCCCGCACGTTGAGCGCGATGACGACGAGCATCCATGCGCCGACGAGTTTGACCAGCGGCACGTCGAGCAGGGCGTCGGCGAACAGGAGCATGACGAGCCTGAGCACGATCGCGCCGATCGCGCCGAGGAGGACCGCGCGGCGCGTGTGTTCGGGCGGCAGCCGCCGGCAGGCGAGAGCGATGACGATCGCATTGTCCGCGCCAAGCAGCAGGTCGACGAAGAAGATCTGCAGGAGGAGGAAGAGCCAACCGGCGGCGTCGATCATGTCCGTCGGTCCAAAGGCTCAGACCCGCCTGCTTCGGGCTCCCCGAGCTCCATTCGACAACCTCAAGGTTTCGGGCTGTCGGGCGAATGCGCCTGGGGGCCGGATTTGAGGAGCCGCATGAAGTCAGCATCCGGGCTGACTATCATCGTCGGAGCGGAGTTTGCAAGCGCGCCCTTGTAGGTCTGGAGAGACCGATACATCGAGTAGAATTGCGCATCCTTCGAAAAAGCGTCAGCGAGCGCCTTGTTCGCTTCCGCGTCGCCCTCGCCGCGCGCGAGCGTCGCCGCACGCTGGGCTTCGGACAGCATGACGGTGCGTTCGCGATCGGCGCGCGCCTGGATTTGCTGGGCCCATTCGAAGCCCTGGGCCCGCAATTCCTTCGCCTCGCGCTGCCGTTCGGATTTCATGCGGTCATAGATCGCCTGGCTCGTCTCGAACGGCAGGTCAGCGCGATGGAAACGCACCTCGTCGACCGCGATTCCGAGCGGCTTCGCTTTCGCCTCGACTTCCTCTTGATGACGTCGAGGACATGCCCCCGCTCGTCGGTCAGCAGGGCGCGCAACGGGATTTGGCCGAGCTCCCGCCGCGCAGAGGAGCTGACAAGCTGGGCGAGCTGCGCGTTCGCCGCTTCCGGCGTTCGCAGAGCCTGGTAGAACCGCAACGGATCGACGATGCGGTAGCGTGCGTAGGGCTGCACTTCGAGCCGCTTCTGATCGCCCATGATCGCCTGCTCGACCGGCGGCTCGAGCAGCAACGAGCGCGTCGACGTCACATAGACCGTGTCGATGAACGGAGCCTTCACTTTGAAGCCCGGCTGGTCGACGACGCCGACCGGCGCGCCAAGCCGTACGACAAGCGCCTGCTCGCCTTCGTTGACGACGTAGATCGAGGAGACGATCAGATCGAGCGCGAGCGCGACAATGGCGATCGCCGCCAGCCAGCGGCTTCTCATTTCGCCGCTCCCTGCGCGGCGCGGGCGCGCGGCACGGGGCGATGCGGCGCGGTCGGTTTGAACTCGGTCACCGGCATATAGGGCACGACGCTCGACACGCCCTTGCCGGAGGTGTCCACGACGACCTTTGAGGCCTTCTTCAGCACCTCGTCGACACTGTCCAGATAGAGCCGCCAGGCGGTTACGTCTTTCGCCGCTTCGTAACTCTTCAGGAGCGGCAGGAACGCGTCGGCTTCGCCATGCGCGAGATTGACCACCTGGGTCTTGTAGGCTTCGGCCTCCTGGCGCATGCGTTCCGCGTCGCCGCGGGCCCGGGGCAAGATGTCGTTGGCGTATGCTTCCGCCTCGTTGCGAGCGCGCTCCTGGTCCGCGCGGGCGCGCTGCACGTCATTGAAGGCGTCGATGACGGCGAGCGGGGGTTCGACCCGCTGCAGTTGCACCTGAGTGATCTCGACGCCCGCGTGCTCGTCGTCCAGAAGCGTCTGCAACAAAGCGAGGGTCTCATCCGCGATCTGCTGGCGCTTGTCCGACATCGCCGCCTGGATCGGCGTGCGGCTGATGACGTCGCGCAGTGCGCCCTCCGCAGCGATCCTGACGGCGAGCTCCGGGTTGTCGACCTTGAACAGGAACTGGCCCGGATCGCGGATTTTCCAGAACACAGTGCAGTCCGCCTCGACGATGTTCTCGTCGCCGGTCAGCATCTGCCTGCCGCGGGTCGATTGGCCATCTCCGGTCGCGCCCGAAGCGCCGACGCCGAGCTGGATCTGATTGATCTTCGTCACTTTGGGCAGCAGCACCGTATCGATCGGATAGGGCAGGTGCACATGGAGGCCGGGGTCCGTTGTGTCGACCCATTTGCCGAAGCGCAGGACGACGCCCTTCTCGTCCGGCTGGACCCGATAGAAAGCTGTCGAGAGCCATGCGACGATCACGATGCCGATGAGCGCCGCGACGCCGCGCCGGTCAGTCGGGGGATGCGGAAGATATCGCCGAGGCTCGTCTTGGCGACGCCCCATGCGTCGAGCGGCGCCGAGGCCGCGTCGTCTTCCAT
This sequence comes from uncultured Alphaproteobacteria bacterium, assembly GCA_963768555.1. Taxonomy (GTDB): domain Bacteria; phylum Pseudomonadota; class Alphaproteobacteria; order Rhizobiales; family Beijerinckiaceae; genus Roseiarcus. Next base: position 109,538 of record CAVYIZ010000082.1, read on the forward strand.
GGTCGGCCGGGTGTCGGGCGCGTCAATCTTGTCCAACGACCAGGCTCTCCTCGAGCAACATCCGCGCCCGCGCCCGCAATTTCTCGCTCTCGCTCTTCAACTGGCCGCAGGCGGCGAGAATGTCGCGGCCGCGGGGCGTGCGCACCGGGCTCGCGTAACCTGCGTTGAAAACAATCTCGGAGAACCGTTCGATCGTCGCCCAGTCCGAGCATTCGAAAGAGCTGCCGGGCCAGGGATTGAAAGGAATGAGGTTGATCTTGGCCGGCAAGCCCTTGAGCAGGCGCACGAGCGCCCTCGCCTCGGCCGGCGTGTCGTTGACGCCTTTCAGCATCACGTATTCGAAAGTCATTCGGCGCGCGTTCGACGCGCCTGGATAGTCACGGCAGGCCTGCAGAAGTTGCTCGATCGGGTACTTGCGGTTCAGCGGCACGAGCTGGTCGCGCAGCGGATTGTTCGTCGCGTGCAGCGAGACGGCGAGCATCGCGCCGCATTCGCCAAGCCGAGCCATTTCGGGAACGACGCCGGAAGTCGACACCGTGATCCGCCGCCTGGACAGCGAAAGGCCGTCCCCGTCGGTCAGCACGGCGATCGCGTCGCGAACGGCGGCGAAATTGTAAAGCGGCTCGCCCATGCCCATGAATACGATGTTCGAGACCGCGCGCACGCCTTCGCCGGATGGCACCAGCCCGTCGCGCGGCGCGGCGCCGCCGGGAAAATCGCCGAGGCGATCCCGCGCCACCAACACCTGCCCGACGATTTCCGCCGTGCTCAGATTGCGGACGAGCGGCATCGTGCCGGTATGACAGAAGGAGCAATTGAGGGTGCAGCCGACCTGGCTGGAGACGCAAAGCGTGCCCCGATCCGTCTCGGGAATGTAGACACACTCGATTTCGGCGCCTTTGTCGCGCGGGTGCGCCGGCGGCATCCGGAGAAGCCACTTGCGGGTGCCGTCGGCGGAAACCTGCTCGGCGACGACGTCCGGGCGGGAGAGATTGTGGCGCTCCGCCAAGTTTTCAAGCAGCGGCCGTGAGATATTGCGCATCGCCGAAAACTCACGCGCGCCGCGATGATAGATCCAGTGCCAAAGCTGCGCGACGCGCATGTTCCGCTCGCGCTCGGCGACGCCGAGGTCGGCCAGGGCGCGGGCGATCTCGGGTCGCGTCGCGCCCGCGAGGCGCGCCGGCGCGCCGCCCTCGGCAAGGGGAACGGAGGGGGTCATGGCGGGGGCTTCTATCATGCGGCTGGCGCGCCTCCAACGCCGAATTGTCGCATGCGTCCGCAGCCGTCCGGGAAAGGCCCGAGGAATGTCTAGTTTAGGCCCCGATTCACGGCTAGCCTTTTCCCGAGTTCGCTTTCGATGAAGTGGAGCATGTGATGCGAAGCAGCATCTTGAGGGCATTGCTTTCCTTTGTGGCCGCGGCGCTGAGCGCCGCGCGCCGCCGGAGCCGCTGAGTGCGGCGACAGCCCCGAGGGTTTCCAGGCGTGGCTGGAGGACTTCAAACAGGTGGCGATCAACGACGGCGTCTCGCCGGACGTGGTTGACAGCGCCCTGGCGACCGCGACTTTCGACCGGTCGGTCCTTTCGCATGACCATGGGCAGGGGGCGCTCCAGGGCAACTACGCCGCTTTCGCGGCGCGGCACATCACCCCGGGGCGGGTCAAGCGCGGCAAGACGATGCTGATTGCCTATGCCGAGCCGCTCGAGAGAATTGAGCAGCGCTATGGCGTCCCCGGACCGGTCCTGGTGGCGATCTGGGGCCTGGAGACCGACTTTGGCGCGGGCCTTGGGCAATATCCGACGTTCAGCGCGCTCGCGACACTGGCGTACGATTGCCGCCGCGGGAATCTGTACCGCGCCGAACTCATCGACGCGCTCATGATCGTGCAACGGGGGCTCCTGGAGCCGGGGCAGATGCGAGGCGCCTGGGCGGGCGAGCTTGGCCAGACCCAGTTCATGCCGTCTGCCTACCTGAAATACGGGGTCTCTGCGAACGGAGGGCGAGGGGGCGATCTGATCGGCAATTCCGCCGACGCGCTCGCCTCGACCGCGAATTTCCTGCATGCGCACGGCTGGCAGCGTGGGACGAAGTGGGACGAAGGTCAGCCGAATTTCGCCGCGCTTCTCGAATGGAACAGCGCCCCGGTCTACGCCAAGACAATAGCCGAATTCGCCGACAGGCTCTCGGGGCCTTACGGGCGGCGAGGGCGCTCAGCCGCCGAATACGTCGTTCGTCTGTGCGGATACGCGAACGAACGTCGTGCGCTTCGACACCTCCTTGAGGTGGGCCGCGCCGATATAGGTCATCATCGACCGCACGCCGCCCATGATCTCGCCCATCGTTCCATCGACCGGCCCGCGGTAGGGGGTTTCGACCGACTTGCCTTCGGCTGCCCGATAATGGGCGACGCCGCCGGAATGCTTCTTCATCGCGGTCTCCGACGACATGCCGTAGAACGTCATGCCGACCGCCACCTTCTCGCCGTTCCGCTCCTCGTACCGGATATCCCCGTCGCATTCGTCGTGGCCAGCGAGCATGCCGCCGAGCATGACGAAGTCCGCCCCGGCGCCGAAAGCTTTGGCGACGTCTCCGGGCGCCGTGCAGCCGCCGTCGGCGCAGACCTGGCCCTTGAGGCCGTGCGCCGCGTCGGCGCATTCGATGATCGCGGAGAGCTGCGGATAGCCCACGCCGGTGACCCGCCGGGTCGTGCAGACGGAGCCGGGGCCGATGCCGATTTTCACGATGTCGGCGCCGGCCAAGATCAGGGCCTCCGTCATGTCGCCAGTGACGACGTTGCCGGCCATGATCACGGCCTCGGGATGGTCGTCGCGCACCCGTTTGACGACTTCCAGGAACCTCTCGGCGTAGCCGTTGGCGACGTCGAGGCAAATCAGCCGGATCGGGGCGGCTTTGGCGACGGCCGCGAGTTTCTTCATGTCGGCCGCGGTGGTGCCGAGCGAATAAAAGGCGTGCGCGCCGTCCGGTCCGGCGAAGAATTTCGCGAGCTCGGCCTCGGGGTAATGCTTGTGCAAGGCGGTCAGCGCGCCATGTTTGCCGAGCGCGCGCGCCATCGCCATCGTGCCGGTCACGTCCATGTTGGCGGCGATGAGCGGAAAGCCCTTCCACTCCGAGCCCGTGTGCAGAAAGCGGAACGTCCGGTTGACGTCGACGGCGCTGCGCGTGTTGAGCGTCGAACGCTTCGGCCGGATGAGAACGTCCTTGAAATCGAGCTTGACGTCGGTTTCGATGCGCATTGCGGTTCCAGCGGGAGCGGAGGCGGCCAGTCGCTGACGGATTTATCACACCCGGCGGACGAAGCGAATCGGGCAGGAAACGGAGAACGGGCATGAGCGACGAACTTGTTTTCTACACCCACCCGATGTCGCGCGCGCGGATCGTGCGCTGGATGCTGGAGGAGGTCGGCGCGCCGTATGAGACGAAGATCATGGAGTTCGGCCATTCGATGAAGGGGCCGGAATATCTCGCGATCAATCCGATGGGCAAGGTCCCGGCGATCCGGCACGGCGAGACGGTCGTCACGGAGGCGGCGGCGATCTGCGCCTATCTCGCGGACGCCTTTCCCGCCGCCGGCCTCGCGCCGCCGCCAGGCTCGCGCGAGCGCGGGCCCTACTACCGCTGGCTGTTCTTCGCCGCCGGCCCGCTCGATGCGGCGGTCACCGACAAGGCGCTCGGGTTCGAAATTCCGGTCGAGCGCGAGGGGATGGTCGGCTACGGCAACATCGAGCGCACGCTGGCCGCGCTCGAAGGCGCGCTTTACCGCACCGAGTATATCGCCGGCGACCGCTTCACCGCGGCCGACGTCTATGTCGGCTCGCTGATCGGCTGGGGCATGGCGTTCCGCGGGATCGACAAGCGTCCCGCGTTCGAGCGCTACTGGGGGCTGTCAGCGCGCGGCCCGCGGCTATCCGCGCGAAGGCGATCGACGACAGGCTGGTCGAGGAGCGGAAAAAGGCGAGCTAGGGCTTGTGAGTTGAAGGGATCAGGCGATGCGCTTGAAGGGCAAGACGGCGCTGGTAACCGGCGCGGGGCAGGGGTTCGGCTACGGCATCGCCGAGATCTTCGTCCGGGAGGGCGCGCGCGTCGCCTGCCTCGACATGAAGGCGGACGTGGCCGAGGCGGCCGCCAAGCGGTTCGGCGGCGGGGCGATCGCCCTTCACGCCGACGTCTCGAGCCGCGACGACGTCGCGCGCGCGGCGAAAGCGGCGATCGAGGCCTTCGGGCGGGTCGACATTGTCGTCAACAACGCCGGCACGACCCACCGCAACAAGCCGCTGATGGAGGTGGAGGAGGCGGAGTTCGACCGCGTCTTCGCGGTCAACGTCAAGTCGATCTTTCTGATCGCGCAGGCGTTCGTCCCGCACATGCGCGAACGGGCGGCGGCGTCATCGTCAACGTCGGCTCGACCGCCGCCTTGCGGCCCCGCCCCGGGCTCACGGTCTACAACGCGTCGAAAGGCGCGGTGCATGTGATGACGAAATCGATGGCGGTCGAGCTCGCGCCGGACAGGATCCGCGTCTGCGCCATCGCGCCGGTCGCGGGGGAGACGCCGCTCCTGGCGATGTTCATGGGCGAGGACACGCCGGAAAAGCGCGCCGCCTTCCGCGCCACCGTGCCGCTCGGCCGCTTCTCGACGCCGCACGACATCGGCGCCGCCGCGCTCTATCTCGCCAGCGACGAGGCCTCGTTCCTGACCGGGGTCGTGCTCGAGGTGGACGGGGGGCGCTGCATCTGAGCTTTACCGTCCTCACTCCGGGAAGAACGCCGCGACCTCGGCCTCGAAGCCCGGCGGATCGAGCCGGAGGAGGCCCTCGCGCAGGATGCGGGTTTCGATCGCCCCGGCCTCCGCGCTTGTGGTGGATCATCACCCGCCGGTCGGGGTCGAGAATCAGATAGTGCTCGACGCTCGGCAGCGAGAAATAGCCGTCGAGCTTGACCCCGTGATCGTCCGCCGCCGTGCTCGGCGACAGGACCTCGACCACGATGACCGGGATTGGGAATCTCCATCGTGTCGATGGGCGGGGACGGGCAGACGACGAGCGCGTCCGGTTCGAAAGCGGTGCGCGCGGTAATTCTGACGGTCATGCCGTCCGGAAACATGCGGCAGGGCAGTCCGGCGCGCGCTATGGCCGCCTCCAGCGCCTTTTGGGCCGCGAATTTCGTCAGCGCATGAGCGGCGCGCTCCGGCGCCATCAGGACCGGCTGGCCGTCGCGCAGTTCCCAGCGTCCTTCCCGTCCCTCGGCCCAGACGAGGAACGCGTCGACATCCATTTCGTTTTCGGCGACGTCCGGCATACGCGCATCTTATCACTTTCACCTGGAAGCGCAGCCGCACGACATCGGCGCCGCCGCGCTCTATCTCGCCAGCGACGAGGCCTCGTTCCTGACCGGCGTGGCGCTGGAGGTGGAGGGCGGACGCTGTATCTGAAGGCGCCGGCGATTGCGAGCCGCGCCATCCTCTGGGCGAAGTTTTGCTGTAGGGACGCCGCCGGGGCCGAGGAGAGGAGTCTGAAATGACGCAGCATGCGCTTTACGTCCAACTCGAAGCCAAGCCCGGCAAGGAGCAGGAGGTCGCGTCCTTCCTGTCCGGCGCGCGTTCGATGGTCAATGACGAGCCCGACACCACGGCCTGGTTCGCCATCCGGATGGGGCCGAGGACCTTCGGCATCTTCGACGCGTTCGCCAACGAGCGCGGCCGGGAGGCCCATCTCCAGGGCAAGGTCGCGACGGAACTCATGTCGAAGGCCCCGCAGCTGTTCGCCAAGACGCCGGAAATCCAGCGGGTCGACGTGCTCGCCGACAAGCTGCCCCACTAGCGCGAGCCTGCGGCGCGCAGGATCGCGGCCGCCGATGGAGCGCGGCGGAGCCCTTCCGCCGCGCTTTCGCTTGAGAGGGGCCGTCTGCGTTCTAGGAACTTCCCTCCCGCCATGTTAGGCAGCCGCGCCAAGCGGCGGCTCGGCCGCGAGTCGGACGAAGGATGGGCGAATGGCGAACGTGGAGACCGGCTTTCCCGAGGGGCTTGCGTTCGACGACGTGCTCTTGCGGCCGGGCTACAGCGCGGTCATGCCGAGCGGGGTCAGCATCGCCTCCCGCCTCACCCGCACGATCCGCCTCAATCTGCCGATCGTCTCCTCGGCGATGGACACGGTCACCGAGGCGCGGCTCGCCATCGCCATGGCGCAGGCGGGCGGCATCGGCGTCATCCACCGCAATCTCGAGCCCGCCGACCAGGCCGAGGAGGTGCGCAAGGTCAAGCGCTTCGAGAGCGGCATGGTGGTCGATCCGATCACCATCTTCCCCGACGCGACGCTGGCCGACGCGCTCGCCGTCATGCGGCGGGCCTCGATCTCCGGCATTCCGGTGGTCGAGCGCGGCCCCGACGGCAAGCCGGCGAAGCTCGTCGGCATCCTCACCAACCGCGACGTGCGCTTCGCCGACGATCCGCGCCAGCCGGTGACCGAACTGATGACCCGCAAGGTGGTCACGGTCGGCGAGGGGGTCAGCCAGGACGAGGCGCGCCGCCTCCTGCACCAGCACCGGATCGAGAAGCTCGTCGTCGTCGACGATGCGGGCCGCTGCGTCGGCCTCATCACGGTCAAGGACATCGAGAAGGCGACCGCCCATCCGAACGCCGCCAAGGACGCCGACGGGCGGCTGCGCGTCGCCGCCGCCACCACCGTCGGCGACAAGGGCTTCGAGCGCGCGGAAATGCTGATGGCGGCGGGCGTCGACTGCCTCGTCGTCGACACCGCGCACGGCCATTCCGAGCAGGTGCTCGAACAGGTCCGCCGCATCCAGCGCGCGACCAACAAGGTTTCCGTCATCGCGGGCAATGTCGCGACGCGCGACGGCGCGCAGGCGCTGATCGACGCCGGCGCGGACGCGATCAAGGTCGGCATCGGGCCGGGCTCGATCTGCACCACCCGCATCGTGGCCGGCGTCGGCGTGCCGCAGCTCAGCGCCATTCTCGAAGCGGCCGAGGCCGGGCGAGCGGCCGACGTGCCGGTCATCGCCGACGGCGGCATCAAATATTCGGGCGACCTCGCCAAGGCGATCGCCGCCGGGGCGGATTGCGCCATGATCGGCTCGCTTCTCGCCGGCACCGACGAGAGCCCCGGCGAAGTGTTCCTCTACCAGGGCCGCTCCTACAAGAGCTATCGCGGCATGGGCTCGCTCGGCGCGATGGCGCAGGGGTCGGCCGACCGCTATTTCCAGCAGGACGTCAAGGACCAGGTGAAGCTGGTGCCCGAGGGGATCGAGGGCCAGGTGCCCTACCGCGGCCCGGTCGGGGCGATCGTCCATCAGCTCGCAGGCGGCTTGCGCGCCGCGATGGGCTATGTCGGGGCCGAGACGATCCCGGAATTCCAGCAGAAGGCGCGCTTCATGCGCATCACCGGCGCCGGACTTCGCGAAAGCCACGTGCACGACGTCGCCATCACCCGCGAGAGCCCGAACTACCATCCGACGGGGGTGTAGGGCCGAAGGCGCCGTCTGGCGCCGCACGAGTGATTTCAAGCCTTTAGGCACCGAAATCTGTCGCCTTTTGCGGGCTCGCGAGCCTTTGTAGCCGCGAGGGTTGAGCGCGGCCGTCATCGCGGGCGCAGCGACGCGATCCAGCCGAAGGACAGAGGCGGGGACTCTGGATCGCCACGTCCCCCGGGGCTTGGACCGGAACCCCCGCCTGAAAGACGAGCGTTCTCTTGCCGCCGCTGCCGCCGCGCGCGCCGTAACTTCCAACAGCGTCAGGCGCGTCTGGGATGCGTCCGGAGTTCGAGAAAGGGCTGAAAATCGCTTCCATTTCCTTCCATCTTTGGCGGCGAAACGGGATTTATCAAATGGTTGTCAGAGCCTTTGCGACGAAATTCTTTTCTGGCCCCTCCTGCGGCCGGACGCCGCGTTCTCCGCTCCGATCGATCGACCGAGATCGGCTATGTGCGTGGGGAGGGCTTCGACGGAACCGGACAACTGGCGGCCTCCTTCACGACGGTGGTGTGAGAACAGATATAGAACGCTGCTTGCAAGCTTGGCAAGGAAAATTATCGGAGACGGGATGCTCGACGCCGACGTCGCTGCAATATCAGTATATTGCTCTCACATTTTTCCAAATTAGTTGATGTCGGCTGGCTTCGGGCGCCATTTTCGCGGCCTCGGGTCGCGCTCCGCGAGGGCGGCGAGGCTGTCCGGGAGGCGGGCGATCCAGCGGGCGGCAGGTCGTTTCCGCACCGGGCAAAGCGGCCAAGTCCTTTCTCGAAAAGCGTGCAACGCATCAAGGACAAGATCGGCGATCTCCTGAAGCCAGGCGAGAAAGGCTCGTGGCCGAGCGTGCGCGACAGACTGAACCGCCTGCTGGCGGGCTTCTGGTCGACGTACTTCAGCGATGGCGCGCCAGCCTGCGTCACTATGCGGTCTTGTCTAGCGCGAATTATTAGCGTTTTTGTAGGGTCATTCTACGCTTCGCCAGATACCTCAGATGCCCGAGATATTTATCAGCTATCGACGGGTCGATACGGAGGAATCCGGCAGCCACCTCTATGACAATTTGAGCCAAGTATTCGGAGAAAATAGCGTCTTTATGGATATCAAGCCGCGGGGGATCCCGTGGGGCGCCGATAATGAGAAAGCCACGGGGCAGGCATTAGAGGAATGCGAGGCGTGTGTCGTCCTGATCGGTCCTCGGTGGCTCACTTGCACGAGAGACGGCCGACGTCGGCTTGACGCGCCCGACGATTGGGTTCGCCGCGAAATTGTCGCGGCGCTGGGCAGTTCAAAGCAGGTCTTCCCCGTGCTCTTGAAAGGCGCATCGCCACCGGAGGAAAAAGACATTCCCGAAGAGCTCCGTCTGCTCCGCTTCCACTGCATCCAAGCCCACCCGGTTTCCGAGACCCGTTGGGAGCAGGACACCCAACTGCTGTTCGAGAAACTGACCCTGATACCGAAGCTCTAAGGTCCGATACCGCACCTCGCGCACGCAGCGACAGGCATCCGGTTCCTGCAGCAACTGATCACGGAGAACCGGGACGTCTACGCCGCTGTATACCAATCGCGGGAGTTGGTCGACGCCGCGAACCGAGAAGTGGATGAGGTTACCATGCTCAAAGGCATCCACGACGAACTGCACGAGATCGAATGGTCCTGCCTGATCCCTATTCTTCAAAACGGCAAGCCCAATTCATACTTGCGAGCATTCACGCGGAAGGATGGGGAAATTCGGAGATTGGTGGGGAGCTCAGGCAGAACGATGGCGACCTGGTCCCGCCGGTTCTGGATTGGTATCTCCCAGAGTGCCTCTCAGACGCGTCCAAAGCGTTCCAAGATGCGGTCATAAGGCGCGACGCAGACTCCCGTGACGATCTCGTAGGCCGTCTCCAGGAGCTTATCGGTCAAACGATGCTGCGACTGAATGATGAAATCGAAACCGCAGCGAAAAAGTTCGAACTCCGCAAACTGAGAGACTTGATGAGCAGGGTCGTCGGCATGCTCGGGTCCTCGGGCGCGGACCCAAGCAGCGAACTGCGCCCCCTGCTTGATGGCAGTGCGGGATTGGAGGCCCTAAGCAATGAGCTCGACTTGCGGCGCATCGAGCATGGGAAGCTGCAAAGCTTGGACCATGCTCTGCGCCCGATCTTGGGGATGATCGGCGGCGCCAGTTCCACGGACCGCATTGACCCGAAGGCGCTCGCCGCTCTCTGGGACAACGTCAAGCGGCAGCGTGCAGAACTCGCGGCGCCGTTCACTGAAGACTTGGAGAGGCGCCTACTGGATCTCGACGAGATGACGCCCGCCATTGAGGACGCCATCTCGAAAGGCGAATTTGATCAGGCCGTCGACCGGCTCGGCGAATATTATAATGAGGTCGGGGATCTCTTTCGCACAATAAACAAGAAACTGAAGGAATTCTGCGCCAGTCTCCGCGGAAAGACCGCCGGGATGGAGACAATTCTTGTGCAATGCGGCATGGTGGCGTGAAATGTCCTTCGCACCCCACACAGATGCGATTGCTCCGTTCGAAGACGGAGGTGAATTGCGCGCCGCGAACGCCGATCTGCTCGAAGAAATGGATCGTCGGCTAGGACAAGACAGCAGCGCGGAGATCGAAAAAGACGCGCTGATCGCGCTCGAGAATCAGATTGACGCATTCCTCAACCGCGGGGCGGCCACCGGCGCTTTCATCGAACAGATCCGGGAGCGCACCGCCTGCCAGGTGCTGCTCGACTACTGGTCATCCACGCTGTCGCATGCGGGCATCGAACCTGGCAGGAAGCGTCTCGCTCCGTTCGACGCAGCAAGGCTGCCCGATCTCAAGGACAAGAGCTGCCCGTTCGTCGGGCTTCGAGGCGTTCCAAGACCGCAGCTTCTTCTTTGGGCGGGAAAGGGCGGTCAAGAGCCTGGTCGAACGTGTCCAGGCGACGCCTCTCGTGGTCGTGCAAGGCGCATCGGGCAGCGGCAAATCTTCGCTCGTCATCGCCGGCGCTCTCCCGGAGCTTGCCGCCTCCGACCATACGCCTCGATTTCGCGTGGTCGGCCCCTTCACGCCCGGCAACGCACCGCTCGAGGGCCTCGTGGACGCGCTCGCCGCGATCACGCCAGACATGCATTTCGATCGGGCGGCGGAGGTCGCCGCGCTACGCGCTGACGCCGCACGGCTGGCGCAGAGGCTCGACGGCGCCGGCGTTTCCGCGGCCTTAATCGTTGTCGACCAGTTTGAAGAGGTGTTGACGCTTTGCGGCGAAGAAGACCGCCGCGCACTCGTCGACGCTCTCTGCGAACTCCTCAGGGTTCGTCCAAATGACCGAATAATCCTGACGCTGCGCGAGGAGTTTGGCGACGACCTCGAGAGGCTGATGCCGCTTAGCGACTACCTGGACCGAGAACACTCGCGCTTCTCGATGCAGGAATGGACCATGGGTTCTGACGAGTTGAGAGCGGCGATCGAGCGACCTGCGGCAATGGTCAATCTGCAGTTTGCGCCGGGGGTCGTCGATCAGCTCGTGGACAGCGTCATTGGAAATAGGAACGCTTTGCCGCTGTTGCAGTTCGCGCTGAAATCGCTTTGGGAACGACGCGACCGCAATCGAAGTCACGCGCGAAGTCTTCGCGAAGATCGGCAAGCCTCTCGGCGCGCTCAAGAATTTCGCTGACGAGTTTTACGATAACCTTCCCCAAGAGTCGCAGGATGAGATGAAACGCATCCTGCTCGAGCTCGTGCGCATCGATGATCGTATGCTCGAACCTTATCGGCAGCCGCGGTTACGCAGCGAGCTGGAAAGGACGGGAAATCCTCGAACGCCAGGTGTCCTTGATCAGCTCGCAGTCGGGAAGCTGGAATTCATTCGCATGAGGCCGACCGCCGATGGCGACGACGCCGTGGTCGAGGTCAAGCATGAAGCGCTTCTGCGCAACTGGCCCAGATACCAGGAGTGGATCGACGGGAAGCGCGACAAAGCGCGGTAGCGCATCGCAATTCATGATGCCGCGCAGCGCTGGCGCGAACGCGGCGGCAGCCGTTCCGAGAACCTGTTGAGTCCTTGGCAAGTTGAAGACGCGAAGCGCGTTCCAGACCTCACCGCGCTCGAGCACGAATATGTTGAGGCGAGCGCCGAAGCAGTGAACGCCGAACGGCGAAGGCGCGAGCGGTCTTTGCTTCGACGGCGGACGATGCAAATAGTTTTCGTGGTCCTCGTGCCTCTTCTCGCTGTGCTGGGTCGGGTCTGGATTGACGCTCGCAATCGAGCCGAAACCATCAAGGCTCAGTCTGTGGTGAGCGAGGCTGCCGCAGCAACTGAAGCATCGTATCGAGGCGAGATAGGGCGAGCGTTCAACGGCGCGCTTCAGACTTTGGTGGATGAGCGCGCCCGAGAAACCCCGCAAAATTGGTTCGACCGCGCGATAGCGCCAATTTCCGAAAGGCTCTCGGGCTGGACGCCGGTGACTACGCCTTTGCAGTTTCAAGTCCGTAACATGCTGATTTCGATCCTTGGCAATACGAGCGGCGTCCGTCAGGCGTTTGTCCGAGACGACGTGTCCTTCCGGGCGGTTGCGTACCGCCCAGCGCAGCCGGACGGAACCGTCTCGCTCGCCTTCGGGGGCTCGGACGGCAAAGTGTTCTTGGTAGACCCCAACAAGCTTACAGGGCTTGGCGAGTCGGCCGGCACAAACTTTGACGCCTGCGCTCGCGACCAATCTGTCACCGCCTTGGCGTTCGATCCATCGGGCCGTCTCCTGGCGGCCGGATGCGCCGACGGCATGCTCACCTTATGGTCGATGGACCACCCCCAAACCGAACTTTGGCGTCACAGCGTCAATGAAGGGATCTTCACTCTCGCATTCCATCCGGAAGGTCAGATGATCGCCGCTGGCGGATACGGTGAACATGGTGACGACGTTGCGTTGGTTGCGCTGAATGGCGAACGGCTCGACAACCCCGGTCGCATGGAATGGCCGGACGGGAAGCCATCGAGGCGCGTTTGGAGCGTGACCTTTTCTCAGGCGGCGACACTCTGCTGGTGGGCGACGCCGATGGGCAGTTGTTCGCTTGCAAGCCAGCGCCGTCCGGGTCGTGGACTTGCCCGCTCGCTTACCAGGACAAGGGAAAGGAATCGATCTTCTCCCTGGTGTATTCGCCCGATGGAAGGCAGGTTGCGGTCGGTCGTCGGGGCGGAGAAGTCACGGTCTGGGACGCCAACTTCTCCAAACCAACGCGCGTTATCGACAAAAATGAGGGCGCATCAGTTCGCAGCTTGGCCTTCTTCCAGGCTTGCGGCGAGCGGCGGCTTGCGATCGGCACGGAGAGCGGAATGCGATACCGTGATGAGCCGGAGGATGCCCCGTCCGACACGAACGCGCGAACATCGGAGACGTTCGATGCGCCCGCCGCTTGCCGCGCCCTGCGGTCGCGCTCGGTTACTGACTGGATCAGCAGCGTCGCGTTCGACCCCGGAAGCGGCCTCTTCGCGGCGGCCGCCTCGCGGAATGGGTATGTTGCGGTCTTCGATCCTCGCGGGAACGACCCCTCGCGAACGATGGGCCCGATGTCTCCGGCCCAAGTGAGGCCGGTGCGGGGAGCGATCGTCGCCGAGGAAGGGTCCACAATTTGGCTGGCGACGCCCGCCGCCCGGGAAAGGATCAGGAGAAGCCGAGCTAGCTATACTGAAAGTGACCGACGGCCAAATCGAAGCTGGTGAGCCGGCAGAACGGTTTTCGGCTGGGCCCAACAAAGTCCTCGGTCTATCGGCAAGCACATCCAAGCGGATTCTGGCGGCGCTTGCGTGCGGGCCAGACCGGGATCCGAGGTTCGGCAGATTTGAGTGTGGAAGCCCCGCCGAAATCAACGTTTTTAGCGGGCTTCCGAAATCACCCTCGCTTCTTCTGTCCCTCGCGACCGACGCTTTCAAAGACTCCCGGGTCGGAGCTCCCGCTCGTGCCGCTTCGGATTGTACTGAGCCCCGACGGACGGCGGCTCGGCGTCGCTTTCAAAATTCGGGGAGCCTGCTGGTTGCGCCGCTGAACGGCGGCGGCAAGTTCTGGATCGCCACAAGTTTGAAAGAGGTGCGGGCGATCGCGTTCAGCCTAGACGGAGGACTATTCGCTGCAGGCGGAGCGGCGACGGAAGACGACGCTGGCGTGGTCCGGCTGTGGACGGTCAAACCTGCCAAATTCGAGCTTTCGCAAGAGGCGCGGCTTCCAGCGGGGCGCGTATCTGGGGTTGTGTTCGCCGCGGACGACCAGGATAAACAACCGATTTTGCTCGTGGCCGGACGATCTGGCATGATGGAACAATCGAACGTCAAAGAAGGCAGGTGGCTCAAGCCGCCTTTGGGCGGCGACATGTCGCGCGCCTTTTTACAAATCGCTTTCAGCCATGATGCCTCGCTGGTCGCGGCGGCCAGTATACGAACTCCATCGAAATCTGGGACACGTCTTCGCCGAGCTGGGCGAGCTTCCTGCTGACGCCGCCAAATGATCCTCCCGCGGACTCCGGCCCTGGGTTCCTTGCTCTTAACGACGAAGGCGCGCGGCTCGTCGCCGGCGGCGACGAATTGCAGGTGTGGGATCTCGATATGGGCTCGCTGAAGGAAAAGCTCTGCGCGCTCGTTCTGGCGGGCGGGGACCCGGTGTGGCGTCCGCATCCCTCTTGCGCGCGTGCCAACCCGGCCCGATAGGCGCGCCCTATTTGCGGAATAGCACACTCAAAACACGTCTTTTACAAAAGGTCGCTTCACCTCTGGAATAAAATCACCCTAAAAACCGCAGTTGGTCGGCTTGAGGTAGCGGCGTTCTGCGATTTTGCGCGCTCTGGTTGCGTCAGCTTGGCGCGAGACGCGGCAGCGGACGCAACAATCGACCTTTGAGGAACGCCTTGAGGGCGCGCGAGAGGATCACCCGCCGCTTTTGCAGGCGCGTCAACTGCTCCGCATTTTCAGCCAAGCCTCGTAGGAACTCGGCTACAGCCGCGAGCGCCTTGGCGGCTGGCTTGGCCCTGGCGTGCGAGCTCGTCGCGCGGATCGCGTTTGGCGCGCGTGCCGCGTGCGCGTCGCGATGGCGGAAAGAAACAGGGGCCGGCTGGTGATCGCCTCGCGGTGCAGACCCGGTTCGGCGAGACGCACAAAAATGTTCCACCAGTCGTAAAACAGCGCGAGCAGCCGCGCCGCAAGGCGGCAGCGCGCGAGATCATGCGTCGTGAAGCCGCCCCAGCCCCATTGGTTCTTCATTTCATCGAAAATATTTTCTCCATCGCCGCGATCGCGATAGAGCTGGCCGAACGCTTCAGTTTCTTCCTCGAGCGAGGTGACCAGAACCGAATTTCGTAGACTTCTGTCGCCTCGCCGATCTCGGTGAAGGAAAGCTGCGGCGTCCCGTCTTCGTCGCTTTGCGCAAGCCCCCAAAGCGCCTTTGAGACGCCGACGCAGCACGATCACCCGCCGCTCCCGGCTCCAGCCCGTCAAGCGAACGGCGCTCTCCTTGGCCTCGAAGCCTTGGCCGGCGCAAACCCATTCGCGCGCGCCGGCGAGCTTCTCGATCATACGCTTGACGTTGGCGGTCAGGCGCAGCTTGAACAGATACGGCAAGCCGCGCGCCTCGGCCTCGCGCATGATCCCCTCGTTGCCGAAGCCCAAGTCTCCGCGCAACAGCGCCGGCCACAAGTCGCGCGGCAAGCGATCGAGCAGCGCCCATAAGCTCGGCGCGCTATGTTTGGATGCATGCTCGTCGCCGGGACAGACGTCGACATCGAGAACGAGACGCGTCGAAGCCATCGAGTAGGTGTGGTAGCAATGGCTCGGACGCCCGGGCTTCTTGGGGTTGTAGCCCAAGACCGCCCCTTCCTGATGGCCATAGAGCGGCTTGATCGTCGTATCGACGTCCAGGATCCAGGGCTCGGCGAGCAGCGGCTCGACGCAAAATGCAAGATGCTGGCGCAGCCATGTCGCGCCTTCCTTCTCGTCGATCGCCTTGAAAGCGCGCCTTACCGCATCCTCGCTGACGATCTTTTCCATGCCGAGCAGCTCGGGCAAGACGGCGTCGCAGCGCAGCGCCGCGATATGGGCGTAACGCTTGTGGCCAGCGAGCATGGAGAACATCGCCGTGCCGAGAATGTCGCGCTTCTTCGGGGCGTTGGGACTGCCGTAGCGCAGCGGACAGTCGACGACGAAGGCGTCGAACAACCCGGTCGCTTTGAGGAAATGGATGAAGAACGGGAGCTGGCCGAGCGGCGTCATCGCCGCCTCATGGTCCCATTCGACACGGACCGGCCCAAAGAAGCTGTCGATGTCGACGCCTCCGGCGGCTCGCTCCCGACAACCAAGGAATCTTCACCGGGTGGGTGAGCCGATGAGCGGGAAGAATCGCGCGTCATACCCTTGAGAATGCGCGATTCGATCCACTCGCAAAATCTCAACTGCGGTATTTAGGTTCAATATTGAAGTGAAGGGGATAGGTATCGTCTCGCAGGAGCCAACCATGTCGGAAAGCCACGCGACATGGGATTTCCTTTGCTGCCATCCTGTCCATTCCAACGCTGGCCACTGTCAAGGCAAAACAGTATAGGCGATTTTGGGCGTCGAGCGCGTTGACAATTCATGAGAAAAAACAGTGGGGCCCCGCCTCGCCCCGGAGCGCCACATCGCAGTATAGCATTAATTCTGACAATGCCACGGCGAAACCCATGAAGAGCTGTTGCAATAGTGACGCATGCGGCATCTGGCGTCCACAAACTGAACTTCCGCGTGGCGATACGATCATTAACCGCGAGGTTTCCTGCTGACCGCTTGGGAGTCGTACTCACGAACTTTGTGCTGAAACCAGCGTCCCGGACGCACCGCTTTCGCCGGGTCCGCATCAGTCGCGGAGCGGCAGCCGCTAGCGTCAGCGGGAGACCCCCGGCTTTGCCGGGGTGGCAGTAGCAGTTTGACGTTTTCGGCAATCCATCGGCGGAGTTCCAACGTGAGCAGCCACTCACACGAAAGGAACTTCGCCGATGGACGAGTATGAAAGCCTAAGCCACACGACCTGGGACTGCAAATATCACGTGGTCTTCATTCCCAAATGTCGACGCAAGACGCTGTATCAGGAGGTGCGCCGACATCTGGGCGAGGTGTTCCGCAAGCTCGCGCATTTGGCCCGGGTCTATGGAGAGCGCAAACGCAATTTCGTTGGGCAGCGCTTTTGGGCCCGTGGATTCTTCGTCAACACGGTCGGTCGCGACGAGGACGCGATCCGCGCTTACATTCGCAACCAAGAGAAGGAAGACCAGAGGCTCGAACAGATGATCTCTGGCGATGACAAGCGCCACCTTTCCATGGCGACAAATTGAAGGGGCCGCGTCAGCGTCCCCTCCTACCGCTTTGAGCGGTTCACATTCTAAAGCCCCCGGCTTTGCCGGGGGATACTTACCGCTCGGATACTGAGGCGTCATGAAATCAGTTGCCGATCCTTCATGGCCGTTAGATAAAAATTGCAATCCGCCACTCGCCCTTGCCGGTAGCGCATGATGGCCCCGTCGGTCGACGAGCACAAATTCAACGACGATCTGCTGTTGCATGAAAGCGATCGGGAGTTGGCGGCGAGGAAGTATCCTTCGATCGTCCACGTCCTCGACCATCCGGAGCTGCGGAAGCTCTTCATCGAATATGACGCGCCGGCCAATCGGGCGAAGCGCAATGGCCTGAGGGCTGGCTTCTGGGCGATCGGGCTCGGCTTTGCCGCGCTCGCCGCCGCTGCGGCCGAAATCCTCTTTATCCATTCTTCCGGCGATGAGGCCGAAAGGGCCAGAGCAGGGGTGGCGGTCGTCTCGGGCCTCTTTGGCCTCTTTGGCGTTTTGAGCTTCTCGATCGGCAGCGTGGGCGTGCTGTTTGCGAGCCGCAAGCGCGATTGGCTGTATCGTCGCCTGATGGGCGAAAGCATCCGGCAATTCCATTTTCAGACGCTGGCGTTCCGGCTGCCGGAAATTCTGGCGTCGTTGAAAGATGATGACGCCAGATCGGCGTTCCAGGCGGAGCGCAATCTCTGGCTCGAATCCTTCAAGGCGCGGATGGTCGGCAAGCTCGACGCGGTCTTCGCCGCGGCAATCGACGAGGATGAAAAAATCGATCTCTGGCGCCAGAACGGCATGAAGACAAATGGGCCAGCCACATTCGGAGAAAGCAAGGACATCGATCCGATATTCGACGCCTATCGCGAGTTGCGCATTCTGCATCAGCTTGGTTATGCGAACTACAAATTGCAGGACGACCACAGGATCTTTTCTGCGATGCCGCGGAACTCAATTGGCAACTCTTTCGCAGGTAGGTTTCACGTTGATCATTCTGCTGTTCATCATGCACTGCTGCGTGGTGCTCGGCGCCCTTCCCGTTCCTCCGATCCGGGCCGTCTTTTATTCCTCGTACTTCATCGTCGCAATAATCTGGGTCGCGCTCGCGGCGCTGGCGACGCGCGCCGTCGAACAGGGCCTCCAGCCCGAGCGCGAGATCGAACGCTATCGGCAATATCGGTCCGCAGTCCGGGCAATTCTCGAACGCTATGACGAGGCGCCGTCTCAGGCCGCGAAAGTCCAAATTATGCGCGAGATGGAGCGATTGGTCTTCGACGAGATGCGCAATTTTCTCATTGCGAATGAACGATCCCGCTTCGTGATGTAACGGCCAGGCACGCCTGTGGGACTGTAGGCGACCCGAGCGGACCGCCGATCGTTTCCGCTCCGCGCAACGCGGCCATCGCCTTGTTCGAGGCCGGGGCGTCGATCAGGTCGCCGAACCGGCCGTTGCATCTCTCCAAAGCGGCGCGACGGTCGCCAGCGCGTCGTCGCGCGCGGCCAGATGTGCGCGAACGCTCGACCACCGCCAGTCCCGCGCACGGGCTGCGGTGCCGGCGGCGAATTCAGCGCGACACAGCGAGCCGCCGCCATCAACCGCCACTCGTCCATGACAGCCGACCGAAGCGCGATGGGAACAAACGCCCGGTCACTCGTCGTGACCGCTCTCAACTATGGCTAAATCCGCCGGCCTCGGCCTCGCTCATCGGCACGTTCACCGGATGTCGGTCGAAGTGCTCGATCGCCCGGCGAAAATCGGCAATCAGAAGCGAGCCGAGATCCGTCGTTACGCCCTGGCGAACCAGGATGCGTTGAACCGCGATGTCGGTGACATTGTCCGGCAGAGTATAGGCCGGGACCTGCCAGCCGCGTACGCGCAGCCTGTCGGCAAGGTCGAACAGCGTGTAGCCGGGGTCGGTTGCGTCCTTGATCCTCCAGGTGACGGCCGGGATGCCCTCGTTTGGATCGCCCGTCGCCAGCATCTCGAACGGCCCTAGCTTGGCGATCTCGCCCGCGAGGTACTTCGCAGTGCGATAGCTCGCCATGTGGACCTTGCGGTACCCGTCGCGGCCCAGACGGAGGAAGTTGTAGTACTGCGCGATGATCTGCCCGGCGGGGCGCGAGAAGTTGATGGCGAACGTCGGCATGTCCCCGCCGAGATAGTTGACGCGGAAGATCAAATCCTCCGGAATTTCCTTGGCGTCGCGCCAGATCACCCAGCCCGCGCCGAGCGGCGCGAGGCCGAACTTGTGGCCCGAGGTCGAGATCGACTTCACCCGCGGAAGACGGAAGTCCCAAACGATGTCGGGAGCGCAGAACGGCGCCAGGAACGCGCCCGACGCGCCGTCGACATGGATATCCACGTCCAGACCCTTGTCGGCCTCCAATTTGTCGAGCGCGGCCGCCAGCGGCTCGACGTATTCGTAGCGGCCGTCGTAGGTCACGCCGAGCGTCGGCACGACCCCGATCGTGTTCTCGTCGACGCGCCTGATCATCTCCTCCGCGTTCATCTGAAAACGCCCACGCTCCATCGGGATCTCGCGCATCTCCACGTCCCAGTAGCGGCAGAACTTGTGCCAGCAGATCTGCACCGGGCCGCAGACGAGGTTCGGCTTGTCTGCAGGCTTTCCTTTCGCGGCCATGCGCCCCCGCCAGCGCCACTTCATCGCCATGCCGCCGAGCATGCACGCTTCACTCGATCCGACCGCGGACGTTCCGATCGTGTTGGCGGCGTCGGGGGCGTTCCAAAGGTCGGCGAGCATGTGCACGCACCGCAACTCGATCTCGGCGGTCTGCGGATACTCGTCCTTGTCGATCATGTTCTTGTCGATCGCGAGGTCCATTATCTTGTGGACCTCCGGCTCTTCCCAGGTCTGACAGAAGGTCGCCAGGTTCTGCCGCGCGTTGCCGTCAAGGAACAACTCATCCTGGACCACCTGGAACACGTCCTCGGGCGAGCTCTCCCGTTCGGGGAACTGGTATTTCGGCATCGGCTTGCCGAGATCTCCGCGCGCAAAGACAAAGTCCAGAAGCGAATTTCGGATGTCATCTCGATTGGTCAGCGGCATGGCGCGCGCTCCTTTGCAAACCGACGTTGCGGCCATACGGCGCCGCCAACGTTCAGAGACCCACGATACGTTGCATCATTCGATGTCAAGAACTACACATCTTGCGCCGCCGCCCACGGCCTCCCCGCGATATTAGGTCGTAGCCGCAGCGATCTCAGGATGGATCGCCAATGTTTGACCCGTAATCCTGCCGGCCGCTAGAGCGGCGCCGCGATGCCGTCCAGCCGCGGGTCCGAGGCGCCGCACAGGGCCTCGCCGGCGATGGCGATGGCCTGGGCGCATCCTTCGAACGAGCGGGGGACGTCCTCGCCCGTGACGACCTGATGGCCGAGAGCCGCGAGCGCGTCGGCGAAGCCCGATCCTGGTGGCGCCCCACCGAAATCCGCCGGCCGTCCAGCGCGCGCACGCGCGGCGCATCGAGCGCCTGCTGCAGATCGAACCCTCTGTCGATCAGGTTGACGAGGATCTGAACCTGCCCCTGCGGCTGCATGTTGGCGCCCACACAGCCGAAGCTAGCTCAAGGGCGCCGTCGCACCATCGACGGAAGGATCGTGTGGCACACGCGCTTGCCGGGCGCGGCATGGTTGGGATGGGCCGGATCCATCTCGAAGCCGGCCCCCCGGTTCTGCAGGATCACGCCCGTGCCGGGCACGATAATTCCGGACCCGAAAGCATCGGATATGCTGGTGATCAGAGAAACGGCGTTGCGGTCGCGGTCGACGACCGTGAGGTAGGACGTGTCTCCACCGACGCGGCCCGGCTGCAGCGCGTCCAGGGCGCGGTCCTCATTGATCAGCGCGCGGCGCTCGCCAAGATACTCCGGGGACAGGAGACGGGCGACGGGCGTCGCCGCGAAGCGCGGATCGGCCACGTATTGGACCGCGTCGGCAAAGCCGAGCTTGACCGCCTCCAGGATGAGATGCTTCGCCCGGACTTCGCCCTCGATGAAAAGACGCGTCAGATCATAGAACTCAAGGATGCCGAGAGCCATCAGGGCGACGATGCCCTGTCCGTTGGGCGGCAGTTCGAGAATGGTGTGTCCGCGATAGCTGGCGCGGATCGGCTCGACCCACTCGGCCTGCATTCGGTCGAAATCTTCGCTGTCCAGGAAGCCGCCGCCCTTGCCCAGGACGTCCAGGATACCGTCCCGGACGTCCCCGGCGTAAAACGCGCCGCGGCCGTTCTTCCCAATGGATCGCCAGGTCCGCGCAAGATCCTTTTGATGAAAAATGTCTCCCGGCTTCGGCGCGCCGCCGCTGGGCAAGTAGGGCGACGCATCCGCAGAGAACCGCTCGAGCTTCGAGGCTTCCCATTCCCACACCTGACTGATCTTCGCCCCCACGGCGAAACCTTCCTCGGCGCGTGCCGCGGCGGGTTCGACGAGATCGCCGAGGTCCATCGTGCCGAAACGCTCGTGCAGCGCAAGGTAGCCGTCGAGCGCGCCGGGGACCGTGACGGTCGCCGCTCCGGCCTGCGGCATGGCCGAAAACCCGGCGGCGCGAAGATTATCGATGGAGAGGCGCGATCCCGAACGGCCGCTGCCGTTGAGGCCGAAACACTCGCCGTTCCAGTGCGCGAGGATCATGCAGTCGCCGCCGAGCCCGTTCATCATCGGCTCGGTCACGTTGACCATCGCCACCATGGCGATCGCCGCGTCAGCGGCGTTGCCGCCAGCCTTGAGAATGTCCCTGCCGACCATCGCCACAAGCGGCTGACTCGAACAGGCCATCCCGTCTTTCGCGAAGACCGGGGCTCGCTGAGGATTGAACGGTTGCATGACGGACCCCTCCCTGTGCGCAATATGAGAGCCTCTCGAGGAACGGCGCGGGCGCGGGTTCAGGCAATCCGTGACGCCAGGGGAATCGGGTGAAGCTTTTTTACCGCGTGATCAGGCTGGCGAGGAAGTCGTCGTCCCATCCGGCGGTCTTTCGCTTGAGCCGCAGGGAAGCCTTTCCGGGAGCCAATCGGATCAGGTTCTGCGCCATGTGCTTGATCGTACAGAAGTTGGCGGGTGCGTGATCGGTTCGCAGCCGACACTCGTCGTCGCGGAACACCATGTCCAAGATCCAGTGCAGGCTATTCTCGATCGCCCAGTGGCTGCGTACGATCGGTCCTAGCATGCACGCCATCAGCGCCAGCGACGTCAGGTAGAAGCGGGTCTCCCGCTCGATCTTGTCGCCGGTTTCCCGCTCGCTTTCGACCACCACCACGGCCTTCAATCCGGGCCAGTTGTGGCGCTCCTGCAGCCAGCCGATGTCGTGAATGACGGTCGTGGTCCTGGTCTCGATGCGGCCATGATCGCCATCCACCGTTTGGTCGCGACTGATCGTTGTGTCCCTGAAACCGGCGGCTTTCTGCTCGGCCACGAACAGTTCCACGTCCTCGCGCAGCGACCCCTGGTTGCCTTTCAGCGCTAGCACGTAGTCTGCTTTCTTCTCCACCACTTTCTGCGCGATGTCGCGCTGACACCCCATGGCGTCGATGGTGATGATCGCCCCCTCGATGGCCAGCAGGTCCAGCAGTTTGGGGATGGCGACGATCTCGTTGGACTTCTCGGCCACCTTGACCTGGCCGAGCACCAGGCGCTGGCGCGCCGCAAAGGCGGAAACCATGTGGATTGGCGCGTGGCCCTTCCGCTTCTGGCCGGACCGCCGGGCGGTCTTGCCATCGATGGCGATGACCCCCTCGGGAGTTCCGGTCAGCGCGGCTACCCAGGCGACGAAGCAGCGCTGGAGCTGCTCGTGGTCCAGCACGGCGAGGATATCGCCAAGATGGTCGTGCGCCGGCGTGCCGTTGGCGAAGCGGCGGAAGCGGCGCAGAAGGTCCAGCTTCTTGCGGCCGAACAGGGCGATGTCGGTGATGGTCTCCGCGCCGGCCAGGACGGCGATGAGGCAGAGGAGCAGGATCTCTTCCAGCGGGTAGTCAACCTTCCCCCGCTGGCGGGGATCCTTCAGATCATTGAATAACTCAGAAAAACTACGGTTTCGTCAAACGCCGCGCAGTCCGCTGCCGCCTCCGCCATGCCTCGCCCCTCTGATGCGAATCGAGGCTCGTCATGGATTCAGCACTTTCGCCGTTTGTCACCTACTTCTTCACCCGATTACCCTGTCCGTGACGCCAGTTCAACTTGACGTCCCCCAAGCGGGCAGGCGGAGAGCAGGCAGGCCGGCCCCGCAGCCTATCGACGCCAGGGTGGTTCGGCAACGGCCGCGGCGGATTTGCATTGGGATGCCGACGCGGTGGGCCGACCATCCCGCAATTTTCAGGCGAGATCGACGCCGGCGAGGCGAGCATGATCCGGATCAAGCCAGAGCGAGCGCCTTGAACTTATCATGCGGGGCGGCTCAGGAGGCGTCGACCCATGCGGGGCAAACTTTTGCTGATCGACCGGCCCGAGCTCGCCCTCGGGCTCGCGACGCTGGCGCTGCATTTCTGGGTCAACGGCTCGTACGGCTATTTCCGCGACGAGCTCTATTTCATCGTCTGCGGCCGCCATCCAGCCTGGGGCTACACCGACCAGCCGCCCCTGACGCCGCTCATCGCCGCGGCCTCGGACGAAGCGTTCCACTCGCTGCGCGGCTTGCGGCTCGTCCCGGCGATCGCCTGTGCGGCGACGGTCGCGCTGACCGCGTCGTGCGCGCGCTTGCTCGGGGGCGGCCTTTACGCCCGCTGGCTCGCCGGGCTCGCGGTCCTCGGCGGCGGGGCGCTGCAGGTCTTCGGCGTACTGCTCACGACGGATTCGCTGCAACCGCTCGCCTGGCTCGCGATCGCCGTCTGCATCATCAAGGCCGAGCAGGACGACGAGCCGCGCTGGCAGCTGGCCGCGGGCGTGATCGCGGGCGTCGCTTTTCTCGCCAAATACACGGTCGCGCTCTACCTCGTCTCGCTCGCCGCGGGGCTGCTCGCGACGGCCGAGCGGCGCCTGCTCGCGCGCTGGGAGCCGTGGGCCGCCGCGCTGATCGCGCTCGCGATCGCCGCGCCGAACCTTGCTTGGCAGGCGGCGAAGGGCTGGCCCTTCGTAGCCCACACCGCCGTCCTGGTGGCGGAAAAGAACATTGCGCTCTCGCCCGGATCGTTCCTTCTGCAGGAGGTCCTGACCCTCGGGCCGGCCTCGGCCCCGGTGTGGATCGCGGGGGTCGCGGCCTTCGCCTTCTGGCCGCGTTTCTCGCCGTACCGGTGGGTCGCGGCAAGCTGGGTCCTGCTCGTCGCGGCGGCCGTGGTCGGGCGGGGCAGACCTTATTATATCGCGCCCGCCTATCCGCTGTTGATGGCGGGCGGCGCGGTTGCGCTCGAGGCCTGGCTGCCGCGCCTGGCGAAGCCGGCCTTCGCCGCGCTGGTGCTCGCCGTCGCGGCGCTGACCGCGCCGCTGTTCGTGCCTGTCCTCCCGGTCCAGGACTTTATCGCCTACGAGCGGGCGATTGGGTTCACGCCGAGCACCGGCGAAAGGTTCCGCCTCCGCAACTTGCCACAATATTACGCCGATATGTTCGGCTGGCCCGAGATGGCCGAGACGGTCGGCAAGGCCTACCAGGCCCTGCCGCCGGACGAGAAGGCGCGTGCGGTCTTCTTCGCCTGGAACTACGGCGACGCCGCCGCGGTCGACTTTTTCGGCGCACGCTGGGGCCTGCAGCCCACGATCAGCGGCCACGAGAACTACTTTCTCTGGGGTCCGCGCGGCCACGATGGCAGCGTCGTTCTGATCCTCGGCGGGACGCGCGATGGGCTCCTGAGGATGTTCCGGACCGTCGAGCCAGTCGGGCGGTTCGACAATCCGCTGGCCATGCCGGAAGAATCCGGGCAGACGCTCTGGCTCTGCCGCGGCATGCGCGAACCGATCGAGGAGGTCTGGCCGCGGCTCAGACATTTCGGCTAGACCCGCGTCTGCGACCATTCTAATTGCGGCCGGGGCCGTAGAGCGGATCGGACAGCCTTGGGGGACCTGATGGAGTTGGCCAAGAAATCGGTCGTCGTCACCGGCGCGTCGACCGGCATCGGCTGGGGATGCGTCAAGGTCCTCGTCGCCGGCGGGTACCGAGTGTTCGGCAGCGTGCGAAGAAACGAGGACGCCGAGCGGCTGTCGAAGGAATTCGGCGAGGCTTTCCGGCCGCTGATCTTCGACGTCACCGACCCGAAGGCGGTTTCGGCGGCGGCGGAAGAGGTCAAAGAGGCGATCGGACGGGATGCCTTGTCCGGTCTCGTCAACAACGCCGGGATCGCCGTCGGGGGACCCTTGCTCTACCTGAAAATCGATGACTTCGCCCGGCAGCTCGAAGTCAATCTCACGGGGCCGCTCATCGTGACGCAGGCCTTCGCGCCCCTTCTCGGGGTCGACCGCTCGCGCGCCGGTCCCCCGGGACGGATCGTCATGATCTCGTCGGTCGGAGGACGGAGCGCCATGCCCTTCGTCGGCGCCTATGGCGCCTCGAAATTCGGACTCAAGGGCCTGTCGGAATCGCTGCGGCGCGAAATGATGATGTTCGGCGTCGAGGTGATCGTCGTCGCCCCGGGCCCCGTGGCGACGCCGATCTGGGGAAAGGCGGAGGGGGCGGACGCCAAGTTCGCTGAAACGCCCTATGCGCCCGCGATCGAGCGGCTGATGCGCTACACGCGGTCCCTCGATCGCAACGGACTGCCGCCGGAACGGATCGGGGAGGCGGTGAAGAAAGCGCTGTCGGCGGCGAGACCCAGGACGCGATACACGGTGACGCCCGAGCCGATCCAGAATGCGCTGGTGAGCATCCTGCCGAAGCGGTTTGTCGACAAAATGATCGCGCGGCGGCTGGGGTTGATCGTGTAGGGGCCAGAATCTGACCCTTGGCGCCTGACCGGGCCGACCATCGGACGGCCGGAATCGACCCGTTGCAGACCTTGCCGATCAGCGCCGAAAGGGGAGTAAACGGCGATAACCGTCCATAGGCGCTACTGAAGCTATGCGCCATGAGCGACCGTTCCGGAAACAGGCTGCGAACGCATCCGTTCGACGTGGCTGAACGGCATCCACCACGGCGTCAGCGCCAAGCATCTGCAAGCCTACCTCAACGCTCAGCCATCCCTCGTTTTTTCGAGGGCCAAAATGCAACTGGAGGTTGGCATTTTGATGCGGCAAGTCTCGTATGACAAGTCCTGAAGTGCGAGTTCGGGTCTCGCAATCGTCGAGAGAGAGGTCGCGCCACGACAAATGCGGGGCCTTAGGGCTTCCCATTCGCTCTACGTGAGGGCCGAAAAGCGCCGAAATCAGGCCGTTCTCGAAATGAGGGGATTCCTGAGGCGGGCACCTGCATCGGAATGGCGAGTGTCAAAGGAATGAACGAAATTGTGTACGACCTTTGCATCGTCGATGAAGCTTCAAAAGCCAGCGCGACAGAAATACTTGTTCCGTTGTCCCGCAGTCGGAAATGGATTCTAGTCGGAGATCCAGAGCAACCTCCACCGCTTTTTGAAGTTGACACCGTAACAAATTTAGATGAATTTGACGAGCCTGAGGTTCGACAAACCTTACTAGATATCTTCTTGGGAAATTTGCCTCGCCATTCTGTTGCGCAACTCTCAAATCGATACAGAATGGTAAAGGTCATTGGAAATCTAATTAGCGCAATGTTTTACAAGGGTGGGCTAAATAGTCCGAAAATAAAGCCCCGATGTCGTGTTGACAGGGATTTTAAGCAAACCTGTGACATGGATGTCTACAAGTAATTTACCTGACAAAAAGGAAATAAAAGTTGGAAAAAGCCGTGCCTATCCGGTTAACGCCCATACCCACTACATGTAGGATGCATCCAATCGCCCGAATAGAGTTCTGCAAAGGTTGGTGACTCGACGCCACCCGCGACACCGAGCAGAGAGCGGAAGGCGTTGAACGGGTAGAAGCGGCGGTTGAACCGGAAAGTGAACTCGTTGAGGTGCGTGCAGGATGCGTCGGAAGTGCGGGTTAGGCAACTAAAAGAAGATTATGATTGGATCGATGCGGTTCTTAAGGAGTTGGATGGACTCGAAGTCCCATGCGAACCCTCAGCTATCCCCTCATTTTTTCGAGGGCCAAAATGCAACTGGAGGTTGGCGCTTCGCTGCGACAACTCTCGTATGACAAGTCCTGAAGCGCGAGTTCGGGGCTCCGAATTGTCGAGACAGAGGTCGCGCCATGCTCAATGTGGGACCTTAAGGCCATTCTTTCGCCCCGCATGAGGGCGAAAAAGCCTCGAAATCACGCCGTTCTCCAAATGAGGGGATTCCTGAGATGCGAACCGGCAAATTTGAGTGAATCGTTCGGATCGAAGTACAAAGAATACAGTGCACCAAATCCGCGCGGCATCGATAAAGTCATCGCGGCTATTCACCGCTTGAACTGGAAAATGCACAGCGTAATCAACGAGGACGCACTGTTAACGGCATTGAAGAACATAGGCGTAGTTGAATTTACGTGCGGAAGATCGCATCAATATGCCGGATATCTTGAAGTTGAAGCCAGGATCAAAAGGCGTGGCGGAGTGCGTCCACCGAAGATGCGGCATACTTAGAGACGCGTCGTTGTGTCCTGTGAGTGACCGCAATACCGCCCTTCGCGATATTCAGCTCGGCATCCCGAACCGACGCCTGCTTCGGGCGGACACGGGCGCTCCGTTGCGGCCCTGTACGTCCGCAATCCCGCACGTTCCTGACGTCCGTCCTAAGCTCGCTTCCCGCCCAATTGCGACGTCCCGAGGAGTCGCGATCGAGGCGATCCAGAGCCGCCCTCACATCCGCGCGAGCGTCGCGATATAAAACCCGTCCGTGCCGGTCGCGCGGGGACTGAGGCGAAAGCCGGGGCCGAAGGGCGAGGCGTGCTCGGCGAGCGGGGCGAGGCCCGCGGCGCGCGCCTGGATCGCGGCGTCGACCGGCAGCATGTCGTCGTGGCGGGAGAGGAAGGCGGCGACCCGGTCCTCGTTCTCGGGCCGCAGCACCGAGCAGGTGACATAGACGATCCGGCCGCCGATCTTGACAAAACGAATAGCTCGTTCAAGCGTTTCGTCCTGATCATTCATCCTTTGCTCAAGCGCGCCGGGACGGATCCGCCACTTGGCGTCGGGGTTGCGCCGCCAGGCGCCCGAGCCGGTGCAGGGCGCGTCGATCATGACCAGGTCGCAGCGCCCGACGAGGTCGCCGAGCACGTCGGCGTCGCCGCGCGGGGCTCGCACCTGCACGTTGCGCGCGCCGGAGCGGGCGAGGCGGTCGAAGATCGGCGCCAGCCGCCGGCCGTCGGAGTCGGTCGCATAGATCTGGCCGTGATTGCCCATGGCCGCGCCGAGCGCCAGCGTCTTGCCGCCGGCCCCGGCACAGAGATCGAGCACCTGCATGCCGGGCTTCGCTTCGGCCAGCAGCGCCGCGAGCTGCGAGCCCTCGTCCTGCACCTCGACGTGGCCCTTCACGTAAGCGGGCTCCGCGGCGAGCGCCGGCCCTCGGCCGTCGGGCCGGATGGCGATCCGCAGGCCGACCGGCGAGAGCGGCGTCGGCTGAGGCGCGAGATGAGCAAGCGATGTCAAGGCCTTGTCGCGGCTCGTCTTCAGGAGATTGGCGCGCAGATCGACCGGCGCGCGCTCGGCGAGCGCGCGAGCCCTCGGCGGCGGCGGCCGCGCCGAAGCTCGCCTCGAAATGCGGCGCGAGCCATTCGGGAAAATCGCCCGCCACATGGGGCGGCGCGCCGGACAGGTCGGCGCTCGCGACCCGGGCGCGTTCGGCTTCCGTCAGCTTCGCCGGCGCGTGGCCTACGCCGGAGAAGAACGAAGCGATCGCGTCGGCGTCGAGTTCCGCGGGTCTGCCGAAGGGCGCCGATCACTTCGGCGCGGGGCGAAGATT
Source organism: uncultured Alphaproteobacteria bacterium (assembly GCA_963768555.1). Classification (GTDB taxonomy): domain Bacteria; phylum Pseudomonadota; class Alphaproteobacteria; order Rhizobiales; family Beijerinckiaceae; genus Roseiarcus. The sequence continues at coordinate 138,256 of CAVYIZ010000082.1, forward strand.
CGCCCATCAGCCAGGCCGACGAGCTTCTCCGCCGCAGCGCGTCATAGACGAGAGCAGAGATCGCCGCGCGGTCGCCGGAGCCGGCGAAGCGATGGGCGAGACCCCAGTCCTTCATCGCGTCGGCGGCGGGACGGCGGCGGGCTTCGATGTCGGACAAAACTTCGATCGCGGCGGCGATGCGGGCGGCGGGAATCATCGGCGGGATCGGCCTTCGAGCTCATGGGGTTCGGCGCCGGCCTCGAGGCGAGGCGCCAGTCCCGGTAGCAGGCGGCCGACCCGCTGTCCAAGGCCAGGGAGCCTCCAGAGCAGCTTCAGGCGCCGAACGCGCGCGCAGCGAGACCGATCATCGTCAGAAACGCGCCGAGGGAAACGAGTTCGGCGATGTCGAGGAGGGTGATGAGGGCGACTTGACGCATGGCGGGACTCCGATTGCAGAAGATCATGGCATGATCATGCTATGTTCTCAATTTGTTCGAGTCAATGCGGTCTGCCACAGTCGTGTTGCGCCAAGCTGGACATTGGTTAATGAACGATCCGGACGCCGTCGGCCGACGGGCCGCCGCGCAACAGGGCTCTGCGTCGAGGCGCAGGGACTCTCTCGATATGCCCCCTACATTCAGCCGGCAGGCTCTGTCGGAGGCGCTCGCTGCGCGTGCGCCTCAGCCGGCCACGAAGGCCGCCAGCGCGTCCACGACGGCCCGATTGTGCTCCTCCAGGCCGATGGTGATGCGCAGGTGGTCGGGCAGGCGGTAGTTGGTCAAGCCGCGCACCAAAATGCCGCGTCCGGCCAGGAAGTGCTCGGCCGCTCGCGCCGTGCGCTCGCCTTCAGACGGGAAGCCGACCAGTACGAAATTGCTCTGCGAGGGCATGACCTCCAGCCCCAGGCCGCCGATCTGCTGGGTCAGCCACGGACGCCATCGCCAGACGAGCTCCCTGCTGCGCTGCTGGAAGTCATCGTCGCCGAGGGCCGCCGCCGCCGCGAACTGGGCCGGCAAGTTGACGTTGAAGGGCGGACGGATGCGCTCCATGGCTCCGACCATCTCGGCGGGCGCATAGGCCCAGCCGACGCGCAGCGCCGCCAGACCATGGATCTTCGAGAAGGTGCGGGTGACGACGATGTTGTCCGCCCCGCGCGCCAGGTCGATCCCGTCGCTATAGGCCGGATCGTCGACAAACTCGGCATAGGCGCCGTCAAGCACGAGGATGCAGCTCTCGGGCAGGCTCTGGTGCAGGCGCTCGATCTCGCTGCGGCCCAGCCAGCCGCCGGTGGGGTTGCCGGGATTGTCCAGGAAGACGATCCGCGTGCGGTCGTCGACCAGGGCGAGGGCCTGGTCCACGTCGAAGCGCAGGCGAGGCATGGCGGCGGAGCGCACCTCCGCCTGCGCCGCGCGCCCGGCGATGCTGTATTCGAGGAAGCCGTACTCGCCCTGCACGACATTGTCGCCGGGCTCGCAAAAGGTGTGGGCCAGAAGGGCGAAGATCTCGTCCGAGCCGCAGCCGAAGATCAGCCGTTGGGGCTCGAGCCCGTACCTGGCCGCCACGGCCTCGCGCAGCACGGCGGCGCCGCCGTCGGGATAGAGCTGCAATTTGTGCGCGCAACGCTCGAAGGCGGCGATGGCCAGCGGCGAGGAGCCGAGGACGTTCTCGTTCGACGACAGCTTGATGGGGTCGGCTACGCCCTGCGACCTTGGACTTGCCGCCCACATAGGCCTCGATGTCGAGGATGCCGGACTTGGGGCGCGGCTTGCGGGTGGTTTGCGACGTGATGTTGCTCATGCGCGCGGCAATAGCCGGAACTGCGCTCGTCGTCCAACGGGCAATGAAGGTTCACGAGACGGGCCGCGGCGCGCCCGGTCTCGGCGCGAACCATGGCGTCTCCTTTCCTGCAGCCTGCTACGGCATGCACACGAGTTGTCAAGCTGCTGCAGGTGGCCCGCGAGTCCCCCTTCTCCGCGAAGCGGGAAAGGTGGCCCGGAGGGCCGGACGGGGCGTGGAGGGAGAGAATGGCTCGATGCGCCGTGCTGCGCAGCAGCGGGCCACACCCCATTCGGCGCTCCATGCACAGCAAAGCAGGGGAGGGGGGTTCGCCGTGAAGCTCGAAGGGAAGCGAAGGGGTGCGGAATGCGAGAATGGCTCGACGCAATCCCGACAACGTTCGCGCAGCCCACGCTGGCTGACGGCAGCGGGCCATTCCCCATCCGGCGCTCCGAGCCGCCTTCCCCAGCGGGGAGCTGGGAAAGGAGAGCCGCCGGATTGCGCTCGTCAGGTCTTCTTGCCGGTCGGGTTCAGGGATTGTCCGCCCTTGCCCATCGATTTCTTGTAGGCCAACTCGGAGCCCTTCGGCTTGTCGGACTTCGGCTTCTTGGCTTCCTTGTTTCCTCTCTGCTCGCCTTTCGCCATCGCTTCCTCCCGTCGCCCCGCATGAGCCGGGACAGGTCGCCAATCGAAGGCGCAGAATCGCGGCGAACGTCAAGCTCCTTCGATGAAGCTTTTAAGACTTCCCGCGTCCGCCCTTGCCGCCGGCTGATCGAGCTCCGGGTAATGGCGGAAAATGCCCAACTCGTTGAACGGGATGCGGCGATCGGAGGCGAGGTAGCGCGCGATGTTCGGCCTTTTCTCGACCGCGGCGGCGAGCGCCGCGAGCGCGGGGTAGGCTTTGGCGGCGCCGGCGAAGGCGCGCGGGAAAGCGTAGCTCATGCCGGACCACACTTGGAACAGCGACAGGTCGACGGCGGTCAGGGCGCTTCCGACCGCATGCGCGGCGCCGGCCGGGTTGTCGTTCAGCACGCGATCGAAATAGCCGAGGAATTTCGGGACGCGGTGCTTGAGGAAGGCGGCCGCCCTGGCCTTCGCCTCCGCCTTCTGGTCCTCGTAATAGAGGTCGGTCGAAATCGGGTGGTGGGCGTCGTGGACCTCGGCGACGAAATCGGTGATCGTCAGCTGCAGGCCATGGGCGAACAGCCGCTGCGCTTCGTCCTTCGGCGCAAGGCCGAGCTTCGGCCCGAGAGAATTGATGATGTTCGCGACATGCGAGACGACGGCATCGCCGTCGCGCAGGAAGGGCGGGGCGAAGGGGGTATAGGGCGCCGAGGCGCCGTTCAGCATCGCCATCAGGGCCTTGACGCCGCGTCCGGCGCCGTGCTCGCGGGCGACGTCGACATAGTCGGCTTGAGCCTCCTCCAGCGCGAGGCGCACGAACTCGCCGCGCCCCTGGATGCTCGGCCAGTAGTAAAGTTCGTAGGGCATGTGGGTCTCTCCGTTGCCGTTGTAGGCGCGGCCGCTGGCCGCGTGGGCCGCGCCCTTGTAGACGCGGCCGTTGGCCGCGTCGCGCGTCGCCGCGCGCGTACAGCGGGCGCATGCGGTCTGCGGCCTTGACGTAGCGACGGGCGAAATCGAGAAGCTCGCCGTCGGTCGGATGGTCCGCCTTCTCGACCCCCTCGACACGAGTCTTGATCGCCGGATGCTTCTCGGCGAGGAATCTCGCGAACTCGTCCTTCTCCTCGGCCGGCCCGACGATCAGGATCGCCCCGGCGTCGGCGATCGCCTTGGCGACGTCCTCGAAGAACGGCTTGTTCTCATGGATCCTGTGGCCCGTGCGCTTCTCCTGCGGATGAATGTCCCGAACGATGTGATCCCGGACCACTGTCCTGTCCGCCTCGTCAACATTGAAATGGAAGATCCGCGCCTGCTTGTGGTCGATCCAGACGACCGCATGGAAATGGCCGGGCATCATCGGGCTCCTGTTGATCCAATTGCCTATCGCGGGAAAACGCGCTGCGCTATGAGGCGCTCCATGCGCAAAAATCGCAAGGCGGAGGCCGCGGGTGCGGCAGGCGGGCCGGAAAAAGTCGCCGCCTACGAGGTCGGCGACGACGAGGCCGGCATGCGCCTCGATCGCTGGCTCCACCGCCGGTTTCCGGACATCTCGAATTCGCATCTGATGAAAATCGTGCGCAAGGGCGAGGTGAGGGTTTCCGGCCGGCGCACCGACGTCTCGACCCGGCTCGAGGCCGGCCAGACGGTGCGCGTGCCGCCTCTCAAGCTTCCCGCGTCGTCGGCGCCTGCGACAAAACGGGTCAATCCGGAAGACGCCGAGGCGATCCGGGCGATGACCCTGTTCGAGGATTCCGACGTCATCGTCCTCAACAAGCCCTATGGGCTCGCCGTGCAGGGGGGTTCAGGGACGAAGCGGCACATCGACGGCATGCTCGAGGCGCTCGCCGCCAAGGACGGGACGCGCCCCGTTCTCGTGCATCGGCTCGACCGCGACACGTCGGGGGTGCTGCTCCTCGCCAAGTCGCGCAAAATGGCGGCCGAGCTCGGCGAGATCTTCCGTTCGCGCCGGGCGAAGAAGTTCTACTGGGCGCTGGTCGAGGGCGTGCCGAGGCCGGCGCAGGGCCGCATTTCGATGTTCCTCGCCAAAGGCGAGGGCATGGGCGAGGCGCGCGGAAAAGGCGGGGCGGGCAGGGCGGACCTCGAGCGGATGCGGGTCGCCAGGCACGGCGACCCGGACGCCCAGCATTCGCTGACCCTCTACGCCGTCGTCGACAAGGTCGCGCCGCGCCTCGCGTGGCTCTCCATGCGTCCGATCACCGGCCGCACCCATCAGCTGCGCGCCCATTGCGAGGCGATCGGCCATCCGATCGTCGGCGATCCGAAATACAATCGCAAGGCCGCCAACGATCCGGCGCGCAACGATCCGCTGCGCGCCGTGCCGCCGGGGATCGAGCCGAAGCTGCATCTCCTCGCTCGCCGGCTGATCCTGCCGCACCCGCGTGGTGGAACGATCGACGTGACCGCGCCGTTGCCGAAGCACATGCAGAAGACTTTCGACATGTTCGGCTTCGAGCCGCCGGCGCACGACCTGATCGAGGACGCGCCAGATGAGTGAGGACGCGCAGAACAATCCGATGCGCGCGGCCCAGGCGAACATGCGGCCGGAGCCGGTCAAGCGCTTCTATCGGACCGTGGACGTGCGGGAGGACAATGGCCGGCATGCGTTGACCCTCGACGGGCGCGACGTGCGCACGCCCGGCCGCAACAGGCTCGCAGCCGTGAGCCGGCCGCTCATGCTGCGCGTCGCGGAAGAATGGGCGCGCCAAGGGGAGACGCTCGACCCGGCCCACATGCCGATCACAAGACTCCTCAATTCGGCGATCGACGACGTCGCGCGGACAATGGAGGAGACGCGGGCCGAGATCGTCCGCTACGCCGGCTCGGACCTCCTCTGCTATCGGGCCGACGCCCCGGAGGCGCTGGCCGAGCGGCAGCGCCTCGCCTTCGACCCGGTCCTCGATTGGGCGGCCGAGAAGTTCGGCGCGCGCTTCTTGCTCACGGCCGGGATGATGCACGTGGCCCAGCCGCCGGAGACGCTCGCGGCGGTCCGCGCCGCGCTCGAGACGTTCGACGACCCGGCGGCGCTCGCGAGCTTGAGCGTGATGACGAGCCTCACCGGCTCGGCGGTGCTGGCGCTGGCGACGGCGTACGGATTTCTGTCGCCCGCCGAGGCGTGGCGCGCCGCCCATGTCGACGAGGATTTTCAGAACGAACTTTGGGGGGTCGACGAGGAAGCGGCGGCGGGGCGGGACGCGCGCTGGCGCGAGATGGAGGCGGCGGCAACTGTTCTCCCCTGTAGCCACGCGCCATAGGCCGTCGAAAGACCGGCGTCATTCCGGACGCGCTTTGGAGCGCGGCTGACGCGATCAGCGGTGCGTCTACGGCGGCGCCGCCTCGCCGCGCTCGCTCGCGGCGAAGTCGATTTCGACCCGGGCGCCGTTCGGATCGAAGAAGAACAATTGCCAGAGGCCGCCGAGATGCCCGTCGTCTGGCAGCCGCCGTAGATCGTACTTCATCCCTCGCGCTTCGAACTTGGCGAGATAGCTCGGCAGGTTCGTTCCCCAGAACGCCATGTGGTCGAGGACTCCGGCGCCGTCGGGAATGGCTTGGCGTTCGACGACGTGCCAGGACAGCCTTGCCGTCGCTGTAGAGCCATGCGCCCGGGAACGAGAACGCGGGTCTCGCCCCCGGCTCGAAGCCGAGCGCGTCGCGATAGAAGGCGATCGTCTTCTCGGCATCCGTCGTGAGAATGGTGAAATGGTCCATGCGTGCGATCGGCACGTTCGCTTCTCCCGTTCGGCGGGCCGGCGGCGTTTCAGCGGACCTGCGACGTCCGCGATCAGTGCGCCCGACCCTCGCCCAAACCATAAACCGGCTGTGAGGTTAGGGCGAGTCCGAAAGGCCCTCCGAGGCAGGCCCTGCAGCCGCATTCCGTAGCCCGTGGGGAGACCTCCCGGACGCCCGACAGACCTCCCGGACGCCCGACGGAACGCGGCGCACGCGGCGGCCGATTTCGTCATCTCAATGTCTCACGCCGGCGCCCGTTCCGGTGCCGGCTGCGGCGTGCTATGCCCGATAGCGCACCTTTTTCCGGAGCTTGAACCGCCGTGAAGGACATCGTTGCCGCCCTCGAAGACCGCCGCGAACGCGCCCGCCTGGGCGGGGGCCAGCAGCGCATCTCGGCCCAGCACGCCAAGGGGAAGCTGACCGCGCGCGAGCGCATCGACCTCCTGCTCGACCACGATTCGTTCGAGGAGTTCGACATGTTCGTCCAGCACCGCTGCGACGATTTCGGCATGGAGGCGACCAAGATCCCTGGCGACGGGGTGGTGACCGGCTGGGGCACCGTCAACGGCCGCACCGTCTATGTTTTCGCCAAGGATTTCACCGTCTTCGGCGGCTCTCTGAGCGAAACGCATGCGCAGAAGATCACCAAGATTCAGGACATGGCGGTGAAGAACCGCGCCCCGATCATCGGCCTGTTCGACGCGGGCGGGGCGCGCATCCAGGAGGGCGTGGCGGCGCTCGGCGGCTATGGCGAGGTGTTTCAGCGCAACGTGCTCGCGTCCGGCGTCATCCCGCAGATTTCGCTGATCATGGGGCCCTGCGCCGGCGGCGACGTCTACTCGCCGGCGATGACCGACTTCATCTTCATGGTGAGGGACACGAGCTACATGTTCGTCACCGGCCCGGACGTGGTGAAGACGGTGACCAACGAGACGGTGACCGCCGAGGAGCTCGGCGGCGCGCAGGTCCACACCACCCGCTCCTCGATCGCCGACCGCGCCTACGACAACGACGTCGAGGCGCTGTTGCAGATGCGCCGGCTGATCGACTTCCTGCCGGCCTCCAATCTCGAGCGCCCGCCGACGATCCCGAGCTTCGACGATCCGGACCGGATCGACATGTCCCTCGACACGCTGATCCCCGACAATCCGAACAAGCCCTATGACATCAAGGAGCTGATCTACAAGATCGCCGACGAGGGCGATTTCTTCGAGATCCAGGAGGCGCACGCCAAGAACATCGTCACCGGCTTCGTGCGCATAGAAGGGTCTACGGTCGGCGTCGTCGCCAACCAGCCGCTGGCGCTGGCCGGCGTCCTCGACAGCGACGCGTCACGCAAAGCGGCGCGGTTCGTCCGTTTCTGCGACTGTTTCAACATCCCGATCGTAACTTTCGTCGACGTCCCCGGCTTCCTGCCGGGCACGGCGCAGGAATACGGCGGGCTCATCAAGCACGGCGCGAAGCTGCTCTTCGCCTATGCCGAGGCGACGGTGCCGAAGATCACCGTCATCACCCGCAAGGCCTTCGGCGGCGCCTACGACGTCATGGCGTCCAAGCACTTGCGCGGCGACATCAATCTTGCGTGGCCGACGGCGCAGATCGCGGTGATGGGGGCCAAGGGCGCTGTGGAAATCATCTTCCGCTCCGACATCAACGATCCCGTGAAGATCGCCGAGCGCACCCGGGAATACGAAGACGCCTTCCTGTCGCCGTTCGTCGCGGCCGAGCGCGGCTATATCGACGAGGTCATCACGCCGCACTCGACCCGCAAGCGCCTGTCGCGGGTGCTCGCCATGCTGCGCAACAAGAAGCTCGAGAACCCCTGGAAGAAGCACGAAAACATTCCGCTGTGAGGCGGCCGCAGGATATGCCAGAGCGAACGGCTGTCGTCGTCTTCCCGACGATCTCATCTTGCGTGCCAACGCAAAGCCGACGCCGCGGGCCGCTCCGTGACAGCTTTGATCGAGGAGGGCTTGCGTCGCGTCGTCAAAGGACGCAGAGGCAGCCGGGGGGACCGAACGCGTTCTTCCCATCGGACAGTTCGGCGACCGGGGGCCTCGTGCCGCGGATCGCCCTCGAAGAATTCCGAGCCCTGCGGGAATTGGACGCTCGCGGCGGCGCACGGCCGCGCGCGTGATCTCCGCATTCCGCATGGGTTTGGAGCGGCCTGCCGTCTGCACGGCGAACTGCGGGATATACTGCCCGAGGCGGAAGCCGGGGCCTCATGAGCCGCGGGAATCGACCCTGTGGGGCGGACACAATTCCCCGAACGGGACGGCGGCTCCTGGACGGGCGCCGCGACTGCGGCAGCGGTCTCACGAGCGCGCAGGTCGCCGCGCAAAAGAAAGACCGCCGGGGGGGCGGTCTTTTGCAGTTTGATTGCGACGGAGCTGACGCTCAGACGATCGAGATCGCCGTGCGGCGGCGGCTCCGGAAGCCGGCGTAGCTCAGGCCGGCGATGCCCGCCAGCATCATCGCCCAGGTCGAAGGCTCGGGAACCCAAGTGCTTAACATCACATAGGACGGCAAGCCGAGAACTTTGTTGCTGCTGAAGCTGGTGATGTCGGTCCCGTTCAAAAGCTGGTCGAACAGGTTCGCGTTGAAATTTTGTCCATTATTCGAGCCGTCATTCACCCAGTCGATCGGGCCGTTGTAGGCGAACGTCGCCGTAGACGACGAGAGCGCGGGCGGCGGGGCGGCCGCGTCGCTCAGGGTGTGGCCCGAAACCGGACTGTAGTTGGCGCCTTGGTCGTCGCTGCCCAAGACTGTGACCTTTACCGACGCCTGCGCAACGCTCATTGCGACGACGCTCCCCATGAAGGCGAGCGCACCCATAGCGAATATCGTCTTCCCCATAACGTTTCTCCCCGGATCGATACGTCCGACCTTCCTCCCTGATTTATGCGCCAGACCCCGGGCGCACACCGAAGGCGAAACTTGCCAGCTCAACCCCGTTTACACGGCTAACCAAGCGCCCCCGGTACAATGTCAGTGTTGAAAAATACCGTCAAGCTATTTCTGCAACCTAAAAGGTTGTGCCGAAGCCATGACGCAGCGCCCCAAAATGCAAAAAGGCGCTTCCCATTTTCGCCTTAACTGGGCTTCCTTTAAGTGAGGGATGCGCGCCAATAAAGGTTGGCGGCCGCTGCTGCGCGCCTGCGGGCGAGCTGCCCCGGACGCCGCGCCGGCCCCGAAAGGCGAGTTTCGCCTACAGTCATGACGCGCGTCCCGCTCGGCAGGCGGCAGCCTGTCGCTTGTCCAGGCAAGGTTTCTCCCGGCGAAGGCGGCCGTCGCCGAGGATGAGCGTACATGGAAATCTCGCAACGTCAGCGCCGCGGAGAAGCGCGCGCTTCATCATCGCGAAACCATGCGGCTTGGCAGGGCCTTAACTGTCCTCCAAGGCTTTCGCTTCCGCTGCGTCCGTATTCACCTGTCGCTAAAATTTTAGCGCGCAGGCTTTCCGCCGACAAAGAAGCCGGGCCGACCAGTGCGAGCGGGTCGAGCGTCAAGCAACGAGTAGAAAAAAATGTGTTTCGCCATCGACAGGAGCCGCACGATCATCAGCGCGATGATCCTCGGCCGCAGAGTGACCGCGCAGGACGTCGCCTGGCTCAGGCGGGAAGTCTTCGCCGACGGCGAGGTGACGCGGGAAGCGGCGGACGAACTCTTCGCCGTGGCCCGGGCGCGGATGAACAACGCGCCGGAATGGACGGAGTTGTTCGTCGAACTGATCACCGACCACGTGGTCTGGCAGACGCGTCCGACCGGCGTGGTCACCGACGAGCAGGCCAATTGGCTTCTGCAACGGGCGGACGAATGCAAGTCCCTCGAGGCGCTGGCCGCGCTGGTCAACGTGCTGGCCGAGGCGCAACGGGCCCCGCAATGGTTTGTCGCCGCCGTTCGGGCGCGCGCCGGCGGCGGATGGCCGGGCGTCGAGGAAGTGGTGCGCGCCGCGGGCTGAGCCCGCAATCGGGACCGCCGTAAAAAGGGCCGCCAACCCTTCGCGCAAGTTCGAAGCAAGCTGCGGGAGCATTACGGCTTCGAGATTGGGGAGAGCACGATCCAGCGGATCACGTTCGCCCATGCCCAGTCGATGTTCGAAGCCGGTCGAGCGGATTTGGAATTTCCGGAAGGTCCAGGCCTCAGTAAGCCGATCGTCGTGGAAACCGACGGCGGCATGGTTCCGATCGTCGAGCCGGGTCGGGATGAGAAAGACAAACGCAAGGGCAAGAACCTGTCGTGGCGAGAGGCGAAGCTTTCGCTGGCGCACGCCCAGGGGAGCCGGACGCCGGTCTACGCCGGCTCGATCGAGGGCGGCGCGGAGGCGGCCGGGCGGCAACTGCTGGCCTGCGCGGTTCGCGCCGGCTTCGGGGCGAACTCGCGGGTCCACGCGGTCGGCGATGGCGCGCCATGGATTGTGGGCCAAGTCGAGGAGCAATTTGGCGATCAAGGCAGCTACCTGATCGATTTCTATCATGTTTGCGAGTATTTGAGCGCCGCCCGCGGCGGCCAATTGATCTTGACGTTTGAGTGGCTTAAACGATCGAGATGCTCGTCTTGCGGCCGCGGAACCCGGCGTAGCCGAGGCCGGCGAAGCCGACAACCATCATCGCCCAGGTCGACGCCTCGGGCATGGCGGCCATGTCGATCGTGTCGTTGGCTTGGCCCGCGGTCATGTCCGACATAATCGTAAACTCTTCGGTTATGGAAAACGGCGAAGTGAGGCTCGCGACGGCGGTAGCCGGAGAGGCGCCTGCGACCGAGAACGACGTCGAAGACAGAAGGGTCCCCCCAAAAAGCGCGTTGCTGTCGCTATAGAACGTGCTTTCGGTCACCGTCCACCCCGACGTCAATGAGTTCGAGGTGAAACTGCTCAAGAACGCCTGGGCGGCGGACAGCCCAGTCAGGCCCCGTTCCGTTACGAAGACGTGAAGAACGTTGGACGACCCAGTACGGGTCGCATCGATCGCGTTGCTATCGAGGTCTGCTTGAGACGGATTGGTGTCCACGCCGCTCGCGATGTTTACGTCATAACTGCCAATAGAGAAGCTAGCCGACTGGCTCGGGCCCGCCCCGCTGGCCTCGGTGGTGATTGCGCTACCGTCTAGGGACGCGCCGATCGAAACGGTCGTCGCATGCGCGGAACCCATAGCCTCAAAGGCCACCGCCCCCAAAGCTATCGCCAGATGTCTCTTTGTCCCCATAAGTCTCTCCTCACCGTTCGTGCGCCAGTTCTCCGGGCGCACTTCGGGGGCGAAGCTCGTCAGCCAAGTCCCCGTTGACGTTGCTGACCAAGCGCCGCAGTTACATTGTCAGCGTTGTGAACACACGTCAAGCATTTTTCAGCCGCTTGGTTTACGTAGAGAACGTAGTAAAACGTTCAGAATACGAACATGCGCGTCCATGCATTCCGTGATCAATGGCTGTCTTTAAGTAAATCATGGATGCTGTTTCATGAGTATCTGCGTTCTCAGCGTATTGCAACGTGTAAAAAATTTAGTGAACCGCTGACCTCTTCACTAGGCGTGTCGGCGACCGTCGCGTTTCTTCTACGAACCAGCGCAAAGAGACCGCCGCCGCCGAAGCCGGCCGTTTTCGCATTCCAGATAGCCCGAATTCGTCGCCGGGTCTTCGCGCCGCCGTCGCCGCGGGATAAGCTTGGTCGCACACGCGGATCGCATGTGTGCGGGACTTGCAAAGGAGATCGACCATGAGGCGAGCTATCATGGCGCTGGGAGCGGCGGCGCTCATGTTGGGGCTCGGCGCGGCAGGCCCGGTCGCCGCGCAGCCTGACGCCGTCCAAGTCTTCCCAGCCTGGGGGGCCTGGGGAGGGCCGGGCGCCGGCTACTTCGGGTGGACCGTCTCCCTCGGTCCTTCCTGGGCGGCGCGGTTGCTCGGGCACGGCCCGGTCGGCTGCTACTTCACCCGCGTGCGCGCCAACGACAGGTGGCTGCGGGCGCAGATCTGCGACTGGTACTGACTTCGTCGGGCCGAGCGCGGCGGGCGGCGCGGCGCGGAAATTAGCCTTTTTGCTAGGGCGCCCGCGGCGGGGGCTTGTTTACGCGCTGTTCCGCTTCCAATAGAACGGCCCCAGTCGGGAAGCCCGGATTTCCTGCCACGGGGAGCAGATGTTCAAGAAGATTCTCATCGCCAACCGCGGCGAAATCGCCTGCCGGGTCATCAAGACCGCGCGTCGCATGGGGATCAAGACCGTCGCCGTCTATTCCGAGGCCGACAAGGATGCGCTGCACGTCGAAATGGCCGACGAAGCGGTCGCCATCGGGCCGCCCGCGGCGGCGCAGTCCTATCTCGTGATCGACAAGATCGTCGAGGCCTGCAAGGAGACCGGCGCGGAGGCGGTGCATCCGGGCTACGGCTTCCTCAGCGAGCGGGCGGCCTTCGCGCGGGCGCTGGCGGAGGCGGGCGTCGTCTTCATCGGCCCCAATCCGCGCGCCATCGAGGCGATGGGCGACAAGATCGAATCGAAGAAGTTCGCCAACGCCGCCAAGGTCTCCACCGTTCCGGGCTATCTCGGGGTAATCGAGTCGCCCGAGCGCGCGGCCGAGATCGCCGACGAGATCGGCTATCCGGTGATGATCAAGGCCTCCGCCGGCGGCGGCGGCAAGGGCATGCGCATCGCGCATACCCGCCAGGACGTGTTCGAGGGCTTCGCCCGCGCCAAATCGGAAGCGAAATCCTCGTTCGGCGACGACCGCGTGTTCGTCGAGAAGTTCATCGTCAATCCGCGCCACGTCGAGATCCAGGTGCTCGGCGATAAGCATGGGCATGTCATCTATCTCGGCGAGCGCGAATGCTCGATCCAGCGCCGCAACCAGAAGGTGATCGAAGAAGCGCCCTCGCCGCTCCTCGACGAGGAGACGCGGCGCAAGATGGGGGAGCAGGCGGTGGCTCTCGCCAAGGCCGTCCACTACGACTCGGCCGGCACGGTCGAGTTCGTCGCCGGCCAGGACCGCAGCTTCTACTTCCTCGAGATGAACACCCGCCTGCAGGTCGAGCATCCGGTGACGGAGCTCGTCAACGGCGTCGATCTCGTCGAGGAGATGATCCGCAGCGCCGCCGGGGAGAAGCTGCGCCTGACGCAGGCCGACGTGAAGCTCGAGGGCTGGGCGGTCGAGAGCCGCGTCTACGCGGAAGATCCGACCCGCAACTTCCTGCCCTCGACGGGCCGCCTGGTGAAATATCGGCCGCCGGCGGAGGGGACGAGACAGGGCGTTACGGTGCGCAACGACACAGGCGTCTATGAGGGCGGCGAGATTTCCATCCACTACGATCCGATGATCGCCAAGCTCGTCACCCATGCGCCGGACCGGCTCGCGGCGATCGACGCCCAGTCGACCGCGCTCGACGCCTTCGTGATCGACGGCATCCGTCACAACATCCCCTTCCTTTCGGCGCTGATGCAGCATCCGCGCTGGCGGGAAGGGCGGCTCTCGACCGGCTTCATCGCCGAAGAGTTCCCCGACGGCTTTCACCCGCTCGTCGCCAAGGGCGAGACGGAGCGTCGGCTCGCGGTCGTCGCGGCGCATGTCGACCACGTTCTCAACGAGCGCAAGCGCCGCATTTCCGGGCAATTGCGCGAGCCCGAGCAGCTTCGTTTCGAGCTCAAGCGGATCGTCGCGATGGGACGGAGCCGGATCGAGCTCGACATCGACGCGAAAAGGGGCGGCGGCTTTGTGGCTGTCTTCGCCGACGGCCGCAGGGTGGAGGTCCATTCGGACTGGAAGGCGGGCGACCCGCTGTGGCGGGGCAGGGTGGACGGCGCAGAGATCGCCGTGCAGACGCGCGCGATCCTCAACGGCTATGCGCTCTCCCACGCCGGCGTTGGAGTCGACGCGCGCGTCTATACGCGCCGGGAGGCGCAGCTCGCCGCGCTGATGATCGAACGGAAAGGGGCCGACGGCTCGAAGACCCTGCTCTGTCCGATGCCGGGCCTCGTCAAGGCGATCGCGGTCAAGGTCGGGCAGGACGTCAAGGCCGGCGAGCAGCTCTGCATCGTGGAGGCGATGAAGATGGAGAACGTGCTGAGCGCCGAGCGCGACGCCACCGTCAAGGCGATCCTGTGCAAGGAGGGGGATTCGCTCGCGGTCGACGCGGCGATCATGGAGTTCGCATGAGCGAAGCGGGCGACCGCCGCCTCCTCTCGTCCGGCTCGCCGTTCGAGAAGGCATACGGCTATTCGCGCGCGGTCGTCGCGGGCGACCAAGTTTTGATCTCCGGCACCACCGGCTACGATTACGGCAGGATGGCGATGCCCGAGGATCCGGCGGAGCAGACGCGCAACATCTACGCGACCTTCGCGGCGGTCCTGAGAGAGGCGGGCGGGACGCTCGCCGACATCGTGCGGCTCAGGACCTTCGTCACCGACGTTTCGTATTGCGAGGCGGTGCTCGGCGTGGAGGGCGAGGTTTTCCGCGACATAAGGCCGGCGGCGACGATCGTCGTCGTCCCGGCGCTTCTGAGGCCGGAAATGAAGGTCGAGATCGAAGCCGAAGCCCGGCTCGGGCGCAGAAGCTGACGGCTTCGTGCCCCTTCCTGCCCTTCGTGGTGAAAATTTGTCACCACAAAAAACACCAAGGAACACGAAGCCTGATTTTTGTCAGGCGGCCTTCTTGACCCAGAGGAGGCACCAGCCGGTCGCGGCGATGTCGCCGTCGACCATCTTGCAGGCGTTGGGCGCAACGAAGAAGTTGCAGCCGTCGCATTGGTGGCCATCCTTCGGATCGGCCTGATATTTCACCGCCGCCTGCGCCATCTTCGCTTCCGCCGCGCCCGACATCAGCGCCAGAGCCGGCACGGCGCCGACCGCCGCAATCAGAACCGTCCGACGGCTGACGCACTTCCCAACCTTGTCCATGGATCGCCTCCCAAAATTGAAAGTCCGGCGAAGTCCGCCGGCGGCCTCTTGCGCCGATTCCGCGGCGCGATCAACTGCGCCAATTGCGAAACGTCGGCGCAGAGCCGCGCGCTCGATATACGACGGAACGAGACGCTTGGGATTCCGACGTTGGTACAGGGCGTCAAGGCCTCGGAATGCACGACCTTCACCGCGAACCTGCCGTAAACCGCTTCGGCGGCCCGACATGCGACCCCGCTCAGCGTCGCTCCAAGAGTCGGGTTCCTCCGCCCGCTCAGCCGCCGGCGGAGAGGCCGACTCCGCCCACCTACCAGGTCTTGTGGGCAAGGGGCTGCCGGGGCCATACCGTTTCCCGGCGCGGATTCAATGATTTCAAGCTCTTGCGGCGCCATTCGCCGGCTTCCGGTTTTCCGGGCGGGCCGGCAGAGCTGTGCTTGCTGGCGACGCTGGAGTTCCAAGACGCGTCCTTAAGCGCGTCCAGGAAGGCGGAATATGCTCCTGAGACGCCAAAATCCTTCCCTTTTCCTTCCATTTTCTGGTTACGAATCGAGTGAGCGTGGGCCAGAGCCGCCTTGGCCTTCGCTACGCGAGCCCTACGCCTCGACCGATCGGTCGCAAGCGGCGACGAGGGGAACGGCTTCCATGGAGCCGGCAATCAGGCTCCTCCTTCAGGACGGCGGTATTAGAACAAATACAGAACAATAGCGCCGTTGTCAAGAAGTTTCTGCTCTTTTTTCGAGGCCGGACAAAATCGACACCCGTTTTCCCCTGATCCCAGGGGCGGAGGGGTCCCGGCGGCTTCGCAGCCGGCGATGCGCGCATCAAAGCTCAAGAACCCTTCACTATGACCGAATCGCGCCGCTAGCCGCACCGCATCCTGACCTTCGGGCCAGGTGGGCAGCTCATCTTTGACGCAGCTCAATCCGCCAAATGCGCGTCAGTGTAAACGTTCGGCTATACGGCAGCGACTGGAGGAGCAGGCGATGCAACCCAAACGATTGTCCGGCGCGAGAACGCTCGTCGTGCTTTCCCTTCATGCCTTCGTCATCTGGCTCGCCTGCGGGCTGACGATCGCGCTGGGGCGCGAGGTCTTGGGCATGGAGACGACGCTCATAATTCACGCGATCGTCGCCCCGGCTTTCGCGGCTGATCGTTTCGTTCGTCTATTTCGAGCATTTCCGGCTGACGACGCCTCTTGCCACCGCGGCTTTCTTCACCCTGTTCATCGTCGCTCATCGACGCTCTGCTCGTCGCCCCGATGTTCGAGAAGAGCTACGCGATGTTCTCGAGCCCCTTGGGGACATGGCTGCCGCTCGTGTCGATTTTCGCCGCGACGTACCTGGTGGGAGTCTCGAGCGGCCGCTCCGGGCGCAGGTCCTCTTGCCCCACTGACTGACTGTACTCCGTGGGCCGCACCCGATCGACGATCGGCCGAGCCGGAGAGCGGCTACTGCATGCCCTTGTCGGTCAGCGTTTTCAGGAACGCCACCAGCGCGTCGACGTCCTGATCGCTGAGCCGCGGCCTCTGGCCGGGCTTGCGATCGTAGGGGACTTCCTCGGTGTTGACGTTCTCCTTGTAGGCGCCCGGGAGATCGTTGAACTTGTCGGCTTCTCCGGTCTTGAGCTTCGGGTACCAGCGCTTCGGATCGGTGTCGCGGGTCGCGTAGAAGGCGACGGCGTCGCGCAACGAAGTGAAAGTCGCCGTTGTGGTAGTAGGGGCTGGCGACCGCGACGTTGCGCAGGGTCGGCACCTTGAATGCGCCGCAGAGCAAGTCGGGCTTGATCTCCTTCGGCAGGATCGCCGCGAGGCCCGGCCGCTTGCAGAGGCCGAGATCGAAGACGGTCGGATCGGCGTTGGCCGGGATCGCCGGGTTTCGCGGCACGCCGAGCGCGTCATAGGTGAAGTCGGTGAAGATCCAGTCGGTCGGGTCCTTCGAATCCGTCTTGCCGACATGGCAGGCGATGCAATTGCCTTCCTTCGGGTTGGTGAAGAGCTCGAACCCGCGCGCTTCGATCGGCGTGAGCCTGGCCTTGCCGCGCAGATAATCGTCGAACTTGGAGGAGAAGGGCGCGAACCGCTCGGTCGCCTCATAGGCGAAAATGGCGCCGGTCAGGTTCGTCATCGCGGCTTTCGGATCGGCGAAGGCGTCCGCGCCGAAAAGCGCGGTGACCATATCGGCATAGGTCGCCGGCCTTCACCTTCTCGACGACCGCTTCGATCGACGGATTGTTCATCTCGACCGGATCGAGCAGGGGCACGGCGGCTGCTCGGCGAGATCGGACGCCCGGCCGTCCCAGAACTGTCCGCCCTTGGCCTCCAGCGTCTCCTTGCCGTCGTCGATGTCCTTGTAGAAGCCGAACGCCGGACTGTAGGTCTTGTACATGATCGTCGGCGTCTTGCGCGGCCGAGCTTGTCGGGCGTGCTGCCGGCGGCGACGCCGGCGATCGGCGAGCCGTTGTTGCCCTGGAAGGCGTGCTTCGGCGCATGGCACGAGGCGCAGGACTGGCCGCGCGGCTCCGACAGGTTCGTATCCTCGAAGATGCGCTTGCCGAGCAACTGAGCGTCGGTCAGCGCTTTCTCGTCCTCCGAACGGACCAGGGCTGCAGAAGACTGGCGTCTGCGCCGAATGCGCCGAGATGCGAGCGAGCGCAAGCAGCCGACGCTGAGAAAGAGGGCGCTCGCCCATGTGGCCGACATTGGAGCCTCCCGACAGCGCGGGGTCAGTCCTGCTGGTCCAGACTGGGCTTACGGGCGATCGCGTTGACGCCGGCAATGGAGCGAAGGCATATTGGAATCATTGCAATTTTGAAATCATTTCAAAGTGCTAGGGAGAGACACAGCTCGGCGATCCGCGCCTTGACGGCGACTTCGCCGGATGCGCGCTCGCCCTCCAGGCTCCGGCGCGCCCGGCGGTGGCGGCTATGCGGCCTTCGCCAGCCAGATACTTTGAACTTTCGTGTTTTGATCCAGCTCAGAGCGCGGCGATATTCCCGGCGCGAACGCGCCGCTCGCTTTTCAGGCCCGTTATGTTCTCGCTTTCCCGGCCCCCTTGTGTTAGGGCGACCGGCAAATGCCCCGAGCTCCCGCGGACCGCGGTGGAGCAAGCCCCCAAACGAGCAAGAATGTCTGACATCTTTCAGGAAGTTGACGAGGAAGTCCGGCGCGACAAGGCGGCGGAGTTCTGGAAAAAGTATCAGAACCTGATCCTGGGCATGGCGGTCCTCATCGTGCTCGCCGCGGCCGGCTTCCGCTACTGGCAGTACGAGAAGGAAAAGGCCGAGCAGGCGGCGGGCGACCGGTTCCAGGCGGCGATCGCGGCCATCGAGGCCGGCAAGCTCGACGCGGCGAACGGGGGCCTCGCCAAGTTGGCGGCCGAGGCGCCGGGCGGCTACCGCATGCTCGCCCAGATGACGGAGGCCGGCGACAAGGCGGCCTCCAACCCTCAGGCCTCCATCGCCGCCTTCGACGCCATCGCCGGCGACGCCTCGGTCGATCCGCTGTTCCGCGACGCGGCGCGCCTGCGCGCGGCGTTCGTCAGGCTCGACCAGCCGGGCGAAGAGCAGGCGGGCGCCGCGGCGCTGACCTCGCTCGCCGGCGTCGAAGGACCGTTCCGACGCATCGCGCGCCTGACGCTCGGCGCCGCAGGCGCTGTCGCGCGGCGAATACGACGAAGCGGCGAAGCAGTTCGACCTCGTGCTCGGCGACCTGGAAGCCTCGCCGAGCGAAAGGCAGCTCGCCGAGCGCTGGCTCGGCCTCGTCGCCTCGAACCGCACATCGCCGAAGTGACGGCGACGCGGGGGCCATGAGCAAGGTCGCGATCATCGGCCGGCCGAACGTCGGCAAGTCGACCCTGTTCAACCGGCTGGTCGGAAAGAAGCTCGCCCTCGTCGACGACCAGCCCGGGGTGACGCGCGACCGGCGCGAAGGCGAGGCGAGGCTCTCCGATCTCGCTTTCACCGTCGTCGACACGGCCGGGCTCGAGGAGGGCGATCCGGAGACGCTCGCCGGCCGGATGCGCGCGCAGACGGAGACGGCGCTTCTCGACTGCGACGCGATCCTGTTCGTGGTCGACGCCCGCGCCGGGATCACCGCCGCCGACCGCCATTTCGCCGCCGCCGTCCGGCGCGCCGGCAAGCCGATCATCGTCGTCGCCAACAAGGCCGAGGGTCTGGCGGGGCGCGACGGCGCCTACGAAGCCTTCGGCCTCGGCCTCGGCGACCCGATCGCCTTTTCCGCCGAGCACGGCGAGGGCCTCGGCGAGCTCTACGAAGCGCTGGCCGAGGTTTTGCCGGCCGCCGCCCGGCTCGATCCCGACGAGGAGGACGAGGCGGAGGCGCTCGTCCTCGGCGAGGAGGAGGACGGCAGCGAGCTCGACGTCTCGAAGCCCCTGCGCATCGCGGTGCTCGGCCGTCCGAACGCCGGCAAGTCGACGCTGCTGAACCAAATCCTCGGCGAGGACCGGCTGCTCACCGGCCCCGAGCCCGGCATCACCCGCGACAGCATCGGGATCGAGACGGAATGGCGGGGGCGGAGGCTGAAGCTGTTCGACACCGCGGGCTTGAGGCGGCGCGCCCGCGTGATCGAGAAGGTGGAGAAGCTCGCCGTCGCCGACGCGTTGCGCGCGGTGCGCTTCGCCGAGGTCGTCGTGCTGCTGCTCGACGCGACGATCCCGTTCGAAAAGCAGGATCTGACGCTCGCCGATCTCGTCGAGCGCGAGGGCAGGGCGCTCGTCATCGGCCTCAACAAATGGGACCTGATCGACAACAAGTCGGACAAGGCGCGCGAACTGCGCGCCGAGGCCGACCGGCTCCTGCCGCAGCTCAGGGGCGCGCGGGTGATCCCGGTGTCGGGGCTGACCGGCGCGCATGTCGACAAGCTGCTCGAGGCGGTGATCGCGACGCACGAAGTCTGGAACATGCGGATCTCGACCGGCCGGCTCAACCGCTGGCTCGCGCCCGTGATCGACGCGACGCCGCCGCCGGCCGTCTCGGGGCGGCGGATCAAGATCCGCTACATCACCCAGCCGAAGGCGCGGCCGCCGTTCTTCGTGCTGTTCGGCAATTCGGTCGAGAACATCCCGGAGAGCTACAAGCGCTACCTCGTCAACGGCCTGCGCGAGACTTTCGGCCTCATCGGCGTGCCGATCCGGCTGTCGTTGCGCTCGGGGGGCGACAATCCTTACGCGCCGAAGAAGCGGAAGGGGTGAGCGTCTTTTTGCGCTGCGTCGCGGCGGGGGCGCGCGGAACAACGATCGGCCTTGAGTTCTGTCCCCCGCAAACAAAAGCGCGAAGTCTCGCTTCTGCATCATCCGCCGCCATAAAGTTGCGCTAACGCCTGTCCGTCTGTCTCGGGTTCGCCGCCATGTCCTCCGTCTTCCACCCGATGTCCTCCCTCACCCCCGGATCCCGCCGGCGCCGAGCCGCCGACCTTCCGCGCGGCGCGCGATCTCCTGCTCGAACTCGACGACCGTTACGTCGCCGCCAAGACCACCTTCGTCTGGCCGCGGCCGGAGCGGTTCAACTGGGCGCTCGACTGGTTCGACGCCGAGCTCGCGGCCGGCGACCACGGACAGAACGTCGCGCTGAAAGTGATCGGCGAGACGGTCGAGACGCGGACCTTCGCCGAGCTCTCGCAACAGTCGGCCCAGCTCGCCAACGGCCTGCGCTCGATCGGCGCGAAGCGCGGCGACCGGATCCTGATGATGCTCGGCGCGACGCCGGAGCTGTGGGTCACGATGCTCGCCGCGATGAAGCTCGGCCTGGTGCTCATTCCGGCGATGCCGCAGCTCGGCGAAGCCGACATCGCCGACCGGATCGAGCGCGGCAAGGCGAAATTTCTCGTCGCGCACGCGCGCGACGCGGAGAAGTTCGCCGGCGCGAACGCCGAGATCGAGCGCATCGCGGTCGGCGAGACGCCGGACGGCTGGCGCGCCTTCGCCTCGCTGCTCAGCCCGAACGCCCGCTTCCTGCCGGACGGGCAGACGCGGGCCGACGACCCGATGCTGCTCTATTTCACCTCGGGCACCACCGCGCGCCCGAAGCTCGTCGTGCACAGCCACGCGAGCTATCCGATCGGACATCTGTCGACCATGTACGGGCTCGGCCTCAAGCCGGGCGACGTCCATCTCAACATCTCCTCGCCCGGCTGGGCGAAGCACGCCTGGTCGAGCGTGTTCGCGCCGTGGAACGCGGGGGCGACGGTGGTCGCGCTCGCCGGCAGGTTCGAGCCGCGCGCCGCGCTCGACGCGCTCGTCGAGCACGAGGTGACGTCGTTCTGCGCGCCCCCGACCGTCTGGCGGATGCTGATCCAGGAGAACCTCGGGCAGTGGAAGGTGGGCCTGCGCGAGATCAATTCGGCCGGCGAGCCGCTGAACCCCGAGGTGATCGACCAGGTGCGCCGCGCCTGGGGCCTGACCTTGCGCGACTCCTACGGCCAGACCGAGACGACCATGATGATCGGCAATTCGCCCAAGCAGAAGGTGATCGCGGGCTCGATGGGGCGCGCATTGCCGGGCTATCGCATCGTGCTGCTCGACGCGGACGGTCTCGAGAGCGACCACGGGGAGATCGCGCTGCCCTTGCGTCCGCGCCCCGCGGGCCTCATGCGCGGCTACCAGAACGAAGCGGGCGAGCCCGAGCCGATGGACGGCGCCTATTACCGCACCGGCGACGTCGCCACGCGCGACGCGGAAGGCTACATCACCTATGTCGGCCGCGTCGACGACGTGTTCAAATCGAGCGACTACCGCTTGAGCCCGTTCGAGCTCGAGAGCGCGCTCATCGAGCACGAGGCCGTGGCGGAGGCCGCCGTCGTGCCGGTCCCCGATCCGATGCGCTACACGACGCCGAAAGCCTATGTCGTTCTGGCGGCCGGCTTCGAGCCGAACGCGGCGACGGCGGCCTCGATCTTCGATCACGTGCGCAGGCGGCTCTCGCCCTACAAGCGCGTGCGCCGCATCGAGTTCGCCGAGCTGCCCAAGACCGCGTCGGGCAAGATCCGCCGGGTCGAGTTGCGCGGCCGCGAGAGCGCGCTCGCGGAAGCCGGCGAGCGGTCGGCGCGCGAGTTCCGGATCGAGGATTTTGCGGAGGGGTGATCCCTTCTCCCCTCTGCGTGCTCTGGCTTCGTGCTCCTTCGTGCCCCTTCCTGCCTTTGTGGTGAAAGCTCTTTCACCACAAAGAACACCAAGGAGCACGAAGCCAAGAGAGGGACGCCCGCGAACACGTCCGCGCGCGGCGGTTGACAAGCAAAATTCGCAAACCTGACAATGCCGCCTGATGGCGCCGCTCCCGGACGCGGCGCGCCGGCGCGGAGAGACATGCTCGATATCGTCGTCATTCTGGCCGTCCTGTCGAGCCTCCTGGTCGTCGTGGCCCTCAGCCAGCCGCTCGCGGGGCGCCTGCGGCTGTCGCCGGTCGTGCTCCTCGCCGTGGTCGGCGCGGCGATCGGCACGGCTTCCGGCGTGCTCTTGCACAGCCAGCTTTCGACGCGTTTCGGCGCGTTCGTCGAGCCCGTTCGCCGATCTGCCGCTCGGTTCCGAGACGTTCATCTACGTCTTCCTGCCGCTGCTCGTGTTCGAGGCGGCGTTCACCAGCGACGTTCGGCGCATTATCGAGGACGCCGCGCCGATCCTGATGCTGGCGGTCGTCGCGACCGTCATCACCGCCGTCATCGTCGGGCTGGCGCTATGGCCGTTCGCCGGAATGTCGCTGGTCGTCTGCCTGTTGCTCGGCGCGGTGATCTCGACGACCGACCCCGCGGCGGTCATCGCCTTGTTCCGCGACGTCGGGGCGCCGGCGCGCCTGACGCGGCTCGTCGCGGGCGAGTCGCTCCTCAACGACGCGGCGGCGATCGTGCTCTATGCGGTGCTGCTCGGGATCATCGTCTCGGGCCGACGCCCCGTCATCGGCAGCGGCGCGATCGAATTCGTCCTCTCCTTCATCGGCGGCGGCGCGCTCGGCGCAGTCGCCGGGCGCGCCTTCGTGCAAATCGTTCCGTGGACGCGCGACGACCGGCTCGCCGAAGGGACGCTGACGGTCGCGCTCGCCTATCTCGCCTTTATCGTGGCCGAGCGTCTCTTCCACGTCTCCGGGGTGGTGGCCGTGCTGGCCTCCGGAATGACGGTCGGCGCCTTCGGACGGACCCGCATCGGGCCGGACAACTGGACGTTCCTCACCGATCTCTGGGAGCAGATCGCCTTCTGGGGGCATTCGCTCGTCTTCCTCCTGGCGTCGATCCTGATCCCGAAACTGCTGGTCGACATGCGCCTGCACGATCTGACCTTGGTCTCCGTGCTGATCGTCGCGGCCTTCGCCGCCAGGCTCGCGGTCCTGTTCCTCCTCCTCCCGATGCTCAGTCTCGCGAAGCTCACCAAGCCGATCAGCACCGTCTACAAGCTCGCCATCGCCTGGGGCGGACTGAGGGGCGCCCTTACTCTGGTGCTCGCGCTCGGCGTCACGGAGAATCCCGCGCTGCCGCTCGAGGTGCGCCGTTTCGTCGCGGTGCTCGCGACCGGCCTCGTGCTGTTCACGCTGTTCGTCAACGGCACGACCTTGCGGGCGGCGATCCGGCTACTCGGGCTCGACCGCCTGTCGCCGGTCGATCGGCTGCTGCGCGACAGGGTGCTCGAACTCAGCTATGCCGACACGAGCGAGATGATCGCCAAGACCGCGCAAGATTACGGTCTGCAACCGAGGGCGGTTGAGCGGGCGCTCAAGCCCTACGAGGCCTGGACGAAGGCGGAGAAGGCGCGCAATCCGGACGGGGACAGCGAGCTGACCGAACGGGCGCGTCTGGCGGTCGCGCTTGTCGCGCTGGGAAATCAGGAACGGACGCTCGTCCTCGAGATGCTGGCGCGGGGCGCCGCCTCGCCCGCCGCTCTCCAGGCGCTCATGCGCAACGCAGAAGCGCTCATCGAAGGCGCGAGGAGCGGCGGGCGGCTCGGCTACAAACGCGTCGCCGACGCGTCGCTCGCCTTCCCGCTCTCGTTCCGGGTCGCCTATTTCCTCTATCGCCGCTTCGGAATCCACCGCTTTCTGGCGGATCGCCTCGGCGACCGCTTCGAGACGCTTCTGGTGACGCGCCTCATCATCCAGGACCTTTCCGGGGCGCCGCCAAGCGATCGCGGTCGATCTTCGGCGAGCGTGCCGTCGCGCTCATCGACCAGATGCTCGAGGCGCGGCTCGAAAAGACCGTGTCCGCTCTCGACGCGCTGCGCCGCCAATATGTGGACTACGCCGCCGCGCTTGAGGCGAGATTTTTGCGGCAGTCGGCCCTGCGCCGCGAGATGGGCCGATACCGGGCCCTGTTCGAAGGGGGCCTGATCTCGGCCGAGGTCTTTCGGGATCTGGCCAGCACTGTCGAGCAGGCCCAACGCGCCGAGGTTCCGCCGCGCTTCGACATTGGCCTCGACAGGGGCGATCTCATCAAGCGCCTCGAGCTGTTCAAGGCCCTCGACGCGCGGCGCCTCGAAGCCGTGCAGAAACTGCTGCGGCCCCGCTTCACCGTGCCCAACGAACTCATCGTGCGCAAAGGCGAGCGCGGAGACGCCATGTACTTCATCGCCTCGGGCGCGGCCGAGGTGACATTTCCAAATCATCGCATTCGGCTCGGAAGCGGAGACGTCTTCGGAGAGATGTCCCTGCTCACCGGCGAGCCGCGCCAGGCCGACATCCGAGCCCTGACCTATTGCCGGCTGCTCGTCCTGCGCAAGACTGACTTCGATCGCTTCATGCGCGACAACCGGGACGTTCGGCTCAAGATTCACCAGATCGCCCAAACGCGAGCGGCTCTGAACAGGGCCGATCCGGCGGCGGCGGAGGTGTAGTGCTCGCGCCGTGCGGGACCCCGCGGGAGAGGGTCGGGTGAGAGATCGGCGCGACGGCGCCTTCGGTATGATGGGCGGAGGGCCGAGTGAAAGCGATCAGGTGACCGGCCATCCCCGAGAGCCGCGCGCCGTTCTCGGCATCGACGCCGCGTGGACGGAGACACAGCCGAGCGGCGTCGCTTTGGCGGTCGAGACGGAAGGCGAGTGG
>CAVYIZ010000083.1:0-7535 GCA_963768555.1 uncultured Alphaproteobacteria bacterium
GCAACTGTGAAGTTCGGCGTAGCCCGGTGCTCGGCCGGGCTCAAGGCTGGCGCTGCGCGCCGCCGCCTTCGGCGGCTTCGGCCTTGACCCGTCCGCTCACCGGTCTTTTTGGCATCCATGCAGTCGGCGCGATGCGCCGCCCGGCGGCCCCGCGAAGCCTCGCTCATGCGGCGGCTCGAGTCGGTGGATTCCAAGTCTGATCGCGCGCGAGCATGGTGTTCAAGATCACGATCAGCTTGCGCATGCAAGCGATCAAAGCGACCTTGGCTTCCTTGCCCTTAGCGCGCAGGCGTTGGTAGTAGGCCTTGAGCACCGGGTTGTGCTGGGTGGCGGCGCCCATGACCGGCATATAAAGAAGATTGCGGAGCTTGCGTCGTCCGCCCTTGATGCGGCGCACGCCTTTGCGCTCGCCGCTGTCGTCGTCGTAGGGCGCGGCGCCGATGAGGGCGGCGGCGGCCTCGTTGGAGATGCGTCCGAGCTCGGGCGCCCAGGCGATCAGGCCGGCGACCGCTTGATCGCCGAGCCCCGGCACGCTGTCGATGATTTCTGCCCGTCGCGCGAACGCCGGGTTGGCTTTGATCTTGGCGGCGATGGCGGCGTCGAGCTTGCGCAGCTCGGCCCGCATCGCCTTGGCGATCGCGCCGAGCGCCTTGGCGACGATGGCCGGCGGGCCATGCTCGCCCTGCTGAGCGAGCCGCCCTTCCAGATCTTTCAAGGCGGTCCGCGCCTGGACCAGCCGGTCGACCTCCTCGCGCGCCGGATCGGCCGTTTGGGCCTCGCGATCGGAGAACGTCTCGGCGAACCAGGCGATCGTCTCGGCGTCGATCGGGTCGTTCTTGGCCAGCCGCCCGGCCGCCTTGGCAAAGCAACGAACCTGTTTCGGATCGACGACAAGGACCTCGAGGCCGGCGGCGCGCAGCGCTTCCGCCCAGCTCCGCTCATAACCGCCGCTCGCCTCCATCACCGCCCGGCCGACCCGGTGCGCGTGCAACCACGCCGCCAACTCG
The DNA here is from genome assembly GCA_963768555.1 of uncultured Alphaproteobacteria bacterium. Lineage (GTDB taxonomy): Bacteria > Pseudomonadota > Alphaproteobacteria > Rhizobiales > Beijerinckiaceae > Roseiarcus. Next base: position 1,008 of record CAVYIZ010000083.1, read on the forward strand.
GCCTGGCCTTCCGGCGTGCTCGACGCCGACAGGCACCGCCCCGCCGAGCGAATGCAGGCGTCGGCTTTGCTCTTTGCAACGGGCGCGAATTCAAAGTGATGCGGAGTAAGGTTCGGATTTGGAAACGGATGGGAATTTAACAGATGACGGCCGCTACACTCAGCGACGAGGCGATTTTGGCCAGTCTCAAGGCGCACCCTGGTCTTCGCGATCGATTCGCGTCGATAATTGAGGCGATAGAGAACAGCGAGGGAAACTTCAAGGAGGCCGATGCGCCACAATTCCCGAACAAAACTCGGGCCGCGCGTGACGCTGACCGATTTTGCGGCCTGCGGCGGCTTCGAGGGTCACGATCGGGTCTTGTCGGTCACCTCCTCGTCTTCGCCTTCGCGCAAGGCGAGTCTCGTGGGAATCGCATGCAACCGGCGCGAGTCTTGTCGGTCTCAACCGCGCGCGGGTCATCATCGCCGCGGCATCGGAGGCGGCCGGTCATGACCTCCGGGCTGGGAAACGGACGGTTTTGGTTCATCCGGCCGGTCCGTGCGCCAGCGCCCGGACCCGTCGCCGGGCGTCGAGGATCGTCGCCAGCGCTTGCGCTCCGCCGCCGACGCGAATGATCAACTGGCGGGCATGGCTGACGACGCGTCCAGGCAGGCCGATCAGGTGGAACCGCAGCGCCTTCATGCGCTTTTCCGCCCAGCTTTCGCCGAGCGCCAAGCGCTTCAACGCCGCGTTCAGATTGAACGCCAGGATCGCCAGCGCCCACCAGGCGGCGTTGGCGCCGAACAGCCCTGACGGCATCTGTCCGCCGGCCAGATCGGATTTCATCGCCGAATGCGCCTCCTCGCTCTTGCCGCAACGCTCCCGCAACCACCAGATCACCCCGTCGCCCGGACCCTGCCGGTTGGTCACCACGCCGAACAGCTTGTGGAGGCCCTTGCGGCCGAACGCCTGGGTGGGAAACGGCAGCTCCTTCTCGTCCCCCAGCTCCATCCTTCTCGTCCCCCAGCTCCAATTGGCGCAGCGGCTCGCGGATCGCCAGGAAACGATAATCGGCGCGCTTGCGACTGTGTCCGGCCCAATCGGGGACGTAGACGACATCGGCCCATTGCTGATCGGTCGCGTAGGACTTGCCGTCGACAATCCGGATCAGCGGCCGCCACTCGCTCTCCGGCGTCGCCAGCGCGGCGGCGCGGAAAGCCTCGCTCACATCGGCCCCGATCGCAAAGTCGATCACGCCGAAACGCGAGTCCTTTCCCTCGCCGCAATAGAGCAGCAATTCTTCCTGGTAGCCCGCCGTGTCGGAGCGCAACGCAACCTTCTTCACGCTCTCCGGCAGATGGCGAAGGCTCTCTTTCAGCACCCGCAGTTGCTCGTGTCCGGCCGGCACGTTGCCGTCGCGGAACTCCGAATACAGCATCGCGCCCTGTTCCGCCCACCAGCAGTTCAGCGGTTGATAGGCCTTGAACTTCTTGTAGCAGTACAGCGCATCGCGCTTGTGGGTCTCGATCAGCGTCGCGTCCATGTCCAGCGTCGCCGACCTCGCCGGCTGGTGTTGGTGCAGGAACGCCAGCAGCGCCTGGTTCACCCGCCACAGGCCCTCGAGCTCTTCCGTCACCGCCGGAATGAACGCCGCTCCCGCCGCCGCCTTAGGCGAGCTCGGATCATGAAACCGCTCCAGCCAACCTGACAGCGCCGACGGCGAGGGCGTCGCCCGCTCGCGTTCGCGCCGAAAGCGGCTCTTCAACGACCGTCGTTCCGCGCGCGACAGCAAATCCTTCTCGATCGCGCGCAGGATCGCGGAAAATCCACTGTCGCGCTCCAACCGCTCGATGTCCTCGACGCAATCGCCGCCCGCGAGGTTCAGCAAGATCACCGCCAGGGCCATCTGAATGTCGAGCCAGCCGCGGCCGCCCGCCGCCCGCACATGCCGCCGGATCGCCGCGCCGAGCCCGCTGGCCTTTATCAGGTCGAGATACAGCGCAAGACCGGCAAAAGAGGTGACCCCATGGCTCGACGAATCCGCCTCATACTGGAAATCGAGCAGCCCCTGTGCCACCATCGCGCACCCCGTTGGTGATGGTTTTCGAATCGCAATCCAAGACTATCCTCCTGATGAATCAGGACCAACGGGGAACCAAAGTTTTTCTTGAGGCGGAATCCAGGTGCGGTCGAGGAGCGGATCGTGGAGGAGATGCGGCTGTTGGGGCGGGAGGCGATGCAGGGATGGGCCGAGAACCAGGTCGAAGCGACGGAACGAGAAATTCGTCGACAAGCTCAGATGCATCGCCAAGGTAAAAAAACTCCGCTGGCATACGAAATTCGGCGAGGTCGCGGTCTTAGAGCCGCAATACCGGTTCGAGAAGAAGCGCGTTCGCCCGTTCATGCGCAGCGCGAAAGTCGTTTCTCGGGGTTGTTCAGGCCCACTACAGCGCGCGATCGTCGACTTCGCCGCGGATCAGCCTTTCGCTCTGGCGCGCGCCAAGTTGCGCGAGCACTACGGCTTCGAGATCGGAGAGAGCACGATCCAGAGGGTTACACTCGGCCATGCCGGAAACATGTTCGAAGCCGGCAAGATCTCGCTAGATTTTCCCGAAGCGCCAGGGCGTCACAAGGACATTGTTGCTGAAACCGATGGCGGCATGATCCCCATCGTGGAGCCGGACGCCCGCCAGAAGGACAAGCGCAAAGGCAAGACGCTGTCGTGGAGAGAAGCCAAGATTTCTCTCGCGCACGCCAAGGGGAGCCGGACGCCAATCTATGCCGGCGCGATCGAGGGCGGTGTCGAAACCGCCGGACGGCAACTTCTCGGATGCGCGGTTCGAGCCGGCTTCGGCGCCGATTCCCGCGTTCACGCGGTCGGGGACGGAGCGGCCTGGATCGTGGGTCAGGTGGAAGCGCAATTCGGCCCACAAGGCGGCTATTTGATTGATTTTTATCATGTTTGCGAATATTTGAGCGCCGCCGTCAAGGCGATTGCGCCAGACGCCGCCGCGAAAGAGGCCTGGATGGAGGCGCAAAAGGAGGCTCTCAAGACAGGGCATTTGGAGAAGACGCTGCAGGCGCTCGCTCGTCACTTGGAGCCCCCGCAGTTGGCCGACGATCAAGCTCCCGTCCGAACTTGCCATCGCTATTTGAGCGGTCGGAAAAACCAACTCGACTATCGTGACGCCTTGGCCAGGGATCTGCCGATCGGCTCCGGAGAGATCGAAAGCGCGCATCGCTATATCGCACAGAAGCGCCTGAAGCTGCCAGGAGCTTGGTGGCGCGTCGAGCGCGCCGACGCCATGCTCGCCCTGCGCGTCACCCGTATCAACGGCGACTGGGACGCCTATTGGAGCAAGCGCGGCCAAAACAGCTCGCCCGCAAATCAAAACCGCCCCTCCCTATCACAAAAATCCGCAGCATGATTGCATCACTTTGGATCGCACCCCTTTGCAACATCGAGGCCGACAATTCGCGTCTTCTCTGGCATACTCACTCCCTTCCTTGCTCGTGCGGGCTCTCACGCCCATGCAACTGTTCGGGTTGAGGAAGACGCCAGACCTGTCCCTCGCTTCCCCGCAGGTTTCAGCTGTGGTGGCCACGGGCTCAGGTCCGGCGACGGGCGGTTGCTTGGACAACCGCCCGTTCGCCGACTCTCACAATTTGCGGATACAAGGTGGCGCGAAGCGCCGGATGAGGGGCGGCGCCGACGCCCGACGTTTGGCGTAGCCCCTCACCCCGGCCCGCAATCCCCGGTCAAGCCCGGGGAAGGCGAAGGGGCTACGCCGCCGCCTTCAGCGCCTGGTCGAGGTCGGCCAAAATGTCGTCGATGTGCTCGAGGCCGATTGACAGGCGAACATAGTTGTCCGACACGCCGGTCGCGAGCTGCTCCTCGGGGCTGAGCTGCGAATGCGTCGTCGTCGCCGGATGGATGGCGAGCGAGCGCGCGTCGCCGATGTTGGCGACGTGATAGAAGAGCTTAAGCGCGTCGATGAACTTGCGCCCCGCCTCCTTGCCGCCCCTGAGCTCGAAGCCGACCAGGCCGCCCTGCCCGCCCCTCAGGTATTTCTCGGCGCGCTCTCTGGCCTCGCCGGTCTGGTACGACGGGTGGATGACCTTCGTCACTTCCGGGCGCTTGCCTAGCCAACTCGCCACCGCCGCGCTGTTGGCGCAATGGCGCTCAATGCGCAACGGCAAGGTCTCGATCCCCTGCAGGGTGAGGAAGGCGTTGAACGGCGACATGCAGGAGCCGAGGTCGCGCAACAGAGTCACTCGGGCCCTCATGATATAGGCGATCGGCCCGAGCGGTTTGACCGCTTCGGTCCACACCGCGCCGTGATAGCTGGGATCGGGCGTGTTGAGGAGCGGCTGGCGCTCCTTGTGCTCCTCCCACGGAAAGTTCCCGCCGTCGACCAGGAGACCGCCGATCGAGTTGCCGTGGCCGCCGAGATATTTGGTTGACGAGTAGACGATGATCGCCGCGCCGTGATCGAACGGCCGGGTCAGGACGGCGCCGCGGTGTTGTCCATGACGAGCGGAATGCCGAACGAGCGGCCGATCGCCGCGACTTCCGCGATCGGGAAGGCGATCAGCTTCGGATTGGGCAACGTCTCAGCGTAATAGACGCGGGTGCGCGCGTCGGTCGCCTTGCTGAAATTCTCCGGATCGGCCGGATCGACGAAACGGACCTCGATCCCCTGGTCCTTCATCGTGTTGGCGAACAAATTCCAGGTGCCGCCGTAGAGGTCGGTCGAAGAGACGACGTTGTCGCCGGCCCTGGCGAGATTCTGCAAAGCGAAGGCCGACGCAGCCTGCCCGCTCGCGAGCGCCAACGCAGCGACGCCGCCATCGAGCGCGGCGACGCGCTTCTCGAGTACGTCGTTGGTCGGGTTCATGATGCGGGTGTACATGTTGCCGAGCTCTTTTAGCGCGAACAGGTTCGCGGCGTGCTCGGCGCTCTGAAACTGGTACGAGGTCGTCTGATAGATCGGCACCGCGACCGCGCCGGTCGTCGGGTCGGCGCGCCAGCCCGCATGAAGCGCCAGCGTTTCAGGCTTGTGAGACATGGTTTCTGCCCTTTTCCTGTTGATCGCGTCGGAGCTTTCCGGAGCCCTCGGTCGACGTGCGCGGGCGCTTCCTTATTAAGACAACAACTTGCTGTTGCTTACACCTTAGCCTGTACGCACTCGGTGGAATAGACCTTAGCGGCTCGCCAGCCGGTCTGCAAGGCGTAGCGCCGGCGCGTCGAGCCAAAAGCCCGGTCCGCTCGGCCGTTCGTCATCCCCGAATTGCAAGACGCTGCGCATGCTGTCGAATTTCATTCTGACTCCTGTATTCTGGAGGCGATAGGGTGTCGGCGCGAACTCGAGCGGCCGCGCGGTGCGGTGCGCGGCGCAAGGGAGGGGTTCATGAGCATCGGTCAATCGACGGAGGGGCAAAACCATGCGCGGCGGTTCCATCTGCCGCACGCGCATCTCAACTCGCCTTTCGGCAGCGACTGGTTCGGCAAGAAGGCGGAGGATTTCGCCCGCTTCTTCGGCACGCCGACGTTTCTCGTCGCCCAGACGATCATCGTCGCCGTCTGGATCTGGGTCAACATGATCGGCTGGACCCAGTTCGACGTCTATCCCTTCATCCTGCTCAATCTGGCGTTCTCGCTGCAGGCCGCCTATGCGGCGCCGCTAATCCTGCTCGCTCAGACGCGCCAGGCGGATCGCGATAAGTGCCACAGCATGGCCGACGCGCAGCATCGCGAGGAGCTGCACCTCGTCAACGAGGAGCGGCAGAAGCAGATGCAGAACCAGACGGCGCTCCTCGTCGACATGCTGAAGCAAAACACGGCGCTGACGGAGAGCGTCCAGACGCTGCTGCGGCAGAACACCGAGCTGACCGAAACGGTCAGGGGCCTGGTCGAGCGGATCGAGACGATGACGGCGGAGATGCACAGGCGCGTCGCGCCCCCGACGCAATGAGGCGTCATCGTGAACATTGGCAAAGGAGGCTTTCATGCCGGTCGTCCTCGCCTTTGGCGATTCCAACACCTGGGGCTTTTCACCCGGCGCCGGGGCGCGGATGGCGCGCGACGTCCGCTGGCCCGGCGTGATGGCGCAGGCGCTCGGCCCGAGCTTTCAGGTGGTCGAGGAGGGCCTCTGCGGCCGCACGACCGTCTTCGATGATCCGGAGGAAGAGGGGCGCAACGGTCTCGCCTATTTCGCGCCCTGCCTCAGAAGCCACGCCCCGCTCGACCTCGTGATCTTTTCGCTCGGCTTGAACGACGTGAAGGCGAGGTTCGCCGCGGGGCCGGAAACCGTCGCCGGCGGCGCCGAACGGCTGATCGACGTCGCGCTCGCTTCTGCGGCCGGCCCCGGCGGCGACGCGCCCGAAGCCGTCCTGGTCGCGCCGCCGCCGATCGAAAAGCTCACCGAATACGCCGAGATGTTCGAGGGCGCAGCGGAAAAGGCGCTTCGGCTCCCGGCCGTCTACCGGGCGCTCGCCGAACGGCGGGGCGTCGGCTTCGTCGACGCGGGGCAGTTCATCCGCTGC
>CAVYIZ010000084.1:0-53575 GCA_963768555.1 uncultured Alphaproteobacteria bacterium
TCCTTGGGTCGATAGCAGGCTTTCAACGCGCGACAATCGCGGCCTCTCGGCGTCTCTCAAAACCCCCTGATTGGATTTGTCTTCCGCCTCCCCGAGGATGCGCATCAGCTCGTCGAGGTGCGAAAGCTCGCCCAGCGGGTCTTGCCGTGGCGGCGCGGTCTCGCCGGGCGCGCTAAAGTCCGCGTCACGCGCCATGCGCGTGGCGGTGTTGAGCCGCGACGGTTGGCTCTGTTGCATTAACCCGCTTTGAGCGAAATTGCGCAAGATTGCCAATTGATTTTGCTGGCATTTTTCATCTCGGTTTGGCCGATTTTTCGCCAATGCAACAGTGCCCGTAGAAACTCGCCGAAGCGTCGATGATTTCAGCGCTCGCGGTCAGCCAATGCAACAGAAGCGTCGGGGCCCCCTTCTCCGCGACGCTACCACATTCACACATCTCAAGTCGCGGGTGCGCACCCCTTCCCCGGCTTGCTGGGGAAGGTGGCGCGAAGTGTACGATCCGGTAAGATCGCTGACGGATTGGACCGGATACATCGTTGACAGGTCTATTGCACGGCGAGGAGGGCCCCGCCGATGCCTTGGAGTGAGACCTGCGCGATGGACGAGCGGATGCGATTTGTGATTGCGGCGCGTGAGGACGAGGCGGTGATGACGGAGGTTTGCGCCGCGTTCGGGATCAGCCGCCAGACCGGCTACAAATGGCTGGCGCGCTATGCGGCGGAAGGCGCGGAGGGGTTGAAGGAGCGCAGCCGCGCGCCGATCCGCCATGGGCGGGCGCGCGACGAGGAGCTGGTGGCGGCGGCGCTGGCGCTGCGCGAGCGGCATCCGACCTGGGGTCCCAAGAAGCTGCGCAGGACGCTCGCCGACCGCTTGCCGGATGTCGCGCCGCCGGCGCTCAGCACGATCGGCGACTGGCTGCGCAAGGAGGGGCTGACCCAATCGCGTCGGCCGCGCAGGCGGTGTCCGCCCTTTTCTTCGCCGTTCCTGGCCGCCGACGGGCCCAACGCGGTGTGGTGCGCCGACTTCAAGGGCTGGTTTATGACGGGCGACCGCCAGCGCTGCGATCCGCTGACGATCAGCGACGCGATGAGCCGCTATCTCTTGCGCTGCCAGGCGGTGGCGCAGACCGACGGGGAGCACGTGCGCCCGGTGTTCGACGCGGCGTTCTGCGAGTTCGGGTTGCCGCTTGCGATCCGCTCGGACAATGGGCCGCCGTTCGCGTCGGTCGGCGCAGGCGGGCTGTCGCGGCTTGCGGTGTGGTGGATCAAGCTCGGCGTGCGCCCCGAACGGATCGAGCCGGGCAAACCGACGCAGAACGGCCGCCACGAGCGCATGCACGAGGCGGACGCCGCCGACCCGCCGGCGGCCACGCTCGCCGAGCAGCAGCGCCGCTTCGACGAGTTCCGCGCCGTCTACAACCACGAACGGCCGCACGAGGCCTTGGATTTCGAGACGCCGGCGGCGCTCTATCGCGCCTCCGATCGCGCTTATCCTTGCGCCCTGCGCGAGCCCGATTATCCGGACGACTGCGCCGTGCGGCGCGTGCGCTCGAACGGCGTGATCAAATGGGCCGGCGACCTGATCTTCGTCAGCGAGGCCCTGGTCGGCGAGCCCGTGGCGATCGAGGAGACCGAGGCGGGCGAATTGCGGGTTCGCTACGCCGACGTCGAACTCGGATTCCTCGACAAAAGCGGCCGCCTTCGCCGCCGGAAATTGTCGCGGCCGCCCGCCTGTGGACTTGTGGACAACGCTGAGGCGTTGCCCACAACCCCACAGGAAGAGCAGCAGCAACAGCCGGCCGCGTAAGTGGCCAAAAGTGTCAACCATGTATCCGGTCCAAAGTGTCAACCATCAATCCGGTTGCACACAAGCGCCGGATGGGGTGTGGCCCGGTGCTTCGAGGCGAGTCGGATTGCGCGACTGTCACCGCGAACCTGGCATCGACCGGCCCACTGCTTTCCGTTCCCCATCCGGCCCTTCGGGCCACCTTGTGTCCGCAAATTGTGAGAGAGTCGGCGAACGGGCGGTTGTCCAAGCAACCGCCCGTCGCCGGACCTGAGCCCGTGGCCACCACAGCTGAAACCTGCGGGGAAGCGAGGGACAGGTCTGGCGTCTTCCTCAACCCGAACAGTTGCATGGGCGTGAGAGCCCGCACGAGCAAGGAAGGGAGTGGGAGTATGCCAGAGAAGACGCGAATTGTCGGCCTCGATGTTGCAAAGAGCAAAGCCGACGCCTGCATTCGCTCGGCGGGGCGGCGCCTGTCGGCGTCGAGCACGCCGGAAGGCCAGGCCGAGTTGGCGGCGTGGTTGCACGCGCACCGGGTCGGCCGGGCGGTGATGGAGGCGAGCGGCGGTTATGAGCGGAGCTGGGCGGAAGCGCTGCGCGCCGCCGGCCTCGAGGTCCTTGTCGTCGATCCGAAACAGGTTCGTTGCTTTGCCAAGGCGGCCGGGCGGCTGGCCAAGAACGACCCGATCGACGCCGAGACGATCGCCTGGTTCGCCGAGACGTTCTCCGATCGCGAGGCCCAAACGGCCGATCCGGCGCGCGAGGAGGTCGACCGGCTGGTCCAGGCGCGGACCGCCTTGAAAGATCTGGAAGGGCGGCTCGCTCAGCAGGGCGAGCATGGCCCGCCGGCCATCGCGCAAGGCGGGGATCGCCAAGGCGATGCGGGCCGAGCTGCGCAAGCTCGACGCCGCCATCGCCGCCAAGATCAAAGCCAACCCGGCGTTCGCGCGACGGGCAGAAATCATCGACAGCGTGCCGGGGCTCGGCGATCAAGCGGTCGCCGGCCTGATCGCCTGGGCGCCCGAGCTCGGACGCATCTCCAACGAGGCCGCCGCCGCCCTCATCGGCGCCGCGCCCTACGACGACGACAGCGGCGAGCGCAAAGGCGTGCGCCGCATCAAGGGCGGACGACGCAAGCTCCGCAATCTTCTTTATATGCCGGTCATGGGCGCCGCCACCCAGCACAACCCGGTGCTCAAGGCCTACTACCAACGCCTGCGCGCTAAGGGCAAGGAAGCCAAGGTCGCTTTGATCGCTTGCATGCGCAAGCTGATCGTGATCTTGAACACCATGCTCGCGCGCGATCAGACTTGGAAATCCACCGAACTCGAGCCGCCGCATGAGCGAGGCTTCGCGGGGCCGCCGGGCGGCGCATCGCGCCGACTGCATGGATGCCAAAAAGACCGGTGAGCGGACGGGGTCAAGGCCGAAGCCGCCGAAGGCGGCGGCGCGCAGCGCCAGCCTTGAGCCCGGCCGAGCACCGGGCTACGCCGAACTTCACAGTTGCTTCCCCGCTTCGCAAAGAAGGGGGAAACGTGTTCGGACCGGATAGATAGGTGACAGAACGGACCGGAAAGATGGGTGACAGTTCTCTGTCGGCTGGGAGGACCAGCCGATGCCCTGGCGAGAGAGCTGTGCGATGGACGAGCGGATGCGTTTCATTGTCGATTGCCGATCGAACGAGTGGACGATGACGGAGCTTTGCGAGCGCTACGAGATCAGCCGGAATACCGGCTACAAGTGGCTCGGGCGTTATGAATTGGAGGGGCCGGCGGGCTTGGCGGAGCGGTCGCGGGCTCCGGCGTCGCACGGCCGTGCGACGCCGGAGCATCTGGCCGAGGCGATCGTGGGTCTGCGGCGCGAACGTCCGACCTGGGGGCCGCGCAACATCGTCGCCAAGCTCAAGGCGCGCCAGCCGGAGGCGGACTGGCCGGCGCCTTCGACGGCCGGCGGAATCCTGAAGCGGGCGGGTCTGGTGTGCGCCCGGCGCTTGCGGAGGCGGGCGCCGCCGCGGCTTGGCGAATTGACCGCGCCGCAATACGCCAACCATGTCTGGAACGTCGACCACAAGGGTTGGATTCGGCTCGGCGACGGCTCGCGGGTCGAACCGTTGACGATGACCGATGGGTTCAGCCGCTATCTGATCAGCGTCTCGGCCACCGCCAGCACGGCGCATGACGAAGCCCGGCCGCTGTTCGAACGGGCTTTCCGGGAATACGGCTTGCCGGCGACGATCCGCTCCGACAACGGCGCGCCCTTCGCCTCGACCGGCGTATCCGGACTGACGGCGCTGTCGGCCTGGTGGATCAAGCTGGGCATCCGTCACGAGCGGATCGATCCCGGCCATCCTCAGCAAAACGGCCGGCACGAACGCTTTCATCTCACGCTTCTGGAGGCGATGACGCCGCCCGAACCGGACCTGGCGGCGCAGCAGCGGCGCTTCTCGCATTTCGCCCGCGACTATAATGAAGAGCGGCCGCATGAGGCGCTCGGCCAGCGCACTCCCTCGGCGCGCCCGATGCCCGAGCGGCTCGCCGAGCCGGACTATCCGCCCGAGGCGGCGGCGCGCAGGGTGCGCTCGAACGGCGAAATCCGATGGCGGGGCGATCTCATCGCCATCTCGACCGCGCTCGCGGGCGAGGCCGTCGCGGTCGAGGAGACCGAGGACGGTCAATGGCTGGTCCGCTTCTACGACACGCCCATCGGCCTGATCGATATGGACAAGAAAAGACTGCGCCGCCTCGCCGTCCCCGCCGGCGGGGACGGCGAGGCGCAAGACAAGACCAAACCATGAACGACTGTCGCCCATGTATCCGGTCCATTTTGTCACCCATCTATCCGCTGGACACGAAGGCCGGCCGCCTGCAGGCTCGACGACTTGTGTGAATGCCGCAGCCCGCGACATGGGGGAGTCCCCGCGACTTGAGACGTGCAAATGCTGTAGGCTAGGAGCCTGTCTGCTTAGTCCTGATGCGATGGGCATTTGAAACATGGAAGCGGAGTTTGCGGCGCCCGGTATGGTGCGTTGGTCGGCTTGCCGGGTTCATCCGGCTGCGAGGCGGACTTCGGGCAGAGTACCACCCTTGGGCGAGCTTCAGAATATTGTGGGCGACGCAGACAAATCCCCATTCGGAAGCCACCTTTTCGACGCCGCGCAGCAGGAACTGACGAAAGCCGCGCGCTTGCTTGATCTGGCCGCACACCGGTTCGGGCAGCTGCTTCCTCAACCGATAGGGGCTGGCGTGGCCGCCAGCCTTGATTTTCTCTCGCATGGCGGCGATGCGTGCGCTGCCCCCTTCTCCTGCGCTGGCGTGCTTGGCCCGCCCCGGCGCGATGTACCCGTCGATTTCGCGTTCCTCCAACGCCGCGAGGTTGGCGTCGGAGCAATAGCCGGCGTCCGCCGACAGCTGCGCCGGCTTGCGGCCCAGGTTGGCTTCGATCGCGTCGGCGATCGGCGCCAGTTGATGCTGGTCGCTCTGCCTGGCGTCGAGGGCATGGGCGACGATCACCTGCGCCGTCGAGTCCACCGCCGCTTGCGCGTTGTAGCCCTGAATGAACCCGTCCTTGGTCTTCATGATGCGGCTTTCGGGGTCGGTGAAGTTCTTTTGCGCTTTGGGATCGGGTTCCTCGGAGGGTGTGGCGGCTGGCTTTCCCGGTTTCTTGCGCCCTTCGGCTTTTCGCTTCTCCTCGGCCTCGGCCCGCGCTCTGGCCTCCGCCGCGGCGGCCGCTTTCGCCTCGGCCTCCAATTCGGCCTGCGCCGCCCGGATCTTCTCGGCCCGCTTCTTCTTGTCGGCGACCCAGTCCGGCATCTCATCGCCGCTCTTGTCGGGGCCGAACGCCTCGTCCTCCCGCGCGTCCGCCGCTTCGGCGGCGCTCATCCACTGGGCGACCTCGGCGTCGAGTTCCGCCGCCCGCTTGGCCATGCGCTCGTAGCTCATCGCCTTGTGTTTCGAGGCGTTCGCCTTGATCTTCGTGCCGTCGAGCGCGACATGCCCGAGCTTCGCCAGCCCGGCCCGTTCGCACAGCTTCAGAACCTGGGCGAACAGGCCGGCGAGCGCCTTCAGGTGTCGCTTGCGGAAATCCGAGATGGTGCGGAAATCCGGTGCGTCGAGGCCGACGATGCTCATGAAGTCGACCCGTTCGCGCGCCGCCTTGGCGATCCGGCGCGACGAGTAGACCCCGTTGCAATAAGCGTAAAGCAACAGCGCCGTCATCATCGTCGGATCAAACGGAGGCTGTCCGCGCGCGCTCCCATAGGTTCCCTCGGTGCCTATCCGGTTAACGCCCACACCTACCATATCTTAAGTCGGCCGACGCGCGGCGCTATCCGGTTGACACCCGCAGATAGGCGAGTTAGATCGTGGGCGTAAAGCGGATACAGGTCGCTGACCATGGACGTTCTCGCCCGCGCCAATCTGCCATTCCCGGAATCGCTCCCCGAGTTCCAGGGGCTTTTTCCTGATGATGCGGCCTGTGCCTCCTACCTGGAAAAGTCCCGTTGGAGCGAGGGGTTCGTCTGCCCTCACTGCGGGTCTGTTGGGGAACCGTTTGAAAATCGTCCCGGCGTTTTGCGATGCCGCCATTGCCGTCGCAACACGGGATTGACCGTGGGAACCGTGATGGAGCGCAGCCATACGCCGCTGAGCGTTTGGTTCTGGGCGGCTTATCTGGTTGCCAGCCAGACGCAGGGCATGTCGGCGGTGCAGTTTCAGCGGCAGCTTGGGCTGACGCGATATGAGACCGCCTTCGGCATTCTGCACAAGCTCCGCGCGGGCATGGTGCGACCCGATCAGGACCGGATTGGCGGCAGGGCCGGAGAGCATGTTGAGGTGGACGAAGCCTATGTTGGAGGCCGGAACTCGTGGCGAAGGCCGTGGCGTCCACCACAAGACGCTGGTGACGGCTGCCGTCGAGGTCCGCCACCGGGAGCCGGGCACTGCGCAGGACAAGCGGAAGGATGGTCGCTATGCCGGTCGCGTCCGGCTGTCCATCGCTGACGACCGCAGCGCCAAATCGCTGGCCAGATTTGTCGAGAGTGCCGTCATGCCGGGGACGCTGGTCATCACCGACGACTGGAGCGGCTATGCCAGCCTGCGCAAGCGGGGCTACGACCACCACGCGATTGCCGAATGCGGCGACCCGGAGGTGGCCGAGGAGTTCCTGCCGATCTGCCATCTCGTCTTCTCGAATCTGAAGACGTGGCTGAACGGCATCCACCACGGCGTCAGCGCCAAGCATCTGCAAGCCTACCTCAACGAGTTCACTTTCCGGTTCAACCGCCGCTTCTACCCGTTCAACGCCTTCCGCTCTCTGCTCGGTGTCGCGGGTGGCGTCGAGTCACCAACCTTTGCAGAACTCTATTCGGGCGATTGGATGCATCCTACATGTAGTGGGTATGGGCGTTAACCGGATAGGCACGCAAAGAACATCAATCCACAGATTACATAGCGCCTGCGCTCGCCTTCGGGCATTTTCTCGAAGCCCACAACGGAGCCGTCAACGCGTTCGCCACGGCTTTCATAGCGGCCTTTACAATTGTGTTGGCTTGGCGAACCGGCAGCCTCTTCAAGGAAACCGCCGGTTTGCGCGAGACCGCCAACAAGCAGCGTGAAGATACGTTGCAATTGATCGCGGCCACCAAAGACGCCGCCAACGCCGCCGTCGAATCCAACAAGATCAACCGGGATCTGTTTATTTCCAGCAATCGGCCGAAATTGAGAGTAAGAAACGTCGTCATAAAGAGGCCTAAAGGACGCTTCGGCTACACTGACAAGGTGCTCCAGGCTGGGCATCTCGTAGGAGGCCAGCTTTATGTTTCCAACATCGGGGGGACGGCGGCTCGCGTCGCCGAGAGCTACGGCACTGTTGTTTGCATCCAAAGGGACTTGCCGATGGAGCGGCCCTATGAGGGACATGCCGGCAATTGGCTGGTCCCGCCGGATAGCATCCTTGCGGACGGCCCATCGATCCCCGGGACATTCCAGAGTCCAGACGTTCTCAGCAAAGAAGAGGTGGCGGGAATCGAAGCCGGTTCGCATCGGCTCTTTGTCATGGGGTGGATTGAGTACAGAGATGAAAGGTCCGTCCTGCGCCGCACCGCATTCTGTCGCGAGTTTCGCCAAGGCCGGTTTGTCATTGTAGACAACCCAGACTATGAGCATGAGGAATAGCGCGTAGAATCGCCCGCAACGAACGCCGGTTGGATCAGCTTCATAATTCGGGAAAAGCTTCTATCTCGCCCGGCCCTTCATCAGCGCCAGCAATCCCTTGAGCAGCGTTGCCGGGCTCGGCGGACAGCCGGGGATGACGAGGTCGACCGGAACGACGCTCGAAACTCCCCCGGCGACCGCGTAGCTGTCGGCGAAGACGCCGCCGTCGGCGGCGCAGGCGCCCGACGCGACGACCCATTTGGGCGCGGGCGTCGCGTCATAGGTTCGCTTCAGCGCCTCGCGCATGTTTTGTGCGATCGGGCCGGTCACCAGCAGCACGTCGGCGTGCCGGGGCGAGGCGACGAAGCGGAAGCCGAACCGCTCCAGATCGTAGAAGGCGTTGCTCAGGGCGTGGATCTCGAGCTCGCAGCCGTTGCAGGAGCCGGCGTCGACATGCCGGATCGCGAGACTGCGGCCGAGCGCCCTGTCGGCCGCCTCGGTGACCGACGCGGCGAGCGCGGCGAGCTCCGGATCGTCTTTCCCCGGCGGGGCTTCGGTCACCGGCGGCCGAAGGCCCTGCAGCAGCGTGTTGCGCATGTCAGAGGTCGCATCCCGAGTAGGAGCAGTTGAACGACTTGTTGCACAAGGGGAAATCGGCGACGATATTTCCCTCGATCGCCGCCTCAAGAAGCGGCCACTGGAACCACGACGCGTCGCGCAGATGGCAACGCGCGACGGTTCCGTCGCCGTCGAGGCGCACATGCGCGAACACGTCGCCGCGGAACGCCTCGACAAGCGCGGAGCCCTCGACCGGCGCGCCCGGCAGTTGCAGCGCGGCGCGGACCGGCCCGGCCGGCAGGCGCGCCAGCAGCGTCTCGATCAGGTCGAGGCTCTCGCCGACCTCCTCGATCCGCACCCAGATGCGCGCGTTGACGTCGCCCGCGCGCCGCGTCGGGACCTTGAAGGCGAGACTGTCGTAAGGCGGATAGGGATGGTCGCGGCGCGCGTCGAAATCGCGGCCCGAGGCGCGCCCGATCACGCCTCCGGCCGCGTATAGGCGCGCGAGCTCGGCCTTCAGGACGCCGGTTCCGACCGTCCGGTCCTGCAGGGAGGCGGTGTTGTCGTAGAGCTGGACGAGCTTCGGAAAGGTCTTCCGCACGTCGCGCGCAAGCGCAAGGATCGCCTCGGTGCCCTCGGGGGCGAGGTCGACCGCGACGCCGCCGGGAACGACCGCGTCCATCATCAGCCTATGGCCGAAGGCGGCTTTGGCGGCTCGCAGGGTCCGCTCGCGTAGGATTCCGCAATGGGCGTGCATCAGGGCGAAGGCGGCGTCGTTGCAGATCGCGCCGATGTCGCCGAGGTGGTTGGCGATCCGCTCGAGCTCGGCCATCACGCCGCGAAGATCGTGCGCGCGCGCCGGCGGCTCGACCCCGAGCGCCGCCTCGACCGCGCGGGCGAAAGCGACGCCATAGGCGACCGTCGAAGTCGCCGCTGACCCGGGCCGCCAGGACGCCGGCGCGATCGAGGCTGGCGCCGCGCATGAGGGCGTCGACGCCCTTGTGCACATAGCCCAGCCGCTCCTCGAGCCGCACCACCGTCTCGCCGCCGGCATGGAAGCGGAAGTGGCCCGGCTCGATGACGCCGGCGTGGACGGGCCCGACCGGGATCTGATGCAGGCCAGGACCCTCGGCCTTGAGGAAGGAATATGCGTCCGGCGCGCCGTCGTGGGCTTGCACGCGTCCGAGCGGATGACGCAGAGGCCACCGGCCGTGGTCGAGCCAGCGCCGGTCGTCGGACGCTCCGATCACGACGAAGCCGAAAAGATCGCAGGCCGCCCGCTCGAGCCGGCTCGCCGGAGGATGAAGCGCCGCCACGGAGGGAAACGCGGCGTCATCGCAGGCGACGTCGACGACAGCGAGCGCGCCGTCCGACTCCCTCAGCGCCGCCCGCATGCGGCCCTCGTCGCCCCACAGGCTGACAAGCGCAGCTTCGCGCGCGGCCAGCCGGCGCGCAGCCTCGCGCCAGGCGGCCTCGCCCTTGAGAATGATCGGCGGGTCGCTCCTCATGAGGCCGCCTTTAGCGCAACAGTTCCGCGACGTGCTGGAACCACGTCACGAGCGGGGGCGGCAGATAGACGCCCGCCATCAGCACCAGGGCGAAATGGGCGAGGATCGGCAAGGCGGAGGATCTGGCCGCCGCGGTCGAGCCGGTCGGCGCGCCGAAGGCCATGCCCTGCATGCGCAGGACGAGGGCGCCGAGCGCGACGAGAAGGCCGAAGGCCAACAGCAAGGCGAGCCAGGGCGCGCGCTCGAAAGTCGAGCTGACGATGAGGAACTCGCTCATGAACACCCCCATCGGCGGCAGGCCGACGATGGCGAATACGCCGAAGACGAGGCTCCAGCCGAGCAACGGATGGCTGACGGTGAGGCCGTGGATGTCGGCGATCCGCTGCGAGCCTTTGACCTGCGCGATCTGGCCGACGGTGTAGAAGATCGCCGACTTGGTCAGGCTGTGCATGGCCATGTGCAGGAGCGCGGCGAAGTTGGCGAGCGGTCCGCCGATTCCGAACGCGAACACGATGACGCCCATGTGCTCGATCGAGGAATAGGCGAACATGCGCTTCACGTCGCGGCGGCGATAAAGCATGAAGGCGGCGAAGACGGTCGAGATCAGGCCGAGCGTCGCCATCAGCGGCCCAGGCGCGAACGCGTGCGCATTTGCGTCGAGCAGGAGCTTGAAGCGAAGCACGGCGTAGAGCGCGACATTGAGCAGCAGCCCGGACAGCACGGCGGAGATCGGCGTCGGGCCTTCGGCGTGCGCGTCGGGCAGCCAAGCGTGCAGCGGCGCAAGGCCCACCTTCGTGCCGTAGCCGAGCAGCAGGAAGACGAACGCGAGATCGAGCAGCGACGGATCGAACGCGGCGACGTTCTGGATAAGGCTCGTCCACAGCATGCCCTGCACGCCTTCGCCGACGACGGGCCGGGCGGCCATGTAGACCAGGATCGTGCCGAACAGCGCGAGCGCGATGCCGACGCTGCCCAGGATGAAATATTTCCACGCCGCCTCGATCGCCTCCGGCGTGCGGTAGATGCCGACCATCAGCACCGTCGTCAGAGTGGCGAGCTCGATCGCCACCCACATCAGGCCGATGTTGTTGGCGATGAGCGCAAGGTTCATCGAGAACAGGAGGAACTGATACATCGCGTGATAGAAGCGCAGATGCGTCGGCGTCAGCCGGCCGGTCTCGATCTCATGCGCGATATAGGTTGCGCTGAACACGCTCGCGGTGAAGCCGACGAAGGTGTTGAGCACGATGAAGACGACGTTGAGGTCGTCGACGAGAATGTAGGCGTTCGGCGGCGGCGCGACGGCCAGCAGCGAGACCGACGCGAGGAACGTGACCAAGGCGGAGCCGACATTGAGCGCCGCCGAGAGCCGATAGGACGGCAAAGCGGCGAGCAGCGCCGCGGTCGCCGCCGGCAGCGCGAGAATGACGAGTGCGGCGTTGGGCCAGCCCATCATCGCCGGTCTCCCCGGAATCGATCGAGGGCGTGCGCGTCGACCGTCTCGAACCGTTCGGCGATGCGGAACAGGAAGACGCCGATCACCACCAGCGCCACCAGCACGGAAAAGGCGACCGAAACCTCGACCACGAGCGGCATCCCCTTGGCCCCGGCCGCAGCGAGGATGAGCCCGTTCTCCACCGACATGAAGCCGACGACCATCGAGACGGCGTTGCGCCGCACCACCATCATCAGCATGCCGAGCAGCACGACCGACAAGGCGAAGGCGAGATCCTCTCGTGCGAGCGCATCGGCCTCGCTGGCGATGCGCAGCATGACGACTTCCGACAGCGCGACCAGCGCCAATCCGACAAGCATTGTCGGCCCGACTCCGACCACGTTCTCGACGTCTCGCTGTATGCCGAGCTGCGCGATGATTCGATGAAGAGAGACGGGAATGACGATCGCCTTGAAGGCGAATGCGATCAGGGCGGTCACGTAGAGATGGTCGGCGTCCTGCACGTAAGCCTGCCATGCCACGGAAAGCGACAGCACCACGGCCTGCAGAGCGAAGACGTTGAGCAGCGCGTAAAGGCGGTCCTGATAGATCAGCATGAAGCTGATCAGCACCAAGCTGCCCGCCAGGAGATGGGAGACGTCAAAGGCGAGGCCCTTCATTTCAGGGTCCTCGAGACGAATAGCAGCAACGCGCCGAGGAAGCCGAGCATCAAGGCCGCGCCGACGAAATCGGGCACACGGAAGACGCGCATCTTGGCGATGCTCGTCTCGAACACGCCGAGCGCGACGCCCGCGATCATGAGCTTGACGAGATAGGCAAAGGCGCCAAACAGGCGGTCCGCGACGCTCGCGTCTGCGATCGCCGTGCCCCAAGGGGCGAACACGCACATGATGAGCGAGACATAGAGCACGAGCTTCAGCATCGCCGCGAGCTCGATCACCGCCAGATGCCGGCCGGAATATTCGAGGATCATCGCCTCGTGCACCATGGTGAGCTCGAGGTGGGTCGCCGGATTGTCGACCGGGATGCGCCCGTTCTCGGCCAGCGCCACGATGATGAGCGCAACCAGCGCCATGCCGAGAGACACGCGCAGGCCGACGTAGCTCGAAGCCATGTAGGCGGCGACGGTCGACAATTGTGTCGAGCCCGCGACCAGCGCCAACGTGAAGACGATGACGATCATCGCCGGCTCGGCAAGCGCGCCGAACAGCGCCTCGCGGCTCGACCCGAGCCCGCCGAAGCTCGTCCCGACGTCGAGCCCGGCGAGCGCGAGGAAAAATCTTGCCGCGCCCAGGAGCGCAATGATGGCGATGAGGTCGGCCGACCAGGAAAACAGCAGCCCCGTCGCGAACGTCGGCACCAGGGCGGCGGCGACCCAGGTCGCGGCGAACACGAGATAGGGCACGAAGCGGAACAGCCACGAAGCGCTGTCGGCGACGACCGCCTCCTTGCGGGCGAGGCGGACGAGATCGCGATAGGGCTGAAAGAGCGGCGGCCCTCGCCGCCGGGTGAGGCGCGCCTTCGTCACGCGGACCAGACCGGTCAACAGCGGCGCGACTGCAATGACGAGCGTCATCTGCAGCAGCTGGAAGACGAGATCGACGATCAGGGCCATGACGCGAGCACGACCAGAAGCGCGACAAGCGCGCCGAAGACGACGCTGAGATACTGGCGAATGGTGAGGAACTGCAGACGGTTGAGTCTCAGCGACGCGCGCTCGACCGCCCCGACCAGCGGTTTGTACGCCGCGTCCCAGATCCTGTCGCTGAGCGTCAGGTCGAAGCGGGCCGGCCGCGTTTCGCCGGGCGCCGGCATCTCGACGCGCTCGCGCACGACGAATGCGACGGCGCCGAACACGCGCCGGATCGGCTGAGCGAAGCTCTCCGCCGAATATTGGGTCGCGGGCGACGCATCGGGGAAGCCGCAATCCCAGGCAGGGGCGCGCCTCAGCGCCGCGGACGCGAAGCGGTGGATGAAACTTGCGGCCAGAGTGGCCGATATGATGATGAACAGGAACACCAGCAGCCCGTTGTAGGAGCTACGGCTCTCGGCGACCGGAGCGATCGACAGCCAGGCGATGGTGCTCTGGCCCGGCATCCGAGCGCCGACGGCATTGAACACGACCGGCGCCAGGGCGTCGATGAAGAGACCGGGAAACACGCCCACGAGCAGGCACAGGGCTGCGAACGTCAGCATCGCCGCAAGGGTTAAGCGATCGGTCTCGCGCGCGCTCTTGGCCGCGTTCGTGCGCGGGCGTCCAAGAAAGGTCATACCGAACGCCTTGGCGAAGCACGCGGCGGCAAGCGCGGCCGAGAGCGCGAGCAGCGCCCCGACCGCGGGCGCCAATATCTTCAAGACCCAAGACGACAAGTAGGGGCTCAGCAAGATGGCTTGGAAGGTGAGCCATTCGGAAACGAAGCCGTTGAACGGCGGCAACGCCGAAATGGCGACGCAACCGACGAGAAAAGCGAATGCGGTCAGGGGCATATTGTGAATGACGCCCCCAAGATGATCCATGTCGCGCTCTCCCGTCGCCGACAGCACGGCGCCGGCGCCGAAGAACAGGAGACTCTTGAAGAGGGAATGGTTGAACACGTGCAGCAGGCCTGCCGTCAGGGCCAGCGCCGCGACGGAGGGTATGCCGAACACCTTGAACGCCAGCGCGAGCCCGAGTCCGATATAGATGATGCCGATGTTCTCGACCGTGTGGTAAGCCAGCAAGCGCTTGAGATCGTGTTGCATCAGGGCGTAAATCACGCCGAGCAGAGCGGTGGCGGCGCCGACTGCCAGAACCGGAACGCTCCACCACCAACCCGCCGGTCCCGCCAGTTCAAAGACGATCCGGACGAAGCCGTAGACAGCGACCTTCGTCATGACTCCGCTCATGAGCGCGGAGACATGGCTCGGCGCTGCGGGATGGGCGAGCGGCAGCCAAACGTGCAGCGGCACGATCCCCGCCTTCGACCCCGCGCCGATCAGGGCCAGCATGAAAGCAAGGCCGGCGACGCCGGGCGACGGCCCGGCCGCCCGCATGGCGTCGAAGGCGTAGCCGCCGGCGGGGCCGGCCAGCAAAGCAAAGGCGAGCAGCAGCGCGAGCGTGCCGAAGCTCGCCATCAGCAGGTAGACGTAGCCTGCGCGCGCGTTGTCGTCCTCGCGATGGTGCGCCATCACCAGCGCCCAGGAGGAAAGCGACATGAACTCCCAGGACAGGAGAAACGTATAGGCGTCGGCGGCGACGAGGACCAGATTCATGCCGGCGAGAAAAGCCGGGAAGAAGGGCAGCACCCGCTCCGGCGCGCGCTCGGTCCGGCCGTAGCCGAGCCCGTAGAGACTGGCCGCGGCGGCGCCGAGGTTGACGACGACGAGAAAGAAAGCCGACAGCGCGTCGACGTGAAATCGCGCGCCGATCCAGGGGAGGCCGAGCGGCAGGACCAGCGCTTCGCCTTTCGCGCCGCGGAGGAGCTCGGCCAAGGCAAGCAGCAACAAAGCCGCCGAAATCGACAGCGCACCGCCGTAGACGAGCGGACGGCCGAGCGGGCGCCGCCCTGCCAACGCTCCGGCGACGGCGAGCGCAAGCAAAGCCGCGTCGCCCGAAAGGAACAACGCCTCCGCGCTCATCTCGGCTCACTGCCAGGCCGAGAAACCCGACGCCTGATCACCGCCCCACCTGACCCCAAACGAATCACGCTCTGTAGCTTACGATTCCGACCGTAGCAGAAATCCCGCCCGTCAAGCGACGCTCTTCAGGAGCGCCAAAAGGTCGCGGTGCATGACTTCGTTGCCGCAGCAGATCGATCCCGTCTCGAGGAAGTTGGCCTCGCCGTCGCAGCCGGTGACGAAGCCGCCCGCCTCGCGAACCAACAGAGAGCCTGCTGCGATGTCCCAGGAGTTCAGACCCCGCTCCCAGAAGGCGTCGAACCGGCCGGCCGCGACGTAAGCCAAATCGAGCGAAGCGCAGCCGAGCCTTCTCACGTTGACCACCCGCGCCATCACCGCCGCGAGCTCGGCCTTGAAGCGGGGATGCTGCGCGGCCTTGCCGAGATGAGGAATGCCGCAGCCGAACAGCGCCTTCGACAATTCGGCGCGGGCTGCGACGCGCAAACGGCGATTGCCGCCGAAGGCCCCCTGACCCTTCTCCGTCACGTACATGTCGTCGTCGGCCGGGTTGTAGATCACGCCGGCGACGATCTGCCCTTCCCGCTCGAGCGCGATCGAGATGGCGAAGATCGGAATGGCGTGCAGGAAATTGGTCGTCGCGTCGAGCGGATCGATGTGCCAGGTGTGGCTCTTGTCGGTTCCCTCGACTCGCCCGCTTTCCTCCATCACGAAGCCATAGCCGGGCCGCGCCTTGGAGAGTTCTTCGTAGAGCGTCTTTTCCGAGCGCTTGTCGGCGAGACTGACGAAATCGCCCGGACCTTTCATCGACACCTGCAGCTGCTCGATCTCGCCGAAGTCGCGCTTCAGCGCGCGCCCCGCCTTGATCACGGCGTTGGTCATTACGGTCATGAGGGCGGAGCGGATCATGGAATGGTTCCGAGGGCGCGGCGGAGCGAGCGGACGTTTAGGGGATGCGCCGTTCCGAGGCAACCTCTCGACAAGCTCAGTAGACGTAAGGAATGAGACGCCAGGTGCGCGCGCGGTAGGATTCGTATTCGGCGCCGAACGTCTCATTGAGGAGCCGCTCCTCCGACTCGATGCGGGCGATGACGACGGGCAGCATCAGCGCGGCGATGACGACGCCGACGCCGGCGCGGAACACGAGGCCCCAGCCGAGGACGGTGACCAAGAGACCGAGGTAGCTTGGATGGCGGATGAGGCCGTAGATTCCGGTCGTGACGAGGCGATGGCCCGGCTGGATCGCGACCAAACCGCTGAAGCGTCGGCCGAGCACGAACACCGGCGCGAGCCTGAGAACCCCGCCGATCGCATAAGTCGCAACGCCGGACCAACGCACGCCCTCTCCTCCGAACGTCAGAAAGTCGATTCGGTCGGTGAAAGCCGGCACATATGCGTCGGCAAAGCCGAGAACGGCGAATGCGCCGATCACCCAGCGGTTCTCGTGGTTCTCGCGCACGCCCGATCCAATGTGTCCCTCGGTGAAAAGCGCCGCCGCGGCGAGCGCGACCGTAACGAGGGTCAGGGCGATCAACGGCGGATGGGAAAGAATGGCTCGCGCCGCCCTCCCCGAGGATCGCCAGGCCGAGGAAGGCCGCGGTGCTGACAAGAGTGAGCGGGAGCGCCGACATCGCTTGTCGGTACCACATTCTTGGGTCCGCTCCCGGTTGAAAATTCGCACAAAGGCGCACACATTTCGAGCTTGCAATTCCTTGTAGGCGGGACGATTGGTGCGCGCGCCTTCGGCTCGACGGGGGGGCCCGAGTTGAACGAGGGCAAATGCTTTCCGACATCGAAATCGCGCGCGCCGCGCATTTGCGGCCGATCGCCGAAATCGCCGCCATGATCGCGGTCCCCGAGGACGCGCTCTATCCCTACGGCCGCCACATCGCCAAGCTCGAGACCGCGTTTCTTTCCGGCCTCGCAAACCGGCCCGACGGAAAACTGATCCTCGTCACCGCGATCACCCCGACGCCGGCGGGCGAAGGCAAGACGACGACCGCCATCGGCCTCGGCGACGCGCTGAACCGCATCGGCAGAAAGACGGTCGTCTGCCTGCGCGAGCCCTCGCTCGGCCCGAGCTTCGGCATGAAGGGCGGCGCCGCCGGCGGCGGCTACGCCCAGGTCTTGCCGATGGACGCGATCAATCTTCATTTCACCGGCGATTTCCACGCCATCACGACCGCCAACAATCTCCTGGCCTCGATGGTCGACAACCACATGTACTGGGGCAATGGGCTCGGCATCGACCAGCGCCGCGTCGTCTGGCGTCGGGCGCTCGACCTGAACGACCGCGCGCTGCGCGAGACGATCGCCGGGCTCGGCGGCCCGGGCAACGGGTTTCCGCGCGAGGACGGGTTCGACATCACGGTCGCGTCCGAGACCATGGCGGCGTTCTGCCTCGCGGCCGATGTCGACGATCTCGAGACGCGGCTCGGCCGGATGATCGTCGGCTACAGGCGCGACAAGCAGCCGGTGACGGCGGCCGAGATCAAGGGCGAGGGAGCGATGACCGCGCTGCTCAAGGACACGCTCAAACCCAATCTCGTGCAGACGCTCGAAGGATCGCCGGCGCTCGTGCACGGCGGCCCATTCGCCAACATCGCCCACGGCTGCAATTCCGTCGTCGCGACGCGCGCCGCGCTCAAGCTCGGCGACTACGTCGTGACCGAAGCCGGCTTCGGCGCCGACCTCGGCGCGGAGAAATTCTTCGACATCAAGTGCCGCATAGCCGGGCTGAAGCCCGCCGCGACGGTCATCATCGCCACCGTGCGCGCGCTCAAGATGCACGGCGGGGTCGCCAAGGACGCGCTCGGCGCGGAATCGCTTCCCGCACTGAAAGCGGGATTCGCCAATCTGGCGCGCCATATCGTCAGCCTGCGCAAGTTCGGCGTGCCGGTCGTGGTCGCCGTCAACCGCTTCGCCGCCGACACCGACACCGAACTCGATTTCGTCACGAGCGCGGTCGCGGACGAATTCGGCGTCAAGGCCTTCGTCTGCGAGCATTGGGCCCGAGGCGGCGCGGGCTGCGAACATTTGGCGCACGCCGTCGCTGCGCTCGCCGACCGCGGGGCAGCCGACTTCCGCCCGCTTTATCCCGACGCGATGAGCCTATGGGAAAAGACGCGCACGATCGCGCGCGAAATCTACGGCGCGGACGACGTCGCGGACGACGATTCGGCGCGCGCGCAATTTCGCGACCTCGAGGCCGCCGGCTGGGGAAACCTGCCGATCTGCGTCGCCAAGACGCAATATTCGTTCTCCGACAATCCGGCCCTCCTCGGCGCGCCGAGCGGATTTACGCCGACCGTGCGCGACGCGCGCCTGCGCGCCGGCGCGGGGTTCGTCGTCGTCCTGATGGGCGACGTCCGCACGATGCCGGGCCTTCCGCGGAGCCCCGCGGCGGAACGGATCCGCGTGGTCGACGGCGAAATCCATGGCCTCTTCTGACGGCGCGGAAACGCTCAGCGCGGAGCGGGCGCGTCCGCGCGGATCAGTTTTTCGTCCTTGAGCGTCCGCCAAAGCGCGGGCGGAATTTTCGCGCTCATCATATCCGCGTTGCGTTTCGCTTCGCTCGCGCGCTGGGCGCCGGGGATGACGCTGACGACCGCCGGATGTCCAAACGGAAAGCGGAGCGCCGCCTCCGCCAGCTTGACCTTGAAAGACTTGCAGACCTGCTGGATCCGGCGCACGCGCTCCTTGATCCCGTCGGGAGGCGGCCCGTAGTCGTAATGAGCGTCGGCTTTCACGCCCGTTGCAAGAATCCCCGAGTTGAACGGGCCGCCGACGACGACGCCGATGCCCTTTTCCGCACAGAGCGGCAGAAGGCTCGTCAAGGCGTCCTGGTCGAGCAGCGTGTAGCACCCGGCGATCAGGAAAATGTCGAATTCG
Source organism: uncultured Alphaproteobacteria bacterium (assembly GCA_963768555.1). Classification (GTDB taxonomy): domain Bacteria; phylum Pseudomonadota; class Alphaproteobacteria; order Rhizobiales; family Beijerinckiaceae; genus Roseiarcus. The sequence continues at coordinate 18,963 of CAVYIZ010000084.1, forward strand.
CCCCCGCGCGCGAACTGTTCGGCTGCCCCCCACCCGTTGACGCCGGCTCCGATCGCCCTGATCGCCCGGCAAGCTCGCAGCTCGTCGAGCGCGCGGTATCCGCCTTTCATGAAATCGACGAGACGCGAATTGGACGCTTCCCCGCCGCCGTGGGCGGCAATGTCGACGTCATGGACGAAAACGATGTCGATGGCGTCGAGTCCGAGACGCTCGAGGGAGAATTCGAGCGACCGCATGACGCCGTCGTAGGTGTAGTCGAATCGCTCGCGGCGGGACGGCGTTTCGAAGAACGCGTTCGGCAGAGAACGCTCCCGCGGCCCGCAGACGTCGAGCAGCCGGCCGACCTTGGTCGAAATCAAATAGGAATCGCGCGGCTTCGGGCGCAGCAATCCGTTCAGCCGCGTTTCCGAAAGCCCGAGGCCGTAGAGCGGCGCAGTGTCGAAATAGCGGCAGCCGCAAGCCCAAACCGTCTCGAGCATGACCCGCGCTTCCTTTTCGGTCATCGGCCGATACAGGTTGCCGAGCGGCCCGCCGCCGAACCCGAGTTCGGTGAAACACAGCTCGGCCCCGCGACGGGTGACGAACTTCCGGACGCGCGCGCTTCGCCCATTCGCAGTCGACATCGAGAACGCCCCTCCCCGATCAACTGGGCAACAGGACCGGCGCGTCGAGCGGCCGTTGCGCGAGCCCGCGTTCGCGCTTCATGCCGCCGTCCGGTCGCGTCTGGTAGACAGACCGGACCGGCGCGGACGCGATGATGTTTGCCAAGTAAAAGAAATTGTTCTGCAGTCGCCGCAGCAAGTCAAGGGAGTGGCCCAAGAGTCTCGATCTGCCGCGAGCAAAACGCGAGTTCTTCGAAAGCCTCGGCCGCGCCAGCGTCATTTTGTCTCGCCCTGACCGACTTTCCATGCCTCATCGCCAAGCGAGACGAACCGGCGCAGCCGCCGAAGGTCCGGGTGGCCGAGCGATCGCGCCTCGAGGTCGGCCAGGATTTCTCGAGCGCGGCCCGCGTGGCCGGCCAATTGTAAGCGCCGTCGTCCAACATCGTTTGCGCGTGGACAATCACCCGGGTGACGATCTCGACAATCACGTCGGTCATGGCGCGCCTCACGTTTCCTCGCCCGCGCGAGTCCCGCAGAGGCGGGCGCAAATGCGGCGCCGTTGACGTCAGGCGGAAACGTTTCAATTCGAGGCAGGCGCCGTTGCGTCATCGCGCAGGACGAAGGAGCCGGTCGCGCCATTCCGGGAAAGCGCGACAGGGACGAGCTGCGTTGACGCCCGCTAGGCCGGATCGCGCTGGCTGTAGCCCAGCCGCTCGTTCAGCCGTTCGATCAGGCTTTGCGCGGCTTCGGCGATCATCGTCCCGGGCGGGAAGATCGCGTCGGCGCCGGCGGCGCGCAGCGGCGCGAAATCCTGTTCCGGAATGACGCCGCCGACCACGATCATCGCCTCGCCCAGGCCGACCTTGCCGAGCGCGCTCTTCAGCGCCGGGACCAGCGCGAGATGCCCCGCCGCGAGCGACGAGACGCCGACGATATGGGCCTTGCTCTCGGCCGCCAGCGCCGCGACTTCCTCGGGCGTCGCGAACAGCGGCCCGATCTTGACGTCGAATCCGAGGTCGGCGAATGCCGAGGCGATGATCTTCTGGCCGCGATCGTGCCCGTCCTGTCCCATCTTGGCGACCAGGATGCGCGGGCGGCTTCCCTCGTTCTCGGCGAAGGCGCGGGTCATCGCCATCACCCGCTCGTTCGCCTCGGCGGCGGGCCCCGCCTCGGCGAGATAGACGCCGGAGATGGCGCGGATTTCCGCGACGTGGCGGCCGAAGGCCTTCTCCATTGCGAGCGATATCTCGCCGACGGTCGCCTTCGCGCGCGCCGCTTCGACCGACAGCTGCAGGAGATTGGCCTTGCCGCGCGCGCCCTCGGTCAGCGCCGCCAGGGCGGCCTGCGTCTTTCCTTCGTCGCGTTCGGCGCGCAGGCGCTTCAGCTTCTCGATCTGCATCGCGCGCACGCTCGCGGCGTCGACCTTGAGCACGTTGAGCTCGCGCTCGACGGTCGGGGCGAAGGCGTTGACGCCGATCACCATCTGCCGGCCCGAGTCGATGCGCGCCTGCGTGCGCGCCGCCGCCTCCTCGATGCGACGCTTGGGCAGGCCCTGCTCGATCGCCTTCGCCATGCCGCCGAGCGTCTCGATCTCGTCGATGTGGCTCTGCGCCTTGGCCGCGAGTTCGGCGGTCAGGCGCTCGACGTAATAGGAGCCGCCCCAGGGATCGATGACGCGAGTCGTGCCGCTCTCCTCGATCAGGAAGAGCTGGGTGTTGCGCGCGATGCGGGCCGAGAAGGGCGTGGGCAGCGCCAACGCCTCGTCGAGCGCGTTGGTGTGCAGCGACTGCGTGTGCCCTTGCGTCGCCGCCATCGCCTCGATCTGGGTGCGGATCACGTTGTTGAACGGATCCTGCGCGGTCAGCGACCAGCCCGACGTCTGGCTGTGGGCGCGCAGGGGCAGCGACTTGTCCGACTTCGGCCCGAAGCCTTTGACGAGCCCTGCCCACAGCTCGCGCGCCGCCCGCAGCTTCCCGACCTCCATGAAGAAGTTCATGCCGATCGCCCAGAAGAACGACAGGCGCGGCGCGAACTGATCGACGCTCATGCCGGCGGCGACTCCGGCGCGCAGATATTCGACCCCGTCGGCGAGCGTGTAGGCGAGCTCGAGATCCTGCGTCGCTCCCGCCTCCTGCATGTGATAGCCGGAGATCGAGATCGAGTTGAACTTGGGCATGTTCGCCGCGGTGAATGCGAAAATGTCGGCGACGATCCGCATCGAGGCCGCGGGCGGATAGATATAGGTGTTGCGGACCATGAACTCCTTCAGAATGTCGTTCTGGATGGTCCCCGACAACGCCGTCATCGGAACGCCCTGCTCTTCCGCCGCCACGATGAACAGCGCCAGCACCGGCAGCACCGCGCCGTTCATGGTCATCGACACGCTCATCGAATTGAGCGGGATGCCGGAAAAGAGCGTGCGCATGTCATAGATCGAGTCGATCGCGACGCCGGCCATGCCGACGTCGCCGGCCACGCGCGGATGGTCGGAATCGTAGCCGCGATGGGTCGCCAGATCGAACGCGACGGAGAGCCCCTTCTGGCCGGCGGCGAGATTGGCGCGATAGAAGGCGTTCGAACTCTTCGGCGGTCGAGAAGCCGGCGTACTGGCGCAGCGTCCAGGGCTGGTTGACGTACATTGTGGGATAGGGGCCGCGCAGATAGGGCGGGAGCCCTGGCCAGTCGTGCAGGAAATCGAGGCCGGCGCGATCGGCCGGGCCATAGAACGACTTGACGTCGACGCCCTCGGGCGTCGTCCACACCCGAGTCTCCTCGAGGCGGGGCGATGTCGATGCCGCGGCGAAGGGCGTTCGGGAGAAATCGGGAATCCGGCTCATCGTGCTTTTCCCGCGCCTAAAGACGCAATGCGCCGACAAAGGCTGCTCAGCGTCGCGATCGCATCGCCGCCGGCGAAGACGAAATCGTCGACCCCCGCCGCGCGCAACGCGGCCTCCAACTCGCCCGGACGCCCGGCGAGGCATAGCGCATCGACCCCCGCCGTCTTGACCGCCCTGGCGCAGGCCTCCGCCGCGGCGGCGTAAGTCTTGTCGTCGCCGCATAGGCACGCGATCGACGCCCCGCTCGCCTTGATCCGGCGGATGGCGTCCTCCACGGTCGCGGCCGCGCCGTCATAGACCGGTTCGATCCCGCCGGCCTCGAACCATTCGCGCACGAACGCCACGCGGCGACGATGGGCGGGCTCGGGCCCGAGCGCGACGAGATAGGCCTTCGGCCGCGCGCCCGTCTTCCGCATGAGGGCGTCCGACTGGTCGCGCAAGGCTTCGAACGGTTCGGCGAGCCGCATCGGCGCGAGCGCGCCCGCGGGGGCGGCGACCGGTTCGCGCTCGGGCGCGCCCGGCGCGACGTCAGCGGGCGCCTCGGCGAGATCGGGATGGGCGCTGACGCCGGTGATCGGCGCCTTGAGCCGCGCTGCGTCGCGCTTCAGCGCCGCGGCGCTCTCGCCGACCTCACGCTGGAACGCGCCGCTCGCGAGCGCGGCTGGCAAGCCGCCGCGCCCCTCGATCTCCTGGAAGAGCGCCCAGCCTTTGTCGACGAGCGCGCGGGTCAAGACCTCGAATCCGCCCGCCCCCGCCGCCGGATCGGCGACAAAACCGAGATTGGACTCGCGCAGGAGGATGAGCTGGCCGTTGCGAGCGAGACGCCTTGCGAGGCTGTCGGGAAGGCCGACCGCGAGCGTGTGCGGCAGGACGGCCACGCTGTCGGCGCCGCCGAGGCCGGCGGAAAAGGCGGCGATCGCCCCGCGCATGACGTTCACGTAAGGATCGCGCGCGGTCATCATCCGCCACGCGCTCTCCGCCTGGACATGGACTTTTCGCGGTTCGAGCTCGCAGGCCTCCTCGACCCGCGCCCAGGCCAGGCGAAGCGCGCGGAATTTCGACAGGGTGACGAACTCGTCCGCGTCGGCCGCGAGGCGGAATGCGATCATGCCCCGCGCCTCGTCGACCGGCACGCGCACGGCTTCGAGCGCGCGCAGGAGGCTGACGCCGGCGCCGAGCGCGAAGGCGAGCTCCTGGCTCGGCGCCCCGCCGGCGGCATGAACGCTTCTCGCGTCCGCCACGACGAACGGGCCAGCGTAGCTCCTGACGCGGAGCGACAGCGTCGCGTCGACATGAGGCTTGACGTGCGCCGCCCAGCTGGCCGGGAACGGCCCATGCGCCGCGGCGGCGAAAGGATCGAGCCCGAACGAGACGGCGCAGTCGGCAGGGGACGCGCCCGAGCGCTCGATCAGCGCGGCGAAGCGCAGCGCCTCCGGGGCGCCGTTCGGCCCGAGGTCGAGTTCGAAGCGCGGCCCGGCGTCGAAGCGCACGCCCTCGAAGGCTGCATGCAAGGTCGCGGGATCCGACTTCTTCAAGCCGAAGCCGTGGGCCCCGATCGCGCCGGCGAAGACGACGGCAAGGCCGTCCGCGCCGCCGGCGAGATCATCAAGCGCCTGGACGTTGGCTTCGCGCGGGTCGGGATGGTCGAGCCGCGCCACGACGCGCCACGGTCCCGACGCGACCAGCGGCCGGGGGCCGTCCGCCGGCGCATAGAGCGGCTCGATGCGAATTCCATCGACCGTCCTGGACGCCAGGCTCTCGACGCTCTTGCCCTTCAGCGCCGCCTCGGCGGCCTTGCGCCAATCGGCCTCGCTCCAGGCCGGGAAGACCGCCGCGTCCGCGCTCAATGCCGGAACTCCCTTCAGATGAACTGCGACAGGCCCGGAATCGAGGCGGTGATCTCGCCGATCGTCTGATCGCCCGCGACCTCGCGCGCGTAGGCGAACACCTCTCTGCCGCCCGTCTGGATCTGATCCAAGCTGAGACCGAGGTCCATGAGTTCCCCGCAGAGCGCCATCAGCCCGCCGCCGCCCATCGCGCCGGCCGCGATGCCCATCAGCCCGCCGCCGCCCATCGCGCCGGCCGCGATGTCCATCAGCCCGCCGCCGCCCATCGCGCCGGCCGCGATGCCCATCAGCCCCTTGAGCCCGTACCCCATGCCCTCGCCGCCGGTCGGCGCGCTCGAGGCAATGATCGCCTGCAGCTCCGGCGCTTTTTCAAACAAATCCTTGACGGCGTCCTCGGAGGCTTCGCGCTGGATGAAATCGGCGAGCAGGCCGACGGCCTTGCGCGCGACCTCCGGCGACACGTTTGTCGCGGTAGCGACGCGGGCGATCACGTTATCCATTTGGGCTCCTCCGGACGCGCAAGGTCGCCGCTCGCGCGGCCAAAATCAAGCGCACGCGGCATAGTAATTCGTCGGCGAGCGGAACGAAACGACGAAAGCGGCGGGGTGACGGGCGCTCGGCCCGCGTCATGAAAGATTAACATATCTACGTCGCGGGATGCAGTCGCGCTACGACAAGGCGGGCCCGGGCGGCGACGCGGCGGCCTATGTCAACTGCCCGATGAGCTGCGATGCAGTACGAGGCCTTCGTCGACGCGCTCCTCGCGGCGGAGAAGACCGAGTTCCGTGAATTCGAGGGAACGCCCTATTTCGACGGCTGCCTGCCGATCGAAGTGATGGCGGAGCGCGGCCGCGAGACGTTGCGCCATGGGCCGATGAAGCCGTTCGGCCTCACCAACGCGCATGCGTCCGAGGTCAAGCCCTACGCCGTCGTGCAGCTCAGGCAGGACAACGCGCTCGGCACGCTCTTCAACATGGTCGGCTTCCAGACCAAGCTCAAATACGGCGAGCAGACCCGCATCTTCCGGATGATCTCCGGCCTCGAGCACGCCGAATTCGCGCGGTTGGGGGGCATCCACCGCAACATCTATCTCAATTCGCCGAAACTGCTCGATGCGCGCCTGCGACTCAAGGCCGCACCGCGCCTGCGCTTCGCCGGCCAGATCACGGGCTGCGAGGGCTATGTCGAAAGCGCGGCGGTCGGGCTGATCGCCGGCCGCCTCGCCGCCGCCGAGCGGCTCGGGCAGGAGTTCTCGCCGCCGCCGGCGACGACGGCGATCGGCGCGCTGATCAACCACATCACCGGCGGCCACATCGAGAGCATCGACGCCGGACCGCGCTCGTTCCAGCCGATGAACGTCAATTTCCGCCTTTTCCCTCCGATCGGCGAGCCGCGGCTCGACGAGACAGGCAAGGGCCTACGCGGCCTCGCGCGGAAACGGGCGCTGTCGGCGCGGGCCGAGAAGGATCTCGCCGCGTGGGCTACGGCGACGGCGCGCTCAGGCGGCGACTGTAGGCGCGGACGCCGATCTAGGCCTGACCGCGCGACGTCCTTCCCTCGAGGATAGGCCGTAGGCGCCGATCGCGCCGGCGAAGACGACGGCAAGGCCGTCCGCGCCGCCGGCGAGATCGTCAAGCGCCTGGGCGTTGGCTTCGCGCGGGTCGGGATGGTCGAGCGCGCCGTGATGCGCCACGGTCCTGACGGGCCCAATGGTCGGGGGTCCTCCGCCGGCGCGTAGAGCGGCTCGATGCGGATTCCATCCGCCGTCGTGGACGCCAGGCTCTCGACGCTCTTGCCCTTCAGCGCCGCCTCGGCGGCCTTGCGCCAATCGGCCTCGCTCCAGGCCGGGAAGACCGCCGCGTCCGCGCTCAATGCCGGAACTCCCTTCAGATGAACTGCGATAGGCCCGGAATCGAGGCGGTGATCTCGCCGATCGTCTGATCGCCCGCGACCTCGCGCGCGTAGGCGAACACCTCTCTGCCGACCATCTGGATCTGATCCATGCTGAGACCGAGGCCCATGAGTTCCCCGCCGAGCGCCATCAGCCCGCCGCCGCCCATTGCGCCGGCCGCGATCCCCATCAGCCCCCTGAGAGAGAACCCCATGCCCTCGCCGCCGGTCGGCGCGCTCGAGGCGATGATCGCCTGCAGTTCCGGCGCCTTTTCGAACAGGTCCTTGACGGCGTCCTCGGAGGCTTCGCGCTGGATGAAATCGGCGAACAGGGCGACGGCCTTGCGCGCGACCTCAGGAGACAGGTTCGCCTCCTTGGCGACGCGGGCGATCACGTTATCCATGTGGGCTCCTCCGGATGCGCGAGTTTGTGTCGCCGCTCGCGGCCAAAATCAAGCGCGCGCGGTATAGTAATTCGTCCGCGAGCGGAACGAAACGACGAAAGCGGCGGGGTGACGGGCGCTCGGCCCGCGTCATGAAAGATTAACATATCTACATCCGCCAGAATTAAGTGCCCGACCGGATAAGCCGCATAACGACGCCAGTCTTCCGCCACAAGGCATGCCGCCGTCTGAAAAAGTGAACTTTTGGCTAATTCAGTTATGCAAATGTTGCATTCCTGACTCCTGCCGGCGCCTCTGGCCGCGTCGGCCGAGTCGATATATGCTGCAGCGCAGCAAAGAGGGATTGTTTACAGGAGAAAGTTATGACCACCCTGAAGACCATTTCCGAGAAGCTCGCCGCTTGGCGCCGGCGTTACCGCGAGGCGGTCCGGGAGCTCAGCCAGCTTTCGGACCGGGAACTCAGCGACATCGGCATCCACCGTGGCGACATCGAGCACATCGTCCGGCAGTCGGTGATGAAGGAAGTCTCGTGATCGCATTCGAATAAAGCCGCTCGACGCGGGCGGCGTTGCGGAAGGCGGCCCCATTCGGGGGCTGCTTTTCTTTTTTCCGACCGGCTTGACGCTGCGGCCGCGCTTTGTGAAGAAGCCGCCATGCGTCCCATCCACGTCATCGGCGGCGGTCTCGCCGGCTCGGAGGCGGCGTGGCAGGCGGCGGAAGCTGGCGCTCGGGTCGTGCTTCACGAAATGCGCCCCTTGCGGGAAACTCCCGCCCACCGCACCGGCCGCCTCGCCGAGCTCGTCTGCTCCAACTCGTTCCGCTCCGACGACGCCTCGACCAATGCGGTCGGCGTCCTGCATCGGGAGATGCGGGCTTTGGGCTCGGTCGTCATGCGGAGCGCCGACGCCCATCAGGTGCCGGCCGGCGGGGCGCTCGCCGTCGACCGGGACGGCTTCTCGCAGGCGGTCGAGGCGAGGGTTCTCTCCCATCCGCTGATCGCGCTGGAGCGCGGCGAAATCGCCGGACTTCCCCCCGAGGATTGGGACAGCGTCATCGTCGCGACCGGCCCCTTGACCTCCGCCGCGCTGGCCGAGGCGATCGGCGCGCTGACCGGCGAGGGCGCGCTCGCCTTCTTCGACGCCATCGCGCCGATCGTGCACCGCGACTCGATCGACATGGACGTCGCCTGGATGCAGTCGCGCTACGACAAGGAGGGCCCGGGCGGCGACGCGGCGGCCTATGTCAACTGCCCGATGAGCTGCGATCAGTACGAGGCCTTCGTCGACGCGCTCCTCGCGGCGGAGAAGACCGAGTTCCGTGAATTCGAGGGAACGCCCTATTTCGACGGCTGCCTGCCGATCGAAGTGATGGCGGAGCGGGGCCGCGAGACGTTGCGCCACGGGCCGATGAAGCCGTTCGGCCTCACCAACGCGCATGCGTCCAAGGTCAAGCCCTACGCCGTCGTGCAGCTCAGGCAGGACAACGCGCTCGGCACGCTCTTCAACATGGTCGGCTTCCAGACCAAGCTCAAATACGGCGAGCAGACCCGCATCTTCCGGATGATCTCCGGCCTCGAGCACGCCGAATTCGCGCGGTTCGGGGGCATCCACCGCAACACCTATCTCAATTCGCCGAAACTGCTCGATGCGCGCCTGCGACTCAAGGCCGCACCGCGCCTGCGCTTCGCCGGCCAGATCACGGGCTGCGAGGGCTATGTCGAAAGCGCGGCGGTCGGGCTGATCGCCGGCCGTCTCGCCGCCGCCGAGCGGCTCGGGCAGGAGCTCTCGCCGCCGCCGGCGACGACGGCGATCGGCGCGCTCATCAACCACATCACCGGCGGCCACATCGAGAGCATCGACGCCGGACCGCGCTCGTTCCAGCCAATGAACGTCAATTTCGGCCTTTTCCCTCCGATCGGCGGGCCGCGGCTCGACGAAACCGGCAAGCGCCTGCGCGGACCCGAGCGGGGCCTCGCGCGCAAGCGCGCCCTGTCGGCGCGGGCGGAGGAGGATCTCGCGGAATGGGTTGCTTCCGTAGAACCCGCGAACAACGGCTGACCCCCTCGCATCCGCTAGCGATCAGAATTCCGTCGCTTCGAGACCAAGCGTTGATGTTGACGTACGTTACAACCCGCGGTACAACTCGCTTGCGAGAAGAGGAGGACTGCCGCCCGTCGGAGGGACGACCGACCTCATCCAACAGCGTCAGGCGCGCCTTTCGACGCAAACACGGGCTCGGCACGCCGCACCCGTCGCCTCCCGCCGGTCACGGACGTCGGCCGCATAGAGAGAGTGAGCAATGGTCCTGCGCTTCTTGCCTGTCTTTGCTGTTAACGCAGAATCGATACTTCGGAAGCTATTCGACCCGGAACGAATTGCCTCCGGGAAGCCCGGCCGGACGCGGTTCACGATCGAATCGACATTCAACGGACTGAAGCAGGCGTCGTCTGACTTGCTGGTTGTTCGGCTGGGCGCGGGCTGCGGGGCCGCGCTGGCCGAGAGGAAGCGGACATGCAAGGGGTTTGCCGCTGCTATCGCGGTCGCAGGCTCGCTGATGATCTCGTCAACCGCTCCCGCATTGCTCGGAAGCGCGAGCGACAGAGCGAAGGACCTTTCCGGCTACGACAGCACCGTCAACTCGAGCCTGGAGGGCTTTGGAGCGTTGGCTACCGGCAACTCTTACCGGTCCGCTGACGTCTCTGCCGCAGCCGGCGGCGCATCCTCTCTGCCGACGGAGGCCTATCCCCTGGCGGGAACTCGCCGCTGCAACCCATCGTCGGGGATCAATACGACCGTGCCGGCGACCGACGATTCTACTTCGGCGTCACCGACGCATGAAGGCATCTGTTTTGGTCCGCATGACGTGATCGAATATTACGTGTTCCATGGGAATGCGGATCGGCGCCCGGTCGACTTCGATTACAACGGGGTCCCCTCGACGGTGCGAAGCCATATCGCTGACAGTCAGCTTTTCCGGGATCTCCCAACCGTTGTCGCTACAGCTGGGGAAGGCGGCTACGAATCTCGTGAACCTCATTCGGCGGGCACATCCGGAACCGCGCACCTTTCAATGCCGGCCAAACGGTCATCCGCGCCGACCTCGCATAAGCGCAGGGCGTCGACCGTGCATCCGTCCGGGTGCTCACGTTGCCCCGCACAGGTTGTTCAATCGTCGCCAAGACGGGCAAGGACATTCGCTTTTGTGTTTCAAATTGATTTTTTTCGCCACGCTCGATCCGTCCGGCGAGAACACCTGCCCGGGGGGGTCGCACGACAGAGGGAGGGTCCCCGGGTCGCAGCTTGGAATTTGCAGCCGGGTTAGGAAAGCGCCGGCAGTCGGCGCGCGGGGATAAGGGCTTGGCGGAGTAGATCGCGCAGACGGCGTGATTCCTTTCCGATCCGAATGCGAGGATCATGACATCGCCGAACCGGCGGTACCATGCCGCATTCGGTCTTGCCGTCGGACGCCAAACCCCGCATTGTCGCTGGCGTTTCAATTCGAGGCGCCGAGCCATGAAAACCGCCGACTTCGTCGTCGCGTGACGCCCGAGCTTGGCCGACATCCAGCGTTTCCCGAAGGTGGACTTCGCCGACTACGAGCGCCGGCTGGTCGAGTTGCAGGAGATGCTGCAACGCGTCCAGCAGGCCTATCTGGGGACGCCCAACCGCGCCGTCGTCGTCCTCGAGGGCTGGGACACGGCGGGCAAGGGCGGCGTCGTCCGGCGGCTCGGCTGGGCGCTCGATCCTCGCAGCTTCAAGGTGCACACGATTGCCTCGCCGACCGAGCGCGAGAGATCGCTGCATTACCTGCAGCGCTTTTGGGAACGCCTGCCGCAGCACGGCCAGATCGTCGTGTTCGACCGGTCCTGGTACGGCCGCGTGCTGGTCGAGCGCGTGGAAGGCTTCGCCACGCCGGCCGAATGGCGCAGGGCCTACGACGAGATCAACGACTTCGAGCGCATACTCCTTACCGACGAGACGCGGCTGGTGAAGCTCTTCCTGCACATCACGCCGGAGGAGCAGATGGGCGGTTCCGCAATCGGCTGACCGACCCGCTGAAGCGCTGGAAGCTGTCCTACGAGGATTTCCGCAACCGGACCCGCTGGAAGGACTACGAAATGGCGATCGAGGACATGATGGAGAAGACCTCGACCCGTCGCGCGCCCTGGCACCTCATTCCAGCCAACGACAAGCCGTATGGCCGGCTGGCCGCCTTGCGCATCGTGGCCGACCGCCTTTCCAAAAACGTTTCCCTGGACCCGCGGCCGCTGGACCCGAAGGTCCTCGAGGCCGCCGAGCGCCTGCTCGGCATTTTCACGCCTGCGAATGGCCCGCAATCGAAAAAATCGTCTCGAACCCGATAAGGTGTAAGTGTTGTCTCTCTGCGGCAGTTTGCCGGATTGCCCATGCCTCACCGAGGCGGTACGCATGTCAACATAGACAACAAGAACCAGCCGGGAGCAGAGAGATTCGCCAGAAGCCACGCAAACGGAAGGCCAAGCCCGCGGTTCGCCTGCAGTACGGCGCGCTCCCCTATCGGTTCACGCCCGAAGCGGCGATTGAGATCCTTCTCGTCACCACGCGCCAGTCGAGACGATGGATCATCCCGAAGGGCTGGCCGATCAAGGGGCTGAAACCGCCGAAATCGGCGGCCCGCGAGGCCTTCGAAGAGGCTGGCGTACGGGGGAGCATTGGAGGGAGGTCGATCGGCCTCTTCACTTACGACAAACTGCTCGACGAGACTGGAATTAGCGTGAGCTGCGAGGTCAAGGTCTATCCGCTGCTGGTGAAGCGGCAAAGCGAGGTCTGGCCCGAGCGCGAGCAGCGCGTGGCTCAGTGGGTCGCCCCGAACCGAGCCGTTTCGCTGATCCGGGAGCCGGAGCTCAAGGCCCTGGTCGCGGCGTTCTCCCGGCGCGCGGCGGCGGCGCGCAATTAGGGGCCGCGAGGGTCGCATCGGAGAGGACTCAGAGCCGACCGGCCCGATGATCGTCCCCCGCGCTTCGCGGAACCGCGGAGCAGGGAGGACCACGCGAAGCATGTCGGAGGAGGCGGATCGCTCGATGACTGGCTCCGCCCGGCGGAGGGGCCGAGTTCCGAAGTCCGCAGCTCGCGAAAATTTCGGTTCCTCGACCTTGCGTACGATATATCGTCGCTTGTCCGATATATCGGATGACAAAATTAGAGAGGTTCAGCCATGTCAGGTTTTGCAACCCAGCCCGCCGGCCATCCCGGCGCTTTCGCGCACGAATTCGAAAACTGGCGATGGTCCTCCCATCGCTTCGGCCCACCGCTTCCGCTGAAGATCCTGATCGTCGTCGCGGCCTTCTGGATCTTCCCGCCGCTCGGAATCGCCGCGCTCGCCTTTCTCCTGTGGCGCTTAGCCAGCCGGACCGGCGGCTGCGCCTTCAGCCGCGACGCCTGGAATCGCGGCGCCTGGGGCGGCCGCCGGCGCGGCGCTTCGACCCGCAACAGCGCTTTCGAAGAGCGCCGGCGCGAAATCCTGCAACAGCTCGACGAGGACGCCAAAGCCTTGACGAGTTCGAGCGCAAGCAGCGGGAGGCGCGCGACAGGGAAGCGTTCGACCGCTTCATGGCCGAGCGCAACACGCCGAACAGCCCGGACGAGCCGAATTAACCGTCGCTCGCCCAAGGGCGCGCTGTAGCCGCGCGCAGCGAGCGCGGCGGGCGCGGCCATCGGCCGCGCCCACAAGCCGTGGCGACCGAACTTTGCAGCGGCGCAGGGCAGCCGCTACAGTGTGAACCGGATTGCGCCGGAATTGGATTCGTTGGATGCGCCCGCCGTTCCCTCTCGCTCCGCCCGGCGACCAAACAAGCGAAGACGCGTTCGGGCCGCGCGCCGCCTTCCGCGGGCTGTTCGGCCGCCATCGGGAAGGGCCGTTCGCGCGTTGGCGCGGCGGCCGCATGTTCAATTCGGGCGCGCTGCGCCTCGTCGTTCTCGGCCTCATCGCCGAACAGCCGCGGCACGGCTACGACATCATCCGGTTGCTGAAGGCGCGCTTCCGGGCTCCTACAGCCCGAGCCCGGGCTCGATCTATCCGATCTTGCAGCAGCTGGCGGAAGCGGGCTTCGTCTCCTCCTCTTCGCACGGGCCGCGGCGGCGCTTCGCGGTCACGGAGGCAGGGCGGGCGTGGCTCGAAGAGCAGCGGGCCGAGCTGAATGCGATCAACGCCCAGCTCGAGGAGGCCGCCGCGCCGATCGGCGAGCAGGCGATCGGCGAGGCGATACAGGCCTTCCGCAGCGCGCTGTTCGCCAAGATGCGCAAGGGCGCGCTGGACGCAGAGCAGGCCGGCAAGCTGCGCGATCTGCTCGAGCGGGCGCGACGCGAGATCGAGGACATTTAGCGCGTTCAGCCCAATCGAGTGGGAATGATTTTGACCCTGTTGCGCGCTGGCCGAGCCGATCGACACGACCGGAAAGTTGACCTAAACCGTGAAATGGCGCGGGTCAGCGCCCAGCATAACTATATCCGCACTGGGCAGCGCTCTTAGTCGAACGAGAACAGAAGTGGCGAAAGCGAACACAACCAACGGAATCTTCAGTCGACCATTTCTGGAAAGGGCTCTGGAGTTCACGGGCGAGCGCATGACGACGGCGAGCGACGGCCTCGAGTTCGAACATCTGCATCGGTACTGCCTGGCTCGTGACCTGTGCCAAGGGCTCGACGTTCTCGACGTCGCCTCAGGCGAGGGCTACGGCTCCGCAATTCTCGCGAACGTGGCCAGAAGCGTCGTAGGAGTTGAGATCGATCCGGGATCGGTCCTGCATGCTCAGCAGGCCTACAGCGCGAGGAACTTGCGCTTTGTCCAGGGGAGCGCGCTCGATTTGCCGCTCGACGACGCGTCGGTGGATGCGGTCGTCTCTTTCGAGACTATGGAGCACATTCGGGAGCACTCGCGCTTCGCGTCCGAAGTCCGCCGCGTTCTGCGCCCGGGCGGGCAATTCATTGCGAGCACTCCCAACCGAAACGGCGCGCGAGGCGAGCTGTTCAATGACTCTAAATTGATGGAATCGACGGAACAGGAGTTCGAGGCTTTCTTGCATGCGCACTTTGCTCACGTTGTCCTCTTGCGCCAACAATCGCTTCCCGGTTCGTTGATTGCGGCGGCTGACCGTGGTCTCTGCCGTAGCTACGAACGGGGATCGCAAGAATATTTAGAGGCGAGCGGCGGCTTGGCCCAGGCGCCTTACTTGCTTGGTGTTGCAAGCGATGCGGAACTCCCGGAGATCGCATCGTCAGCGTACGTCGATCGTCAAGGCATCGACAACGTCTTACAAGCGACCTTGCGGGAGCGGGCTACATCAGAGCAGCGCGACGCCGCGCTTGCCGAAGCCGAGGACCAGCGCGACGCGGCGCGAGCGGCGCTCGCCGAAGCCGAGGCCCAGCGCGAAGCGGCGCAGGCGGCGCTTGCCAAGTACAACGCCCGGACTTTTTCCGCTGCTCCACGTCCGATTGGTCGCGCCGCGCGCTTGCTGGTTGCTCCGTTCCGGCGGCCGGCAAGGTTATTTCGGTTCTTTCTGGTCGACGACATTCAGCAGAAGATCGACCGCGCCCAGTGGACTATTGAGACGCTCGGCGAGACGCTCGGTGCGTTCCGAAGCGACGCTAGTCGGCATACCGTCGATCTCGCCGCCAGAATTGACTCTCATACGGCCGGTCTCGCTGCCAGAGTTGCTTCAGTCGAAACAAGATTGGAAGAGCTGTCACTCAGGGTTCGCACGCCAATCGAAGTTGATGACTCCACCGTCGCGGTGCGAACTGCCGACGGTTTCGTCCTCGTACCGCGCTCAGACACCACGCTACTGCTCATGCTTTGCGATGCCGGGCCGCAAGGGCTGGAGCCCGGAACGCGGAGGTTGCTCAAGAGGTTGCTGGTCTCGGGCATGATGTTCGTCGACGTCGGGGCGCATATTGGGCTGCTCACGCTCGCGGGAGCCCGTGCTGTCGGTCCGCAGGGTCGCGTAATTGCGCTCGAACCTACCCCAATCACATTCGACCTGCTGATTCGGGCGCTGGCGATCGGCGGGCTCGGCGATCGTGTCGAGGCGCAACGTCTGGCATGCGGGGCGCGCCCGGAACGTCGTGCGTTTCATGTGGCGACCGTGCTCGGGCACAGTTCGCTCCTTGAACCTGCGACAGTGGGCTCGGACCGGGGAGTACAACGGATCGAGGTCGATGTCGTTTGGCTCGACGATGTTTTGCCCACAGGCGCACGGGTTGATGTGGTCAAGATTGACGTTGAGGGAGCCGAGCTCGACGTCCTCGCCGGGATGGCACGGATCCTGCGCGAGAACCCGGATCTCGCGATCATCGCTGAATTCGGCCCCGCGCATCTGAGGCGAGCGCAGATCACACCGGATGCGTGGTTTGAGGCATTCCACATGCACGGCCTCGAGGCTTACGCGATTGACGAACTCTCCGGCGAATGCAATCGCGTTCGTCACCAGGACTTGACGGCCGTCGAGTCCGTCAACATCCTCTTCTGCCGGACGAATTCGCGAGCAGCGGCGCACGCCAAGTCATGAGAATTGCCTGGTTCACCCCTTTCAACAGCCGCTCCGCCATTGCCCGCGTGAGTGCGGCAGCGACGCAAATCCTGAGCGAACGCGGTCACGCGGTGACGATCGTGAGGAGCGAGCGCGACGCGAGCGATCGCGCTCCGACCTTGCCGACCCGATGTGCAGTGTCGTGGTGGCACGAACTTTCAGCGCGTGAACTCGATGCGCAGAGCGACGCCATCGTGCTCAATATCGGCGATCACTATTTGTTGCATGCCGGAGTGCTCGCTTATATCGACGCCGCGCCATGCCTCGGGATATTCCATGATTTTTACTTGTACGATTTTTTCAACCAATGGGTCGCACTCAACGGGCTAGGCGAAGCTGTGCACCAGCGAGAGGTGCGGCTCACCTATGGCGAGTCTGCCCTCGCGGTCGCGGACCGGGCGTGGCGAAACGAGGCCGCAGTACATGAGATCGCCGAGGCGCTGCCCATGACAGAATGGCTGGCAAGGCGGTGCGGCGCCGCCCTCGCACATTCTCGGTTCTACGTCGATCGCCTCGCCAAATCGTGCCCTGGGCCGATATCCGTAGCTCCGCTTTTTTTCGACGGAAGGCGGATCGCGTCGCCGACGCGCGGTGACGGGGACGAGGTCGTCATCACAACAATAGGCATTCTCAATCCGAACAAATGTTGCGATGCGGTCATCGCCGCCATCGCCGCGTCGCCCGCGCTCAAGGAGCGATGCCGTTACCGGCTCGTCGGCATGATCTCGCCAAGTGAGAGGGCGCGCTTATCGGCGCTTTGCAAGCAGGTCGGGCTTTCGCGAGTCGATTTTCTCGGCGAAGTCGACGATGAGACGCTCACCGCCGAACTCGAGCGCGCCGATATATTGTCGTGCCTTCGCAAGCCGATTCTCGAGGGAGCCTCCGCCTCGGCGATCGAGGGCATGAAGTCCGGGCGACCAATCATCGTTGCCGATGCGGGATTCTATTCGGATCTTCCCGATGATCTCGTCTTCAAGGTGCCGCGTTCAGTCGAGGTTCAGGCGCTGGTCGAGGTGCTCGAGCGTCTCGTGTCGAGCGAGACGCTTCGTCGCGAGACCAGCGCGAAAGCGAAGGAATGGGCAACGAAAACTTTCAGCGCAGAGGCCTATGCCACGGCGGTCGAGAGCCTGATCGCGCAGTTCATCGAGGTGAAACCCCTGCTTGCTTTGGGCGAAAGGGTCGGGCGTGACCTTGCGGCCTTGGACATTTCGGAAGATGATCCGGTAATCGGCCGTCTGGCGGCGACGATGCAGGATCTCTTCGGCGCCGCTCGTTGATTGGTTCGCCTGGCCGTTTCGCGCGCGTCGGGCGTCTTGATTTCGGCGCGCAATCCGTCCCCGAAGTCGAACTCGTGATACCAGCGAATGCGATCGATGCGTTTCTGAATTTCTGCCTTGGGTAAGTCGCGAAGTGACATCGTGGATCCCCGAGATATTTTGCCCGCGCGCCCGTCGCGGCCCGGGCCAGTTCCATTTCGCTATTTGGCCTATCTTCCCCGCAAGCCCAGGACCTGACGCATGCAGTTTCGCCCCCCGGCCACTAAGCTTTCGACGCTGGGTTGGCTGCGGACGGCGGTCGTTCTCGACAGCGCTTATATTCTGGCGGCTCTCGCCGCGCTCCTCCTCGTCATCGCGACGCTCGGGGCGCTCGGCTTCGGCGTCGGGTTCGACGTCTTCCCCATCGGCGAGGACAACAATTGGATCGACATGCTGCAACGCGGCCGCGGCGCCGAAGCCGCCCGGCTGTTTTGGGCGATCGATCACCGCAATCCCTTGTCTCCCTGGTGGTACATCGCCGCGCGCCCAATCATCCTGGGGTTTGACGCCGGCCTGCTGGCGCTGCGCTACGCCATTGCCGCCCTGCTGGCGTTTGCCGCCTATTGCATGGTCGGTGACAGTCGCGGGCCGCCGGGCGCGCGCCTTCGCGCTCGGCGTTGCGATGGTGAGCGTGTTCTGGATGGCCAATCGTTACACCGAGCAAATCGTCTGGAATTTCCAGGGAGCTCTCGCGGCTTCGCTGCTCAGCGTGGCCGCCTATGCGCGCTTCGTCGAGGAGGGCCGGCGGAGCTACCGCCTCTACGCCATTTCCATCGTCCTGTGGTTCGTCGCGTTCGCGACCTACACGATCCAATGCGGCGCCGTTCTCGCCATCGGCTACCTGGCGTTTCGGCGGGCGCCCGCGCCCGGTCTCGACGCGTTGCATTCCGTCCTCGAGCGCGCCCGCGCCGCCGTTCTCGATACCCTTCCTTATCTTGTGTTGTTCGGATTGTTTTTCCTGCTCTGGCAGACGACGATGGGGCCGTTCGCGCCCGCCGTATCCTCCCGTTTCAGCGGCGCGGCGCTGCTGCAGTCGCTGCGAGAGGGCGTCTGGACCCGCGATCTCGCCTTCTTCTACAACAGTGTCGTCACCTCGCCCCATCGCCTCGCGTTCATCGCCGCGGCGGCCGTTTGCGGCGCCGTTGCGTTTCTCGCCCTGCAATGGCGCGAGCGCCGCGCAGCCGCGGCGGCGCCGGGCGTCGGCGGGCGAGGGCTCGTGGACGTGCTCGTCGTCGTGGCGTGCATTGCGGCGCCGACAATTGCGCTGGAGAGCGGCTCGGACACCTGGACGCCGGGAACGCGTTGGCCGATGATCTATCAGCTGACGAGTCCGGTTCTGCTGCTCGCTTTCGTGGCCGCCCTGCTGTGGGCCGCGGCTCCGCCCTTGCGCGCGCGCCTATGGAGCGGCGCGGTCGCGCTTGCGATTGCGATCGGCGCGCTGTTCTCCCTCGGCTACAACCGCGTCCAGGTCGAAATAACCGCCAACGAGAAATTCATCCGCGACAGCATGCGGCGCCTGGTCGCCGAAGATCTCGCCGCGGGTCTGAACCCGCCCACGCAAATCCTCTTGAAGTTGGACCTGCCGAGCCGATTGCGCTGGCGGTCGAGCGACATCCTCAGCCCGACGATCGCACGCGTCTGGCTGCAAAGAGACGACGTCTCGTTTCGCCTGGTTCCCTGGTCGGGGCCTCCGAATAACTATTGGGCGTCGTGGTGGCCGATTCGGTTCGGCCCCGACGCCGAGGGCGTCGGAAACGCCAAGGTCGGCGGCGGCGCCGCTCCCTACCATGAGCTGCGGATTCTCTCCGTCAGCGGCAGAAGCGCACGGCGCCTGACGCGCGCCGGCCGCGACGACTTCGCCGGCTATGACGTGCAATGGGACCGCGAGGAACCGATCGCGCTGCCTTGATCGGGCCCGGCGCGCCGGTCCGGTCGGCGCGTTTCCCTTCTCCGCGAGCGGGGAAGGAAAAGCGCCGCCGACATCCTCCCCTGCGAAGCGGGGAGGGGGACCATGCGAAGCATGGTGGAGGGGGCAAGCATCGTGCAGGGGGCAAGGCAGCGCCAATCCGAAGCAATCGCCCTGGCCATGACCGCCGGCGCGATCCCTCCGGTCGGCTGCGGCGCGGCGGGCCCCCTCCACCGGCCTTCGGCTGTGCAACCGGATTGATGGTTGACACTTTGGACCGGATACATGGTTGACACTTTTGGCCACTTACGCGGCCGGCTGTTGCTGCTGCTCTTCCTGTGGGGTTGTGGGCAACGCCTCAGCGTTGTCCACAAGTCCACAGGCGGGCGGCCGCGACAATTTCCGGCGGCGAAGGCGGCCGCTTTTGTCGAGGAATCCGAGTTCGACGTCGGCGTAGCGAACCCGCAATTCGCCCGCCTCGGTCTCCTCGATCGCCACGGGCTCGCCGACCAGGGCCTCGCTGACGAAGATCAGGTCGCCGGCCCATTTGATCACGCCGTTCGAGCGCACGCGCCGCACGGCGCAGTCGTCCGGATAATCGGGCTCGCGCAGGGCGCAAGGATAAGCGCGATCGGAGGCGCGATAGAGCGCCGCCGGCGTCTCGAAATCCAAGGCCTCGTGCGGCCGTTCGTGGTTGTAGACGGCGCGGAACTCGTCGAAGCGGCGCTGCTGCTCGGCGAGCGTGGCCGCCGGCGGGTCGGCGGCGTCCGCCTTCAGGGTCCGGTGCATGCGCTCGTGGCGGCCGTTCTGCGTCGGTTTGCCCGGCTCGATCCGTTCGGGGCGCACGCCGAGCTTGATCCACCACACCGCAAGCCGCGACAGCCCGCCTGCGCCGACCGACGCGAACGGCGGCCCATTGTCCGAGCGGATCGCAAGCGGCAACCCGAACTCGCAGAACGCCGCGTCGAACACCGGGCGCACGTGCTCCCCGTCGGTCTGCGCCACCGCCTGGCAGCGCAAGAGATAGCGGCTCATCGCGTCGCTGATCGTCAGCGGATCGCAGCGCTGGCGGTCGCCCGTCATAAACCAGCCCTTGAAGTCGGCGCACCACACCGCGTTGGGCCCGTCGGCGGCCAGGAACGGCGAAGAAAAGGGCGGACACCGCCTGCGCGGCCGACGCGATTGGGTCAGCCCCTCCTTGCGCAGCCAGTCGCCGATCGTGCTGAGCGCCGGCGGCGCGACATCCGGCAAGCGGTCGGCGAGCGTCCTGCGCAGCTTCTTGGGACCCCAGGTCGGATGCCGCTCGCGCAGCGCCAGCGCCGCCGCCACCAGCTCCTCGTCGCGCGCCCGCCCATGGCGGATCGGCGCGCGGCTGCGCTCCTTCAACCCCTCCGCGCCTTCCGCCGCATAGCGCGCCAGCCATTTGTAGCCGGTCTGGCGGCTGATCCCGAACGCGGCGCAAACCTCCGTCATCACCGCCTCGTCCTCACGCGCCGCAATCACAAATCGCATCCGCTCGTCCATCGCGCAGGTCTCACTCCAAGGCATCGGCGGGGCCCTCCTCGCCGTGCAATAGACCTGTCAACGATGTATCCGGTCCAATCCGTCAGCGATCTTACCAGATCGTACACGGCCGGTCCCCCTCCCCCACTTCGCGGGGGAGGAAAAGCGCCGCCGCCTTTCTCCCCCGCGGCTTGAGATGTTGTGAATGCCGTAGCGCACGCGCGCACGAGGCTCGTTGCGCCGTCCGTCGTCGCCGCAAGTTCGAGCGGGGCGCGGCCGGCAAGAAAGGGCGGCGCGAGGCGCCCTGACGCAGCGTCAGGAAAGTCTGGTCCAAGTGTAGTCTCGGCTCAAAGCGTGAGAGTGCTCGGCTGTGAGGGTGCGTTAACTTCACTTCCGAGTCCTTGCTTACATCCGTTAACCTCTCTTCCGAGCCCTGAGCGGACAATGACCTCGCTTAACGTAGGGTATGGAACTCGCTTGACGCAGTGTATGGCATATGCTCTACAGAGATTCGCGCGGGCGTGGCGGGGACATCCACTGCGGCCTGTGACAGGGGTTAACCTAACGAGGAGACGCACTCATGGCACTCAACATCCTTCCAGTGACCGTCACCGATATCGAGGCACTGCAAGAGGGCATCGGATTCTTCATGGACCCGGCCGCGGCGGCGTCCGAGGCGGCGGCGATCAATGCGGCGACGCCCGGCGGGCCGACCGTTTATTCCTACGCCGCTCAATTGCTCTCCAGTCAGATATCCCTGGCGCAGATCGCGATGGCCGACAGCGCATACATGGAAGGCGCGACTGTGACGGCACTTTCCAACCTCAGGCTCATATGCGCCGAACACCCTCGGACGGTTCACGACGCAGTTTCTGCCGCCGCAAGTCAATTATGCTCTTATTCACGGCTTCAATCCAACGGTTTTTGCAGCGCAATCCCTGGGTGAGGCCCTTTCCACCAACGCCGCCTTCAATACCAACTATGTCGGTCTGAGTCCGGCAGCGTTTGCGTCGGCCGTCGCCACGCTCACCGGCTTGAACGCGAATGCGATCGCCGGGTGGGTCTCCAACTGGTTGACCTTTTACACGAACAATCCCCCGACGGGGGCGACCATCACGCAGGCGGCTTATGGCGCCGCATTCGGCGACGCGATCGGCACTGCGCTTCTGAACCCGACGCCGATCAGTAACATCAACCTGCCGCCGAGCTTGCCGAGCACGACCTTCAACAGCGTGGAGAACGCAACCTACAATGCGCTCATACTCAATGGCGAGGGCGCCTACGTAGCCGGCGTGCCGATCGGCGCTTTGCCGACGCATACGCCGCTGCAGGGGGAAGTCATTCCCTCCGGCCCGGTAATAACCCTCACGACAGGGATGGATACCGTCCCTCTTAACGCGAGCAACTCCACCGTAAACGGCACCTTTGGCGGCGCGGGCGCGACCTGGACGCCCGGCGACACCATCACGGCCGCTGCCGGCACCACCGGCCAGATCTTTAACATTACGGGCAACGGAACCCTCGGCGAAATCGACCCCACGAACCTTCCCACAAACAAAGTTTCCGGCGTTCAGACCGTCAATATCGATGCCAACACTGCCTTTGGCGCAGTTGCGACTGAAGCCGTCCATGGCAACTTTACGGCTGGGGTTTCGGCTGGGGGCGCTATGACGGCTGGGGGCGCTATGGGGGACTGGGTTGGCTTGACGACGCTGAACATCAACAGCGGCGGTAACCTCTCTTTCGCCGACAACGTGACGGTTGATCCTACGACGGCGGTCAATATCACGGACACCACCACTTTCGGTACGAGCGCCGGCAGTCCTCTGACCGTCAATGGCGGTTCGGTCATCACCATCATTGAAAACAATCTGATAGGCCCAAATGACGGCGGCATCGTCGTCAACGGCGGAACCGGGACGACGAGCGTCTCGATCACGCAAACCGAGACCTCTCCCAGTGCTGACGGTATCGTCACGATCACTGACAACAACGGAGCCAGCACGACAGCGGCGGGCACGATCACGACTGTCGTGCTGAATGGGCTCAGCGGTGATTTTACTGGGCCAGACAATGCGGTTACTGGGCCCAACGCGATCGTTGACAATGCGCTGACCCACCTAACAGTCGACAATACCGATTCCGAGGGCGCGGGTCCTAACCATTACCGACAACCTCATGACGCCGACCGCCACGACCTTGACTCTCAGCCTCAGTGCCAACGGGGTCGACGCCACGGGGGCTCCAACCGGCCCCGGGTTACTAATAAATGACGTTAACAATGAGTATGCCACTGTGCATCTCAGCTTGGGCGCCACGAATTCCCAGCTGACTTTTGATGACAATGGCCTGGTCACGTTGGACACTCCGACACCCGGAACGGGGGCGCTCGTCGGCGACTCAACCTTCTTTGATAATAACAACACTGGGGTGACATTCGATTTCAGCGGACTCAACGGGCCGAACGCCATCGTGGCGGACAGAAGCAGTTCCGGCAACCAGGCTGACACGTTCACGCTTGGCAATTTCGGCAGTGATCTTACAACGGGCGGCAAATTCCAAACGTTTACGTTCGTCCACGATACCGCCGTCGGAAGCGGGGTTAACGACCCCCTCAATACGGCCACCTTCAATTTTGGCTCAGGCGCGTATTCTATTAACGACGCACCCCATACACCCAACCATGCCTACGTGAACACTGCGCCAAACGGAACGGCTCTGGGCACCCTAAGTGGCACGTCGGATACTCCTGCACCCTTCGCTTTAATCGGAACGGCGGGGGGCACCACGTCCGTCATAACAACCGGCGATACCCTCCTCTTCAAAGGAGACAATGTATCAACGTTCGACGCGACTCCTATCGCTGACCCTGGCAATGTCGCAGCCGGTGTTGCCGCTGCGCTGCTTACCCTTGGGGCGCACGAAGCGGGATTTTTCACCCCCACTACGGGAGCTTTTACGGGAGATACGTTCGTCTTTGATCATGCGAACGCCTCTCTTGCCTTGAGTGCAAGCGACGCCTTGGTTGGGTTTGTGGGCGTCCACGCGACGCTACTAACCAGCCTCAGCACGGGCCACGTACTTGGATTGACCGCCTAATTTCCTCGCATGCCCACCGTGGCGACCGTCCCCGAATGGAGGCGGTCCCTGGGCAGGAAGACAATACGGCGGCGGGGGCCTCGGCCTCCGCCGTTGGCTTTTAAGGCGGCTGAACAATGAACATTGTCGTCGTGGATGTCACGCCCGGCGAGGGCCGCCTGGACGGCTGGCTTCGGCGAGCGATCGTGGGCGAAGAGCGGCGCGATAGCGCCCATCAACGCGATCATTGGACACTCTCGATGAAGCCGCCGCATTCACACGACTCAAGTCGCGCGGGCTCCCTGTACCAGTAACGATATCCGAGAGGCCTTGGTAGGCTGATCGGTTCGGGCCAGCCCTTGGGGAGCGGCCCAAGGCTCCCTGCGCTTTGAGCGCCTGGGAAGGACATGCGCCCCCTCGGGTTGGCTGCGACTTAAGGTCCGTTAGGAGGTCGCGCTTCGAGCGCCAGTACAGGGATCGACCGGAGTCGTGGCGGCCCGAAGCCGAAGGAGGCGGGTCATGACTGAGGATATCGAATGGTTTGTTGGTTTTGATTGGGCGAGCCAGACCCATGTCGTCTGCCTGTTGGATCGCAACGGGGACGCTCGCCGACCGCTTGCCGGATGTCGCGCCGCCGGCGCTCAGCACGATCGGCGACTGGCTGCGCAAGGAGGGGCTGACCCAATCGCGTCGGCCGCGCAGGCGGTGTCCGCCCTTTTCTTCGCCGTTCCTGGCCGCCGACGGGCTCAACGCGGTGTGGTGCGCCGACTTCAAGGGCTGGTTTATGACGGGCGACCGCCAGCGCTGCGATCCGCTGACGATCAGCGACGCGATGAGCCGCTATCTCTTGCGCTGCCAGGCGGTGGCGCAGACCGACGGGGAGCACGTGCGCCCGGTGTTCGACGCGGCGTTCTGCGAGTTCGGGTTGCCGCTTGCGATCCGCTCGGACAATGGGCCGCCGTTCGCGTCGGTCGGCGCAGGCGGGCTGTCGCGGCTTGCGGTGTGGTGGATCAAGCTCGGCGTGCGCCCCGAACGGATCGAGCCGGGCAAACCGACGCAGAACGGCCGCCACGAGCGCATGCACCGGACCCTGAAGGCGGACGCCGCCGACCCGCCGGCGGCCACGCTCGCCGAGCAGCAGCGCCGCTTCGACGAGTTCCGCGCCGTCTACAACCACGAACGGCCGCACGAGGCCTTGGATTTCGAGACGCCGGCGGCGCTCTATCGCGCCTCCGATCGCGCTTATCCTTGCGCCCTGCGCGAGCCCGATTATCCGGACGACTGCGCCGTGCGGCGCGTGCGCTCGAACGGCGTGATCAAATGGGCCGGCGACCTGATCTTCGTCAGCGAGGCCCTGGTCGGCGAGCCCGTGGCGATCGAGGAGACCGAGGCGGGCGAATTGCGGGTTCGCTACGCCGACGTCGAACTCGGATTCCTCGACAAAAGCGGCCGCCTTCGCCGCCGGAAATTGTCGCGGCCGCCCGCCTGTGGACTTGTGGACAACGCTGAGGCGTTGCCCACAATCCCACAGGAAGAGCAGCAGCAACAGCCGGCCGCGTAAGTGGCCAAAAGTGTCAACCATGTATCCGGTCCAAAGTGTCAACCATCAATCCGGTTGCACAGGAGCGCCGGATGGGGTGTGGCCCGCTGCTTCGACCCAAGTCGGATTGCACGACCGCCACCATACGCGCCGTGAAGCAGGCGGGTGGAGGCTTTGCTGTCCATCTGACCCCTGATGGAACCATTTGCTTTGTCCCGTTCCGCGAAGACAGGGATGAGGCTGCTCACAAGGGCAAGAAGCCGCGTGAATACGTCCTCTAAGTGAGCCTATTCTGATATGCCCCGTCCCCGCCCTCCCTACCTGCAGCGCGGAGCGAACCAGACACGGCAAGTTCGTCTGGTACGTCCGGGTCGGCTCCGGCCCGCGCGTGCGAATTCGCTCTGCATTCGGCTCGGCGGATTTCATGACCGAATATCGGGCTGCTGTTGCAAAGTACGCCGAAGGGAGCGCGCATAAGGCGAGTTCAGGGACACTCGCCTGGCTCTGGAGCCGCTACAGAGAGACCGGCGCTTGGGCCGGACTTTCGCTGGCGACGCGCAGGCAGCGCGAGAACATCATGCGAGCGGTGCTGGGGACCGCCGGCGACGTTCCTTTCGCCGAGATCACGCGAAAGAAGATCGTCGAGGGGCGTGACCGCCGATCGACCACGCCCTCGATGGCCCGGCACTTCGTCGACACGATGAGAGGATTGTTCGAGTGGGCGGTGGATGCCGAGATCGTCAAGGCTGACCCAACGCTCGGGATTCGGGTCGTCAAGCCGAGGACCGAGGGCCATGCAGTGTGGTCGGACGACGAGATTGAGCGCTTCCGGAAGCGTTGGCCAGTTGGTACGCGCGAGCGGGTCGCCTTCGACGTCCTTTACTTCACCGGGCTCAGGCGTGGCGACGCGGTGAAGGTTGGGCGGCAGCACAACAAGGGCGACAATTTTATCGTTTGCACCGAGAAGACCGGTGAGACCGTCTACATTCGGATGTTGCCCGAGCTCATCCAGACGTTGAAGGCGGGACCGACAGGGGATCTGGCGTTCATCGTCGGCGAACGAGGAAACCCGATGATGAAGGAGTCCTTCGGCAATTGGTTTCGCGAGATCTGTCAGGAGGCGGGCTGTCCGGGCTCCGCGCACGGGCTCCGAAAAGCGCTGGCGACGCGGCTCGCAAACGAAGGAGCCACGACGCATGAGCTCGAGGCGCTGTTTGGTTGGCGCGGCGGCGGCATGGCGTCGCTCTACACACGCAAGGCGAACCGAAGCAAGCTTGCAGGCTCGGCTATGGACAAGCTCTCAAGCGAACCCCCTGATGGTCCGGGCGCAGACGAAGCTGTTAAGACCGATTCCGCGGGAAGCCGCTCCAACGGCGGGATGCGCCCGACGCGTCGGTCGCGGTCGTAGCGAGAACGAGTTGCGAACAATCTATCCCCGCACCTCGCGAATGCGTCCCCGCACCCAAAAATGTTTACGTGCTGTTCCAACAGTTTAAAAAGACAGAGAGAGGAAATGGTGGGGGAGGTAGGACTTCGAACCTACGAAGGCTTAGCCAGCGGATTTACAGTCCGCCCCCTTTGCCGCTCGGGACACTCCCCCTGACGTCCGTCGAGCAAGGCCCGTGGACGAAAACGCCTCGGTCCGGCCGAGGCGCGGATCACGGCTTATGTTGCCTCGGCGGGCGGCCTGTCAACTGGAAAATGGCCGCGTCCCAGGGGAATCGCATTTGAAAAAGCTTGAGGAAATTTCCGGGACTTGCGCGTGTGGGGCTTGATGGATTTTACCCGGGGGCATGCGAATCATGCTTCGGGAGACGATTTTGGAGGAGTTTGCGGACCTGCTGGGAAGAGTTGGAAGACCCTCGAAGTGGGAACGCCGCTCTTCACGATTTCCATGAACTCTTGATCATCGCGTTTTGCGCGGTTCTGTGCGGTGGTCAGGGCGCCGTCGACATGGCGTTGTTTGCGAAGTCGAAGGAATCCTATTTGCGCGGTTTCCTCAAACTCGCCAACGGATTGCCCAGCCACGACACCTTCAGCCGGCTGTTTCGCCGACTTGATCCGGATCGGTTCCGAGCCGTGTTTCAGCGCTTCATGACGAAGTTTTCGACGCAATGTCAGGGTGTTATCGCGATAGACGGCAAAGTGTTGCGCCGTTCGTTCGACAAAGCCAGCGGCAAGTCGCCCCTGCACATGGTCAGCGCTTGGGGTTGCGAGCAACGCTTGGTGATGGCGCAAATCGCCACCGACGTGAAGTCGAACGAGATCACGGCCGTGCCAAAGCTGCTGGAAATGCTGTCGCTGAAAGGGACGATCGTAACCGTCGACGCGCTCAATTGCCAACGCTCGATCGCGGAACAGATCGTGAAACAGGGCGGCGACTATGCGTTGGCGTTGAAGGGAAACCAGGCAAATCTGTCCGACGACGTGCGCCTGTATCTCGACGATCCCGCATGCGAGGCCGCTGTGTCCAAACCAGATGTCGACGCCGATCATGGCCGCATCGAGACGCGAACGGCTACGGTCTCGACCGATATCGACTGGTTGCAGGAGGGATCGAAAGGCTCTCTGCGCGGAATGATCAAGCAAGCCGGTTGGAATGACGCCTATCTCTCGAAATTGCTGGCGCAATTTTGAAATGCGATTGCCCTGGGCCGCGTCCGGGTCGGCCGTCTCTGGCCTCGCGCGGCGAAGGCGCTTATGACCCCGAGGTCGAATCGAATGAGAACGTAAAGCCTCCTGATGACCCGCAAGCGCGACCGCCGCGCGGCGCCGCCCGCTCACAGACGCGACGAGCGCCGGCCCGCTCCGCCGGCGAAGCTGCAGCCCCGCCTGTCGACGGCGCCTGAGGGCGAGGCCAGTGCCGACCGGCCGCGCGAGAAGCGCGAGGGCGATCTCGTGCGCATCTACGGCTTCCACAGCGTCGAGGCGGCGCTGAGGGCGCCGCGGCGCGAGCTCGTCCGCCTCTACGCCACGGCGGCGGCGGCCGAGCGGCTGAGGCCCGAGATTGACGCGCGCGGGGTCGAGACGCGCGTGATGAGCCTCGAGGAGATCGCTGCCCGCAGCCCCCGCGACGCCGTGCACCAAGGCGTGCTGCTCGAGGCGCGGCCGCTCGCGCCGTTCGACCTCTCCGAACTGCCGCAAGACGGCCTCGTCCTCGTCCTCGACCAGATCACCGACCCGCACAACGTCGGGGCGATCCTTCGCACCGCTGCCGCCTTCGCGGTCGACGCGCTCGTCACCACCGAGCGCCACTCGCCGGAATTCTCCGGGGCGCTCACCAAATCCGCCTCCGGCGGGCTCGAACACGTGCCGATCTCATCGGTAACCAACCTCGCCCGAGCGCTCGCGGAAATGGGCGACATGGGCTACCTTTGCGTTGGCCTCGATTTGGAAGCTTCTGCCCGCCTCGACGAAGTCCCGCTTTCCCGCCCCCTTGCCCTCGTCCTCGGGGCCGAGGGCAAGGGGCTCCGCCGCCTGACGCGCGAGCGCTGCGACCTGCTGGCCCGCCTCGACCTCCCCGGCGCGATCAAGAGCCTCAACGTCTCCAACGCCGCGGCGCTCGCGCTCGCGCTGGCGCACCGGCGCCTGTCGCAAGGAGCGTGAAGTCGAGCCCGCAGCGGCCGGTGCAGTTTTGGATGCGATCGAGCCTTTTCAAGGCGTTATGCGTGAAAAACTGTCCGGTCCCGCCCGAGCTTCCGAACGAGCCGCGTCCCGTGTTCCTCGTCGGTCGTCCGAAATTTATAATACAGATCAATCACGCAGTTAATTTGCCGCGCTCTTCCCCGCTGTAGCGGCGGCGAGGCCTCGCCGTCGTGGGCCCAGGCCAAGCGGAAGCGGCGCCCAGGCCAAGCGGAAGCGGCGCCAACCCCAAATCCATCCCAAGTCTCGGCATGAGGCTCCATTGCCGATTTGAGCGTTCTCTACGGGTTCCGTAACGCCAAGTGGAGTTTTGCAAACAGCGCCGCGACGACCTGCAAACCCGAAGCGCCTCCGGACTTGTGTAAGTTATAGATCCATCAGCTTCCGAAAAGCCAACCTCCTGTCCACGGCGTCGGACATGTCGGAATGCTGTCAAATCGCCGCCGCCGATCGCGGCTGGAGACGGCGTCGGGAACGGTTGAAAGACGGTCGCCCCCGCGGCACGCCCCACCGGTCCTGCGGCCACCCCGCATTGACTTCGCCGCCGGGGATTGCCATGAACGGGCATGAGCTCGTCTCCATCGGCGGTTGCGCCCTGGAGGCTCCGGCGCGGGTGTAGCTCAATGGTAGAGCAGCAGCCTTCCAAGCTGAATACGAGGGTTCGATTCCCTTCACCCGCTCCAACAAAAACAATAACTTAGCTAGCACAAGCATCATCCGCTGTATCAATTTGTATCAGCAGTCACGTATTCAGCTTTTGGGCTGAACTCTACAATGGAATTATGATGATTGGTGCCGGCTAAACCGGCTCAATGGCCGCATGTCATCGCCGACGGGTGATTGTGGGCGACGCCACAGACACAAACATTCTTGTCTGAAAATAGCTTGCGATCTCAATGGGCTTCTTTCTGCCTTCCAAGCTGCGCCCCTGTCAGTTAACCAATTGATTTCATTAGGCTCCATTTAATTATTGGCTATTTATGGGTGCAAATTGGTGCAGTGGGGTGGGCCGTGGGGGGTCGCTTAAGCTGCTCTTTCGTTTAGGGGGAACTTGTCCGGAAAGATGTGGCCGCACCCCTGACAAGTCTGGCATTCAACCACAGGCTGGTTGATGAATTCCATGAGTTCGTCCAGGTACGTCTTAATGTTTTCAGCGAGACTGCGATAGTTGTCCCCCCTGAATCCCTCGATAACTGTGTATTTGGCGTATTTCGCGTTGGCGTGGGTCATTTCGAATATCTCGATCTCCCGGCTCTCGACCTTAGAGGTGACAAATTTAGGAGGGCGGTAGCTCCTGCCGCGAGCGGTCATTATTTCGCGCTGTTTTATCCAAGGCTTGATAGCTACCTTCTTCTTGACCGTGAAGCAAAAGTCATAATCAGAGGTAATGCGGGAAATTGCACCGTTGATGTTGTCCTCAATGTAGGCTCGGACGATCTTGTAAGTCTGCTCCGATGTGAGAAAACAAGGGCGCTCGTGAAGCAAAGCCTCTGGAGTTAGGGCCTTCTCCAGTTCGGTATAATTGATGATCGACGCCAGATCGACTTCGCTCGTTTTAGTATCTAAAAAGCCTGCTTGACGCACACGGACGGTCATTTTAGCTGGCTCGTTGAGATCGCTGATTATAACGTCGTTTCTGATGTCTATCTCGAACTCTACCTGTTCCCAAGTATCGGGCTCCTTATCATGCTTTAACATGTAAAGAGAGCGTAGGTGTGCGAAACACTGCCAGTCTCCATCGGTATCGGGCGCGACATTCTCATCGCGGAGGACGGAAGGAATGGCCGGGGATTTTGAGCGTTGGGTCGATTAATTCGTAGCGTCGGTTTATCAGTTTGCCAGACTTTAGTTGTGTGACACTTAGAATGTCGTTCTTTCCCGGCAGGAGGAACCATTCTCGATTGAAGGTAGTAGAAGCCTCAATTCCGTCGAAGCGAAGCTCTTTGACTTTAGTTCCAGTGGTGTAGGAGTGATGCACGGCGCTAGCCCGCAGGAGCATACCAAGATTTGTTTTTATCGCTGTGATTAATATCTTATTGGTCACGTTCTCCTGTTTCTTTCTCTCACCGTTCCCCGGTGGTGGGGTCTATTTGTGTCCGAGAGCCGCCTTCAAATCAGCATCGGTGTAAAACCTATGGCCGGTATGGCGACGGGATGCCTTCAGTATCCCGGCCCGGTCCCAGCGCCGGAGAGTGGCGACGGAAACTCCGATCAGTTTGGCAAACTCGCCTATGCTGTAGATCGACTCCATGTACAGGATTGTACAGAGATGGACAGATATTCATAGGGGAAATTGGGTAATTTTGTTGCGAACTGGCGAGGTATAGGACGTAGGCAGAGGCGTGCCGATTTGGAGCGAAGCCGTGGATCTAAGGGAAGCCATCCAACCTCGCCTACACCGATTTCGGATCTGGCTCGGGACGCGGAAGCGAACGCATAGCCTGCTTCTTGTGCTATGGCCGGTCGTCGCTCTCGTTGTCGCGGCTCTAGGGGCTGTCCTCAGTTAGCGCCGAGTTTGGAAAGGGGATTCCCGAATCAGCAAATCTCTGACTTATGGGTGGTCGGCTTTTTGAGGGGCTGACCATGGATCGGGATGGATTGCGGGATGATGAGTGGGATCGGATCAAGGATTTTCTTCCTGGGCGTAGGGGCCATGTCGGCGGTACTGCGCCAGACAATCGGCTGTTCGTCGAGGCGGTGCTCTACCGCTATCGGACAGGCGTTCCATGGCGCGATTTGCCGGCGCATTTTGGTTCCTGGAAGAGCACGCACCAACGCTTCAGCCGGTGGTGCAAGAGCGGGGTTTTCGAGCGTGTTCTGAATCACTGGCCAGTGACGCCGACACCGAATACGTGATGATCGACGCCACCATCGTCCGCGCCCATCAGCACAGCGCCGGGGCGCGAAAAAAAACGGCGAGGACCAAGCCATCGGACGCTCCCGGGGCGGCCTGACAACCAAAATCCATGCGCTCGCGGACGCCTTGGGCAATCCGGTCAGACTTGTTCTGACGGCGGGTCACGTCCACGATGTTCGCGCTGCGGGGCAACTGCTCCAAGGCGTCGCTTGCGGCGCGCTGCTTGGCGACAAAGGGTACGATGCTGACGGCCTGATCGAACAGCTGCGGGACGCGCGAATCGCAGCCGTCATTCCGCCAAGGAGCAATCGCAAGCAGAAAAGGGAATGCGACTTCACTCTCTAGTTATTCACTTTGTATCCACCGCTAAAGAATTGGCGGACCTGATCTCAGCAATCGCGTCTCTGATGTGGCCGCTCGCCGTGCTCACAATCGTAGGCTGGTTCAAGCCGAGATTTGAGCCGTTCTGACACGGATCAGGAAGGGACAATCTCGGGACCGAGTTCGAACTGGACGAATTGCAAGTCAAGACTGAGGTGGCGGAAGGGAAAAGCTTCCACCTATCACGGGAACGGCCTCCGTCACTCTGGACGACGATCGTGTCGAAGCGGCGGGAACAATTGGACCTGCGCCCGCACAGGATGAAATTGAGGAAGTGCTGCGCGAGACTGCCCGTTCGCCGCGTATCGGTCTCATGCTGCTATCCGCGAAGATTGAACGGGCTGCGCGCGATCTGGCCACGGATATCGGCTTGGATGTCTCGCGCAGGCCGACCCCACTCAGTTCTTTGATCCGTCAACTGGTACTAGCGGAGCAGCTTACGTTCGAGGATGGCGAAGCCCTGAACTTGTTTAATCACGTTCGAAATCGGATCGTGCATGGCCATGACACCGACGATGACGAAATCACAAGGGCTATCGATCTTGGGAACGCGTCTGCTGCGGCTTCTGCTGTCAAGGCCGCGTCCCCCGCCGGAGAAGCCTACGGATGGCAGCTAGGTTGAGAATTTAAGGGGCCGCGATTTTCATGGGTGGCTCGTCGCGTCCTGCTTGGAATGATGGCTCCTTGCTGTATCTGCAAACAGAGCGACATTGAAAAATATAAGCAAATCAAGCGCCGCAGACTACCAATGGATAAAGACGACATCGGCGGCAGGTGCATTTATACTGGGGAATGGATTTAAGACGGAAGAACTCGCCGAACTCCACGCGATTATTCAGGCTATCGAATACGAGCGGCAGAACGTAGACTCCACTCTGGCCGCTTGCGGCCCTGCCGCCTGAGCCATATCGAGGGAGGCGGTGACCGTGCGCCGTGATGTCTGTCAGGGTTGTACAGATGCCTTTGCTTCCGAAAACTCCTATCCGCTTTCTGAATCGGCTGCGCTGGTGGGTTGCCGGAAATGGGTGCGGTGGCTCCCCGATCTTCATTGGGCTACTTTGCTCCATACGTTGCTCCGATCCTCCTCTTTCTTGTGCTCTGCGTCATAGTTCACCTGTTCTGGCCTTGTCACGCGCAGCAGGCCATACGGGAGCAGGCGATGCGTTGGATAGGGGGGATTATTCCAGCTTGCCGGCGTTATAACGATAGTGCTCAAGCTTCACGCCGCGCAGCGGCAGTTCCCGCAACAGACGCTGAAGCGCATTTGGAAGCGACGGCCTCCGTTCAGGATACTGCATACAGTCATAAGTGCGACGGGAGCGGCCCTAGCGGCTTCGCGAGTGGAAGTATGAGGGGTCGGGCCCGCCGGGCCACAGGCGACGCTGGAACAGCGGCTTGCGATCTTAGAGGACAGCCACACCAAACTCTTTGATGAGGTCGGCAGTCTCGGGAATGAGGTGAAGCGTCGGTCTGACGAACTATCCGGGAAGCTGAACGCGGAAGTTGCGTCCCGCGAGGCAGGGGATAAGAGGGTCGAGGAGCAACTCAAGGAGACGGCTGTCGGCAGCGTCCACTTGGACATCTTCAGGGGTGGCTATTCGTCATGCTGGGCATCGTTGCCGAGACATGGGGTCAGGAGATCGCAGCGTGGATTGGGTCCGGGTTGTGCAAATAGGCTTCCCCCTTCGGGCAGATTTGTCCGTATCAATTTGTATCGCAGATTCCGAAATGGAGGAACATTCACGAAACACCACGAACCTCCAAGACATTGAAATCATAGCAAAAATAAAAAATAGCTTGCGATCTCAATGGGCTTCTTTCTGCCTTCCAAGCTGAATACGAGGGTTCGATTCCCTTCACCCGCTCCAACACTTAGCTCAAGATAACTTCCGTTTTGGCACGAACTTGGCACGGAAACTGGAGTTAATGAAAACGGTGGTGACATTTCGGACAGGCGTGTAGTTTTTTGAGACTGCAATTTTTCGAGCGAGACATCAGTTCGAGGTGAGTTGGTTCGACGCACGATCTCATGGCGGGTCAATCAGAGAAAAAAGCTTGTCTTATGAGCCACTTGCAGAACGTCTGAGCGCGTCGGCTCGCGCACGAATGAACATAGCTGAGACGTGTTGGCTTGAGTTGTTTTTGACGGTTGCAACGCCGCTTCCGCCGTTTTTTTGCCTTCGCGGACATTTTGGCGTGGATTTTGGCCATGTTTCGTCGACCTCCCGATTTTTTGGGAGGCTCCGG
>CAVYIZ010000085.1:0-68529 GCA_963768555.1 uncultured Alphaproteobacteria bacterium
CTGCCTTGCCGGTACACAGACTACGTATTGCTGCTCAACACTCAAATAGCGGCGCGAACCAGAACACCTGATGGCGGCGGCTCGCACTGTCGCGCTGAATCCGGCGCCGCCCCGGCAGCCCGTGCGCTGGCCGCGCGCGACGACGCGCTGGCGACCGGCGCGCCGCTGCTGGAGAGATGCAGCGGCCGGTTCGGCGACCTGATCGACGCGCCGGCGTCGGACGAGGCGATGTCCGAGTTGCGCGGAGCGGAAACGATCGGCCGCCCGCTCGGATCGCCCGCCTTCCTGGACAGCCTCGCCGTCCTCACGGGGCGCGACCCGAGGCCGCGAAAACGAGGTCCGAAGCCAGCCGCCGATTATCAGGCTTCGATCTACTGGGCTACTCAAGCGGCAAACTGAGTGAATTGGGCCTGCGCCTTGGTGTCGCTTTTCATCAACAACACGGACCGCCTCCTCCGCTGAACTAATGTCGACATGGGGTTTCAACATGCTAAGTTTTTTCGCACGCTCAATTGCCGGATCGCGAGGATTTTTCTTGGTTATAAATTACGCGGTCGCCACTTTTTCTAGATACCTAACATCATTTGCCTCACGCATCCCCTCATTTACGCGAACCCGAAGGTTTCGTTGAAGACCCTGTTTTCATTTATGAATTCCTCGTATTTGACGAGGAGCGGCCGCAATCTCTTCTCGGGCATGGTGGGGATGAGGTCGTAGAGCAGGCAGCCCTGGCGGAACAGCGAATGGACGCGGCGTTTGACCGTGCTGGTTCTGAGCGATCGGTCCATGCCGAGGCTTTCGCCGGCCGCGCCGAGCAGCGTGAGCAGGAGGATCGCCAAAGCGTTGAGCAGCAGCAGACGGTCGCGCCGTTGTGGATCGCCGATGCGCAGGACGCTCAGGCCCATGCCGAAACGCAAATCCTTGGTGTCGCGGAAGCCCGGCTCGATCGTCCATCGTTTGGCGTAGAGCTTGACGATCTGGGCGGCGCTCGCGGCCGCATCGCTGGCGGCCAGATGCCAAGCCTCCTTCATGCCCCTGGCGTGGACGCAGACCGCCGCGCCGACCTTGTGGCGGGCGGCGGTGAGTTCGGCGCCGCGCAGAAGGCGGGCGCGCCCTTTCTTGCCGACCCAGTCGGCGGCCAGGCGCGTCTCGCCGTCCGCCGCGGTCACATGGACGTTGCCGCGAAAGCGGATGACGTAGCCGAAACCGAGGCTGTCGAGGAATTCGAACAGTTTGACGTCGCCGAAGCCGCGATCGGCCAGGATCGTCACCGCCACGCCCTCGGGCAGGATCGCCTTCAAATGCGTCAGGCAGAGGTCCTCGAAGTCGTTGCGCTGGTCCTTCAGTTCGTCCTTGTCGACCGTCAGCCACAGGAGCGGCGTCGCCCGGCCGTGACGCGTGATCAGGCTCAAAGCCAGCGTCGCCTGATTGTCGGCGTCGAAATCGGTCCAGTCCATCGCCACGACGATCGCCTTGCGCTGGCCCACGACCTCGCGAACCCACGGCGCGAACAGGTCCCAGACGACGACCCCGGCGTTGCTCAGCAGACGATCGACCTGTTTGATCGCGTGTCTGTCCGAAAGACCGCGCGCTTGCGCCAGCGCATGCCCGATGAGCGAAACGGCCAACGACGCCCCCGTCAGAACCCCCAACGTCCCATTGGCCAGCGAAAGAATGCGCTTGGCGTGCAAGCTCCCCGAAAACGTGCGCTCTACAAACTCATGAACCAATCCCACCCGCTCGATCGACCTGCGCATGAGCCCCCGCCCGGCTAATTCGTGAACCGGCCACGGGCTGACTCGCCAATCCAGGCAATTTCAAGTCGATCAAGAATGAGGGGAATTCGTGAGGGTTCCACCCGGATAATTGTCGATGAGTCCGGTAGCTGACGAGCAGTTCGGCCGGGTGACTGGCCGGACCGAAGCCTCGTGACAAAGGCCGCCTTGCGCGGTTGAGCGATCCGGCGGGCGTAACGAGAGTGAGATCCGGGCAGGAACGCCGACGTCAGTTTGCGGGCGGTCTGGGGCCGCAAGGCGATCGGCGAGGTCGGCGATGCGTTCGTCAATTTGCGTCTCGAAATGGGTGAGCCGGCCGCAGTTCTGCTTTCAGCATCAGTTCGGTCTCGGCGCGCGTGTTGTGGATGCGTCGCTTGAGGTCGCCGAAGGGAAAAGTCGCGTTCCTGGTGACGACGTCGCAGCGATCGGCCGCGCTCGCGGTGCGGAACGAACTCGGCAATTCCGTCACCAGCAACGCCGCCAAGCAAAGCGCCCGGCGCACCGGTACCCGGCTGACCGCAGCGAGCACGCTGACCGCCGGCCTCGCCAGCGAGGGCAAGCTGAAAATCGCCGCGGCGATCTGCGATCTTAATACCGGCGTCGTCAGCTATCTCGATTGAGGGAGCGGCGAGGCGCGGGGTCGTGGAGGAGTCTGCCATAAAAGTGGTGGACGGCTCCCGAGAGAATCTGTATGTTCTCTGTTTGTTCGATTAAAACCGTGTGCAAAAAATTGCGAACGACATGGAACCCTTGCAAAGATGCGTCCTAGGCTCCAGCCTGATTCTGGTTCATGCCTCAATGAAGCACAGTCATGAATTTCGCGATCCCATTCACACGTTCATTTCGGTCAGAACCGAGGAGCGCAAAGTAATAGATTCTCGGTTTCAGCGACTTCGACATATCCACCAACTTGCGTTGTCCTACCTCGTTTATCCCGGAGCTACGCACAAGCGGTTTGAACCGTGCCTATCCGGTTAACGCCCACACCTACTATATCTTGAGTCGGCCGACGCGCGGCGCTATCCGGTTGACACCCACAGATAGGCGAGTTAGATCGTGGGCGTAAAGCGGATACAGGTCGCTGACCATGGACGTTCTCGCCCGCGCCAATCTGCCATTCCCGGAATCGCTCCCCGAGTTCCAGGGGCTTTTTCCTGATGATGCGGCCTGTGCCTCCTACCTGGAAAAGTCCCGTTGGAGCGAGGGGTTCGTCTGCCCTCACTGCGGGTCTGTTGGGGAACCGTTCCGCTTTGAAAATCGTCCCGGCGTTTTGCGATGCCGCCATTGCCGTCGCAACACGGGATTGACCGTGGGAACCGTGATGGAGCGCAGCCATA
Organism: uncultured Alphaproteobacteria bacterium; assembly: GCA_963768555.1. Lineage (GTDB taxonomy): Bacteria > Pseudomonadota > Alphaproteobacteria > Rhizobiales > Beijerinckiaceae > Roseiarcus. The sequence goes on from CAVYIZ010000085.1 coordinate 3,113, forward strand.
CGCCGCTGAGCGTTTGGTTCTGGGCGGCTTATCTGGTTGCCAGCCAGACGCAGGGCATGTCGGCGGTGCAGTTTCAACGGCAGCTTGGGCTGACGCGATATGAGACCGCCTTCGGCATTCTGCACAAGCTCCGCGCGGGCATGGTGCGACCCGATCAGGACCGGATTGGCGGCAGGGCCGGAGAGCATGTTGAGGTGGACGAAGCCTATGTTGGAGGCCGAACTCGTGGCGAAGGCCGTGGCGTCCACCACAAGACGCTGGTGACGGCTGCCGTCGAGGTCCGCCACCGGGAGCCGGGCACTGCGCAGGACAAGCGGAAGGATGGTCGCTATGCCGGTCGCGTCCGGCTGTCCATCGCTGACGACCGCAGCGCCAATCGCTGGCCAGATTTGTCGAGAGTGCCGTCATGCCGGGGACGCTGGTCATCACCGACGACTGGAGCGGCTATGCCAGCCTGCGCAAGCGGGGCTACGACCACCACGCGATTGCAGAATGCGGCGACCCGGAGGTGGCCGAGGAGTTCCTGCCGATCTGCCATCTCGTCTTCTCGAATCTGAAGACGTGGCTGAACGGCATCCACCACGGCGTCAGCGCCAAGCATCTGCAAGCCTACCTCAACGAGTTCACTTTCCGGTTCAACCGCCGCTTCTACCCGTTCAACGCCTTCCGCTCTCTGCTCGGTGTCGCGGGTGGCGTCAAGTCACCAACCTTTGCAGAACTCTATTCGGGCGATTGGATGCATCCTACATGTAGTGGGTATGGGCGTTAACCGGATAGGCACGTGTCCTTCGTATGGCCGCATTGTGCCATGATGTCGGGCACCTTCCGTTTTCCCATGCGGCTGAAAAAGAGCTATTGCCCGAGGAATACGACCATGAACGTTTAACCAAGGAATTAATATACAGCCCAGAAATGCTAAAAATATGGAAATCGATGAGACCTCCACTAACGCCTGAACACATTGTGAAGCTAGCGGTAGGTCCAAAAAAGGCTGCAGAGCTTGAATTAGATACTTGGGAAACTGTGCTGGCCGAAATCATTATTGGCGATGCGTTCGGCGTGTGGCCGTTTGAGCGCCGAGTTGGGGGCTTGCGCTTTGGCGCGAACAGGATTCTACGCCTTGCGTGCCTCCCCAATTCGCCCCTGACTTGAAGGATATCGATCGGACAGACCTGGCGGCGATGTCGCGCGAGGAATTGGAGGACTTGGCTTGGCGGTTGCATAAGTTGGCGCGCGCGCTGGCCAACCGGGCGGGCGAGGAACTCCAGGACCAGTTCGCGCCCGCCGTCGAGCGACGACCCCTATCGACGTGACGGGAGAGGCGCTGGGGGCGCGGATCGCCTCGAGGGCGGCGGCGAGGCCGAAACTTCCCCCGCCGCGCCCGAGAAAGCCGGTAAGTCGGACGACAATGGGACCGCCAAACCGGCCGGCAAACGGCCCGGCGAGAAAGGCTGTTGGCGAAGCCGGCCGATCGTTGTGAGCGGAGAAGCCGAGCACGCGCCGACCGTGTGCTCCCGCTGTGGAGCCGCCCTCGGTGGCGAGCTGGAGCGCCGTTGCGTCAGCGCCCATAACACTCTCGAACTCACGCGCGCCGACATGTCGTTGCAAGTCGCCGCGACCAAACACGTCTACTTCGCCGTGCGCTGCCGATGCGGTCACGAGACCGTGTCATGCCCCGGCGTCGGAGCGCGCTCGCTTGTCGAGGGTCGTAGACGAGATCTGACGATGACCGAGCGCTGTCTGGTGGGTCCGATGCTCGCCACTTTCATCGCGGCGTTGTCGCTACGCTTCCGTCTCTCGCGGCGCAAGATCCAGGAATTCCTGGCCGACTGGCTCGCCCTGGAACTCGGGACCGCGACCATCGAGCGCTGCGTCCACGAATTCGGCCTCGCCAGCGAGCCCGTGGTCGAGCAACTCATCGAGGACGTGCGCGCGGCCGAAATCGTCCATCTCGACGAGACCCCCTGGTATCAGCGCGGCGCGTTGCGCTGGATGTGGGTCGCGGCGACGGCGGTCACGATCGTCTATCGCATCGGCAGCCGCCGCAAGGAGGAACTCGCCGCGCTGATCGGCGAGGCCTTCCTGGGTTGGCTCGTGACCGACGGCTACAACGCCTACCGCGACCATCCCCGCCGGCAGCGCTGTCTGGCCCATCTCATCCGCAAGGGTCTGGCGCTCGCGGAGGGCTATTACGGCGCCGGTTCCGGCTTCGGTCGCGACCTCGTGCGCGATCTTCGCCGCCTCATCGAGCGGGTCCATGACGGCGACGCCGACACCGACGCCGTCAAGCGACTGATGGCCCGCGTCAAATGGAACTGCCAGTGCAACCGGCACGACATCGAAAAGAAGGTTCGCGATTTGGCGGGGGAAATCCTCAACGACTGGGACGCGGTCGTCGCGTTCGTCTCCGACCCGAACCTGCCGCCGACCAACAACGAGGCCGAACGCGCGTTGCGCCACGCCGTGATCGCCCGGCGCATCAGCTTCGGAACCCGAACCGACGAGGGCAGCCGGTTCTACGCCGCCGGTCTCAGCCTCGTCGACACCTGCCGAAAGCGGGGCGCCGACCCCTGGGTCTACGCTTGCTCACTCATCGCCGCCGCACGAGCCAACCTACCCTCGCCCCCGATCCCCGCCATCGCCGCCGCCTGAATAGCCGCGCGGCTTGAACGTCGCCGGGCCGGGGGGATGTGAACGGTTACTAGGATAGGAGGATGACGTGGAGCGCCTTTCATACAGTTGCAGATGCGCGCGGTGGAACCTCCCTCCACTAGCAACACGCGCCTTCGGGGCGCACGTAAAGTATCTCCGTAACCCACCGTAACCCGAGAGTTTGTGCCGTGACCAAACGCGTAAAGAGTGTTCGCGTCTTCTACTCTTGGCAGAGCGACTTGCCGAAAAAGAGCAACTTGAATGCGATCCGAGAAGGCCTGGCCGAGGCTTGCAAGCGCGTCGAGAAAGCGCAGACCGGGATCAAACTCGTGCCTGATGAGGCTACGCGCGACACATCGGGTAGTCCGAACATTGCTCTCAAGATCTTGGAGAAGATTGAGGCATCCGACGTCTTCGTCGCCGATGTGACGACTGTGACCCCGCCCGGTGCCGAGCGCCCTTGCCCTAACCCGAACGTCGGCTACGAGCTCGGTTATGCGGTTGCAACGCTCGGCTGGGACCAGTGATCCTTTTGTTCAACCAAGCCTACGGCGCGTTTCCGGGTGACCTGCCATTCGACTTCGTTCAAAACCGGGCTAACCCCTACCGACTTGAGGAAGCCGATCCAAAGACGAAGCGGAAGTCGCTTTCCGACTTTCTCGAGGTCGCCGTCGGTGCCGTCATCGCCAAGAACCCTAAGCGGCCCGCAGAGCTACGCGGGCTCAGCCGCGGGAAAATCGAGCATGATCACGACGTCGAGAATATGACCTGGTTGATGGGCTCTCTTCACCTGCCGACCCTCGACGACCTCATCCTCAGTCTGCCCCACAGTATCTCCGACCGCGCCATTTGGTTTTTCGAGAACTTCAAGGAAGTCGTCGCGAATCGCCTCTTCAGTGTCTACGACACCGTTCTCATGAACGCAGTCGAGCGCCTGTTTCAAGCATGGACGACGGCGCTGGCCCATGATGAGCAGTACCATGACACGCCGAGTGGACGCCTACACGTGTTCAGCAATCCGGGCGACATGCCGCTACCTTCAGACCGAGAAGCGGTGTGGAACGAAATTGATGCGTCTCGCCGTTGAAATGAAACTGGAACTGACCGCGATCCTCGGCCGGCTGCGAGCTGACTACGTTGAAATAAACATCCAAAAGACAAACGCGAAGGCATGGGCGGACTACATCGAATTTGAGCGCAACGTGGCACGCAAATTCAAGAGCCCCAAGGTTACCGGGACGAAACGCAAGAAGTCGGGCAAGCGTTTGACAAGCAACTAGTGGATGAAGTCGGTTACGGTTACGGTAACACTTTTATCCGGTACGGGCGCGGCTCGCCGCCCGTGCGTGGGACTGGCGCTGGTCGAGCGTTCGCGCGCATCTGGCCGCGCGCGACGACACGCTGGCGACCGTCGCGCCGCTCTTGGAGAGATGCAACGGCCGGTTCGGCGACCTGATCGACGCGCCGCCCTCGAACGAGGCGATGGCAGCGTGCGCGGAGCGGAGACGATCGGCCGCCCGCTCGGATCGCCCGCCTTCCTGGACGGTCTCGCCGCCCTCACCGGGCGCGACCCGAGGCCGCGAAAACGGGGTCCGAAGCCGGCCGCCAATAAGGGATTTGATTAACATCGCGGTAGGGACGCCCATTACTGGACGCCCCCCGCACAGATCCGGACGGGCCCAATTAAGGCATCCGGTTCCTGCCTCGGGTGTCTGACGGCGAAGCGGATGTTGCCGCTTTCCGTATGCGCGCCAGCGCCTGTGACGCGTCGGCCCGGCACAGAGTCCAGGAACGCGCTTTGCTGGATCGCCTTCCCCTTGGCCCCCGCCCTTGGCTCCACCGGCTCCTCGGCCGGTCGCCCGGCTCCGTTCGTCGGCTTCTCAGCTACTATGGCGGAGTGTGACTTCTCCTGTCCGTTCACCGCCGGCTACGGCTCGTCGCCTTCCCGACGCGATCCGGCGGCGCGAACGCCCCGGATGGGCAAGAGATCTCCCGGTTCCCGGACAAGGAGCGTCTGCACATGCCAGGGTCTGCGACCTCGCGGGACCGGCGATGCGCTCGCGTTGACGCGCACCCCCGTGTTGCCTTCCACCGTGACAAAAGCGTCGGCGTCCCGATTGATAATTTCGCGGCTCAATGGCTGGCCTATGCATTCCCCTGCCGACGCTTCGCCTTCGGCCTCGCGACCGAAAGCGCACGGCTCGGGGCCAGTGCGGATCGCTACTCCTTCACTGCAGTGGACTTGCACCACCTACTCCTTGCCGGTCTCCCGGCGCACTGTCACCGTAACGCGGGAAACACGATCCTGATCCTTTTTCTAGAAACCCGGATGTTACCGGGCGAGCTTGAGATGCGCTCATCGACACGGAGCAAGACTAATCCAGCGCCCGGGCTCGATTATACGGTGGTAAGAGTCAGTCACCATAATATAGGCACGTGCTCCTTACAAGGGTTTCGGAGCGCCCATACTTTGTCGCCATGGCGCTGGGCGCGGCTGCGTTCTCAGCCATCCCCTCATTTTTTCGAGGGCCAAAATGCAACTGGAGGTTGGCATTTTGATGCGGCGAGTTTCGTATGACAGAGTCCTGAAGTGCAAGTTCGGGTCTCGCAATCGTCGAGAGAGAGGTCGCGCCACGACAAACGCGGGGCCTTAGTGTCTGTTCCGAAACTTGTTGAGTCCCGTGAATCAGTTGTGATTTAAGGAAGGCGGACCAATTCGGGGGCCGCCGATGTGGACGAACGAGAACCGAGCGAAATACAAGCGGGATCATTTGCGATACCCGAGCGACCTGACGGATGAGGAGTGGGCGCATGTCGAACCGCTCATTCCTCCGGCGAGGCGGGGAGGCCGCAGGCGCGAAACGAACATGCGAGAGGCGCTCAACGCCATCATGTACGTGCTGAGCACGGGATGCCAATGGCGTTACCTTCCCAAGGATTTGCCGCCGCGCAGCACCGTCTATCGATACTTCTGCGATTGGGGCATTGATGGCGTGTTGGATCGCATCCATGACATGCTCTATGAAAAGTGTCGTGAGCAGGCCGAACGCGAGGCCAGCCCAACCGCCGCCATCATCGACAGCCAGAGCGTGAGAAGCGCGGAAAAAGGCGGGGCCTCGATCGATCCGCACGGGTTCGATGCGGGAAAGAAGATCAAGGGCAAGAAGCGTCATGTTCTCGTCGACACGCAAGGGCTGCTGATGCAGGCCATCGTTCATTCCGCCGACGTCCAGGACCGCGACGGCGGCGTTTTGCTGCTGGCGACGCTGTTTGGCCGGTTCCCCTATCTCGAAAAACTGTTCGCCGACAGCGCCTATCAAGGGCCGATCTTCGCCGATGCGCTCGCCAAAATGCTGTCTCGGGTCAAGATCGAGATCGTCAAACGATCCGATCAGGCGAAAGGCTTCGTCACGCTGCCCAAGCGCTGGATCGTCGAGCGAACGATCGCCTGGCTCAACCGCTGCCGAAGACTGGCCAAGGACTGGGAGAACCTCAACCTCACAGCCCTCATGTTCCTCCGCTTCGCGTCCATCCGCCTCATGTTGCGAAGGCTCTGCAATCCCGCATGAACTTCCGAGTCAAACTCTTAGGGCTCCCCATTCGCTCTACGTGAGGGCCGAAAAGCGCCGAAATCAGGCCGTTCTCGAAATGAGGGGATTCCTGAGGGTGTACGATCCGGTAAGATCGCTGACGGATTGGACCGGATACATCGTTGACAGGTCTATTGCACGGCGAGGAGGGCCCCGCCGATGCCTTGGAGTGAGACCTGCGCGATGGACGAGCGGATGCGATTTGTGATTGCGGCGCGTGAGGACGAGGCGGTGATGACGGAGGTTTGCGCCGCGTTCGGGATCAGCCGCCAGACCGGCTACAAATGGCTGGCGCGCTATGCGGCGGAAGGCGCGGAGGGGTTGAAGGAGCGCAGCCGCGCGCCGATCCGCCATGGGCGGGCGCGCGACGAGGAGCTGGTGGCGGCGGCGCTGGCGCTGCGCGAGCGGCATCCGACCTGGGGTCCCAAGAAGCTGCGCAGGACGCTCGCCGACCGCTTGCCGGATGTCGCGCCGCCGGCGCTCAGCACGATCGGCGACTGGCTGCGCAAGGAGGGGCTGACCCAATCGCGTCGGCCGCGCAGGCGGTGTCCGCCCTTTTCTTCGCCGTTCCTGGCCGCCGACGGGCCCAACGCGGTGTGGTGCGCCGACTTCAAGGGCTGGTTTATGACGGGCGACCGCCAGCGCTGCGATCCGCTGACGATCAGCGACGCGATGAGCCGCTATCTCTTGCGCTGCCAGGCGGTGGCGCAGACCGACGGGGAGCACGTGCGCCCGGTGTTCGACGCGGCGTTCTGCGAGTTCGGGTTGCCGCTTGCGATCCGCTCGGACAATGGGCCGCCGTTCGCGTCGGTCGGCGCAGGCGGGCTGTCGCGGCTTGCGGTGTGGTGGATCAAGCTCGGCGTGCGCCCCGAACGGATCGAGCCGGGCAAACCGACGCAGAACGGCCGCCACGAGCGCATGCACCGGACCCTGAAGGCGGACGCCGCCGACCCGCCGGCGGCCACGCTCGCCGAGCAGCAGCGCCGCTTCGACGAGTTCCGCGCCGTCTACAACCACGAACGGCCGCACGAGGCCTTGGATTTCGAGACGCCGGCGGCGCTCTATCGCGCCTCCGATCGCGCTTATCCTTGCGCCCTGCGCGAGCCCGATTATCCGGACGACTGCGCCGTGCAGCCCGTGCGCTCGAACGGCGTGATCAAATGGGCCGGCGACCTGATCTTCGTCAGCGAGGCCCTGGTCGGCGAGCCCGTGGCGATCGAGGAGACCGAGGCGGGCGAATTGCGGGTTCGCTACGCCGACGTCGAGCTCGGATTCCTCGACAAAAGCGGCCGCCTTCGCCGCCGGAAATTGTCGCGGCCGCCCGCCTGTGGACTTGTGGACAACGCTGAGGCGTTGCCCACAATCCCACAGGAAGAGCAGCAGCAACAGCCGGCCGCGTAAGTGGCCAAAAGTGTCAACCATGTATCCGGTCCAAAGTGTCAACCATCAATCCGGTTGCACACTCGTCGTCATCCCGCCCTCCCCCACCCGCCCCCGGTCGGGGTGACGATCTCGATCGCCTCGCCCGCTTCCACCTCCGTCTGCGCGCAGCCCGGCAGGATCTCGATCCGGCCGTCGTTGCGGCGGATCGAGTTGCGGCCGAGTTCGCCGGGCTCGCCGCCCATCGCGCCGGGATTGGGGACGGCGCGGTGGCCGCTGAGGATCGCGACATGCATCGGGCTTGCAGGAAGCGGATGCGCCGCAGCGTGCCGTCGCCCGCGTTCCATTTGCCCTTGCCGCCCGAGCCGCGGCGGATGTGAAAATCCTCCAGCACGACCGGAAAGCGGCTCTCGAGCACCTCCGGGTCGGTCAGGCGCGAATTCGTCATGTGGGTGTGGACCGCGGCCGCGCCGTCGAAACCGGGGCCGGCCGGCGCGCCGGAGCAGATCGTCTCGTAATATTGGTACGTGGCGTCGCCGAAGGTAAGATTGTTCATCGTGCCCTGCGCCGAGCCCAGCGCGCCGAGCGCGGCAAAGAGCGTGTCGGTCACCGCCTGCGACACTTCGACGTTGCCCGCCACCACCGCCGCCGGATAGCGCGGCTTCAGCATCGAGCCCTCCGGCAGAATCGACGCGGATGGGCCTCAGGCACCCGGCGTTCATCGGGATGTCGTCGTCGACCATGACGCGGAACACGTAGAGCACCGCCGCGCGCGTCACCGGCTCGGGGGCGTTGAAGTTCGACGGCTGCTGCGGCGAGGTCCCGGTGAAGTCGACCGTCGCCTCGCGCTTCTCCCTGTCGACGCTGATCCGAACCTTGATCACGGCGCCCTGGTCGGAGACGGAGGAGGCCTCGCTGTCGACGAGCCGGTCGATCACGCGCCGCACGCTCTCGTCGGCGTTGTCCTGCACGTGGCCCATGTAGGCCTCGACCGTCGGAAGCGAGAACGTCTCGACCATGCGCCTGAGCTCGCGCACGCCCTTCTCGTTGGCGGCGATCTGCGCCTTGAGGTCATTGACGTTCTGCAGCGGATTCCTGGCCGGCCACGGGCCGCTGGCGAGCAGCTCATAAAGCTCGCGCTCGCGGAACCGGCCGCGCTCGACGAGCAAAAAATTGTCGATATAGACGCCCTCCTCGTGGATCGTCGTGGCGAGCGGGCTCATCGAGCCCGGCGCAATTCCGCCGATGTCGGCGTGATGGCCGCGCGAGGCGGTCCAGAAAAGGATCGTCTCTCCGGCCTCGTCGAACACCGGCGTGCAGACGGTGACGTCCGGCAGATGGGTGCCGCCGTTGTAGGGAGCGTTGAGGGCGAAGACGTCGCCCGGCCGGATGCGGCCGGCGTTCTCGCGGATGATCGTTTCCACCGAGCGGTCCATCGAGCCGAGATGCACCGGCATGTGCGGCGCGTTGGCGACGAGTTTTCCGTCACGGTCGAACAAAGCGCAGGAGAAGTCGAGCCGCTCCTTGATGTTGACCGAATAGGCGGTGTTCTGCAGCGTGACGCCCATCTGCTCGGCGATCGACATGAAGAGGTGATTGAAGATCTCGAGCATGACCGGATCGGCCTTGGCGCCGATCGCCTCGCGCTTCGGCAAGGGTTCGACCCGCTCGAGCACGATGTGGTTCTTGGGCGTGATCGACGCGCGCCAGCCCTGCTCGACGACGATCGTCTGGTGCGGCTCGATGACGAGCGCCGGCCCGTCGACGCAGCGCGCCGATCGGTAGCGCCTCGCGCAGATAGACGTTCGCCTCGCGCCACGCCCCCTCGGAGAAGAAGCGCGTCGCGCGCGCCGGGACGACGCTTGGCTCCGCCGTCGCCGGACGGGCGCGCTCGGCGAAGCGCGCCGCGCCGCCGACCGCCTCGGCCGACACCGCCTCGATGACGATCGCCTTCGCCCGATCGACGAAGCCGAAGCGGCCTCTGTGCGCCTTCTCGAACGCCCGCCGCATCGCGAGCGGGGAGCGAAGCGGAACCTCGATCGTCGTGTCGGAGCCGGCGTAACGCAGCTCGGCGCGCCGATGGACCTTGATCTCCTCCCACGCGACGTCCTGGGCGGCGACCTCGTTCACCGCCGAGTCGGCGAGTTCGTCGGCGACGAGGCCGACGCGGGCGAGCGCGCCGGCGTCGAGCGGCTCCTCCACCGCCCTGGCGCGCTGGGCCGCGATGTCGGCGAGCCCCATGCCGTAAGCCGAAAGCAGCGACGACAGCGGGTGGATCAGCACGGTCGAAACGCTGAGCGCGTCGGCGACGTCGCAGGCGTGCTGGCCGCCGGCGCCGCCGAAGCAGTTGAGCGCATAGCGGGTCACGTCGTAGCCGCGCGCGACCGAGATCGTCTTGATCGCCTCGGCCATCTTTGCGACGGCGATCGCGAGAAAGCCGTCCGCCACTGCTTCGGGACTCCGCCCGTCGCCGACCTCGCGCGCCAGCGCGCCGAACTTTTCGCGCACGATACTCTCGTCGAGCGGCTGGTCCCCGTTCGGCCCGAACACCTTCGGGAAGAAATCGGGGATCAGCTTGCCCGTCATCACGTTGGCGTCGGTGACCGCGAGCGGCCCGCCGCGCCGGTAGCAGGCGGGGCCGGGATCGGCGCCGGCCGAGTCCGGGCCGACGCGAAAGCGCGCGCCGTCGAAATGCAGGATCGAGCCTCCGCCGGCGGCGACGGTGTGGATCTTCAGCATCGGCGCGCGCATGCGCACGCCCGCGACTTCCGTCTCGAACGCGCGCTCGAACGCGCCGTCGTAATGGGCGACGTCGGTCGAAGTGCCGCCCATGTCGAAGCCGATGACGCGCTTAAATCCCGCGCTCGAGCCGGTCCGGGCCATCGCCACCACGCCGCCGGCGGGACCGGACAGGATCGCGTCCTTGCCGGCGAACAGTTTCGCCGAGGTGAGGCCGCCCGACGACATCATGAACATGACCTTGGCGCCCGTCCGCTCGACGTCGAGCGCGCGCGACACCCGGGAGACATAGCGGGCGAGGATCGGCGAGAGATAGGCGTCGACCACCGTCGTGTCGCCGCGCGAGACGAGCTTGATCAGCGCCGAGCAGGCGTGGCTCTCCGACACCTGCGCGAAGCCGAGCGCGCGGGCGATCGCGCCGACCGCGCGCTCGTGCGCCGGATAGCGATAGGCGTGCATGAACACGATCGCGACCGCGTCGAAGTTTTGCGCCTTCGCTTCCGCGAGCGCCGCGCGCACCGCATGCGGATCGGGCGCCGCCTCGACCGTTCCGTCGGCGAGCACGCGCTCGTCGACCTCGAGGACGTCCGAATAGAGCTGCTCCGGCTTCTGGATGTTGCGGGCGAAAATCTTCGGCCGCGCCTGGTAGCCGATCTCGAGCGCGTCGCGGAAGCCGCGCGTGGTCACCAGCAGCGTGCGCTCGCCGCGCCGCTCGAGCAGCGCGTTGGTCGCGACGGTCGTGCCCATCTTGACGACCCGGATCGCGCCCGCCGGAATCGGCTGGCCTTCGGCGAGGCCGAGAAGGCGGCGGATTCCCTCGACCGCCGCATCCTCGTAGGCCGGGCTTTCCGAGAGGAGTTTTCGCGCCTGCAGGCGGCCCGCCGGGTCGCGGCCGATCACGTCGGTGAACGTGCCGCCGCGATCGATCCAGAAGTCCCAGGCGCGGTTCACGTTCACAATCGTTTGTCCTGCTCGCCCCATGCTTTGGCGAACCTACGAAAGGTTTTATGATGGGCGCAACCAACGAAAGGGCGACGCCATGGAAACCGTGAAGTTCGGCAAGACGGGCATGCAGGTGTCGAAGATCTGCCTCGGCTGCATGACCTACGGCTCGACCAAGTGGCGCGAATGGGTGCTGGAGGAAGAGGCCTCGCGCCCGTTCATCCGCGAGGCGCTCGAGCGCGGCATCAACTTCTTCGACACCGCCGACGTCTATTCCCAGGGCGCGAGCGAGGAGATTCTCGGCCGGGCGATCAAGGACTACGCCAAACGCGAAGATGTCGTCATCGCGACCAAGGTGCACGGCGCGATGGGCGCGAGCGCCAACGCCAAGGGCCTGTCGCGCAAGCACATCATGGAGGCGATCGACGCGTCGCTGAAGCGGCTCGGCACGCACTACGTCGATCTCTACCAGATCCATCGCTTCGATCCGCTGACGCCGATGGAAGAGACGATGGAGGCGCTGAACGACGTCGTGCGCGCCGGCAAGGCGCTCTATATCGGCGCTTCGTCGATGTACGCGTGGCAGTTCGCCCGCATGATCGACATCGCGCGCGCCCGCGGCCACGCCGAATTCGTCTCGATGCAGAACTACTACAATCTCGTCTATCGCGAGGAAGAGCGCGAGATGATGCCGTTCTGCTCGTTCGACAAGATCGCGGTCATCCCGTGGTCGCCGATGGCGCGCGGCTATCTCGCGGGGTCCGGCGTCGGCGAGAACGCGACCACTGTGCGCGGCCGCACCGACCCGTTCAGCGTGACGCTGGGCCTCGGCTCCCGCCAGGACGAGGCGATCCGCAAGCGGGTGGTCGAGACGGCGGAGAAGCTCGGAACGAAGCCCGCCGTGGTGGCGCTCGCCTGGGTGCTGTCGAAGCCCTACGTCACCGCGCCGATCATCGGCGCCTCGAAGCCCCATCATCTCGCCGACGCGGTCGCGGCCGTCGAGCTCAAACTCGACGCCCGCACAATCGCCAAACTCGAAGAGCCCTATCAGCCGAAGCCGGTGGCGGGGCATGTGTAACGCATAGCATTCGAAGAGGCGACGATGACCCAGGCAGGCACGAAGGACCATCCGATCACGATCGAGCCGATCGGCGAGCGTGTGAGCGTGATCTGGCGCGGGCGGACGATCGGCGAGAGCGTGCGGGCGCTCGAGCTGCGCGAGGCAGGCTACAAGCCGGTCGCCTACATTCCGCGCGACGACGTCGACATGAGCATGCTCGAACGCAGCGACCGGGTGACGAGCTGCCCCTACAAGGGCGATGCCAACTACTTTTCCATCCGCGACGGCAGCGACCGCGACGAGAACGCGGTCTGGACCTACGAGAGGCCGAAACCGGAGGTCGCCGAGATCGCCTCGCATCTCGCTTTCTATCCGAACCGGGTCGAGATCGAGCGGAGTTGATTTCCGTCTCCCGCTTGCGGGAGAAGGTGTCGGCGGAAGGCCGACGGATGAGGGTTCGGGAATGCCCTCATCCAGCGCCATAGCCCGTCGAAAGGCGGGCGTTCTTCCGAACGACCTATGGCGCCACCTTCTCCCGTAAACGAGAGAAGGATTATCCATGACCGTCAGAGGCAAGACCATCCTCGTCACCGGCTCGACCGACGGGGTCGGGCGCTACGTTGCAGAGCGCCTCGGTGCGGACGGGGCGCGCGTCATCGTGCATGGCCGCAGCCGCGCCCGCGGCGAGGCTGTGGCGGAGCGGATCGCCAAGAGCGGAGGCAGCGCGCTTTTCCTCGCGGCCGACCTCGCTTCGCTGGCGGAGGTCCGCGAACTCGCGGAAAACGTGCGCCGCGAAAGCGCCGGGATCGACGTTCTCGTCAACAACGCGGGCGTCGGCACGGCCGGCCGCGTCCGCGAAGTCAGCGCGGACGGCTTCGAGCTCCGCTTCGCCGTCAACTATCTCGCCGGCTTCCTGCTGACCCGGCTCCTGCTGCCGCTGATCGAGGCCCGCGCGCCGTCACGAATCGTCAACGTCTCGTCGGCGGGACAGCAGGCGATCGACTTCGGCGACGTCATGCTGACCCACGGCTACAGCGGGGTGCGCGCCTATTGCCAAAGCAAGCTCGCGCAGATCCTGTTCACCTTCGATCTCGCCGAGGAGCTGAAGGGGCGGAACGTCACCGTCAACGCGCTGCATCCGGCGACCTATATGGACACCGCCATGGTGCGAAAGAGCGGCGTGCAGCCGATGAGCACGGTCGAGGAAGGCGGCGAGGCGATCATGCAGCTCGTCGCCTCGCCCGCGCTCGAAGGAAAGAGCGGGCTTTATTTCAGCGGCCTGCGCGAGCAGCGCGCCAACGCCCAGGCCTATGATCCCGCCGCCCGCAGGCGCCTGCGCGCGTTGAGCTTCGGGCTTGTCGGCATGGCCGACCGCGCGTAGCCGGCCTCCGCTGCATACACTCGTTCTCCGCGGCACAACAAAGTCGCATTTCCGTGGTCCCTCTGCCCGCGAGATTCATTGGGAAGGCTGGAGGATCAGCACAGATGGACAAGATTGCTTGGGTTTCGCTGGCGTGTCTCGCGCTCGGCGCGTGCGCGACGCCGGTGCAGACCGCGGGAACGACGAGCGGCGTGGTCGCCGGCGCGCTCGTCGGCGGCCCGGTCGGGGCGGTGGTCGGCGGCGCGGCGGGGGCGGTGATCACGTCGCCGGTGATCGGCTATCCGCGCTATGGCTATCGCTGTTATTATCACGATCGCTACGGCTACGTGCATTATCACTGGTGCCGTTAGAAAGACGGCGCCGCTGCGCCCCCGCCCCCCCTGTGGGGGCGGCGTGGGCGGACAGGGGTGGGGGTCTCGCAGACGGGTCAGCTTTGTTGCGTGCGCCACAATCAATCGCGGCAGTCGAAAAACAGCGGACGCAATCGACATCTGCATAATGCGACCCGCCTCCCACCCCCCCACAAGGGGCCACAAGGGGGAGGAGAGCCCGATGGCCGCGGTGCGCGACGCGCCAGATCGCGCCCCTTCGTCGCCGGCGACGAGGAGCGGACCGCCAGGCTCATTTCTCCTTCAGGGTCCAGCTCGCCTCGTAGGTGAGCGTGAACGCGAACAGGCTCGATGAATTCCCCGGCGCGTCCGCGACGGTCCAGGTTCCCGAACCCGCAATGTCCTTGTACTTGCCGGTTCCGCCGAGCCATTCGACCGGGCCGCTCTCCGGTCCTTCGTAAGTCATGAAAATCTTGTCGCCGTCGGCGTCCGTCTGCACGCAGGAGCCGAAGAACTTGTAGCCGTCCGGTCGGGCTCTCGCTTCCTCGAGGCAGCGTATCGCGAGATTGTCCAGGAGCTTCGACCCGTCCCGGGTCCTGACGATGCCGTTGCACTCCGCCGAGGATTGGGAGCCCGCGGAGCCCATGTCGACGATCGCGAGCGAACGGCAGACCGTATAGGCCGCGAGTTTCGCCGCTCCGTTTTTCGGAAACGGCTCGGCGGCGAAAGCCGTCGCGCCCAGCGCGATGAAGGCGGATAAAATGACGAACGCGCTCAGAAGCCGCACGATCAACCTCCTGTCGTCACTGTCCACAACGACGCATAAGTGAAGCAACCGGACCGCTCAAGATTCTCTGGCGCGTGAGCCCTCAATCGCGCCGCTCGCGCCCCATCGCGTAGAACTCCTCGTTCGGCCGGATGGAGAAGGCGTTCGCGAGCCGGTTCGACATGGCGTAGAAGGCGGCGATGGCCGCGATGTCCCAGGCGTCGTCGTCGGCGAACCCATGACGCTGCAGCGTCTCGTAGTCGGCGTCGTCGACCTCGTGCGAACGCTGGGCGACCTTCAGCGCGAAGTCGAGCATCGCCCTTTGCCGCGGCGTGACGTCGGCCTTCCGCGGATTGACGGCGACCTGATCGGCGATCAGCGGATTCTTCGCCCGGATGCGCAGGATCGCGCCGTGCGCGACCACGCAATAGAGGCAGTCGTTGACGCCGGAGGTCGCGACCACGATCATCTCCCGCTCCGCCTTGGTGAGGCCGCCGGGCTTCTCCATCAGCGCGTCATGATAGGCGAAGAAGGCGCGGAACTCGTCGGGACGGCGCGCGAGCGCGAGAAAGACGTTGGGCACGAAGCCCGACTTCTCCTGCACCGCCTCGATCCGCTCGCGGACGTCCTTCGGCAGGCCGGCGAGCTCGGCCGGCGGAAATCGGCTGATCGGCTTCTCGCTCATGTCCTCATCCTCCGATGCGCGCGCCCATGCTATCATCACGACGAGGCTCGCGGAACAACGCCCCGTCCACGAGAGGCCTTGATGGAATTCGGCGTCTACACCTTTGTCGAGACCCGGCGCGACCCGCTGACAGGCGAGCCGACCGGTCTCGACAAGACCTTCGCCGATCTCATGGAGCAGATGGAGCTCGCCGACAAGGTCGGCCTCGACGTATTCGGGCTCGGCGAGCATCACCGGCCGGACTACGCCGTCTCGACCCCGGCTGTCGCGCTCGCGGCGGGCGCGGCGCGGACGAAGCGGATCCGTCTCACGAGCGCCGTCACCGTGCTCTCGTCCGACGATCCGGTGCGGGTCTATGAAGAGTTCGCCACGCTCGATTGCCTGTCCGGAGGACGGGCCGAGATCATGGCCGGACGCGGCGCCTTCATCGAGTCCTTCCCGCTGTTCGGCTACGACCTCAACGACTACGAGGAGCTGTTCGCCGAAAAGCTCGATCTCCTGCTCGCGGTCCGCGCAAGCAGCCGTCCGATCTGGAGAGGAAAGCATCGCGCGCCGTTGAACGGCGAGCCGGTCTATCCGCGGGCGCTGCAGGACCCGCTGCCTGTCTGGATCGCTTCCGGCGGCACGCCGCGATCGGTCGCCCGGGCCGGGGCGCTGGGCCTGCCTCTGGCGATCGCCATCATCGGCGGGGAGCCCGCGCGCTTCGCCCCTCTCGCAAAGCATTACCGCGAGGCGGCGCGGCGCGCCGGCGTCGCGCCGGAGGCGCTCGCGCTCGGCGTCAACGGCCACGGCTTTCTCGCCGACACCGCCGAGGCCGCGGTGCAAGCCTTCTTCGAGCCCTACGCCGAGGTGATGAGCCGCATCGGCCGCGAGCGCGGCTGGCTGCCGCTGTCGCGCGCGCAGTTCGACAAGGGCCGAGGCCCGCGCGGCCACCTCATGGTCGGGACGCCGGACCAGGCGATCGCAAAAATTCTCGCCCAGCACGAAGTCTTCGGCCATCAGCGTTATCTCATGCAGATGGCGGTCGGCGCGCAGCCGCAAGCGGCGATCCTGCACTCGATCGAGCTTTTCGGAACCGTCGTCGCGCCCGCGGTGCGGGCTTCGCTGGCGAAGCGGAAGGTTTTGGCCTGAGAGCAACCGCCGCCCTCACCTGACAGCCTCCGACGGGGCGAAGGGCGCCGCCCGTCGTTTCGCCTCTGTGGGCGATCACTTCGGTTTGATCCGCCGGCCTGTCTCGATTGATCCCGCGCAATGCGCCGCAGGACGCCCGGGACTAGAGGCTACGGCCTGAAGGAGGCGCGTGGTGACATCGACGGCTCAGCCCCTCGGACACGCGGCGCCGGCGCGAGGCGTCGGCCGGCGCGCGTTTTCGGCCCTGTGGGCGCATCGCTGGTTCGCGCTCGCGCTCTCGGCGGTGATCGGCGTCGGCGTTTCAGAGGGCCCCCGCATCCTCTTCGGACCGTCGGTGGTCGCCGATCGCGTCACCCGCGGCGCGATTGTCGAGACCGTCGTGGCGACCGGCAATGTGCTGACGCCCTACCGCGCCAACATCGGCAGCCAGATCACCGGGACGGTGACCGAAGTGCTCGTTGAGGAGGGGCAGGAGGTGGTCAAGGGCCAGCCGCTCATCGCGCTCGACGACACCGAACTGAAGGCGGCCACGGTGCAGGCCGAAGGCGCCCTCGCCGAAGCCGAGGCGCGCATGCGTCAGCTCAAGGACTTCACCTTGCCGACGGCGCAGGAGAACCTCGCGCAGGCGCAGGCGAACCTGGTCGACGCCCAAAAGACCTTCGATCGGGCGAATGCGCTGCTCAAGACCGGCTCGGGCACGCAGGCCACCCTCGACGACGCGCGAAAGGCGCTCGACGTGGCGAGGGCTCTGGTCAATGCGGCGCAGCTTTCCGTCTATACGTCCAGTCCGGGCGGCAGCGATTATGTGATGGCTCGAGACGCAGCTCCGGCAGGCGGTCGCCAATCTCGACACCGCCAAGGCCCGGCTCGGCTACGCAACGATCGTCGCGCCCCGCGACGGCGTTCTGATCACCCGCAACGTCGAGCGCGGCTATGTCGTCCAGCCCGGGACCGCGCTCCTCGTCCTGGCGCCGGCCGGCCAGACGCAACTCGAACTCCAGATCGACGAGCGCAATCTCGGCAAGCTCGCCCTCGGACAGAAGGCGCTCGCCTCGGCCGACGCCTATCCCGACAAGCGCTTCGACGCGGTCGTCAGCTACATCAACCCGGGGTCGACATCAATCGCGCCTCGGTCGGAGGTGAAGCTCGACGTTCCCGACCCGCCTGCCTATCTGCGCCAGGACATGACCGTCTCTGTCGACATCGACGTCGCCCGGCGCGACGAATGCGCTCGTGCTGCCAGCGCACGACGTGCACGACGAATTGTCGAGCGCGCCCTGGGTGCTCGGCGTTCGCGACGGACGCGCTTACAAGCAGCCGGTGACGCTCGGCCTGCACGGGCTGACGCAAGTCGAAGTGACGGAGGGGCTCGCTGAGGGCGCATGGGCGCTTCCGGTCGGCTCGGGCGTTCTCACCGGGCAGCGCGTGCGCCCGTTCTCGCCATGAATCCGCGCTGGCTCCCTTTCGAGTGGATCGCGGCGGTGCGCTTCCTGCGCGAGGGGCGGTTGCAGACGATTTTCATCGTCGGCGGCATCTCGATCGGCGTCGCCGTCATCGTCTTCATGTCGGCGATGCTCGCCGGCCTCGAGGCGAACTTCATCAATCGCGTGCTGACCTCGCAGTCCCTCATCCAGCTCATTCCGCCAGATCAGGTGGCGCGGCCGCTTCGGGGAGGCGCCGGCGAATTCGAGGACGCGGTCATCCAGCGCCCGAGCCAGCGCATCCTGTCGATCGACCAATGGCCGAAAGTGCTCGCCCGGCTTCAGGCGATGCCCGAGGTGACGGCGGTCTCGCCGACGATGTCCGGATCGGCGCTCGCCGTCCGCGGACAGGCGAGCCGCGCCATCACGCTCGCCGGCATCGACCCGGCGTCCTACTACAAGATCATCCGCCTGCCGGACTACCTGATCGCGGGCGACGTCAATCTTTCGAGCGAGGACATCGTCGTCGGCATGGAGCTCGCCAAGAACCTCGGCGCGACGGTCGGCGACAAGATCAACGTGCAGGCGGCTTCCGGCGCCTGGCGGGCGCTCCGCATCATCGGCATCCTCGATCTCGGCAACAAGGGACTGAACCAGCGCAACGCCTATGTCGCGCTGCGCACGGCGCAGGCTTTGATCGGCATCATCGGCGGCGTCACGACGATCGAGACGACGATCACCGACATCTATGCGGCCGAAGACATCGCGCAGCGGATTCAGGCGGCCAACGACGTCGAGGCCGACAGCTGGATCGTCACCAACGCGCAGTTTTTCACTGCCGTGCAGGCGCAGGAGAATTCGAACACCCTGATCCGCCTGTTCGTCGCGCTGTCGGTGGCCTTCGGCATCGCCGCAGTGCTCGTCGTCTCGGTGATCCAGCGCTCCAAGGACATCGGCATCCTGAGGGCGATGGGGGCGACGCGCGGACAGATTCAGCGCGTCTTCCTCATTCAGGGCGCGCTGCTCGCCTTCGTCGGATCGCTCATCGGCTCGGCGCTGGGCGCGGGGGCCGCCGTCTATTGGCACGCAGTAGCGCGCCAGCCGAACGGAACCGAGCTCTTCCCGCTGATTCTGGAGCATCAACTGTTCGTCTACACCGCGATCCTCGCGACTTTGACTGGCCTCGCGGCGGCGGTGGCCCCTGCCCTGCGCGCCGCCCGGCTCGATCCGGTGGAGGCGATCCGTGCCTGAGGAAATCCTGCGCCTCGAAAAGGTTTGCAAGGACTACAACGTCGGCCTGCCGACCCGGGTCCGGGTCCTGTACGACGTCGACCTCAGTCTCGAGCGCGGCGAATTCCTCGCGCTGATCGGCCCGTCCGGATCCGGCAAGAGCACGCTGCTCAACATCGTCGGCCTGCTCGATCGCCCGACCGAGGGACGCCTGCGCATCAAGGGCGAGGACACCGCGACGCTCGGCGACGCCGAGCTCACCCGCCTGCGCGGGCGAACGATCGGCTTCGTGTTCCAATATCACATGCTAATATCGGCCTTCACGGCGATCGAGAACGTGATGATGCCGCTGCTGGTCGACCATGGCTTCCCCAGCGAGACCATGGCCGCCCGGGCGGACGAGCTGATCAGTCTGGTCGGGCTGCAGAACGTAAAGAACAACCTCGCGCTCAACATGTCCGGCGGACAGCAGCAGCGCGTCGCCGTGGCCCGCGCGCTGGCCATGAACCCGGACCTCGTGCTCGCCGACGAGCCGACCGGCAATCTCGACACCAAGGCCGCGAACGGCGTGTTCGAGCTGATGCGCAGCGTCAACCGCACGAGCGGCGCGAGCTTTTTGCTCGTCACCCACAACATGGATCTGGCCCGCCGCTGCGACCGCATCATCGAAGTCGTCGACGGCCGCATTCAGGCTTGAGCGCAAAGATTCGCGCCAATATGGGATCCCCGCTTTTGCGCGGGCGCCGGCGTTGCTAACATGTCAGCAGCGGCGAAGCGGCCGCGGGAGGCGCTACGCACATGAAAGAACGGATCGGCTTCATCGGCGTCGGGCTCATGGGCCACGGCATGGCGAAGAACATCATCGAGAAGGGTTTTCGGCTGACCGTGCTCGCCCATCGCAAGCGCGAGGCGGTCGACGATCTCAAGGCGCGCGGCGCAGCGGAGGCGTCGACCCCGCGTCAGATCGCCGATGAGAGCGACGTCGTCGTGCTCTGCGTCACGGGTTCGCCGCAGGTCGAGGCGATCGTTCTGGGGCCGGACGGGCTCTCGCCGGCCGGCAAGCCGCTGCTGGTGATCGACTGCTCGACCTCGGAGCCGGCCTCGACGCGGCGCATGGCGGCGGAGCTCGCGCCGAAAGGGATCACGCTGATCGACGCGCCGCTGAGCCGCACGCCGAAAGACGCCTGGGAGGGAACGCTCGACGTCATGGTCGGCGGCGACCCCGCCGCCGTCGCCCGGGCCCGGCCGATCCTGGAGGCATTCGCCGGCCGCGTCGTTCCGACCGGGCCGGTCGGCACCGGCCACACGATGAAGCTTCTCAACAATTTCCTGTCGATGGGCTATGCGGCGCTCTATTCGGAGGCGCTGATGGTCGGGGCCAAGGCGGGCCTCGCGCCCGCCGTGTTCGACGCCGTCATCCGCAACGGCCGCATGGACTGCCCGTTCTACCGGACCTTCTTCCAATATGTGATCGAGCGCGACCGCAACGCGCATCGCTTCACGCTGGCGAACGCGTTGAAAGACGTCAGCTATCTCGCCGGCTTCGCCCAGGCGCTCGGGGTCGCCAATCCGCTCGGCGCTTCGGTGCGCAATTCTTTCGCGCAGGCGGTGGCGACCGGGCACGGCGAGGACTACGTGCCGATGCTGTCGGATCTGGTGGCGGAGTGGAACGGGACGTCGCTCGCGCCCGAGGCGGCGAGCGAACTGTAGGCGGGGCGCAGATCGAATCCGACGCCTGACGCCCTCGCTTGACGTCGGCGATGTCGATCCCGAGGGCCGGGAAGTTCCTGAGCAAACGACAGCCCGCCGTCGACAGGGTTATCGGCGGGCGTTCATCTCACTCGGCTGATCGTCTAGCAGCCTGTCGGACTTAACGTTCGGACCATTGATTTCATTAGCGTTTCTCAAATTTGTGAGAAACACAATACCGAATGATATCAACACTTTACGCGGCATGAAAAGATCAAGTCCGACAAACTGCTAGCGGATGAGCTCCGATTGCCGAGAAAGGCCGAGTCCACGCTCCTCTAGTCTAATCGGTCGCGAATCACGTCGATTTGCTCTCGCCGATCAAGCCAAGGCGAGAGCGCGCTACGGATCCTCGGTCCTGATCATCGTGCCCTTCAGTAGGCAATTGCCGTCCTGGTTGCCGCCGTCCTGACTACCGCTGCGACCCCGCGTTTCGTGGTTGCAAGGGTCGCGACCGCGGCGCCCATCTTCACAACGTTGCGGCGTGTGCGCTGCGCCCCCGCGCTCGAGTTTCCCAGCTCGCCTGTCATGGATCGTCCCCGATGTATTTATTCAATGTATCCCGCATGTGGATCAAGCGTCTTTTTGACGCTATTGTCGAGTGTCATTCTCGGAAACGGGAGCGTCGACTCGTTCTACCCCGCGGGCGCGGACACCTTCAGGTGAACTGCCGGGAAGGAAAACGTGTGTTCTTCGAACACAAATCGTGGCGCGTGATAACGCCGCCATACCATTCGACATCGAGGATGGTGCGCCAGGAGAATTTGTCGCGTCAGCTTCTTCGGGCGCAGGCACAACCACAAGGGCGATTTGCCGTACCATGCGAGGCAAATTAACGGATAAAGGGCGGAGATATGCCCCATCCCTCCGCGTTCATTAAAGGGAAGCGAGACTGGGCGCGCTCTGCGAGCTGCAGCTCTACCCTCGGATCGGCTCGTGGGCGAGCGCGGCGCGTAAGAAATAGTAGAGCCCGGTCAGGGCCGAGAAAACGAGCAGGCCTTCGAGGATATGCGTGATCGGCTCGCCGAGGCCGAACAGTCCGCCGATCGCCCAGCCGGCCGCCGCCCCGGCGCCGACGAGCTCGGTGCCGACCAGAATGGCGACGCTGAGCAGCGTCAACGCATTCCTCCAGTTGATCGGCTTCATCGCCGCAGCCTGGGCCAAACCCGGTCTCCTCATAAGATCCACGAGATATAGGAAGCGCGGCCCCTAAACCAACCCGGCACTGGGCGCAAGTGTCGCGGGCCGGCGAGCGTTGCCCGTCGCGCAATCCCATTGCAAGATGGCGAAAATATGGCATCAACGCCCATGTCGCTCCTTGTCGATCGCCCGCATCGCGCCGCAGGCCGCCAGGCAGGCGCATGATCACGCGTCCCGCGGCGGCGTCGCCCCGCTGGCGCTCGGCGCGCTCGGCGTCGTTTTCGGCTCGGTTGGCACGTCGCCGCTCTATGCCATGGACCAGATTGTCCGCGTTGCGCCGGGCGACGCGCTGGGCGCCGTGTCGCTCGCCATCTGGTCGCTGACCCTCATCGTTGCGGTCCAATATCCCCTTCTCGTTCTGCGCGCGCAGAACGACGGCGAGGGCGGCGTGTTCGCGCTCTACGGCCTCCTGCACGACCGGGCGGACCGGCGAGCCCGCATGCTGTTGTGGGCCCTGCTGGCGGGCGCCGGCCTCCTGATCTACGACGGCATGATCACGCCGGCGATCAGCGTGCTCTCCGCGGTCGAGGGCGTCGCCGTCGCCGCGCCGAGCTTTTCCGGCGCGGTCATTCCGATCACGCTCGGCCTCCTCATCGCCCTGTTCGCCATCCAGTTCAAGGGTGCCTCCGGCGTCGGTTCGGTGTTCGGGCCGGTCGTGCTCGTCTGGTTCGTCGCCATCGCCGCCCTCGGCGGCGCTGAGATCGCGGCCAATCCGCAGATCCTCGCCGCCTTCGATCCGGCCTACGGCGCAAAATTTCTGGCGCACGCGCATTTCGTCGAGGCGCTCCTGATCCTCGGCGCCTTGATGCTGGTCGTCACCGGCGGCGAGGCGATGTACGCCGACCTCGGCCATTTCGGCGCCCTGCCGATCCGTCTCTCCTGGTACGGAATCGTCTATCCGGCGCTCCTCCTCAACTATCTCGGACAGGGCGCCTATCTGATCGGCGGCGGGCCGGTCGCTGACAATAAGCTCTTCTTCGCCCTCGCGCCGCAATGGCTGCTGGCGCCGATGGTCGTGCTGGCGACGGCCGCGACCGTCATCGCCTCGCAGGCGCTCATCTCCGGCGCCTTCTCGCTCGTGTCGCAGGCGATCCGGCTCGGCCTCTTCCCGCGGCTGGAAATCCGCCATACCCACCACGCCCACGAGGGGCAGATCTACATTCCCGTCGTCAACTGGATGCTGCTCATCGGCTGCGTGGCGCTGGTGTGGTCGTTCGGCTCGAGCGCGTCGCTCGGGGCGGCCTACGGCCTCGCGGTATCCGGCGTGATGGTGATCACGTCGGTCGCGATGATCCCGGTGGCGCTGCGCCAATGGGGCTGGCGCCCGGCGGCGACCGCGCTCGTCTGGGGGCCGCTGACGGCGCTGAACGGCGCCTTTCTGCTGGCGAGCTCGCTGAAGCTGTTCGAGGGCGGCTATGTGCCGATCGCCGTCGGCGCCGTCGCCTTCGCCGCCATGGCGACCTGGCGATGGGGCCGCAAGGCGACCTACGCCGCCCACAACGCCAAGGCGACGCTGACGATGGCGGAAGTCGTCGAACTGCACCGGTCGAGCCGCCACTATCTCGAGCGCAACGCGCTGATCATGTCGCCCCGTCCCTTGCGCTCGCTCGGCGACCGCGCCCCGTCGCTGATCCGGCTGATCGCCGAGCGCGCCGGCGTCCTGCCGCGCAACCTCGTGTTCGTCGAGGTCATCCACAAGAAGACGCCCTACATCCACGGCAGCCGCTATCAGGTGACGGTGTTCGACCGCAACGCTGAGAAGGGCAACGTCATCGGGGTCGAGCTTTCCTTCGGCTTTCTCGAGGAGCCGAACGTCGAGCGCGCGCTGGAAGACCTCGCCCGCCACCAGGAGATCGACCTGCCGAGCGACCCGCGCCAGTGGATCGTCCACGTCATGCAGGAGAATCTCATGCCGGCGCGCAAGAGCAACGTCTTCAAGCGCATGAGGCTCAGGCTGTTCCTCTTCCTGCGTCAGGTCTCGCGGCCGGCCTATTCCTACTACGGCCTCGGCGACGAGGTGCAGCTGACGGTGGAGATCATTCCGGTCAGGCTGAGGTGAGGCGGCGGGAACGCCGATGACGGATCCATCAACGCCTCGTTTCCCGCGAATGTAATGCGCAACACGGTAACAGCTCCGCTAGCCCGCGAACGCGAGAAGCGCCCCCAATCCGGCGACGATCAGCGCCAGGGTGGCCGACAAGATGACTTCGGCGCTCGCGCCAGCGATAGGATGGATATCCGGGTCTGCGAGCTGCCGTGCGGTGCGAACAAATCGGATGGCCGCAACGATCAGCAACACAATTCCAACCACAATCAGGGCGAGGCCCTCGTAGTTGGCAGACGGTCCAGACAGTCTTTCGAGCTGTGATCGACGCATTGGGTCGAGGGAGGCGGTATTCAACAGCGATGGGAGAAAGAGATTGAACCTCTCGATGACGAAGCCGAAGGCGATGACTGCCACGCCAGTGCGTACCCAGGCGAGGAAGGTTCGCTCGTTCGCAGCATGATCAGCGTAGCCCTGAATCATAAGATCCTCCCCGTGGGCGTTGGGCGGAGTCGCCGCCCCCAACTAGGTCGGCGTCTCGCCGGGCTGCCCTGCAGTCAAGCATGACCCGCATTCCAGAGCCGTCGCTGCGGCGGCGATCGCATTGAGTGCGCTGCTCATCGCCTTGAGCGGACATTAATAACGCCAAGCGATTTGATTTTCGCCTCTAGCCGCTCATGGCTCATGGTCAGTTCGTGATCATCTGCGGATCATGTCCGCCTCGTCCATCGCCATCGCCGCTCTCGACCCGGCCTCATTCGCGAAGAACATCGACCGCATGGCCGAAATCCTGCGCGCCTGCGTGCACGAGGGCGCGAGCGTCCGCTTCGTGCTGCCGTTCGGCATGGACGAGGCGCGCGCCTACTGGCGCGACAGGGTCGCGCCTGCGCACGCAGGCGGCGGGGGGCTCGTCCTCATCGCCGCTCTCGGCGACGAGATTATCGGAACGGCGCAGCTCGATCTCGAACTCGATGCCGAGCAAGCGCCACCACGCAGAGGTCTCCAAGGTTTTGGTCGACCCGAAATTCCGCCGCGCCGGCGTCGCGCGCGCGCTGACGGCGGAGATCGAGCGGCGCGCCTGCGGGGACGACCGCTGGCTCCTGACCCTCGACACCGCGGGCGATGCGGCCGAGGCGCTCTACCGTTCGCTCGGCTACCGGCTTGCAGGCGCGATCCCTTCCTACGCCCGCGACGCGTTCGAGGAGCGCTACGACGCTCCCCGCATCATGTACAAGGACCTCCGGGACGGGTAGCCTTAGCGGTCGGACGACGGCCGAGACGGCGGAGGCGAATATCGGCTGACAAGCGAACGGAACGGCCCAAGCCTCAGCGGGCACATCTTGCTGGCGCTCCTGACCTTCTATGCGCTGGCGATGATCGCGCCCGACTTCGCCCGGCTCGCGGAGATTCCGCGCTCCTTCGTTCGCCGCCGCGCTTCTGTTTCTTTCGCGCTCGATCTCTGGAAGCTCGCGGTCTTTCACGCGTTGAGGATCGCATGAAGCCGCTGCAGGGACAGGATTGAAACCTGCCTCAGTACCCGCAGAGCCACGGATTGATCAAGAGCGAGTAGGAGTCGCACCGTAGCCGTAGGCGTAGGGATAGTCCCAACCCCAACCCCCATACCCATAGGGATATCCTCCATATCCATATCCGCCGTATCCGTAGCGGCCGAAGCGGCCGCCGGCGAAGCCACGGCCGAAGCCGCCATGAAGCCCGCCAAAGCCGCCGTGGAACCCGCCGAAGCCGCCGTGGAAGCCATCTGTTCAAGCGCCTGACAATGATCGACGCGGCCTACCGCCTCCGGCGTGGAAGCCGCCGCCTCCGCCATGGAAAGCGAAAGCCGGCGCGGCGGCGCCGACGGTCGCGACCGCAAGGGACGCCGCCAGCAATGTCCCCGTAAGCTTATGCTTGATCAGCGTATGCATGACCCTCTCCTTTGACGAGCTCAAACCGGACGTGCGGATTTGCCGCATCCTGCTTTAGAGTGCATGTCAACACTTCGAAGGACGTTGCGTTCCGCCGGAGTAGGGCGACAGAATATAAATAAGTATTTATCCTCTCCCATTTCCCTCCGCCACACTCTCGGCATATGCGCCGTGCACATTGACTTCCGTCAACAGGGACACAACCTGGTTGCTTCGACACGTATAATTAGAGTTCGTGTCACACGGAGCGCTAATTCTTCACTGTTTAGGGAGGAGCGGATGCAACTGTATAATTTTGAGGTGTTGAGGGGGGAAGAAGTTATTGCTGTTCAGCCCTCTGTGCCGCTCCGCGATACAAAGGCCGCATGGCCCAAGATCGCCAAAATCGCCAAGAGCATAAGTCTACCGGACTGCCGCATCCGCGTGCGCGAGAATTTGGCGCAATCGTCATTCTGATCGGCGCAGCGGCCGTGCAACGCTACGCCGACCCCGCCGCCTCCGCATGAGGGCCACCGCCTCCGCATGAGGAACGCAAAGCTTGCCGCCGACCTTCGCGCCGGCCACCGCGCTCGTGTGGGGGCCGCTGATGGCGCTGAACGGCGCCTCTCTGCTGGCGAGTTCGCTGAAATTGTTCGAGGGCGGCTATGCGCCGATCGCCGTCGGCGCCGTCGCCTTCGCCGCAACGGCGACCTGGCGGTCGGGCCGCAAGGCGACCTACGCCGCCCACAACGCCAAGGCGACGCTGACCATGGCCGAAGTCGTCGAACTGCACAGGTCGAGCCGACACTATCTCGAGCGCAACGCGCTCATCATGTCGCCGCGGCCGTTGCTGTCGCTCGGCGACCGCGCCCCGTCGCTGATCGGCTCATCGCCAAGCGCGCCGGCGTCCTGAACGAAGACCACGGTGGAAGACCCTGACGATTTGTACCGTCGAGCCAAGGCTGAGGCGGCGCTGCGCGGCCGCAAGCTCAGCGATTTGATCGAAGAGGGGCTGCGGCTCGTCCTGGAGGCTCCCTGCAAGACGGGTCGGCGTCCCAGCCTTGCCGACCTGATGAACCTAAAAACCGCAGTTGGTCGGCTTGAGGTAGCGGCGTTCTGCGATTTTGCGCGCTCTGGTTGCGTCAGCTTGGCGCGAGACGCGGCGGCGGGCGCAACAATCGACCTTTGAGGAACGCCTTGAAGGCGCGCGAGAGGATCGCCCGCCATTTTTGCAGGCGCGTCAACTGCTCCGCATTTTCAGCCAAGCCTCGTAGGAACTCGGCTACAGCCGCGAGCGCCTTGGCGGCTGGCTTGGCCCTGGCGTGCGAGCTCGTCACGCGGATCGTCGTTTGGCGCGCGTGCCGCGTGCGCGTCGCGATGGCGGAAAGAAACAGGGGCCGGCTGGTGATCGCCTCGCGGTGCAGACCCGGTTCGGCCAGACGCACAAAAATGTTCCACCAGTCGTAAAACAGCGCGAGCAGCCGCGCCGCAAGGCGGCAGCGCGCGAGATCATGCATCGTGAAGCCGCCCCAGCCCCATTGGTTCTTCATTTCATCGAAAATATTTTCTCCATCGCCGCGATCGCGATAGAGCTGGCCGAACGCTTCAGTTTCTTCCTCGAGCGAGGTGACCAGAACCGAATATTCGTAGACTTCTGTCGCCTCGCCGATCTCGGTGAAGGAAAGCTGCGGCGTCCCGTCTTCGTCGCTTTGCGCAAGCCCCAAAGCGCCTTTGAGACGCCGACGCAGCACGATCACCCGCCGCTCCCGGCTCCAGCCCGTCAAGCGAACGGCGCTCTCCTTGGCCTCGAAGCCTTGGCCGGCGCAAACCCATTCGCGCGCGCCGGCGAGCTTCTCGATCATACGCTTGACGTTGGCGGTCAGGCGCAGCTTGAACAGATACGGCAAGCCGCGCGCCTCGGCCTCGCGCATGATCCCCTCGTTGCCGAAGCCCGAGTTTCCGCGCAACAGCGCCGGCCACAAGTCGCGCGGCAAGCGATCGAGCAGCGCCCATAAGCTCGGCGCGCTATGTTTGGATGCATGCTCGTCGCCGGGACAGACGTCGACATCGAGAACGAGACGCGTCGAAGCCATCGAGTAGGTGTGGTAGCAATGGCTCGGACGCCCGGGCTTCTTGGGGTTGTAGCCCAAGACCGCCCCTTCCTGATGGCCATAGAGCGGCTTGATCGTCGTATCGACGTCCAGGATCCAGGGCTCGGCGAGCAGCGGCTCGACGCAAAATGCAAGATGCTGGCGCAGCCATGTCGCGCCTTCCTTCTCGTCGATCGCCTTGAAAGCGCGCCTTACCGCATCCTCGCTGACGATCTTTTCCATGCCGAGCAGCTCGGGCAAGACGGCGTCGCAGCGCAGCGCCGCGATATGGGCGTAACGCTTGTGGCCAGCGAGCATGGAGAACATCGCCGTGCCGAGAATGTCGCGCTTCTTCGGGGCGTTGGGACTGCCGTAGCGCAGCGGACAGTCGACGACGAAGGCGTCGAACAACCCGGTCGCTTTGAGGAAATGGATGAAGAACGGGAGCTGGCCGAGCGGCGTCATCGCCGCCTCATGGTCCCATTCGACACGGACCGGCCCAAAGAAGCTGTCGATGTCGACGCCTCCGGGCGGCTCGCTCCCGACAACCAAGGATTGTTCACCGGGTGGGTGAGCCGATGAGCGGGAAGAATCGCGCGTCATACCCTTGAGAATGCGCGATTTGAATCCACTCGCAAAATCTCAACTGCGGTATTTAGGATGGGTGCGATCCAAAGTGATGCAATCATGCTGCGGATTTTTGTGATAGGGAGGGGCGGTTTTGATTTGCGGGCGAGCTGTTTTGGCCGCGCTTGCTCCAATAGGCGTCCCAGTCGCCGTTGATACGGGTGACGCGCAGGGCGAGCATGGCGTCGGCGCGCTCGACGCGCCACCAAGCTCCTGGCAGCTTCAGGCGCTTCTGTGCGATATAGCGATGCGCGCTTTCGATCTCTCCGGAGCCGATCGGCAGATCCCTGGCCAAGGCGTCACGATAGTCGAGTTGGTTTTTCCGACCGCTCAAATAGCGATGGCAAGTTCGGACGGGAGCTTGATCGTCGGCCAACTGCGGGGGCTCCAAGTGACGAGCGAGCGCCTGCAGCGTCTTCTCCAAATGCCCTGTCTTGAGAGCCTCCTTTTGCGCCTCCATCCAGGCCTCTTTCGCGGCGGCGTCTGGCGCAATCGCCTTGACGGCGGCGCTCAAATATTCGCAAACATGATAAAAATCAATCAAATAGCCGCCTTGTGGGCCGAATTGCGCTTCCACCTGACCCACGATCCAGGCCGCTCCGTCCCCCGACCGCGTGAACGCGGGAATCGGCGCCGAAGCCGGCTCGAACCGCGCATCCGAGAAGTTGCCGTCCGGCGGTTTCGACACCGCCCTCGATCGCGCCGGCATAGATTGGCGTCCGGCTCCCCTTGGCGTGCGCGAGAGAAATCTTGGCTTCTCTCCACGACAGCGTCTTGCCTTTGCGCTTGTCCTTCTGGCGGGCGTCCGGCTCCACGATGGGGATCATGCCGCCATCGGTTTCAGCAACAATGTCCTTGTGACGCCCTGGCGCTTCGGGAAAATCTAGCGAGATCTTGCCGGCTTCGAACATGTTTCCGGCATGGCCGAGTGTAACCCTCTGGATCGTGCTCTCTCCGATCTCGAAGCCGTAGTGCTCGCGCAACTTGGCGCGCACCAGAGCGAAAGGCTGATCCGCGGCGAAGTCGACGATCGCGCGCTGTAGTGGGCCTGAACAACCCCGAGAAACGACTTTCGCGCTGCGCATGAACGGGCGAACGCGCTTCTTCTCGAACCGGTATTGCGGCTCTAAGACCGCGACCTCGCCGAATTTCGTATGCCAGCGGAGTTTTTTTTACCTTGGCGATGCATCTGAGCTTGTCGACGAATTTCTCGTTCCGTCGCTTCGACCTGGTTCTCGGCCCATCCCTGCATCGCCTCCCGCCCCAACAGCCGCATCTCCTCCACGATCCGCTCCTCGACCGCATCGGCCTCCTTGAAGTTTCCCTCGCTGTTCTCTATCGCCTCAATTATCGACGCGAATTGATCGCGAAGACCAGGGTGCGCCTTGAGACTGGCCAAAATCGCCTTGTCGCTGAGTGTAGCGGCCGTCATCTGTTAAATTCCCATCCGTTTCCAAATCCGAACCTTACTCCGCATCACTTTAAATCGCACCCATTTAGGATGAAAGGCGCGTGCGGAGCAATCGATTCCGGTGTTTCCGATCTCGCTTCGAATCCCAAGCATCTCTCAGACTTCGGCCGCGATGACGGCAGCCATCGTTGACACGGGACCGCTCGTCGCCTTTTTTGATCGGGCGGAATGGCGCCACCACTGGGTCGCCCAGCGCATCGAGGAACGTGACGCGCGTCTCCTCGTCTGTGAGCCGGTGTTGGCGGAGTGGGACACCCCGATGTCGTTAGCCGATGCATGCATCGTCCGCATGTCCGAAATCTAGGATCGGCATGCAGTGCTGACGCTGGATTCCGATTTCTTGATCTATCGAAAGCACGGGCGCGCTGGGGAATTTCGAGACGCAATCGCGATGGCGCGTTCGTCGAAGGCCGCCGGCATTCCCACAAGTGGAGGGATTTTGAGAGGAGAACGCCCCATGCGACGAAGGCGACCGCAGCGCGAAGCAGGCGTTTGGCTTTCGCCCGCTGGCTGCCAACCGTCTTCTTGTGATCCCTTACAGCTCATGTCCGCAGCCATCTCCATCGCCTCGCTCGACAAAGCCGGCTTCGGGCAAAGCCTCGACCGCCTCGCCGAAATCCTCATGGCCTGCGTGCGCAAGGGCGCGAGCGTCGGCTTCGTGCTGCCGTTCGGCATGGACGAGGCGCGCGCCTACTGGCGCGACAGGATCGCTCCGGCGCACGCCGCTGGCGGCAAGCTCGTCCTCGTTGCGATCCTGGGCGACGCGATCACCGGAACGGCGCAACTCGATCTCGGCTCGATGCCGAGCAAGCGCCATCACGCAGAAGTCTCCAAGGTGCTGGTGGATCCGCGATTTCGCCGCGGCGGCGTCGCACGCGCCCTGATGGCGGAGATCGAGCGGCGCGCCGCCGGGGACGGCCGCTGGCTCCTGACCCTCGACACCGGCGACGCGGCCGAGGCGCTCTACCGTTCCCTCGGCTACCAGCGCGCGGGCGAAATCCCTTGCTACGCCAGCGACGCCTTCGAGGAGCGCTACGACGCCACCCGGATCATGTACAAGGACCTGCGGGGCGGATAGCTTGGAGCGATTGGACCGCGGCGGACCAGGCGCCGAGAAGTCGCGCCACGCGAAATGTTCCGCTCGGCGGCGCGGTCTTCGTCCTCGACGTTTTTGCTCCGCGCCTTCGCGCCAAGAGCCGTCATCCCGGCGCTCGCCGCTTCGGTCGCCGTGTCTTGGCGGCCGCGAGGTCCGCCGCGGTGAAGATCGTGTTCTGTGGCGTTGTAGTCGCCCCTAAACCGTGTTCACGCTCACCCGCCGCCCCCTAGTCTCCGCCGCCGCCGGCGTCAACGCAGCCGTAGTTGACGCAAGCGTTGGGATTACTGCTCAGCCCGTCCTTTTCGCGGGGTATGAACGGGTCGTGCGATGGCCCCCACCCGACGGCGGGCACGTTGCTGACAGATCGCTGAATGGCCTATTGCGAACAGATCATTTGCGATTTTATTGTATGCAGTGATCATACTGTCGCGATCTGAAAGCCAACCAACAATTCGAGGTGAGGTCCATTTCGTAAGCAGATACGCAATCACAGTAACGATGTTAGTGACTAAAAATATGTCCCCGTAAAGCTGCGGCTTGAAACTCTTGGCCTCGGCGCTCTACCTCAACTTCCTCATTCGGACGATATACCCTTCATGGCGGTCGGCATCTTTCCATGCTCTCATTATCGCGAGATTGCCATCGATAACAGCCTTCACCATCTCCCGGTCAACATCTGGGTTAGAGTTCTGAAAAACCGCGTTTCGCGCGACAGTACGGAGCCTCGCACAGGTTTCGCGCGGTCTGCAAGAAATCCGCTTGTCTATTTTGAGCATGCAAACTGAGTGGTTTTGAGAGACGCGAGGAAATGCGTTCGAGTGTTCGTTCGGAACGGGCAGTCGCGTGCAGTCGCGTCGCGTTCGGTGAAAAGCGGGACAATAAATGCCGTCAAACCGAAAAGTCACATCTGGGTCGCCGGGGCTTGTACAGTCTAGACTCCTATGATTCCACAATCGCCTCAACACGACGCTTGGTGATTTCCACCTCCAGGAGCGTAAGCGCCTCCAAGGTTTTTTTGGCTTTCTCTAAAACAGCCGGGTCTGTGGACTGATCCTCCTTGAGCCTATTATACAAGTCGGCCGCTCTCTTCTTTTGGCTTTTTATGCGCCAATCCGCAACACGGGCCTCGATCTCTTGTGTAAAGATATTCCACGAGCTACTTATAACGACTGTAATTGCAGGGGCTAAAATGAGTAAGACTGACTTAGCGACACCGTCTTTCATGAGCAAAACAATTCCAGCAAAGCCTGTGCCGCCTGATAACCCCGCAGCGTTTGAGAGAGAGGTGGCAGAATTAGCTTTTGCCATCTTCAACGTCCGAGGATCGCGATGAAGACGACGAAGACGCAAGGAGTTTTAGTAGCTTTTCGAGCTCATCGGACGTTGGTAACTTGGTACCATTAATTTCTATCTGGTTTCCAGCTGAGTCCTTGATCTTGATCGTCATCTTAGATTTGTGAGCGGCACCAAGCAAAGTCGATATCGCAGCCGAAAGGATACCCACACCTCCAAGCACCGCACCAATAGTGCCGACGGTCCTTGTAACGCTCTCTATGTCCATCGAATCGTGACCGGATGTGCGCTACTCATCAAGCCTCGACGCCCAAGAATAAGGGATTGCCAGTAACCAAGTACCGATAACTCCGGCTTGGGACCCTCATCGGACTTCTCCGTTGGTGATGGATGGCGGCGCAGTCACGCAGCATGCTGCCAATCTTCAGACAGATCAAGCGAGAGATCGGCGCCTTGACGGGCTGGTTCGCTCGATTCCACGCCGCAAGAGAACGCTCCTGCAATCATGACGCGAATCGAGCGCTTCGACCCGGAGGCCGCACACTCGATGTCTGTCACGCCCTCAGGCGCCAGTCGCCCGACGATAGCAACGAACGGTTTCGCGCAGGCGTTCGCTCACCGGCCTCGGATTTAACAACGTCTCTGCGAAAGCCAGCGAGTCGCGAACAGAAAGTCCAATCCGCGTATGCTCCTCGATCGTGCGGCGCGCGGCGTCCTGCGAGCTGGCCAGCACGAAATCCGTCACGCTGCGGCCGTGCAACGCAGCGGCCTGTTCTATGAGGGCTTTCTGGGCCGCGGACAATCTCGCTTCGAGACACTCGGAGCGAGCGCGCCAACGGGTGACCTTGGCGGAGGACTGCGGCACGGCGTTTTCCCTTGCGGTGGCGAAGGCCAACGCCCGGCCGATGCAAGAGGCTGCAGCCAATCGGGGTAACCCTCACTTGTTCTCCGTGCGCCTCGACCACAAAAACTCCAGGCCGAGCTATCCTGGCGCACGAAGGCGGCGGTGGCGCCGCCCTACTCGCCATCGCCGCTGCCGCCGCCCGTCCCCAGCGAGGACCGGGGGCGCGCCAACGGCGCAATCAAATGCCATGCGACCAAGACCGGCTCGAGCAACGCCAGACCGACGAGAATGCCGTAGAGCCGGTCGAGCGCCGGGGAAATCGCCGCGTCGGCATAGCTGTCCGGCACCAAGGTGACGAGAATGGCCAGGGTGAACTGAACTCCCACATAGACATGAGGATGGGCGCCGTTCTCGATGTGACGGCCGACAAGCACGCCGAGTGCGGTTCCCAGGATCAGAACGGCAGGGGCGCCATGTGCGGCGAACAGGACCCCGGCCGCCAGCGCAGCCCCGGCCAGGCACCCGGCGACGCGCTGCATCAATTTGCGGCTGACCGGCGCGAGTCCGCTGGCTCCCAGGCTGCTGTCCGGGACGAGCATCACGGCCATGATGCTGATCGCGCCCTGGGCGAGATCTCGAATCCCGAACCGCGCGCCGAGCAGCGGCAGGAACGCCAGGGCGAGCGCCCCCTGGGCAGCGTGACGGAGCCGCATGCGGATGCCAGCCGATCCGCTCCGCCGACGGGACGCGGGCGCCGGGCCAGCGGCGGCGCGCCGTCAGCGTCGAGAGCGTGCTGACGATGATGCAGGCGCCGGTGCCCGAGGCGACTTCGAGCGCCCGTGTCGCCGCGAAGGCCGTGATTGCGTGGCTTGGATGGTCCAGCTTGTCGAGCAGAATCATCTCGAAGGTGAGGCCGGTGAACAGCCATGCATAGGCGCGGCGGCCGGTCAGCGCGACGTAAAGCGTAACGCCGCCGAACGCCGCGCCCGCCAGCGAAGACAGTGGCCAGGAGCCCTGGACGACAGGAACGACGAGGAGCGCCAGCCCCGCGCAGCGCGCCGCGCAGAAGGGCGAGCGCGCCGCGCAGAAGGGCGTCTGCGACATGGCCGCGCATGACCATGTAACCCGAGTACGCCGTCCAGGAGATGTTCTGGGCGCCCACCAGGTGGACGATCACGATGGCGAGCATCACCGACAGCACGCGCTCGAGTTCGTCCACCAACCGAGCGCCCCGAGGCAGAGAGACTTGCGGCCAGCGCCATACGCGGGCGAGCGCGTGATCAGTCATGACGAACTCGCCGGCGCCGGCGGGCTGACGCGAGCTTTCGTCGGGCATCGCCACCTCCTTCAACGGCGGCGGGTTGAGCTCGTTGAGACTCGCACGCAGCGAAACAGATGGGAATTCCCTTCGAGACTCTCCTCTGGGGTTTTGTGCCCGCAAGGATCCCCGTCTCAGACGCGCTAGACCGCGCCTTCAAGAAACAATTTCTTGACAAGGTTGCGAGTGTGTTCTATGTCTGTTCTGGTCCTGAAAGAGCATGCCGAGTTGTTCGATCCCGTCAAAGCCGTTCCGCCCATCGCCACGCGCAACCATGCGATCGAAGCGCTACGCGCGGCGTGCGCGCCAAACATCGCGAGGAGCGAAGCGACGTGGCGATCGGGACTTGCCTCCTTCATCCCTTCCGGACGCACGCCTCGGCAAGGCGATCGCAAGTGGCCTGGAAATGGCGCCGCAAAGGTCTGAAAAGATTGAATTCGCGCCGGGAAATGGTATGGCCCTGCAAGCCTTCAACCCCCAAGATGTAGCCGGGCGCCTCTGCGGACGCGGCCGTTGGCCGTGTCCGCCGCGCTGGACGCGCGAGGCTACAAGGCGGGCCAAAGCCAATCGGGGAATTTTGAAGCAGTGAACAGGCGACAACTTTTCACACCTAAAGCTTTGAAATCGCCCGCGCGCGACCAGTTTTCGTGCGGGCCGTGGCGGAGGCTTGGGTCGCCTCGATCCGGGCCCTACCACTTCTCCGCGTACGGCCGCGCCTCGACCTCGAAACTCCAGGCCGAGCGCTCCTGCTTGACCAGCTCGGCCGCGATCGCCGCCACCCCCGCCGGATCGATGAAGGACTCTCCGGGCCGGTCGGCGAACCTCGACCGCGTCACCGGCCCGCCGACGACCCCGTCGACAATGATGAGCGCCGCATGGATGCCTGCCGGCCAGAGGTGCCGCGCCATCGATTCGGCGAGCCCGCGTTGCGCCATCTTGGCCGGCGCAAAGGCGGCCGTGCCGGCGACGCCGCGACGCGACGCGGTCGCGCCGACGACCACGATCGCGCCCCTGCCCCGCCGGCGCATCGCCGGAATGACCTGCCTCGCCGCAAGGAAGAGGCCGAGCGCATTGACCCGCCACGCCCGCTCGAAGTCTTCCGGCGACACGTCCTCGATCGAGCCCCAGATGCCGGAGCCGGCGTTGAAGACGAGGACGTCGACGTCGCCGAGTTCGGCCCGTGTGCGCTCGAACGCGCTTGCGACCGACGCCGCGTCGGCGACGTCGCAGGAGTAGGCCTTGGCGCGAGGGAGCTCGCCGGCGAGCCGCGCGGTGAGATCGGCGCGCCGCGCCATCAGCGCGACCGCGTAGCCGTCGGCGGAAAAGCGCCGGGCGAAAGCTTCGCCGTTGCCGGGGCCGACGCCGGCGACGGCGCAGACTTGAGCCTTGTCGTCCGCCATGGCTCAATCCTCCCGACAGGCGTTGTGACCTGCACTGATCCTGCAACGTGCGGCTCGCGAGCGCAACGGCCTCCCCCTCCGTCCCCGTCGGGACGGCTTGACGGCGCCGCCGCCGGCGGCGCCATCTGGCGCGCCCCCATGACGGCGCTCCGAATCCGCGCGGAGACGCAAGAACAAGCTCGAGGAAACGCGAGGAAGCCGATGAACGCTCAGCCGTGGTTGAAGTCCTATCCCGCCGGCGTCCGCTGGGACGCGCCGATCGACATCGCGTCCGTTCCAGAGCATTCTCGAGACGACCGCCCGCAATTCGGCGCGCTCCCTGCGCTTCAGTTCATGGACAAGCGGATCACGTATGCGGAACTCGAGGGGCTCGCCAATCGCGCCGCGGCGGGCTTCCAGAAGCTCGGCGTCGGGCCCGGCGTGCATGTCGGCCTCTATCTGCCGAACACCCCCCATTACGTGATCGCCTTTTTCGGCGTGCTGAAGGCCGGTGGGACGGTCGTCAACTATTCGCCGCTCGACGCGCTGCGGACGCTCGAACTCAAGATCGAGGACAGCGAGACGGACATCCTCGTCACCCTCGACCTCGCCTCGCTCTACCCGCAGGCGGAGAAGCTTCTCGCCTCGACGCGGCTGAAGAGGCTCGTCGTCGGCGAATTCGCCGAATACGCGCTCGCGCCGGGTCCGGTGAAGGCGTTCATGACGGCGCAGGGCATGCTGTCGGAAGTCAGGCACGACGAGCGCCGCGTCGCGTTCCGCGACCTCCTCGACAACGACGGGCGCTATCAGGCCCATGCCCTCGGCGATCCGGCCGAGGCGGTCGCGGTCATCCAGTACACCGGCGGCACGACCGGCTCGCCCAAGGGCGCGATGCTGACCCACGCCAATCTGACCGCGGCCTGCGCGCAATACATGGAAGTGCTGACGCGCAGCGAGCCGACCGCGCTGCGGGAAGGCGAAGAGCGCATTCTGTGCGTCCTGCCGCTGTTCCACAT
Source organism: uncultured Alphaproteobacteria bacterium (assembly GCA_963768555.1). Taxonomy (GTDB): domain Bacteria; phylum Pseudomonadota; class Alphaproteobacteria; order Rhizobiales; family Beijerinckiaceae; genus Roseiarcus. Next base: position 40,450 of record CAVYIZ010000085.1, read on the forward strand.
CTACGCGCTTTCGGTCGTCCTGATTCTCGGCTTGCGCCTGGGAGCCGAGCTCGTCCTGCACCCGCGCTTCGATCCGGCCGCTGTGGCGAAGGACATCGCGCTGAAGAAGATCACCGTCTTCCCGGGCGTCCCGACGATGCATGTCGCGCTGCTCAGCCTGCCGGACGTCGAGACGATGGACCTCTCGTCGCTCAAGTTCTGCGCGTCGGGCGGCGCGCCGCTGCCGTCGCGGTGCAGGAGAGGTTTCAGAAGCGTCGCCGGCTGCCGTCTGAGCGAGGGCTGGGGCATGTCCGAGACCTCGCCGACCGGCACGTTCACCCCGCGCGACGGCCCGATGAAGCCCGGCTCGTGCGGCGTTCCCCATGCCGCGCATCGAGATGAAGTTCATCGACGTCGCCGATCCCGAACGCGAGGTCGCGCTCGGCGAGCGCGGCGAAATCTGCGTCAAGGGCCCGAACGTGATGAAGGGCTACTGGAAGAAGCCGGAGGCGACCGCCGCCGCGATGACGGCCGACGGCTTCTTCCGCACCGGCGACGTCGGCTACATGGACGAGGACGGCTACGTCTATATCGTCGACCGCACCAAGGACATGCTGCTCGTCGGCGGCTTCAACGTCTATCCGCGCAACATCGAGGAGGCGATCTACCAGCACCCTTCGGTCGAGGAGGCGAGCGTGATCGGCGTTCCCGACGCCTATCGCGGCGAAACGCCCAAGGCCTTCGTCAAGCTCAAGGCCGGCGCGCCCCCGCTGACGCTCGACGACCTCAAGGCATTCCTCAAGGACCGGCTCGGCAAGCACGAGATGATCAGCGCGCTCGAGATCCGCGCCGAGCTGCCGAAGACGGCGGTCGGCAAGATCTCCAAGAAGGACCTTCGCGAGGCCGAGCGGGCGCGCGCGCCGGATGAGCGCATTCTGCTGCTGGTGACACGAGGCGCGCTGTATCGCTACATGGGGCGCGACAGAATGCAGGACTGCGCGCAATGACCGAACGCAAGCATCTCGGCGAACGCGCCGACGTCGCCGCGGTCGCCGCGCTGACCTCGGTCGCAGGGCTGACCGTCGTCGACGTCGGCTGCGGCGCGGGCAGGACCGCGCGCGAGCTCGCGGCGCTCGGCGCAAGGGTGATCGGCGTCGAGCCCGACCCGATCCAGGCGGCGAAGAACCGCGAGGCCGAACCGGCTCCCGACGTCGCCTTCGTCGAAGCTCGGGCCGAGCGCCTGCCCGTCGCCTCCGGCTCGGCGGACGGCGTGTTCTTCTTCCGCTCCCTGCATCACGTGCCGGTCGAGACGATGGAGGCCGCGCTCGCCGAGGCGGCGCGCGCGCTCAAGGCCGAAACCGGCTTCCTCTGCGTGGTCGAACCGGGGATGGACGGAACCCACTTCCCGGTCATGCGTCCGTTCCACGACGAGACGCGGGTGCGCGACGCGGCGCAGGCGGCGCTCGAGCGAAGCGCGCGGCGGCTGTTCCGGGAATTCGCGCTGTTCCGTTATGTCCAGTATCCGCGCTACGCCAATTTCGAGGCTTTGGTCGCGCGGGTGATGGGCCAGACCTTCAACGAGATCCGGCGCGAGCGGGTCGAGACCGACGAAGTGCGCGCTCTGTTCGAGGCCGGCCGCACTGGAGCGCCTGGCGACTACATGTTCGAGGAGCCGATGCTGCTCCGAGCCGGTGTTGCGAGTCGACCCAAAGCGCAAGATCGAGGTCCGCGCACTCATGCCAGACCTCGACTCGTTCGCGGCGGAATTCCCTGAAGCGCGGGATCTCCTTCCACAGCGCCTTGGCGACCGAACCGATCACCGCCACGGCCTGCACCTCCTCGAAAGCCATCCACGCGTCGCACACGACGTCCGCCGCCATGCGGAACTGCCGCTGGCGATCAATCATGAAGCGATTCTGCTCGGCGATCTCGGAGCGCCGCATCGCGTCAGGCCAAAAGCTTCATGAAATTGCGCCTTCGGCCGAAGCGCGCTCTGAGGTCGGCGACGTAAGCGGCTTGCGCCACCGCGCTGCGCAAGCGGCCCATGCGGGCGACGAGCGTCGCAGCATCCGCGTATTGCCGATCGCCACCCGCGCTCGCGAGCTGATCGACCCGCTCGCGATAGACTTCGAGCGCCTCTGCGGGATGCATGGCCTCGCTCGCCCGGGCGAGGCTCTCCCTCAATTCGATCGACTCCCCATGCCGGCGCACGGTCTCCCACGCCGAATCATAGGCCTGTTCGATCATCAGGACGCGGATGAGAAGATCGGCCGGCCAAGACCATTTCGTCGCCTTTTCCTTTGCCATGCGGGCGCGCAGGAACGCCTCGGCCCGTTGGCGCGCTGCTTCGCCGCCGAGCGCGCGGAGTTTCCGGTAGAGAGGCTCAGTCGGCGACTTCTCGAATGCGCGCCAGAGATGCGCCTCGGCCTCTTTCGTCCGCCCCGTCTCGGTCAGCAATTCGACAACGAGATAGACGAGCCGCTCGTCCGGCCGTCCCTCTTCGAACCTCCACAGGCCCTCCTCGGCCCAACGCAGGGCGTCGGCGTCGCGGCCCTGAGTGCGGCAGAACTCCGCGAGTTTCAGATAGCCCCAGGTCGAAGACAGATTTTTCGAACGCAGCGCGATGCGCGCCTCGAAGTCGCCGTCGCGCTCCGCGAAGAAGTCGAGAATGCCGACCAGCCGATGATCGTCAAACGGAATTTCACCGCCCCGCGCGCTGAGAGAGGAGAGCTTCGCATAGGCCTGGTCGGCGAGGCGCCGATATTCCGCGAGCCCGTCATCGCCGAGCACGTCGGCGTAGGCCTTCACGGCCCCTGCAAAAGCGTCGCTGTCGTCTGTCGTCTCGCGCTCGAACAGGGTGCCAGCCAACTGCGCCGGCTCCGGCCTCGCCGTTCGGGCGGCGTCGCCGTGAATGGCGACCGCGCGACCGATGAGGTTGCTGCAGTGGCCGCTCGAAATCGTCAATCTCGTTTGAAGCCTCCTCGATCCGGTCGATCGCATGCTCGGCGAGTTCGAGAACAAGGCTCGCCCGCGGGCCGGAGGACAGCTCCGCGAGCGCGTTTAGCGCGTCGTCGACCCTGTTCGCCCAATCCCTCGCCCCTTTATAGTCGATGTAGCCCCCGATTCGGGTCGCCCGGTCGATCGCCGCTTCAAATCGCGCTTTCAGCGTCTCGTCGTCCTCGCTCCGGGCGGTGGCGGCCAGGTCCAGCCTGCGGAACAGGTCCGGGTCCGCCTCCGCGAGGCCGACGATCATGTCGACCAGTTCCTCGACGCTTCTTGCCTTCAGATGGTCGCGGATGTGCGCGAGCGGCCCGCGGGCTTCCCCGTCGTCATCGCCGGCGGCGTTGGCCGCCAGCGCCGTGGCGACCATGTGCTTGCACATCCCCCGGTCTTCGAAGGCCAGGCATGAACATTCGCCGCCGATTTCGGCGCCGCGGCCAGTCACCTCGACCCTGTAGTCCTCCGTGCCTTCGACCTCGGCCAAAACACGCGTCGGCTCAACGGAGAGCATGCGGACCCGGCCGTCGCGGTGGTAGGCCTCGCCACGCGAAAAGACCGTTCCTCCGAAGCGCGTCTTCAGCGCTTCGACGTCGAAGCGGAACTTCAAGCCAGTGTTCATAGAGGCCACAACAGCTCCTCGCTCTGGATAAGGCGCAACGCTTCCTCCAGGGGGACCGAACGATGCAGAAGGAGCCATTGCCCCGTATGCCGATGCCACATGACGTCGAACCGCGTCTCCGAAACACATTCTTCCACGTAGTCCAGCCGAGTAAAAGGCGAGTCGAATTCCTCGCCTACGTTTTCCGGATGTCCCGAACGGTAACGGGTGACGAAGCTGTACTTGTTTCCGCGCCACTTGCCGAAGAGATCGACCGGGTAGTTGAACTTTGTCGGGCGAATCTCGGGCAGGAACCGCGGTTTCAGCGTGTCGGCGATGAAACGGCTGCATCTCTCGGCCACAGCAGCTTTCTCGGCTGTAGACAGGGTCTTGACCCTCATCCAAACCGCTTCCCGCTTCGCCATCGGCCCACTCCCGCCGCTCCGAATCGGAGCAGCCGGTCGGCATTATCGCCACGGCGTGCACTGCTCGCAAAGACGCTGCGGACGGCTGTCGGTAGCAGATGATATGTCCGGCTTAGGGAGCGCACGATCTGTCCGGTAGCCTCGGCCCCTTTTGAGGGGGGTTGGATGCGCCGGACGGAAGCCCTTCAGGGTGTGCGTATGATGAGGTTTCTGGACATTTTGGGCCGCTACGAGGCGGCGGAATTCAACCAGTTGGAAGCAGCGGCGCTGCTTGGGGTGAGCGAGCGGACGTTTCGGCGCTGGCAGGGGCGTTACGAGGAGGAAGGCGAGGCGGGATTGTTGGACCGGCGGCTCGGCAAGGCATCGGGGAAACGGGTTCCGGTCGACAGGGAGCAGGAGGTCGAGACGCTTTACCGACAGCGTTATGCGGGGTTCCGAGCCAAGCACTTCCATGAGCACCTGGTGAAGGATCACGGTTTCGCCTGGGGCTGCACGTGGACCAAGACGTTTCTGCAGTCGCGAGGGCTTTTGCCGAAGGCGCCGCGCAAGGGGGCGCATCGCCGGAAGCGGGAGCGCAGGCCGTTGCCGGGGATGATGCTGCATCAGGACGGCTCGCGACACGTCTGGCTCGAAGGCCAGCCGGCGCTCGACCTCATTGTGACGTTGGACGACGCGACGGGGGCGATCTATTCGGCATTTCTGGTCGAGGAGGAGGGTACGGCTTCGACGTTCCGGGCGCTGAAAGAGACGTTTGGCGCCCACGGGCTGCCGATGAGCCTCTATAGGGATCGCGGTTCGCACTACTTCCATACCGCCGAGGCGGGCGGCAAGATCGACCGCAGCCGCCTGACGCAGGTGGGCCGGGCGCTCGAGCAGCTCGGCGTCGAGCATATTGGAGCCTATTCGCCGCAGGCGCGCGGGCGCTCGGAGCGGGCGTTCCAGACCTTGCAGGAGCGGCTGCTGAAGGAGCTCAAGCTCGCCGAGATCACGTCGATCGAGGCGGCCAACGCGTTCATCCGCGAGGTCTATCTGCCCGCCCACAACGAGCGCTTCGCGGTCGCGCCTGCGCAGCCCGGTTCGGCCTTCACCTCGATCCCGGGCGTCGACCTCGATGAGATCCTGTGCGTGCAGGAGGAGCGCCAGGTCGGCAACGACAATTGCGTGTCCTATCGTACGCTCAAACTGCAAATTCCGGAGAGCCCGCTGCGGCCGCACTTCGTCAAGGCGAGGGTCAAGGTCCATCTCTATCCCGACGGCTCGCACGCCGTTTTCCACGGCCCGCGCGGCATCGGCCGCTACGACGAGAAGGGAGCGATCCGGGATGCGAAAAACGCCGCTTAAATCCGCTCGGCGGCGCGCCTGTGGAAATGTGGACAACGCAAACGCGTTGCCCACAGTCCCACAGGAAGAACAGAAGCAGAAGAAGCGGACATTTGATGTGCTACCAAAACCGGACAAGTTAATTCGCTATCGACACCCCAGAGGACTTTTACTTCCAGGCTTCCGGCAGGTCGGTCGCCCTTCCTGCCGCTGGATATGACTACAACAGCGGCCTGAACTCCTTCTGTTGGCGGGACTCTCACCCGCTAGAATGGCAGCTAGCTTCGCTGCACCAGACCCGGACGTGCGGATTTCCCGCATCCGGTTCTTCACGGGAGAGTTTCGCTCGCGTTGGCGTAGAGGACGCCATCCGTGACTCGCCTGTCGAGAAACGCACGGAGGTGATGATGTCCCCGCCTTCGTCCTCGCCAGTTCGGCTAACCGTTGTCGTTTCGTGGACAGGTTCGCGGAGCCCAAGGTCTCCTCCCGTGTTTCCCGGCAACGGCTCTCATCCCGTGACGCCCCCTTCCCTCGCGCGGGTCCCGGTGAGCCCAGTTCCCCGCGGTCAGCGGTATTATGAAGGCACCTCAGCCTTCCCGCGGCGTCGGCGCGGACGACAACGCGACCAACTCTGAACCCGCCAAAACGCAGGCCTCGTCCAAGATCTGTCCCCGCTGCGGGGATGCATGCGCGTCGTCGAGACTTTCGCCCGCGGCGCCCAGCCCCGAAGCTTCACAGCCGAACCCGCCGGAATCAACTCGTCATGACCGCCGCGCCGGTCCCCATCCTCATCGACGATCGCTCGCCGACCAAATCTTTCGCCGGCCGATCCCCCGTCGTGCCGAAGCCGATCCGCGCGGCCGGTCTCGCGTCCCTTCGCGCCGCAGAACCGCTATCCGACGCTGATCCGCCAATCCCAAGCCCGACCGCCGCTCTCGCCCGGCGCGAAAACACCCGCCCGACACCATTCGCCGCCGCCCGGTCAATCGGCAAATCCCCATAGGCCGGCGCCTCTCGCCGACAGCGCCTCTCCGACCCGCGGTTTCCTCCCTTGGAGGCTTTCGCACGCCGGCCCTCCAGCCCGCACCCACGCCCGCGCCAGGGCCGGCGTCCGAAACCCTTCACAAAAGCAGTCGCCACTCTTCTGGGTTCTCAGGGGCCTCTGCTTGCTGCAACGAAACGATCGCTCCTGGCACCGCACCTCACTCACCACGACGGATCGGAATGACCGCTATCCGCCCGAGGACTTGTATGGGGCGATTGCTGTCAAGGGTGTTGTGAGCTGCATCTCCTTGTTCGATCGGGCCTGCGACATCTCCTCGTCCCGACCTGATTTTGCTGGGGCGCTGCGCGGAGCGGCGGTCAAGGGTGGCCGAAGGCCATCGCGCAGCGACTTGCCCTTGACGGCTGCGAGCGCAGCGCCAGACTCCCTCATTCGGGACGACACGGGCGCCGTGTCCCCGCTCGTTCAGATCGATAACGGCGACGATACCGAGGGGAGCTCGCCATCGGGCGCGCGTCGCGCGCCACGAACTTGTATTCGGCCGACCCAAGGGTCGATACCACGATGCAGTCATGCGCATCGGCGGCGAAGCTCCGAGGCGGCGGGCCCATTCTAAACCGCGGCGCAAAGGCCATAGTCCAATATCGGGTTGCCGCTGCCTCGGTCCGTCATCTGCAGCCGAGCGTCAATGCGACGCCAGGCTGCAGCAAACTCAATGGCGCCTACGCCGCCGGGCGAAGCTGCAGACCCGCCGGCGTCTCGCCCGTGGTCGCGAGCCGCCACAACACGATGAGCAGTTTGCGAGCGAGCGCAACGATCATCGTCTTGCGTGTGCCGCCGCGGGCATCTGACGCTCGCTTCCAAAACCACTCAGTCAGGGGACTGCCCTTTTGATGCAGCAGGTGACCCCAGGCGAGTTCGATCATCCCGCGGCGCACGCGGCTGTTGCCCGCCTTTGCAAGTCCTCGCTCGCGTCGTCTTTGCCCACTCTCGTCTGGAGCTCCGGTCAGACCGGCATAGCGCGCGAGGGCCCTCCGGTCCCGGATTTCGCGCGAGAAGACCTCCTGCACGAGCATGTCCGCCGTCTCGATCCCGACGCCGACCACTCTTGCCAGCTGCTGAACCATGGCGTCGCGTTGCTCGCTTGGCTCTTTCGAAAGCCGCTTGGCGCGGGTTTTCTCGATCTCCTTGATCTGGCGCTTGACGACCTGCAGGCGGTCCATGTCGCGTCGCATCTCGGCCAGCGTGTTCTTTGGTATGGCGGCGCCCTCCGGCGTGCGTAAAGTCTCCAACTGACCTTCCGCTCGAGCCAGATTGGGCCGGAAGCCGCGAATGCCCAGACGGGCGAGATTGGCCTTCAGGCGGTTGAGAATGCGCGTGCGCTCCCCGACCAGAGTCTGCCGCTCGCGGCTTGGCCGCCTCGCATCCTCGTCCTCGAGCGTGGGGATTGCCGCCATGCTGCAATGTTTCGGTTCGCCGCGCAGCCAGCCGACAAAGGCGCGCTTGAGGAGCTCGGTGTCGAGCCGATCTGTCTTCGCACGCCTGTGCTCACGCGGCACCGGGACGCTCGATGGATGGATCACATACGCTTCGACAGCCTGAGCGCGCAGCCAGCGCGCCAACCAGAATCCGTCGCGGCCGGCCTCGTAGGCGACGGCGATCCTGTTGATCGCATGGCCGGCTTTCGCGGCTTCTGCGCGCCAGCGGTGCAGAAGCTGCAGGAGGGCGTCGCGGTCCGGGCCGATCTTCTTCAAGGGATAACGATCCAGTCCTGGCACGATGCCCGCGACCAGCCAACTCGCCTGGCCCATCTCGACGACGGCGATCAATGTCGCGTCTTGATCGAGCGCGACGAGGGATTTGCTCAAGTCGTTCTGCTTTGACATAGGGGCGCTCCATCGTTTGGTTGCCGCGACGAAGGCTCCAGTGCCCGCCGCGCGCCCCATAGAATCTAAACCGCTCGCGCGGTAGACGCGGCTAGCGAAGGCGGTTGGGGCTAAGGGTCCGGGGCAACGCGAGGGTTGGGACTGTCTCAAGATCGTGGGGTTAAACCCACGCGAGACAGGAGCTTTCGCGATGCTCGACAAGCCTATCAGCCGGTTGCGTCAGCGCATGATCGACGACATGACGACGCGCCGTTTCAAGGAGAAGGTGCAGAAGGATTACGTTCGGCATGTCAGGAACTTCGCGGTGTTCCTTGGCCGTTCGCCGGATGCCGCCACGAGCGAGGACGTTCGCCTATTCCAACTACAGATGGCCAAGGACCGGGTCGGCGCGCCGAGCATCAACGCCGCCGTCGCCGCGCTGCGGTTCTTCTTCAAGGTGACGCTCGAACGGCCGGACCTCGTTCGCCATCTGACGACCGTGCAGGAGCCGCGCAAGGCGCCGGTCGTGCTGAGCCAGGAGAGGGTGGCGCGCCTTCTCGAAGCGGCGCCCGGCGTCAAGTACAGAGCCGCGCTCAGCGTCGCCTACGGGGCGGGCCTGCGCGTGTCCGAGGTCGTGGCCCTGAAGGTGTCCGACATCGACAGCCAGCGCATGACGCTGCGGGTCGAGCAGGGCAAGGGACAGAGAGATCGGTTCGTCATGCTCTCGCCGCAACTGCTCGAACTGCTGCGCGAGTGGTGGTGGGCGGCGCGGCCGCAGGCCTGGCTGTTTCCTGGCCAGAACCCGGTCAATCCGATGACGGCCCGCCAACTCGGCCGCGCCGTCCACGCCGCGGCGCGGGCCGCGGGAATTAAGAAGCGCGTGTCGCCTCATACGTTGCGGCATAGCTTCGCCACGCATCTGCTCGAACAGAACGTCGACATCCGCGTGATCCAGGTTCTGCTCGGACACGCCAAGCTCGAAACCACGGCGCTCTATACGCGCGTCGACGTCAACACGATCCGCGACATCACGAGCCCGCTGGAGCGGCTCGGCCTCAACATTGCGAGACGAGCCGCCCGCCTGACGGCGCGCCTTTTGGCGCGAGCCTCGCCTGGAGGTCGCCGACGTCTTCCGAGCCCACGGTCCGGCGTGGCGCAAAGCCAACGCCGGCCACGCCAGTCTCGGCCAGTTGAAGGTGATGTCGGCGATCGAGACCTGCCGCACGGCGGCCCTCGGCGGCCACGTCGAGCGCTGTGAGGATTGCGCGCACACGCGCGTCGCCTACAACTCCTGCCGCAACCGGCACCAAGGCCGCGGCGGCCGGAACGTGGCTCGCCGAGCGCGAGGCCGAACTCCTGCCCGTTCCCTACTATCACGTCGTCTTCACGCTGCCGGCGCCGATCGGCGCCCTGGCGTTCCACAACAAGGCCGTCGTCTACGACCTGTTGTTCAGGACCGCCGCCGAAACGCTGCTCACGATCGCGGCTGATCCCAAACATCTCGGCGCGCGCATCGGCCTCACCGCCGTTCTCCACACCTGGGGCTCGGCGCTGACCCATCATCCACACGTCCACGTTATCGTTCCCGGCGGCGGCCTGTCGCCGGACGGGACGCGTTGGATCGCCTGCAAGCCCGGCTTCTTTCTGCCGGTGCGCGTGCTCTCGCGCCTGTTCCGGCGGCTCTTTCTCGAAGGCCTCGCAGCCCTCAACTCAGCCGGCCGCCTAACCTTCTTCGGCGATCTCGCCCCGCTCGCCGCAAGATCCGCCTTCGACACCGCGCTCACGCCTCTGCGTCGCTCCGAATGGGTCGTCTTCGCCAAGAGACCCTTCGCCGGACCGCAAGCCGTGCTCGCCTATCTCTCCCGCTACACCCACCGCGTCGCCATCTCGAACTCCCGGCTGATCGCGCTCGACGAGGCCGGCGTCACCTTCAAATGGAAGGACTACCGGATCAAAGGCCGCGACCGGCTCAAGACCATGACGCTCGACGCCGGCGAGTTCATCCGCCGCTTTCTCCTGCACGTGCTGCCCAGCGGTTTCCATCGCATCCGCCACTACGGCCTGTTCGCCGGAACCGTTCGCGCGCGCAACATCGAGCGCGCCCGCCAATTGCTCGCCGCCGCCCAAGGTCTCGCCCCAAAGCGCGACGCTGAGGCCGACAGCGAGACCGAAACACCTTCGTCTGCGCGCCGGATGCCGGCCGGATGATCATCATCGAGACGTTCGAAGGCGTACGCCCTGCGCAATCGCCACCGCCAAGCCGGATCAGGATCGACACCCCATGATCATCACTGCGCTTCCCGCCTCGCAACGAGGTTTCTCTCGCCTCCAGCCGCGCGCCGGAGCAGGAACCCGATGTCCTCACGAGGTCGCCAGTCCTCCTCCGACCGCCGTGCCCGCGCAAGGCCCACGCATACTCGCGACCAAACACGCCTGCCGTCGCCGGTCCCGCCGCCAAGATTGCGCCCCACCAGCCCCGGCGGCGACAAACGCGAGCCCTCCGCGATCCTAAAATCTCCATAGACCGCGCCCGACTAAACGGCGTCCCTTCCTCCCCGCGGTTTCCTCCTTGGGAGGCAACCAGCGCCTGTGGCGCGCCATTATCGGTGAAAATGGTGGCGGCGCGGGCCGATTTGTCGGAGCCTTCAGCACCCCTGCGGCTATTTTCATAGCAGGCTTTCGAACGCCGGCCCACACCCCGCACGACCGTCCCGAAAGGGGCTGGCGTCCGAAACCCTTCACCACAGCCGCCGATGCATATTTCGAGAAACCTGAAGGCTTTTTTGAGGGACGCGCGTCCGGACGCCCAAACGCCTCTCAAAACTCATTCTTGATTACCGCCTCTCAAAAGCCGTTTGTGACAGCCGGTGCAAAAATCAAGCTTTTTGAAGGCGGCCGGTACCCAACCGGCTGCGTATCGATTACCCGTCGTCTCGGACAGCCGATATTCCTGGATTACAGTGTTATTACGGTGACAGGACCGCCTTTACCTTTTTGAGCCGCCATGAAGTTTCCATAGGGCCCGGTGGTGCCGCGCCCCCAAAGGGAAGCTGTCCGAGCATCGCCCATCGGTGCCGGCAAACACCGAAAGGGACAAGCCTGCCGGACAGGGCGTGAAAATCCAACATTCTCTTGACAACCGGAGAAATGTTCTATATTTGTTCTCACGTCGCCGTCCTGAAGGAGACCACCGTTTGTCCGGTTTCGCAGAAGCCGTTTCGCCCGCCGACGCCGTTCGCAACCGGTCGATCGGAGCGGATAGCGCGGCGGCGCGGCGGAACGAGGTGCCTGGAAACAAATTTCGCCCGAAAGTCGCTGACAAGTCCTGAAAAGTCCTGACAAGTCTCGATCCGCTGCCAAAGATGGAAGGAAATGGAAGCAATTTCCCGCCCTTTTTGAGCTCCCGGACGCGTCCCGGCCGCGCGCATGACGCGTTTTGGAAGCAACGGGGCGCGCGGCCGGGGTGAACGCGGCTTTCAGGCGGCGCGCTCTCCAAGAATACCTGACGGGGGATGAGTCGGCCCCTTTCTGACTTGGACTGCTCGTAACCCTTTGAAAAGCCCCGAATTGGACGGTCGCGGTAGGGACAGGGACAGGGATTGCTCCCTGCCCCCCGCACAGATCCCGACGGGCGGCTTTGTCGGGCAGCTCCAGCCATTGCTGGCTTTCGCCCCCAGTCGGGTGGGATCAAGGCGCGGACCGGGCTTCGAATGATGCCGACGTTTCCTTGATCCCCCCCTATCATTCCGTACGGCGGGTTTTCCCCAGTACGGCTGAAAGGCCGGCTTTCGGGCGATGCCTTCCCGATCCGTCCGTCAGTTTAAGTCTGCTCCCGACATACACAGACGTCCGTTCGGTTTGCCTTCGTCCTTCGTGCATCGCGACATGCCTGCGATAGTCCCGCACGGTGTCGGGTCGCCCACTCGCCAATGCACCGCCATGGAGGATGGGTCGTCCTCCGCCCCAGGGGTCCTCGCTCGGGTTCGGGTTATGCCGTCCCGATCCGTCTTCACTTAATCGACCCCATGCGCCCCACTCGCAGGCACATCGCGACTTCGCCGCTTGGCGGCTTATACGCAATGCCTTCGCTGTGCGGGAGCGCCTAGGCGACCCACGAGTGGTTCCGAGCTTTCGCTGTCCATTCTTTCCCGACATGCCGCCCTCTATGACCCCGGGGAGTTTCGTCATCGTCATGGTCCAGTTCTCCGATGCCGAACATGGCCTTCGCCAGGATCTGAACAGCTCGGCACTCCCATAATTCCTGCAATCCGTTTCACGCAGGGCACGTCTTTCGGGGCTTCCCGATTCACTTCCGCTACGGCCTGTCGGTTTGCTCGCCCTCCTGTGACGGATCAGACCAGGTCTCCCCGGCCCCAGAGGACTTTTACTTCAAGGCTTCCGGCAGGTCGGTCGCCCTTCCTGCCGCTGGATATGACTACAACAGTGGCCTGAACTCCTTCTGTTGGCGGGACTCTCACCCGCTAGAATGGCAGCTAGCTTCGCTGCACCAGATCCCACCGTGCGGCGTTACCGCAGTGGGCTCTTCAGAAAGGACCTGAGGCGGGTCGATCATTGCTTCCATGCCTGGTGGATCACCGGTTCCGGGAGGGGGAAGGCAGTCAGCAGCTGGCGGTAAGTCGCCCAGGTCATGCGGCCCTTTTGGCTGCGTTTGCCGAGCGCTTTGCGCCACTGCCCGACGACGCAGTCCTTGAACACGCGCAATGATCGATCGTTGAAGATCACGCCGAAGTACTGATAGTGACCGTTCAGCACTTGACACAGCCACCGATGCTGCTCCCGCACGGCCCGCACGGGAGCATGCATGCGGCGCTGCATTTCTTCTCGGATTGCCTTCAGCTTTCGGATTAGGCGCTTGGCTTGCGTCTTCCGCTTGACCATGGAGCCTCTTGCAAAAAGATTGACGAATTCAGTCCAGTAAGGCGGTAATAATTATAGATGTTGTTATCGTTTTCAAGTGCTACATGGAAATAGATTTAATTTGCGGTTCAGGTGTGGCGCGGTTATTGTATAAAGCGATTCGCTTCAGCCTTGGCTGTAGACATGACGGACGACCCTCTCGACGCGATGAAGGCTCTCTGGAGCGATATCCAGGGCTTTTTGACAGCCAGGTCGCCATTCCCTTGATGACCATGACGAGCGCCCGCGTCTCCTATCTCTACGATCTCATGGACGCCGCCTACCACGCCGCCGCGATCCACGACCAGAGCCGGGCGCTCGGCCACGCCCCGATCGTCGACCGCAACTTTCGCGCCGACCACGAAGGCAAGGCCGAATGGGGCCGCGAGGTCGAGCGCCTGAAGCTCATCCACATGCCCGACTTCGACGACCTGATCTACGATTTCCCCACCATGGCCGAACGCGTCAACGCCCGTTTGAAAGACGAGTTCGGCGCCAGATTTCTCCGCGTCCGCGGCGCGCTCAAGGTCAAATGCCATCTCATGTTCGGCATCGTCGCGCTCGCCGTCGATCAGATCATTCGCGTCGTCAACTACAGGACCGCCCCTGCCTGACCTGACGCCGGGTTCGCCCCGCCCGGCCCAAGAATAATCCACCTCGCTCAGGCCGTTCTGCAAGAAGCTCCATGAACTTGTTCTTTCTGGTCTTGCCGCAATAGTGCGTGAAGCCCAGAAAGTCGAAGGTCTCCGGGCGTCGCTGCCCGGCGGCCGCTCGGTTGCGGGCGGCAAACCGCCCGAACTCGATCAGCCGGGTCTTGCCCTCGTGGAGCGACAGGCCGAACTTCTCCAGTCTGTCCTTGAGGTCCGCGAGGAGTTGCTTCCCATCTGCCTCGTACTGACAGCCGAGCACCATATCGTCCGCGTACCTGCGGACGATGACTTGCCCGACTGCCCGACGCCCTCGCCACTGACGAACCCAGAGGTCGACGACGTAGTGGAGGAACACATTGGCGAGGACCGGGCTGATTCCCGACCCTTGCGGCGTGCCCGCCTCCGCCGCTCGCCATTGGCCGCTCTCGAGGACGCCGGCCTCGAGCCATCGCTCGATCAAGCGAAGCACCCGGGGGTCGGCGATCCTGTGCGCCAGCATCCGCATCAGCCATCCGTGGTCGACGGAATCGAAGGAAGCGGCCACAGACTACCCATCACCGTGATCTTCCGCATTCGGTAACTGTCACCCGCAAACGCCACGCCTTCGAAGGCCGGTCGCTGGCCGTGATCAGCAGCATCCGGCGGCGCGGCGTCCTCCTCGTTGTCGTGGTCTTGCCGGACGGCAGCCGGTCACTCATTCCGGCCGAGTGGACCTGATTGGAGCACGGAGCAGGCCGGGAAAACGGCGGCGGACGATCTCGGTGAGGGCGGCCACGCTCTCGGCAAACTCGATGATTTGCGTCGCCTGGGCACGGTCATCGACGCTCTCTGCGGCCGGCACGCCGAGTCGGCGCGGCGCAAGGAGAGCAGTCATGCAATTGAAACTGGCGTTTCTCGACCAGCCCGATCTTCCACCGAACCCCTCGCCGGCGGCCCTATTGGCGAGCGCGTGGAGCTAGCTCGACGAAGCCTCGCGCCTCGCGGCGCTCGAGATCCTCGCGCGTCTCATCGCCCGCATGCTGTCGGCCGGGTCGACGACGGAGGGAAGCGATGAATGAGCGCGCCAAGATCACGGCGAGCCATCTCTCCCGCCAGGCGATCGTGTACCTGCGCCAGTCCAGCGCCGCCCAGGTCGAGAACAATCGCGAGTCGACCGAGCGACAATACGCGCTTGCCGGCAAAGCCCGTGAACTCGGCTGGCCCGCCGATCGCATCGTCGTCATCGATGAGGACCTCGGGCTCTCCGGCTCAGGCTTTGTTGCCCGATCGGGCTTCGCCCGCCTCACCGCCGAAGTCGCGCTCGCCCATGTCGGCCTCGTGCTCGGGCTCGAGGTCTCGCGCCTCGCGCGCAACAACGCCGATTGGCATCGCCTCATCGAACTCGGCGGCCTCACCGATACGCTCATCGGCGATGCCGATGGCATCTATCATCCGGCGCTCTTTAATGATCGCCTGCTGCTCGAACTCAAAGGCGCCATGAGCGAGGCCGAACTGCATGTGCTGCGGGCCCGCCTCAACGGCGGCATTCGCAACAAGGCGGCGCGTGGCGAACTCCGCCGAGGATTGCCGGTCGGCTTTGTTTGGGCCGAGGCCGATGGCGAGGTCCGCTTCCACCCCGACGAGGCTGTTGCCACCGCCATCCGCAGTGTCTTTACCCACTTCGCCCAGACGGGCTCGGCGCGCCGCGTCTGGTTATGGTTTCGCTCGCAACGGCTCTCATTCCCTCTGCAGATGCGCCAGGGCGCAGAGATCCGCTGGGTCGAGGCCAGCTACACCGCCATCCACCACATTCTCACAAATCCCGTCTATGCCGGCGCATACGCTTATGGCAAATCTCGTCGGGACACGATTCTCAATGAATCCGGCGCAGCCAGAAAGCGGGTGCGAAAATTGCCTCGCTCCGAGTGGCAGGTGCTCATTTCGAACCATCACCCGGGCTTCATCGATTGGCAGACCTATGAGGCCAACCAGGATCGCATCGCCAAGAACACCCGCCCCGGACCCCACAAGGCGGGCGGCGCGGTGAGGGAAGGGAGCGCCCTGCTGCAAGGCCTGGCCGTCTGCGGGCACTGCGGACGCCGCTTGCACACCCACTATCGCGGGCGCAGCGCCGCACCGGGTCCCGGCAAGGTCCTGGTGGAGGGCCGCGGCGTCTATTGCCTCAATATTGGCGGCGTCCAGATCGACGAGGCTGTCACGCGGGCCTTCCTCGCCGCCCTCGAGCCGGCGAAGCTCGCCGCCGCTGTCGCCGCCGAACGGCTCGAAGCCGATCGCGAGACCTCGCTCAGGCAATGGCGTCTGGGCGTCGAGCGGGCAAGCTACGAAGCCAACCGCGCCGAGCGCCGTTACCGTGCCGTCGATCCAGACAACCGCCTGGTTGCTCGCGGCCTCGAGCGCGAGTGGGAGGAGAGCTTGAGCGCGCTCGAAGCCGCGAAGACCGAGCTTTCACGCCGCGAGGAAGCACGTCCACGGACGCTGTCCAAGGATGAACGCAACCGTCTGCTGACGCTCGGGGCTGATCTGGCCACAGTTTGGCGCGCCGCGACCACCACGCCACGTGACAGGAAGGAGCTGCTGCGGGCGCTGCTCGAGGAAGTCATTGTCAAAGTCGAGCGCGACAAGGGCGCGGCGCGCCTCACGCTGCGCTGGAAGGGCGGCGCGCTCAATGAGATCGATCTTGCGCTGCCGCGCTCGCGGCCAGCCACGATACGCACCGATGAGGATACGATCGCGCTCGTCCGCCGGCTGGCGGCCCTCTATCCCGACACCGGGATCGCCGGCATCCTCAATCGCCAAGGGCGAACGACCGCCCGCGGCCATCGCTTCGAGGCCAGCAGCGTCGCCGTCTTGCGTAACAACCGGCGCATCCCATGTTTCCAGCCCAAGGCGACGGTTGAAGAAGGAGACGTCATGACCGTCGCGGCGGCGGCGGCCGCGCTGAACGTCGCGTCGTCGACCGTGCACCGCTGGCTCAACGATTGCTTTTTTTCGGTTTCATCCAAGGCGAGCAGGCGACCCCGGGCGCGCCCTGGCGGATCCGCGTGACCGATGAGCTCAAGGCCCGCTTCGGCGAACCGGCCGGCGACGGCTTCGTCACCATGCAAGAGGCCACAC
Source organism: uncultured Alphaproteobacteria bacterium (assembly GCA_963768555.1). Taxonomy (GTDB): domain Bacteria; phylum Pseudomonadota; class Alphaproteobacteria; order Rhizobiales; family Beijerinckiaceae; genus Roseiarcus. Next base: position 57,321 of record CAVYIZ010000085.1, read on the forward strand.
GCGCCCTCGGCGTCACCCGTCAGACCGTGTTGCACCGTGTAAAGCGCGGCGAGATCGAGACGGCGCATGTCCCCAAGGGCGGCAAAATAGGCTTACGTATCAAGCTGAACGAGCGCCAACCTACTCTTTTTGACTCCCCTTAATAAGCCAGAGGGCATTATGACGCGGTATCCAAGAAGGTGCGGATGTCGACATCGAGCACGAAGCTCACGCGCTGCGTCATCAGGGCCTTGTCCAGAGTATCCAAGGCCGAGTGCGGGCTCCGCCCCGGCCGAAAGCCGTGGCTGAACCCCAGAAAGTCGGCCTCGTAGACGGCGTTCAGCACCTCGGCCACCGCGCCCTGGACGATTGTGTCTTCCAGTGTCGGAATGTCGAGCGGACGCAGACTGCCGTCAGCTTTCGGGATGTAGGTTCGGCGCACTGGCTTCGGCCAGTATTGTCCGCTGTGGACCCGTTCGTGCAGACGCTGGAGATTGGCCTCCAAATTCCGCTCGTAGTCCTCCGTCACCCGGTCGATGCCTGGACTGGCCGCACGCCTCTGCCGCCGGAACGCCCTTTCGAGCGCGGCGACGTCGACGTGATGCAGCAGGGCCGTGAACCGCGTCTGGCCAGAACGTCTGGCCGCCTCGTTCACACGCGCGAGGTTCGGCTGCAAGGATTGCCAGCGCCGTGTCCTGGCCCTTCGCCTGCCCCGTCGTGATCCCTTCCTGCCGCTCCCTTTTCTCCATCGCCTCGTTTCCTTCGGCGACTTCATCGATAGTATGGAGCGGTCCGACTCCCATCCGCGATGCGGCGAACTGTGGTTGTCCCTCGTTCGCCGCCCCCACCGGTGACCGCCGATGGACGCTGATGGGTCTCATAGGTTCGGGAATGGGCCTTTTGGCCGTGACGTGGTCTAAGCCCCCGGCGGAGCATCCGGCCTCTCGCATGGCGAGACCGGATGTGCGGCTTTCGCTGGTGCGGGCGCCAGCTCTGCCTCCGCAACATGCCGATTTCGGGAGTCAATGCCACACCCCGTCCACAATTCCCGAACAAAACTCGGGCCGCGCGTGACGCTGACCGATTTTGCGGCCTGCGGCGGCTTCGAGGGTCACGATCGGGTCTTGTCGGTCACCTCCTCGTCTTCGCCTTCGCGCAAGGCGAGTCTCGTGGGAATCGCATGCAACCGGCGCGAAGTCTTGTCGGTCTCAACCGCGCGCGGGTCATCATCGCCGCGGCATCGGAGGCGGCCGGTCATGACCTCCGGGCTGGGAAACGGACGGTTTTGGTTCATCCGGCCGGTCCGTGCGCCAGCGCCCGGACCCGTCGCCGGGCGTCGAGGATCGTCGCCAGCGCTTGCGCTCCGCCGCCGACGCGAATGATCAACTGGCGGGCATGGCTGACGACGCGTCCAGGCAGGCCGATCAGGTGGAACCGCAGCGCCTTCATGCGCTTTTCCGCCCAGCTTTCGCCGAGCGCCAAGCGCTTCAACGCCGCGTTCAGATTGAACGCCAGGATCGCCAGCGCCCACCAGGCGGCGTTGGCGCCGAACAGCCCTGACGGCATCTGTCCGCCGGCCAGATCGGATTTCATCGCCGAATGCGCCTCCTCGCTCTTGCCGCAACGCTCCCGCAACCACCAGATCACCCCGTCGCCCGGACCCTGCCGGTTGGTCACCACGCCGAACAGCTTGTGGAGGCCCTTGCGGCCGAACGCCTGGGTGGGAAACGGCAGCTCCTTCTCGTCCCCCAGCTCCAATTGGCGCAGCGGCTCGCGGATCGCCAGGAAACGATAATCGGCGCGCTTGCGACTGTGTCCGGCCCAATCGGGGACGTAGACGACATCGGCCCATTGCTGATCGGTCGCGTAGGACTTGCCGTCGACAATCCGGATCAGCGGCCGCCACTCGCTCTCCGGCGTCGCCAGCGCGGCGGCGCGGAAAGCCTCGCTCACATCGGCCCCGATCGCAAAGTCGATCACGCCGAAACGCAAGTCCTTTCCCTCGCCGCAATAGAGCAGCAATTCTTCCTGGTAGCCCGCCGTGTCGGAGCGCAACGCAACCTCTTCACGCTCTCCGGCAGATGGCGAAGGCTCTCTTTCAGCACCCGCAGTTGCTCGTGTCCGGCCGGCACGTTGCCGTCGCGGAACTCCGAATACAGCATCGCGCCCTGTTCCGCCCACCAGCAGTTCAGCGGTTGATAGGCCTTGAACTTCTTGTAGCAGTACAGCGCATCGCGCTTGTGGGTCTCGATCAGCGTCGCGTCCATGTCCAGCGTCGCCGACCTCGCCGGCTGGTGTTGGTGCAGGAACGCCAGCAGCGCCTGGTTCACCCGCCACAGGCCCTCGAGCTCTTCCGTCACCGCCGGAATGAACGCCGCTCCCGCCGCCGCCTTAGGCGAGCTCGGATCATGAAACCGCTCCAGCCAACCTGACAGCGCCGACGGCGAGGGCGTCGCCCGCTCGCGTTCGCGCCGAAAGCGGCTCTTCAACGACCGCCGTTCCGCGCGCGACAGCAAATCCTTCTCGATCGCGCGCAGGATCGCGGAAAATCCACTGTCGCGCTCCAACCGCTCGATGTCCTCGACGCAATCGCCGCCCGCGAGGTTCAGCAAGATCACCGCCAGGGCCATCTGAATGTCGAGCCAGCCGCGGCCGCCCGCCGCCCGCACATGCCGCCGGATCGCCGCGCCGAGCCCGCTGGCCTTTATCAGGTCGAGATACAGCGCAAGACCGGCAAAAGAGGTGACCCCATGGCTCGACGAATCCGCCGTGCCTATCCGGTTAACGCCCACACCTACCATATCTTGAGTCGGCCGACGCGCGGCACTATCCGGTTGACACCCACAGATAGGCGAGTTAGATCGTGGGCGTAAAGCGGATACAGGTCGCTGACCATGGACGTTCTCGCCCGCGCCAATCTGCCATTCCCGGAATCGCTCCCCGAGTTCCAGGGGCTTTTTCCTGATGATGCGGCCTGTGCCTCCTACCTGGAAAAGTCCCGTTGGAGCGAGGGGTTCGTCTGCCCTCACTGCGGGTCTGTTGGGGAACCGTTTGAAAATCGTCCCGGCGTTTTGCGATGCCGCCATTGCCGTCGCAACACGGGATTGACCGTGGGAACCGTGATGGAGCGCAGCCATACGCCGCTGAGCGTTTGGTTCTGGGCGGCTTATCTGGTTGCCAGCCAGACGCAGGGCATGTCGGCGGTGCAGTTTCAGCGGCAGCTTGGGCTGACGCGATATGAGACCGCCTTCGGCATTCTGCACAAGCTCCGCGCGGGCATGGTGCGACCCGATCAGGGCCGGATTGGCGGCAGGGCCGGAGAGCATGTTGAGGTGGACGAAGCCTATGTTGGAGGCCGGACTCGTGGCGAAGGCCGTGGCGTCCACCACAAGACGCTGGTGACGGCTGCCGTCGAGGTCCGCCACCGGGAGCCGGGCACTGCGCAGGACAAGCGGAAGGATGGTCGCTATGCCGGTCGCGTCCGGCTGTCCATCGCTGACGACCGCAGCGCCGAATCGCTGGCCAGATTTGTCGAGAGTGCCGTCATGCCGGGGACGCTGGTCATCACCGACGACTGGAGCGGCTATGCCAGCCTGCGCAAGCGGGGGCTACGACCACCACGCGATTGCCGAATGCGGCGACCCGGAGGTGGCCGAGGAGTTCCTGCCGATCTGCCATCTCGTCTTCTCGAATCTGAAGACGTGGCTGAACGGCATCCACCACGGCGTCAGCGCCAAGCATCTGCAAGCCTATCTCAACGAGTTCACTTTCCGGTTCAACCGCCGCTTCTACCCGTTCAACGCCTTCCGCTCTCTGCTCGGTGTCGCGGGTGGCGTCGAGTCACCAACCTTTGCAGAACTCTATTCGGGCGATTGGATGCATCCTACATGTAGTGGGTATGGGCGTTAACCGGATAGGCACGGAATAGGCCAAGGCCCCGTACTGGATCGCGCAAGGCATTTGAGGAGCACCCTCACTTTTGGCCCCCCGGTCTGGCCCAGTCTGGAACGTCCGCATAAGGTAGCTTTGACCCGTTCGCCACGCCGTCGGGCAAAGACCGCAATTTGCGCATTCGGCCGGCCACTCGCGGCGGGTCCCATTGATTCAATTTCGGGACCGCCTCGTGGCTCATGCTGTGGCTCAGCCATATCCGTTCTATGTAAGCGCCGCTGCTTCTCGCCCTTTGTTCCAGCCAGCTCGCGTCGTCGGGAACTCGGTGCCAATTCAACGGACGGAATCGGAATGATCAGCGGGAGACTCTGAGCAACGTCGCTCAGGCCAAAAATACGGCGCGCATCGCGCGATACCCTTATCCTTGGGCCTCTCACGTTGTGCGGCCCGCGCCAGCGGTTCGCTGGGAGGAAGCCGCGGACAGGGCCCGATAGACCTCGTCGCGCGACATCAGCGCCCAAGCGGCAATGTCGGTGAGTGTCAGGAGAACTAGCCGAAGTTAGCCAATTCGCGGCTGTTGTGACGATTTTCGCCGTCTCTGGATCGCACAAGCAATTGATATTGCTCGTGCCCGATGTCGAGGATCGGCCAAAAACGGCTGTAGTGCCGACCAAGGCTATTCTCCTCACGGTCGATCTGTGAACCGTGCCTATCCGGTTAACGCCCATACCCACTACATGTAGGATGCATCCAATCGCCCGAATAGAGTTCTGCAAAGGTTGGTGACTCGACGCCACCCGCGACACCGAGCAGAGAGCGGAAGGCGTTGAACGGGTAGAAGCGGCGGTTGAACCGGAAAGTGAACTCGTTGAGGTAGGCTTGCAGATGCTTGGCGCTGACGCCGTGGTGGATGCCGTTCAGCCACGTCTTCAGATTCGAGAAGACGAGATGGCAGATCGGCAGGAACTCCTCGGCCACCTCCGGGTCGCCGCATTCGGCAATCGCGTGGTGGTCGCAGCCCCGCTTGCGCAGGCTGGCATAGCCGCTCCAGTCGTCGGTGATGACCAGCGTCCCCGGCATGACGGCACTCTCGACAAATCTGGCCAGCGATTCGGCGCTGCGGTCGTCAGCGATGGACAGCCGGACGCGACCGGCATAGCGACCATCCTTCCGCTTGTCCTGCGCAGTGCCCGGCTCCCGGTGGCGGACCTCGACGGCAGCCGTCACCAGCGTCTTGTGGTGGACGCCACGGCCTTCGCCACGAGTTCCGGCCTCCAACATAGGCTTCGTCCACCTCAACATGCTCTCCGGCCCTGCCGCCAATCCGGTCCTGATCGGGTCGCACCATGCCCGCGCGGAGCTTGTGCAGAATGCCGAAGGCGGTCTCATATCGCGTCAGCCCAAGCTGCCGCTGAAACTGCACCGCCGACATGCCCTGCGTCTGGCTGGCAACCAGATAAGCCGCCCAGAACCAAACGCTCAGCGGCGTATGGCTGCGCTCCATCACGGTTCCCACGGTCAATCCCGTGTTGCGACGGCAATGGCGGCATCGCAAAACGCCGGGACGATTTTCAAAGCGGAACGGTTCCCCAACAGACCCGCAGTGAGGGCAGACGAACCCCTCGCTCCAACGGGACTTTTCCAGGTAGGAGGCACAGGCCGCATCATCAGGAAAAAGCCCCTGGAACTCGGGGAGCGATTCCGGGAATGGCAGATTGGCGCGGGCGAGAACGTCCATGGTCAGCGACCTGTATCCGCTTTACGCCCACGATCTAACCGGATAGCGCCGCGGTCGGCCGACTCAAGATATGGTAGGTGTGGGCGTTAACCGGATAGGCACGGAATCCGCCTCATACTGGAAATCGAGCAGCCCCTGTGCCACCATCGCGCACCCCGTTGGTGATGGTTTTCGAATCGCAATCCAAGACTAGCCAAAGATATTTGAAATTTTAGGACGTATCCGAGGATGGTTGAGACGCGCCGGGTCTGGCGATCGGAATAGATGAAGGCGGGTCCCTCGATGCGATCGTTGCCCTTCCAATCGATGACGAAGCAGGTATCGTTTTCTTCGATGTGGACGGGTTCGGGGTCGCCGTCGCCGGCCAGCCTTGCGGCGCGTCGATCGGACGGGTCGAGCAGCCAGGCGTCGCCGGTTTCGGTAGAGAACAGGAACAAGCTGACCAACGGTGACGACGCGCCCATGGCGGTCGGCAGCCGGCGCTGGATGTAGCGGACCTCGTCGCCGAGGCGAAAGCTCTTCCCCTCCGCCATCTGTTTGCCCGGTCGACGCCGGATCGCCTTTCGATCCCTGCCGGGTACCGAGGGGGCCGTAAGCCCCGTCGCGGTTTTTGAGGGCGCGGTGGGGTCTGGTGATCATGGTTGGCGAGGTCGATCTGGCTCGGGCCATCGGCGAACTCGATCGTGCCGCGGGGGTCAGGGGGCCTGCGGCGGATCGAGTTTGGCGATCTGGTCCACGAACCTTTGCGTGTACTCCGGGTCGAAGTCGTCCGGCGCGCGGTTGATGATCTCCAGCACGCGCCGATAGCAGGCGACGGCGTCTCGGTTTTCGCCACGCTTCTCGTGGACGTGGCCGAGGAACTCGCATCCGTCTGGGATATCCGGATAGCGTTCCAGGAGATGGCGGGCGGCGGTCTCGAGCTCTTCCAGCTTGCCTTCGTGGATGAAGCGGAGGGCGGCCTCGACCGTCTCCTCCAGGTCGTCATCACGGGACGCGGCGAAGTCGGCCGTGATCGCGTCGCGGGCCTTGCGCAGCTCCAGGCGCCTGGCTTCGGCGCGCGCCTCGCGCCCGGCCTGCTCGGCGGCGAGGCGCTCGCGCTCGGCCGCCTCGTCCCGCGGCAGGCAACACACCTTGTATTTCTTGCCGCTTCCGCAAGGGCAGCGATCGTTGCGTCCAGGCTTGGCCATCGGGGTCGAGCGCCTTCTGTCCGGAGGACGCATCCTTGTACGCAGCGCTGCTGGCCGACGCCAGATTCCATGACCTCCTGCTCGCCGCCGACCGTGATCTGGCGGAGGCTTGCCGGACCGAGGGCTGCGTCTGCGGCGGGCGCCGGCACATGGCGCGCTACGCCCGCAAGCCCCGCGGCCGGCCGTGCCGTCTCGGGCCCGAGCACGACCAGCGCTTCAGCTTTTGCTGCGCCGTCGACGGCTGCCGTTCGCGGGCGACGCCGCCGTCGCTGCGCTTCCTCGGGCGCAAGGTCTATGTCGCGACCGTCGTCGTGTTGATCGCCATCCTGCAGCACGGCGTCAGCGACGCGCGGCTCGAGCGCCTGAGCGAGGTCGTGTCGGTCGACCGGCGCACGATCGAACGCTGGCGCAGGTGGTGGCGCGACACGCTCACGGCGACCCCGTTCTGGAGGACGGCGCGCGCCGCCTTCCTGCCGCCGCTCGACGGGACGCAGCTTCCGGCGGCGCTGATCGACCGCTTCGGCGGCGACGCGCAGGATCGGCTGGTCGCCCTGCTGCGCTTTCTCGGCCCGGTCACCGGAGGCGCCCACATGCGCGCTTTCTGACGGGCGCGGCCGACCCGCAGAGCATGCTCGTCGCGGGCGCCCTGACACTGTGCCAACGCTCGAGCGCACGCTGACGAGAGGAGCGCCGGCATGGGCGAGGAGACGCGAGGGCGGCGGGTTCACGAGCGGTGGGCGCACCTGCGCTTCTCCGTCATCGGCCAGCTGTTGGCCGCGCCGCCCGACGAGGGCGAGCTGAGGGCCGCGATCGAAGGGCTGGCAGCCCGGACGTGGCGGCATCCGACCACGGGCGAACCCGTGCGCTTCGGCTTCTCGACCATCGAGCGCTGGTACTACCGCGCCTTGCGCGAGCGCGCCGATCCGGTGACGGTTCTTCGCCGCAAGCTGCGCGCCGACGCCGGTCAGCAGCCTGCCGTCGGCGAGGCGGTTCGGCGCGCCGTCCTTGCCCAGTACGCCGCCCACAAGAGCTGGAGCGTCAAGCTCCACCACGACAACCTCGTCGCTCTGGCCGAGGCGCAGCCCGGCCTCGGACCCGTGCCGTCCTATCCCACGCTGCTCCGCTTCATGAGAGCCAACGGCCTCGACAAGCGCCGCCGCCTCACCCCGCGCCGAACGGAAGGGGCCGAGCGCGCCGAGGCGCGCATCGTCGAGCGCGAGGTCCGCCGCTACGAGGCAGAATACGTCAATGGCCTGTGGCACTGGGACTGCCATCACGGGTCCCGCAAGGTTCTGACAGCCCGCGGCGAGTGGGTGACGCCCATCCTGTTCGGCGTGCTCGACGATCGCTCGCGCCTCGCCTGCCATCTCCAATGGTATCTCTCCGAGACCGCCGAGGTGATCGCGCACGGCCTCGCCCAGGCGTTCCAGAAGCGCGGCCTGCCGCGCGCGGCGCTCAGCGACAACGGCTCGGCCATGACGGCGGCCGAGATCCGCGAGGGCCTCGCGCGCCTCGGGGTCCTGCACCACACGACCCTACCTTATTCACCCTACCAGAATGCAAAACAGGAGGCGTTCTGGGGCCCGGTCGAGGGGCGGCTCGTCGCCATGCTGGAGCACGTGCCCGATCTCACGCTGGCGTTCCTCAACGAGGCGACGCAGGCCTGGGTCGAGCACGAGTACAACCGCTCGGTCCACTCCGAGATCGGCGCCACGCCGCTCGCCCGCTTCCTCGAAGGGCCGGCGGTGACGCGGCCCTGTCCGGGCAGCGTCGCGCTCCGCCTCGCCTTCACCCGCAGCGCCACGCGGACGCAGAAGAAGAGCGACGGCAGCATCGTCATCGACGGCCGACGCTTCGAGCTGCCGAACCGCTATCGCCATCTCGCCCGTGTCGAGGTGCGCTACGCCGAGTGGGACTTGAGCGCCGTCCACCTCGTCGACGAGCGCACCGGCAATGTGCTGGCCCGCCTCTATCCGCAGGACAAGACGCAGAACGCCAGCGGCCTGCGTCGATCGCTCGAGCCGCTCAGTCCACCTCCGCCGGAGCCCGCTCATCGACCGCCCGCATCGCCCATCCCGCCGCTGTTGCAGCGCCTGCTCGACGCGCAGTCGCGCGCCGGGCTTCCGCCCGCCTATCTCACCAAGGACGAGGACGAAGGAGAGGCCTCATGAACAGGAAGATGCTCGCTCTCTATGGCCTCAAGTGGAACCCTTTCGCTCCCGACGTGCCCGTCGAGGCCCTGCACGTGAGCCGCCGCATCGAATCCTTCTGCTGGCGCGCCGAGCAGCTCGTCGGCGAGGGCGGCTTCGCCCTCATCACCGGCGCGCCCGGCGCCGGCAAGTCGGTCACCCTGCGCATTCTCGCCGACCGGCTGGAGGCTAGGCGGGACGCGAAGGTCGGCGTCATCAGCCGGCCGCAGTCGGGCCTCTCCGACTTCTATCGCGAGATGGGGGATCTGTTCGGCGTCGAGCTGTCTCCCCACAACCGCTGGGCCGGCGCCAAGGTCTTGCGCGACCGCTGGCAGGCGCACATCGACGCCGCCCTGTCGCGCCCGGTGCTCCTCGCCGACGAGGCGCAGGAGATGAAGGCCGCCGTCCTCGCCGAGCTGCGCCTGCTGTCGTCCGCCCGCTTCGACAGCCACGTTCTCCTCACCGTGGTGCTCGCCGGCGATGGCCGCCTCCTGCAACGGCTGCGCTCCGACGAGCTGGCTGCGCTCGACAGCCGCTGCCGTGTCCGTCTCGCCCTCGAACGGGCGACGCCCGACGAGCTTGCCGAGCTTCTCGCGCACGCGCTGCAGGAGGCCGGCGCCGCCAGGCTGATGACCCCCGAGCTGATCGCCACCCTCGCCGATCACGCGCAAGGCAACCCGCGCGCGCTCATGAACATGGCCGCCGAGTTGCTCGACGCCGCCGCCCAGCGCGAGGCCCCTCACATCGACGAGAAGCTGTTCCTGGAGATGTGCGCCGCCCCGCCGCACCCGGAGGCGAGGCCGGCCCGGCGCCGGGCGATGGGCCGCTGACGAGCATGCTGCCCGTCGAGCCGGCCTGGCGCCTGGCCGAGCGCGCCGACGAGCATCGCTGGCTCGTCGCCGGGCTGTGGTCGGATGAGGCCGTCGGCATCGTCGGCGGCGAGCCCAAGTGCTGCAAGTCGTTCCTGGCTCTCGACCTCGCCGTCTCGGTCGCCTCCGGCGCGCCCTGCCTGCGCCGCTTCGACGTGCTTAAGGCCGGACGCGTCCTGCTCTACGCCGCCGAGGACGCCCTGCACGTCGTCCGCCGCCGCCTCGACGGCATCGCCGCCGCCGCCGGCGCGAGGCTCGCCGATCTCGATATCCAGGTCATCACCGCGCCGACGCTGCGCCTCGACCTCGAGGCCGATCGGCGCAACCTCGCCGAGACCGTCGACCGGTTGCGGCCCCGTCTGCTCGTCCTCGATCCGTTCGTGCGGCTGCACCGCATCGACGAGAACGCCAGCGGCGAGGTCGCGCCCCTGCTCGCCTGGCTGCGCGAGCTGCAGCGCCGCTACGGCGTCGCCGTGCTCGTCGTGCACCACGCCAGGAAGGGCGGCGCCTGCCTCCGCGCCGGCCAGGCCTTGCGCGGCTCCTCCGAGTTCCACGCCTGGGGCGACAGCAACCTCTATCTGCGGCGCGACGGCGAGGAGCTGACGCTGACCGCCGAGCATCGCGCCGCGCCATCGTCCCGGCCGCTGGTCGTCGAGCTGGTCCAGAACGGCCCGGCCCTCGCCCTGGAAGCGGTCGAGCGGGCCAGGCCCGTCGCCGTCCCACTCCCTCGCTCGACGAGCGCGTCACGGCGGCGCTCGCCGAAGCCCGAGAGCCGCTTCCGTTCGCCGACCTGCGCGCCCGATGCCGGGTCCGGGCCGCCACCCTCCACGAGCGCGTCGGCCTGCTCGCCGCCGCCGGCCGCATCGTCAAGACCGCCGACGGCTACCGTCTCGCAGACCCCTGATCGGCGCTCCGTTCCCGGTTCCCGTTCCCCGCCTCTCTACAGCGCATGGGAAGGGAACGGGAACGCCCGGCCGCGAAGCGGCCTTCCCTTCATCCCCAACGGAAGCCGCGGATCGCCTGCTTCGAATGGGATCATGCTGCGCCGATCCCGGGTCGGGTTGGGGCAGTTTCCTTGTTCGGCTGGCGGCCGTTTCCTCGTCCCGGCCTGCGCAGCGGAACTGGCGTCGCGCGCAGGGGCGGTCAAGGACGCGCGCAAGCGCGCCCGACAGGGCTTGTCCTTGACGGCCCCGAGCACGGCGCCAGGCTTGGGCGCAGTCGGGACGCGGAGGGCTCCCTCCGCCTCGTCGTCGGCAAGCCGATGCGGACCCAGACTTCCGACCTGGCGAAACTGCCGTGATCTCCGCCCCGCCCATCAAACACCGTGACTGTCGCGCCCTCAAACAGCGTGAGCGG
>CAVYIZ010000086.1:0-112085 GCA_963768555.1 uncultured Alphaproteobacteria bacterium
TAAGCTTTGCTGGGGAAGGTGGCGCGTAGCGACGGATGGGGTATGGCCCGCTACGTCAATCCATGTAGGATTGCACGAACGTCACCGCGAACCTCATCGATCCATACCTGCATTCCACACCCCATCCGGCGCTGCGCGCCACCTTCTCCGCTTCGCACGAAGGGGGAACTCGCCGAGGCCTGCAGCTCGATGAAAATCTCGCCCGTCAGAGAGACGCCAGAATTTTCCGCGCCGCCTTCAGATGCGGAATGTCGACCATCTGGCCGTCGATCCCGAGCGCGCCGGCGCCCGGGTTGGCCTCGAAGGCGGCGACGATTTTTTGCGCGCGCGCGATTTCGGCGTCCGAGGGCGCATAGCAGCGATTGATCGCGGCGACCTGGTCCGGGTGAATGGCCATCCGGCCGGTAAAGCCGTCGCGCCGCGATTCTGCAATCGCGTTCAAATCCCTCCATATCGCGAAAGTCGACGTACACCGTGTCGATCGCCGCGGCGTCGGCGGCCGAGGCCGCGAACAGGCATTGGGCGCGCGCGACCTGATAGGGGAAGGTCAGGCGCCGTCCTCCTCGCGGTTCGCGGTCGCCCCGAGCGCCGCGGCGAGATCCTCGCCGCCCCAGGTCAGCGCCAGGAGCCGCGGATGGGCCGGCGCGTAGGAGCCGAGCGCGAACATCGCCTTCGCCGTCTCCGTCGCCACGATCATGAGCTTGGCCGAACCCGGCGGCATATCCGCGCGCGCCTCGAGCGCGTCGAGATAGTTCGCGATCCGCTCGACGTCCGCCGCGCCGTTCGCCTTCGGGATCATCAGCGCGTCGAGGCCGGGCCGCACGACCGCCACCAGATCGTCGAGCGTGAGACCGCTGTCGAGCGCGTTGACGCGCACGAACAACGACCAGTCGCGCCTGTCGCCGCGGTCGATGAGGCGCGCCACATGCGCCCGCGCGGCGGCCTTCTGCGACGGCGCGACGGAATCCTCGAGGTCGAGGATCAGCGCGTCGGCGCCGCATTGCGCCGCCTTCTCGAACTTGCGCTCGAAATCGCCGGGAACGAACAGAAGAGAGCGCAGTTTCATGGCGGGTTTCCGCAACAGGAGAGCCGCGGCCTGCAAGGCCGAACGCTCGATGCGCCAGTCTTATTGGAGACGAGGACTTTTTCAACGCCGCGCAGCCCGGCTCGTGACATGTAGAACGGCAGACAAGCACGGATGGGCTCATTGGTTGCATGGCGGAGCGGGCGCGAAAGGAATGCTGAGGCCCGGGATACGCCGGTCGTGCAATGTTAGGGGCAGTCGGGAGGAAGGTTCATGGCGCTTGCCTCGCGTGCCATCGTGGCGGTCATGTTCTTGGCCGTGTCCGGCCCGGCGGTCGCCGGTCCGCTCGCGAGCGACGCCGGGGAACAATTCAACCCCGGAGCCGCCTATGCGCCGTTCGCAGCGGATGCGCCCGACGGCAATGCCGAACTGGATCGAACTCGGCAAATCATCTCTCCGCACATCGAGGGCGACGTCCTCGTCATCGAGGGCAGGATCAACTCGCACATTTAGACTATCTGCAGTATGAGGCCGCCAACGTCGCCGCAGTCAAGGTGATCGAGCTGAACTCCCTGGGCGGGGACGCCGAATGGGCGTTGGCTATCGCTCACAAAGTCAAGGATCTGGGGAAGACGACGCTCCTGCGATCCGGCCGTTACTGCGCGAGCGCCTGCGCCTACATCTTCGCGGCCGGGCGCGAGCGGGTGGCCTCCGAGGACACGTGGATCGGCATTCATGGCGCGCGCCTCGGCACCGGCTACCTCACCAGTTTTCAGGGGCTCTGCTTTGTCGATCTCGAGAACGGGAGCGCGTCGAGCCGCGCAAAAAGGGCTGCCGGGATTTCCTGAATCGTTGCGCGAGGCGACGATGGCGAGCACCAGCGAGGCCTTCGACATCATGGAATCCAACGGCGTCTCGCCCGATCTGCGCGGGACCTATTTCGCAATGCCCGACGATCCGGATTGGCCGCCTCAAATGAACGCCGTCCGCAAACCCGATTGGCCGCTCAAGGCTCCAGACGCCTTGAAGTACAACCTGGTGACCAAGGTGCTTCCAAAGACGAGCTCCCTGGGCTCGCGACGGAAACCGTTGGACCTCTCGCACGGGGGCCGCAGCGAGAACAGCAATACGGAGATGTTGTACTTGGTATAATTAGCGTCGACCCCTCCTTCCCGCCGACAGGCCGCGCGAGAAGCCAAAGAATAGGGCGATGCTAAACGGGGTCGCAAGCACCTGGAAAGATTGAGGGCCGCCGCTAAACCGGCGCTAAACCGACGTTGCGGTCCGCAGGAGCCTTCGGGCGCCGCTCATGCGGCCCGCCGCGCAGGTCCCGTCCGCGCCGCACCGCCACGATCTCGGCCAGTATCGACAGCGCGATCTCCTCGGGGCCGATCGCGCCGATGTCGAGGCCGGCCGGGGAGCGCAGCGCCGCGAGCCGCGCCGCGTCGACCGCGCGGCCGGCCAAAGCGCTCGCCGCAATTGGCGATCAGCCGCTCCCGATCTCGAGCAGCGTGAGGTCCGGCATGCGCCGGATCAGGCCCAAGAGATAGTCGCGTTCGCAAGCGGGTCAGAGCCGCGAGCGATCCGGACGTTCATCGCAGAACGGTGGATCAAGCCCTATTTCAAACAGTACACCGCCGCCTTGGCTGCGGTCGCCGCCACCGTGCAGGTTGTGCGCCGGCGCGAACAGGTCGACATAGGGCAGCGCCGCCTCACCCAGCGCACCGCGCTCGCTACGCTCACTTTGAAATGCGCGGCCGCCTGATTGCGCGACAACCCGCCCAAGACCACCGCCTCCACCACGCGCTTGCGAAGATCGTCGGAAAGAGCCATCCCCGCCGCCTCCTTCTCGCGGCGTGAATGATCAATCAGAAACTAACCGATTCGAGAATCCCCCAACCAATTCAGTCCGTTCGGATACCGCTCTCTAGCGCCGAACGCCCGAAGCGCTCACGTCCCGGTCGCATGCTCGTAAATATCTTCTTCTTGAGCATTGTGGATGCGCACGAGCGCCTCGATCAATTCAATTATACGCTGCGCATCCCTGATCAAGTACCGATCGATTTCAACGGACGAGAGGCCTTCGGCGAGCCGTCGAAGGAGCCGCGCCAAGTGGATGATCTCCCGGTGGGCTCTGCTCATCGCCTGGAGTCCGTGACGATCGAAAAGGAATTTGCCGACCTGCGGGTAGACAGCGCGTTCATCCTGGCGTTCGTGCTCGACGATCTGCCGCTCGACTAGCTCATCCGCCTCCAAGATTAGCTTCGCCGCATGATCGGCGTCGGAATGGTCGAGCGCGTCGGCGATCTCTCGCAGATGATCAAGCGCGGCTTCAACGCGCTCGTGATCCAGGCGCAGCGAGGCGGCGGCCCCTTCTGGCATTTTTTGCCGACTTGATGTGCGTCCGGGAGACAATCGCGCAATGCATTGACAATGACGGCGACGTCGATAACTTCTTGCGTCAGTGCGCCGGCGATCGGAGGCAAGTAACCCACTGCGGCAAAACCCATCGCCAAAGCCGACATGCCCATGCCCGCAATGATGCTCTGAAGGGCGATGCGATGAGTGCGTGTTGCAATCGCGACCGCCTCCGACACGCGGTCAAGCCGGTCCACGAGGATCACCACGTCGGCAGCTTCGGATGATGCGCTTGCTCCTCGTGCGCCCATCGCCACGCCAACATTGGCGGCAGCCAGGGCTGGCGCATCGTTGATCCCGTCGCCGACCATGACCGTCGGATGTCGGCGTTGTTCTGACGCCACAGCGTCGACTTTGTCGGCCGGCTCACGGTCAGAGAGGACCGCGTCAAGATCAAGCGCAGCGCCGATCGTCTCGGCGGCGTCGGCGTGATCGCCAGTCACCATGACAATCCGCGATACGCTGGCTGCTCGAAGCGCTTGGACGGCCCGCGGCGCTTCGCGGCGAAGCTCGTCCGCAAGCAGGATGGCCCCAAGCGCTCGGCCGTCGACAGCGACGAATACACTGAGCGCCGACCGCCACGACGCTCGCCGCGAAGCTCGCGCCGCCCAATTCTCCGGCTTGGCGGAGCCATAGACCAATTGGCGCGATCCGACCCGCACCCTTCTCCCATCGACGACGCCCTCCAGGCCGGAACCCATCGTCTCGCGCACATCCGAAGGGATCGAGAGCTTGAGCCCTTTCGCGATGGCCGCCTCGACCACGGTCGCCGCCACGACGTGATGCGAGGCCTGTTCCAGCGAACCGGCCAGCCTCAGGATTTCGTCCGCGCTCTGTCCGGGAGCTGCCTCAATGGCGACGAGCCGCGCCCCGCCAACGGTGAGCGTGCCCGTCTTGTCGAACATCACCGTGTGCACTCGCGCCAGCGCCTGGAGCGGCCCGCTGCCTTTGATGAGAATTCCGCGTCTTGCGGCTTGCGCGACCCCGGCGATGAAAGCGACAGGCGCAGCGAGAATGAGCGGGCATGGCGTCGAGGCTACCAGCACCGCAAGCGCGCGGATCGGATCGCCCGAGAACCACCACGCCCCGCCTGCGACAATGAGTGTGACGGGCAACAATAGCAGCGCAAAGCGGTCGGCCATGCGCACGAAGGGCGCCTTGGCCGCTTGCGCGGCGCTCACCATGCGGACAATCCCGGCGTAGGTGCTCTCGGTCGCCGTCGTCGAGGCTCGAAACTCGAACGTCTCTCCCGCATTCACCGAGCCGCTGCGCGCCAGTTCGCCCGCCCGACGGCTCACGGGGATCGGCTCTCCGGTCACGGCGGCCTCATCGAGCACAGCGAGCGGGCTCATAATCACGCCGTCGACCGGAATCACCTCTCCAGCGCGCACCAGGATGGCGTCGCCGACGGCGACCTCATCGATCGGCGCGTCCTCGATGGTCGAGCCGGTCCTGCGATGGGCGATCTTCGGCGCGCGATCGATCAGCGATCTGAGATCCCGCTCCGCTCGCGCGACGGCGAAATCCTCCAAAATATTGCCGCCCGCGTACATGACCGCGATGACGATTCCGGCGAGATACTGGCGGAAGGCAAGCGCGCCGGACATGGAAACGAAGGCGACCGCGTCGACGCCCAGCCGGCCGGCCAGGAAATATCGGATCATGGAGACGAGCAGGCCGATAACGACGGGAGCCGTGCCGCCCGCCCAGCACCAGTCCGCCAGTCGCTTCCGCCCCATCCCCAGGCGAGCAGCCCGAGCAGGAGGCCGGCGACCGCGATGACAAACAGCGCCCGGCGCAAGAGCCTTTCGCTCAGCGCCGCCTCGCCGCGAGAGCCGGCGACGCGAGCGGGCGAACTCACCAAGTCAGCCATTGCCGATTGACCTCGGGTCGCGGGACCGAACTTAGTAACCGACGACGGCGCATTTGTATTGATGCAGATCATCACGGGGCAGCAGGCGTCGACGAAGTCGCCCGCGGGGCGGTCGCCGCGGTGGCTCCCGGACATCAGGGACGGCAAGCCGCCGCCGGTCGCCGAGCATGCTGAGGAAGCCTTGTCATCCCTCCGCCGCAAGGGCGCCTACGACGCGCCCCGTTCGGCGGCGCAAATGTGTCGGAGCATCCGGTGCGCGCTCGAAACCCGGCGAGAGGAAAATCCGCCTCATAGCCTGATGTCAAAGCCTGAACTCGTAGGCTCTCATTCTCATGCCGGTCGAGCCGCCAAAGGACGCCCCGCGGATGGGGCCCCGGGGACACCGGCACGTTCATTGCGCGGGACGCGCGCGGTCGACACTCATGACGGTCGTGGTGACGTGCGCGCCCGCGCTCAATCGCGTCGGCCCTTCCAGCCAATCGCCAGTAATCATTTCAACGAAATTGTAGCCCCCCTTCTTTCGACAGCCGACGCCGACGCACACGATTTCTTCCTCTCTGGGCAGACACACTGCGATTGCCACGTTCTGACCCAGTCCAGCGGCGTTGGTTCTTTCCCACCGAGGCGGAGCCGCGGCGATCGCTCCGGTGGCGACGGACATCGCTCCCGCGACGGCGACCGCAGCCGAGACCAGCTTTGCGCACAACGGTATCGCCTCCATCCCTCCCGAGACCGCACCCCGCCGTTCGTCCTGTTCAACAGCTTTGGAGTTGCGAGGCAGCTCTCGCTGAAATCGTCGGGACGGTTGTTACAGGCCGGAGGGCTCCCGATCGGATGGTTCCCCCCAACCCGTCTCCCGCTGGCGGGCTACAGCACCTTGCCAGCGAGCGTGCCGATCCCCGCCGTCACCGCCATCGCCAGCGCGCCCCAGAACCCGACCCGGAGCGCAGGCTTGACAATCCGCGCGCCGCCGAGCCAAGCGCCGAGCGCCCCCAGGGCGACGAGGAATGTCAAAGCGGCGATCGAGACTGCGGCGATGGTCGTCTCACGCGGCGCCAGCACGACGACGAGCGCTGGCATCGCCGCGCCAAACGAAAAGGCGACCGCCGACGCGGCTGCCGCCAGAAGGGGATTGGCTCCCGTTGCTTCTGTGAGTCCGAGTTCGTCGCGGGCATGCGCGGAGAGGGCGTCCCGTGCCGTCAATTGCTCCGCGACCTGCCGAGCCAACTCAGGGCGAAGGCCCCGGTTTTAATAGATCTTCGCGAGCTGAGCATCTCGGCCTCAGGCTCCTCCTTGAGCGCGCGCTCTTCGCGCCTAATGTCTGCGGCCTCCGAAATCGGCCTGGGAGCTGACGGAAACAAACTCGCCCGCCGCCATCGCCATCGCGCCCGCAGCCCAGCCAGCGAAGGCGGCCGTCAGGATCGCGCCGCGGTCGCTGGCGGCGGCTGCGACGCCGACGACCAGGCTCGCCGTCGAAATGATCCCGTCGTTCGCGCCGAGCACCGCCGCACGGAGCCAGCCCGCACGATGAACATAATGAACTTCCGCGTGCGACATGATCCGTTCCCACCTTCGCGCGAGTGAAAGTCCCGGACGATGGCGACGTCATGATTACTCCGCGGCGATGATCTCGTGCGAGGACGAACTGCAACCGCACGTGCGGACAATTTGCCGCATGGCCGTCGGCGAAGGCTTTGCCACGGTTCAACTGAGCGCAAGCGGATACCAGAATTCCTCAAGCGGGGGTTGGCCCGGATCAAAACAAAAAATACCTTTGCGCCATCGGCAGCTTCTCCGCCGGTTCGCAGACGAGCAACTCCCCGTCCGCGGTGACGGCGTAGGTCTCCGGATCAATCTCGATCTTCGGCGTCGCGCCGTTGTGGACCATGCTCTTCTGCGCAGGCCCCCGCGCGTGTTCTGGACCGCGACCAACCGCTTCTGCACCTTCAGTTTGCGCGCCAGCCCGCCCGACGCGGCTGCGTCGGAGACAAAGGTCAGCGACGTCCCTTCCCGCGCGCCCCCATATGCGCCGAACATCGGGCGATAGTGGATCGGCTGCGGGGTCGGGATGGAGGCGTTGGGGTCGCCGATCGCGGCGGCGGCGATCGCGCCGCCCTTGATCACCAGGTCCGGCTTCACGCCGAAGAAGGCGGGCGACCAGAGCACGAGGTCGGCGAGCTTGCCCTTTTCGACCGAGCCGATGTGCTTCGACACGCCATGCGCGATGGCGGGATTGAGGGTGTATTTCGCCACATAGCGTTTTGCGCGGAAATTGTCATTGGAATTACGCTGACACTTGCATATTTCCTGATTTTCCGGGTGTCCGCCTCGAGCCGCGTTCCAGACGTTGCTGGCGACGCGCCATAATCGAAAAAAATGCAAGTCACCATAATTTCGTAGTTTCAGTCTCGCCACGCGGATCGCAACAATGTCGTGGCTCATCGGGGCCTCACTACAGGTTCAGCGATTTCATCATAACCGCGACCCAAGAATTCGATCAGGCAGAACCCGTGGCCGAACGGATCGGCCAGCGTGACGATCTTTCCCCAACTCTCGACGCGGATCTCCGTCTCGGCTTGCGCGCCGGCAGCCACCGCGCGAGTCAACGCGTCATCGATACGATCGACCACTACGTCCAGGTGAACCGGCGTGCAATGCCGATCATAGGTGCGCTGCCTTTTTCCCGCGCAAGGCGAACGGGCAGGCTTCTGCAAAAGGTAGAGCCGCGCCGGCCAACCGGTCAGCTCGGCGGCTTCGGGGCCGAGGCGGCGGCTCACGCGCAGTCCGAACGCGTCGCCGTAAAAAGCGATCGCGCGGGCGAGGTCTCGCACGTGATGTTGACTAGCAGGTCCATGCTTTAGAGTATCATAACGTCCTTTAATGCGGCGATTGATCCGCGCCCGTGCCGGCGAAGGCCGCGAGCGCACCAAGGCCGCGCGGCGGGAAGATGGGACCTGTTGAAGAGCGCCTATTCGTCGTCTGATCGGTCAGTAGCGGCCGAGGCCAGCTGGTCAAGAACAGGGGGAGCGTGCCCGAATTTCCTTGCCCAACGACCCCCTGCCCTCTTTCCCGTCCTACCCGCCGCGCCAAGTCCATACGTGCCCGCCGACCGGCAGCCGCGCCAAGCGCGGCTTCGCGAATTCCTATTATTCCGCAGCGTCGCGAAGGTCGGAGAGGCGAACTCTGATCTGGGCGATGCGTCCTCGGCTGACAGGCGCAAACCCAGCGTTCGCACGGGTCCCCCGGCGGTCTTGTTGGTCTTGTTTCCTGCAGCCAACCGCCACCGTTTCCAGCTGCTTCTTGCTTCCCGAAAAGTCAGATCACGGCGCCGTCCTTGCGCAGCGCATCGCGCAGATCGGATACGTCAGGGCCCGCGGCGCATTTCCCCTCCACGCACATTGCGGCCGCCATGCCGATCGCCTGGCCGTAGGAAAAGCATTGCGCTGTGACGCGCGCCGAGGCCATCGCTTCGTGCTCGGCGGACAGACAGCGGCCGGCCACCAGAAGCCCTTCACCTTTCACCGGGACAAAATTGTCGTAGGCGATGTCGTAATAGTCATCGAGCAGCCATTCCAGCCGGGGCTTTTCGCCGGAATGCAAGCTCGATCGGCCATGCCGAGCGCGCGATGAATCCTTCCTCTTGGCGCCTGAAACGACATCGGCGTTGGTGAGCATGCCCACGCCCCTGATTTGCCGGGTCTGGCGGACGCCGACCTGAACGCCGGTGTCGTTGACGAACGAGTTTTCGCAGCCGACCAGGCGATCCCTGAAAAAACTTCGCGTATTCGCGAACCTGCTTACGGCCCTCGATTTCCGCCTCGGTGATATCCTCCACCAGAAGCGGATTGAGCTCGCGGCCGTCGCGGCCGATGATCCGGGTGCAGTTGCAGAGCAATTCGTTCGGCCGCGGCGTCGGGAACAAGAAAACTTTGGCGCGCGGCAGATCGTATTCCCGGCTGTTGTGCAGATTCCGGATCATCTGCGAGACCTCATCGCCCAGAATGGTGTCCTCGCCGTAATGTGCGCGGAACCGCTGCACTTCGACGCCCATCAGGCGAAAGACCATGGTGGGGTTCTGCACATTGCCGTCGCGGCCGACGAAGGTCTCCAAGCCGGCGAGCGCAGCGACGTCCGCGTCGCCGCTTGCATCGATGGTCAGTGTCGGCCCGGATCTCGATACGACCCTGCTTGGTCCAGGCCACGATGCCTTCGACCTGGTCGCCGTCCCTCAAGACGTCGACGACAGTTGTATGAAACAGCACCTTGGCGCCCGCTTCCGCAAGCAGATGGTCCCCTACTTCGCGCCAGACCAGCGGGTCGTGCGTCAGCGTATAGGT
Organism: uncultured Alphaproteobacteria bacterium; assembly: GCA_963768555.1. Lineage (GTDB taxonomy): Bacteria > Pseudomonadota > Alphaproteobacteria > Rhizobiales > Beijerinckiaceae > Roseiarcus. The sequence continues at coordinate 9,653 of CAVYIZ010000086.1, forward strand.
TTTGCCGTAGCGGATCGGATCCGTGACGCCGCCCTCGACCTTCATCACATCGATAAAGCGATCGGCAAATCCGAAAACGACCTTTTCGGGTGCGGCCGCAGCAGTCATCGGTCGCGGCGAACAAGCCGCACACCGTTCCCGAAAGGCCGGCCACCGCGGCGCCGCCGCAGAAACCATATTTTTCCACAAGCAGGACACGAGCGCCCGCCTTGGCGGCGCTATAGGCCGCGGCAAGGCCGGCCGCCCCTCCGCCGACGATCAGGACATCGGCTTTCAGGGTCTGCCTCGGCCGCTCGTCGCTGATGCTCGTCATATTGGTATCATCCTAAACGGGAACAGGCACGGTTCCTTTTCGGTAAACCGAGGTATAACGTAAGATGGCGCCTTGCGAAGTCCGAGATCGGCATTAAGCTGTCTTCAGAAGCTCACGAATTGGCTGGCGGGCCTGCGCGGCGGAGAGCCGGCGCCGCCCAAGGGCGAAAACGTCCCGAAACCGGCGTCAACCGTTGCGACAGGGGCAGCAGCCGAATCTCCCGGCGGCGGAGTTCTGGCGGCGACCGTGGCTTCGGCGGCTTGAGGGACGCGTTCCGGCAGGAGCAGCAACAAAAATCCGCCGGAGACCAGAAAGGCGACGATGCCGACCAGGACCGCCAACAGGTCCGGCGACAGCGCCGGCGACAGCGCGGCCCCGGCGCGCGGATAGAGCGAGAGCCCCGTCGTCGCGGTGTAGTGCATGCCGGAGATGGCGAGACCGAGCACGACTGCGGATAGCGCCAACGAATACGAGCCGCCGCCGAAGGCGAGCCACAACGCCAACGCGGAGGCGGCGATCGCCACCGCCGCGCTCGCAACGACGAAAGGCGCGGAATTGACCATTTCCGCGCAGGCGCGCAGTGTCTCCATGCCGATGTAGTGCATCGCGACGATGCCGATGCCCATGAAGACCGCCGCCGCGCCGATGCGCAGCGCGGTCGGGGCCGCTGCGCCGACGACGATCACGCAGACGAGGAACGACAGCAGCGTCGGCAGGACGAGATAGTCGACCGAAAAGGGAACTCGCTCCGCCAGCATGCCGACGAAGTGCATCGTCCAGACGCCCAGAGCGAGACAGATCGCCGCGCCCGCGAGAAGCGCCCGCTGCCGCGCGCCCTTGGCGCCGGCGACTTGAACCGCGAAGCTCAGCCCGACATACGAGCCCTGGATCGCCAAGGCGATGGAGAGCGCGACCAGCCATGGCGAATACGACACGGGCGCCGTTCCGCCTCCTTGCTCGCTCCCCAACGCCCTAATGTGTTCAAAACGAGGAATATATTGTGGATGGCGGAGAGAGGGGAGACCCTTCGGTTCCCTGTTCTGGATAGTGAAAGCGGGCCTCCCAGGGCGCGAATGGAGGGACCAAGCGTGCAAAATTATGCCGCGTTTTCAACGTCTTATATCTTGTGTGAGAACAAACCATGGACAAAGCACCAGAGTCCGTGCTATAGCTTTTTCTTGGTGTCAATCCGGCAGCCCAATGCGCAAGAGAGCGATTGCCCGACAAGGAACCTCGGCGCCGGCCGCCCCCATCGGTCCGAGCGGAGGACGCGGCAAGTGAGGAGGAACGTGCGTCGTGCGCATGCGTCACAGGCTTGCCCGGCGCTGAGCGGCGAAGCCGGCAATCGACTGGCAAAGCGCGACGGTGCGCCGGATGCGCCTCGTGAGAGCGACGGAATGACAGCAGTCGGGTATCCGGGGCAAATCGCCAAACACCGCGGGATTGTAGCGGCGCTCGCCGAGCGCGGCCGACGCGGTCAGCGACTGTCAGCGACCGCGTCGACAAAGCCGGCGCCCGCGAATCCGATCGGGAGAGCACGCTCTGTCCGCCCGAACTTTCGTCCGGCCACCGTCTCGTCAAATCCGTCCCGCTGGAGCCGAATTTTCAGTGACGAAAGTTGCACAATTCGTCGCCCAAGACGTTGAAATCGCTCGCTCTGCTGTCGACACCGCACATTTGGTCGAAGCCGACGCGGTCAGCCCCCGCCCTGCGGTCGAAGGAGGGGCGCCCTGTCCACCCGAACCTTTGCAAGGTCGGCACGGCGTCCAATCCGGGCCGTCGGAACCGAATTTTCAAGGCGACGGAAGTTGCACAATTCGGCACCCAAGACGTTGAAATCGCTCGCCCTGCTATCGACACTGCACATTTAGTCGAAGCCGACGCGGTCAGCCCCGCGCCCAACCCGAGCCGTCCGGGGCGAATTTTCGAGGCGAGGAAAGTTGCACAATTCGGCGCCCAAGACGTTGAAATCGCTCGCCCTGCTGTCGACATTGCCGTTTGGTCGAAGGCGACGCGGTCAGCGACCGCGTCTACAATGGCGCCCAGGAATTCAGCCGCGGGAGTTGAACCGGCGTCGCGGCGCCCCCCGGAGCGGGTCAGCGGGGGACGGGACCGTGAGCCCTCTCCCTCACTCAGGGCCGCTCCTCGCGCTGGTCGCCTCCGCGCTGGACGACGGCGGTGCGGAATTGGGAGCGGTCGGGCTTCACGTCCAGAAGCGGCGTCCCGTCGACGCAGTCGAGCCCTCTGACGTTGAGCGCCGGTCCCTCGCGACTGACGAGCGTGACGATCGACGTGCCGATCGGATTCGGCCTCACCGGCGATCGGATCGTGAAGGTTCCCTTGGTCGCCCCGTCGTTCCCGGGGCTCTGGCGCACGAGATCCCGGCGGGATTGGTGCAGCCAGTAGAGGACCTCGAGGCGCTCGAAAGCCTCGATGCCGTCGAGTCCGGCGACCCACGGCTCGCTCACCTCGATGCGGCAGATCGGCCCGTCGGGGACCCCGTAGTGTGGGCACTCCGCCCGCGACGCCCAGGGCGTTCGGATGACTGCCGATGAACACCAGGGCCGCATCGGACGGAGGCCGCCACTCGACCGCTGCCTCGTTCGGGCGGATGTCGCTGCGTGACGCGGCCGTCATGGCCGTCCGGCGCCTCGGCACAATTGATCCATCGTCTATCGTTTTCTAACCTAATCCCGTGCGCATGGCCCCTCGGGCGGCCGCGAATCCCTCGCTGTCGGCCAGACTGTAGCCCGCTGCTGCGACCGCCGCGCCGAACAGGCGCTCGACGGCGTGCTCGAGTCCGCCGTCGAGCAACCCCTTCTCTTCGGGAAACGCCTCGGAGAGCTTGAGCTTGCGCAGAGGCGCGAGCGCCTCGGGGCGGACCCAGAACATGGTGCCGCCGAAGAAATCGAGGCGAAACTGGTCGGCCGGAACGCCCATCTTCCCGGCGAGCTCCAGCACCGTCTCCCGGTTGACCGACCAGGACAATTCCTCCGAATAGGTTTCGCTCGGCAGTCGGAAGGCGCGCGGGCCGATCATCCCGACCGACGGATCGCGCTCGAACATGTCGAGGATCGAGGCGGCGAGACCCGGCGCGGCCAAAAGGTCGAACAGCAGGCGCCTCCGCCAGATCGCGCCCATGTGGGACTTGCGCCCGCCGTCGCTCGACTTCTTGCCGTGAACCTTGCACACGTAGCGGTAGCGATCGAGCCGGCCCTTTTCCAGAAGGACCAGGAACGGCCGAACGTCGCGGCCCCGGTTCTCCATCGGCTCGATGTCGGCATCCGGAAAGTCGCGGCGGATCGCCTCGACTAGGCGTTCGTTTCCAGCGACCGTCGTCACGATGAGATCGAAAGGAATCGTCAGGCGCTTCAGCACGCCCGCGATGTCGGCCCAGGTTTCCTCGTAATAGATGTGGACGACGATGGCGGTCGCGCTGGGTCCGGCATGGCGAGCCGCCGCGCGTTTGGGGGCGGCGTCATCCGCCCATCCGTCGAGCAGCTCGGGATGTGCGGCGATCAGGTCGCCGTCGAGCGATACGCCGATGTTGAACATGTGCTGGTTGAACGTCGTGAAGCGCTTGCGCTGGGGTTTCGGGCCGACGGAAAAAATCGAAAAGCCGTCGAACTTCAGATATTTTTTCTTCTTGAACAGCAACGCCAAGCGAAGCCGGACCCAGAGCGAGGCCGGGAGACCGAGCTTTTCCGGGAGAAAGCGCCTCGCCTCGATCGAAACCTCCTTCCCGGAGGTCGGCACGACGATGTAGGCGAGGTCGATCGCATAGGGCAGCAGCACGTTCTGGCTTCCTGCGGGTGCGCCGATGTGCAGCTGCGCGATGTAATCGTCCGCCTTCGCTTCGATCGGCCTGAGGCGGTAGGCCCGCTGAAAATTCAACCGAACTTTGCTCTTCACGGTGATGGACGAGGCTTCCTAGCCGGAGCGAGGGTTTGCATCAACTGCCGCCGCCCGCTTGACCCGGTCGCGGCCGCCGCATAGCGAGAAGCGCCCTCGAACCGGAGCGAACCGCGCTTTGACCTTGACGCCGGCGCCATGTTGACCGCGCTTTTCGCCGCCGTCGCCGTCGCGCTCGGCCCGGTTGCGATCGAACTCCGCGGCGTCGCCGTTCGCGCCGCCTCCCGCGCCGGCGCCGAAGGTGTTGCGCCTGCTTGCCCCGTCGGGGGCGTTCAATGCGAGAATGCTGAGGGAGTTCGAGCGCGAGAGCGGCTACGCGGTCGCCTACGACGCCTACGGCGACCCGGCCAGGATCCCCTCGTTGCTGAAAGAGCCTTACGACGTCGTCGTGCTGCCCGGACCGGCGCTCGCCCGCGCGATCACGGCGAAGCAGTTGCGCGCGATCGAGAAAGGCGAGATCCCGAACGCCCGCCGCATCGCGCCGCCGGTCGCGGCCAAGCTCGCGTCGTATGACGCGACCGGCGGCTACGGACTCGCCTGGGGTTGGTCGGCGACTGGACTTCTCTACGACGCCGGCAAGGCGCCCCGTTTGCTCGGGACCGTCCCCAACTCCTGGACCGACGCGCTTGCGCCCGCGCTCTCGCGCAAACTCACGTCCTGCGGCGTCGCGCTGCCCGATGCGCGAGACGAGATGTTCATCGCCGCATGGCGCATGATGGGGGTCGATCCCGCCAGGGCCCGCGAACGCGACATCAAAGCGGCGGCCGACCTCATCATTCGCGCGCGCGCCGCGGTTCGGCAGCCCGCCTCCCGCGATCCCATCTCGGCCATCGCCGGGGGCGCCGTCTGTCTCACCTTCGGCGACGCGGCCCAGGCCGGCATCGCCTCGCGTCGCAGCCGCGAGGGCGGGGCCGGATTGGAGATTCAATTCGCCGAGCCGAAGGAAGGCGGCCCGATCGCGATCGACGCGCTCGCCGAGCCACGCGAGGCGCCGCATCCGAAAGAGGCTCTGGCGCTGATCGATTTCCTGCTGCGACCAGCGGTCGCCGCCGAAGCGACCGCGGCCGCGGGCCTCGCCAGCGCGGAAGCGGAGGCGCCGACGCTTAATTTTCGGGGGGTTTGGCCGGTCGGCGTCTATGATCCGGCGCTCGTTCCGATCGTCGAAAAGGAATGGGCGAGGGTGCGCGCTCCGCCGCAGCCGGCGCACGCTCCGGAGGCCAAGGCCGCAAGCAAGCCGGCGAAAAGGAAGCGATGACCGCGCGACCGCCCAACATCCTGATCGTCATGGCCGATCAGATGGCGCCGGCGTTCCTGCCGATCTACGGCCATGCGCTCACCCGCGCGCCGAACATGCAGGCGCTGGCGCAAGCCGGCGTGGTGTTCGAAAGCGCCTATTGCGCAAGCCCGCTCTGTTCGCCTTCGCGCGCGTCGTTCATGGCCGGTCTCCTGCCGTCGCGCACCCGGGTCTACGACAACGCGGCGGAATTCTCCGCCGACATTCCGACCTTCGCCCATCATCTGAGGCTGCGCGGCTACAGGACCATCCTGTCCGGCAAGATGCATTTTTGCGGACCGGATCAGCTGCACGGCTTCGAGGAGCGCCTGACGACCGACATCTATCCGGCCGACTACGGCTGGACGCCCGACTGGGACCGTCCGCACGAGCGTCCGAGTTGGTACCATAACATGAGTTCGGTCGCCCAGGCCGGCGTCTGCCTGCGCACGAACCAGCTCGACTTCGACGACGAAGTCGCCTTCACCGCCGAGCGCGCGATCTTCGACATCGCCCGATCGAAGGACAGGCGCCCGTTCCTTCTCGTCGCCTCGTTCACCCATCCCCACGACCCGTTCGCCGTGCCGCGGCGCTACTGGGACCTCTATCGCGAAAGCGACATCGACATGCCCGCGCCGGCGCCGGAGTCGCTCGATCCGCACTCGCGTCGGCTGCGCCATGTCTGCGCGATGGACGCCGAGCCGGTGACCGAGGCTCAGGCGCTGAACGCGCGGCGCGCCTATTTCGGCGCGATTTCCTACGTCGACGACAATCTCGGCCGCCTGACGCAGGCGCTGCGCTCGAGCGGCCTCGGCGAGGACACGATCGTCATCCTCGTCAGCGACCACGGGGAGATGCTCGGCGAGCGCGGGCTCTGGTACAAGATGAACTTCTTCGAGGGCGCGAGCCGCGTGCCGCTCGTCATCGCGAGCCCCGGCCGCTTCGCGCCCGCGCGCGTCGCAGCCAGCGTGTCGCTGATCGACATCCTTCCGACGCTGGTCGACTTTGCCGGCGGGGACGCCGGCGCGCTCGGATCGTCGATCGACGGGCGCAGCCTCGGCCCCCATCTCGCCGGCCGCGAGGGTCACGACGAGGCGATCGGGGAATATCTCGCCGAAGGGGCGATTGCGCCGATGGTCATGATCCGCCGCGGCGCCCTGAAATTCATCCACGCGCCGCCCGACCCGGATCAGCTCTACGACCTTCGCCGCGATCCGGGCGAGCGGGACAACCTGGCCGGAGAGCGGGGCCATGCGGCCGAGGTCGCGGAATTTCGCGCCGAAGCCGCAAAACGCTGGGACCTCGCCGCGCTCGACGCCGAGGTGCGCGCGAGCCAGCGCCGCCGCCGCCTGGTCGACGCGGCGCTGACCAAGGGCGAGATCCGCGCCTGGGATTTCCAGCCGTTCCGCGACGCCTCGAAACAATACATGCGCAACAGCATGGACCTCGACGATCTCGAGGCGATGGCCCGCTTCCCGCGCGTCATCCCCGAATAGGATGGCGGCGGGCCGCGATTCCGGACTCCCAATGGGCCCGAAACCGCGCTAACCTCTCGCCGACGTCTCTTGCCGAGAGACCGCCATGGCGATCCAGAGGAAGAACCCGGTCGATGTGGCCGAGCGCGTCGCCAAGCGCCGCGACCGGCGGCCCGCGGTCACGGCTTGGCGGCGCGAGACGTTTCGCCTGCCCCGGCTCGAGGCGCGCGCCAAGGCGCGCGAATGGTTCGAGCGCTTTCCCAAGGCCGCCTACATGACCGAGATCGAATCGTGGCGGGAGCTCCCCGACGACGAGATCGAGTTCGTCATGCGCCGACTGCCGACGGCAGATTGAGCCGCGCAATGTCGAGAGGCGCGCGAGTGATTTCAACGCGCTGGGCGCCATTCTCTGCAACTTTGCAACTGCTATGAAAATAGCCGCAGGGGTGCTGAAGGCTCCGACAAATCGGCCCGCGCCGCCACCATTTTCACCGATAATGGCGCGCCACAGGCGCTGGTTGCCTCCCAAGGCGGATCTCGCTCCGTCCCCGGCGACGGGCTTCGTCGACGCGCGTCGAGAGGCGCGCCAGGAGCGAACGGCCGACGCCGTAACGCCTCGGGCCAAATTCCTCCAAGCCGAACCAAAGCCAGTCCAAGCCGGACCAAGAAAACGGGCTTGGATTTCCTTGGATTCCTTCGTCCAATTCGGGGCTTTTCAATGGGTTACGAGCGGTCCAAATAAGAAAAATCACGACTTGCGCCGGCCATGCCGACGCATGCGCCGCGCATGGAAGTCGTCATCGCGACCCCCTGGCCTGGACCCGGGAGGACACGATCCCAGGGATGAAGGACTGCGGCGCGACTCTGGATCGCCACGTCCCCCGGGCTCGGACCCGGGGGTCCTCGCGATGACGCAGTAAAGTCGCCGCGTGCGCTTGCGCCAGAGGGGCGGCAGGCGGAACGGCTTCGACGGAAGTGGACAATTCGACGGTCTCCTCAGGACGGCGTTATGAGAACATATATAGTACATACATTGCAATAATGTCAATAAATTGTTGGCTTTTCTCGAGGCGCCGTGGCAGGCTCGCCGATTCCCCTGAGGGAGACGACCGTGGCCAGACCGCCCATCCACCCCGGCGAAATCCTCGGCGACGAGCTGAAGGAAATCGGGATCAGCGCCAGCGCGCTCGCCCGGCAGATCGACGCGCCGCAAAACCGCATCAGCCAGATCATTGCGGGCAAGCGCTCGATCACCGGCGACACGGCTTTGCGGCTCGGCTGCTGGTTCCGAAACAGCCCAGAGTTCTGGCTGAATTTGCAAGCCTCGTACGATTTACGGGTGGCCCAGCAGGCCGTCGGCCATGACATCGAGGCTTTGCCGGTCATGCCGGACATAGCGGCGACATAAGGCGTCAGGCGCCTCTTGCAGCCCAAGTAATTGGGGATTGAATGAGCTGTCACCGTAATTTCAAAAATTGATCGGGCAATTATTGAGTTTTTGAAGTCGGAAATATTGCATCCAGCGGATTTCTCAATTCGGGCTGACGGCTTGGTTAGATTCTTCCCTGAGGGATCATAGACAAAACAAGTCGAACATTGTCATTGAGGCTCTGGGGCGATCAAGCTGCAGCCAAGAGATCGACGACGCGTTGGATGGCGGTGTCGGCGCGGTGATAGGCGGCTTCGAGCCGGCTTTCTGGACGGTATTGCGGGTCGGGTCGGTGATGGAAGCGGCTGTTGGCGAGGGGGCCGCACAGGCGCTTGTGGAAGAAGAGGAAGAGCAGGGCGACTTGGACGCCCTTGGGTGAGAGGCGGTAGGCGTAGCGCGAGCCGTCGCGCTCGATCAGGCCGTGTCCCTTGAGCTTGCGCAAGTCGTAGCGGAGCTGGTTCAGGCGGTAGGTCTTCTCAGAGCGGTCGAAGGTGTCGAGGACGGCTTGATGGATCTGCCGGGCGGTCCAGCCGCCGATCTGAGGACCGCCATGCAGGAGGACCTCGAACAGGCGGATGATGCGCGGCTCGTGGATCTTGAGGCCGGGATAACGCACCGCGCCGATCGTGATCGGATGGGCGAGGCGCTGCAGCAGCGGGAAATCGACATGCACGTTGAGCCACTCGGCCTGGAAGCCGGCGAAGCGATCCGTGATCGCCTGGAAGGTGGTCCGCACGGCATCGAGATGGTCGAGCCCCTTGCGCAGGCCGAAGTCGGTGAGATTGTTGGAGACCAATTCGTTGCGCAGAAAGGTCCGGAACTTCTCATACTGTTTGAGGAAGCCGTTCTTGAAGTAGGCGCGGAAGACATGATGGCCGTGCTCGATCTGGTCGATGACCGTGGCCAGCTTGCCATGCATCCGGCGACTGACCCGCTTGCCGAAGATCGTGGCGATCTTGTCGGCGCTGAGCCGCCACAGGCCGAGTTCGCAGCCGCGCTCGAATAGCTTGTGGATGGGAAAGTGGCGCCTGAAGATGAAGTTGCGGCAGTACTCGATCTGGGAGATGGCGTAGAAGCGTGACAGGTTGAGCTTGGCGCGCTCCTTCTTTGAAAACTTCGGTCCGAGGATCAGGGTCCAGTAGTCGAGGCGCCGGCGGATGATCTCTGGGCTCAGCCGGTCGGCCGCCGCCTGCAGCGCCGCTACGTCGTCGACGGCGAGGAAAGCGTTGTCATGCTTGCGGAAGCCGATCCCCGCCCGCTTCAGCTCCTGCTCGATGAAGCTGTGGCCGTTGAGATAGTAGGTGGTCTGGAAGGGGAAGAAGGAAGCCACCCGCACAACCATCGGTCCGAGCGCCTCGTCGCGGACATAGAAGTAGTCATGCGTGAAGCGGCTGCGCTGGTGCGCGACGATGCGGTAGTGCGGGTCCTTGGCCGGATACTTCGGCAGGCTGATGCGGAAGGTCGGCCCTTGCTCCATGCTCTTGAAGATGAAGTAGGCGCCGTAGGCATTGCGCTTCTCCATGCGGCGCAGCCACGGCCGCACGTGGTCCTCCTTGCGTACCCCCTTCTCGGCCCATTCGATCGGGATCGCGTGGTTGCGCGCGTAGGCTTCCACCCAATTCTGGTAATCGGCCGTCCGCTGGCTCAGCGCCTCCTTGCTGACCTCCGCCACCCCGACGATCTCACGGAAGAAGTGGACGACCAGCTCGGGCCGCGACAGCGCCGTCAGATAGCCGTGAATGACAATCCGGTCGAAGCAGTGATAGACGAAGACCAAGAAGTCGCCGAACAGCTTGGTGAACAAATCCATGGCGGCCCCCTCGATACCCGGCAGGGATCGAAAGGCGATCCGGCGTCGACCGGGCAAACAGATGGCGGAGGGGAAGAGCTTTCGCCTCGGCGACGAGGTCCGCTACATCCAGCGCCGGCTGCCGACCGCCATGGGCGCGTCGTCACCGTTGGTCAGCTTGTTCCTGTTCTCTACCGAAACCGGCGACGCCTGGCTGCTCGACCCGTCCGATCGACGCGCCGCAAGGCTGGCCGGCGACGGCGACCCCGAACCCGTCCACATCGAAGAAAACGATACCTGCTTCGTCATCGATTGGAAGGGCAACGATCGCATCGAGGGACCCGCCTTCATCTATTCCGATCGCCAGACCCGGCGCGTCTCAACCATCCTCGGATACGTCCTAAAATTTCAAATATCTTTGGCTAGGCTTAATCCGCAATTGGCACGGCGGGTGGCGGAGTTGATTGCAGATGGACGATAACGGGGGTCCGGATTCGACCCTAGGACTTGTATGGGGCGATTGCTGTCAAGGGTGTTGTGAGCTGCATCTCCTTGTTCGATCGGGCCTGCGACATCTCCTCGTCCCGACCTGATTTTGCTGGGGCGCTGCGCGGAGCGGCGGTCAAGGGTGGCCGAAGGCCATCGCGCAGCGACTTGCCCTTGACGGCTGCGAGCACAGCGCCAGACTCCCTCATTCGGGACGACACGGGCGCCGTGTCCCCGCTCGTTCAGATCGATAACGGCGACGATACCGAGGGGAGCTCGCCATCGGGCGCGCGTCGCGCGCCACGAACTTGTATTCGGCCGACCCAAGGGTCGATACCACGATGCAGTCATGCGCATCGGCGGCGAAGCTCCGAGGCGGCGGGCCCATTCTAAACCGCGGCGCAAAGGCCATAGTCCAATATCGGGTTGCCGCTGCCTCGGTCCGTCATCTGCAGCCGAGCGTCAATGCGACGCCAGGCTGCAGCAAACTCAATGGCGCCTACGCCGCCGGGCGAAGCTGCAGACCCGCCGGCGTCTCGCCCGTGGTCGCGAGCCGCCACAACACGATGAGCAGTTTGCGAGCGAGCGCAACGATCATCGTCTTGCGTGTGCCGCCGCGGGCATCTGACGCTCGCTTCCAAAACCACTCAGTCAGGGGACTGCCCTTTTGATGCAGCAGGTGACCCCAGGCGAGTTCGATCATCCCGCGGCGCACGCGGCTGTTGCCCGCCTTTGCGAGTCCTCGCTCGCGTCGTCTTTGCCCACTCTCGTCTGGAGCTCCGGTCAGACCGGCATAGCGCGCGAGGGCCCTCCGGTCCCGGATTTCGCGCGAGAAGACCTCCTGCACGAGCATGTCCGCCGTCTCGATCCCGACGCCGACCACTCTTGCCAGCTGCTGAACCATGGCGTCGCGTTGCTCGCTTGGCTCTTTCGAAAGCCGCTTGGCGCGGGTTTTCTCGATCTCCTTGATCTGGCGCTTGACGACCTGCAGGCGGTCCATGTCGCGTCGCATCTCGGCCAGCGTGTTCTTTGGTATGGCGGCGCCCTCCGGCGTGCGTAAAGTCTCCAACTGACCTTCCGCTCGAGCCAGATTGGGCCGGAAGCCGCGAATGCCCAGACGGGCGAGATTGGCCTTCAGGCGGTTGAGAATGCGCGTGCGCTCCCCGACCAGAGTTTGCCGCTCGCGGCTTGGCCGCCTCGCATCCTCGTCCTCGAGCGTGGGGATTGCCGCCATGCTGCAATGTTTCGGTTCGCCGCGCAGCCAGCCGACAAAGGCGCGCTTGAGGAGCTCGGTGTCGAGCCGATCTGTCTTCGCACGCCTGTGCTCACGCGGCACCGGGACGCTCGATGGATGGATCACATACGCTTCGACAGCCTGAGCGCGCAGCCAGCGCGCCAACCAGAATCCGTCGCGGCCGGCCTCGTAGGCGACGGCGATCCTGTTGATCGCATGGCCGGCTTTCGCGGCTTCTGCGCGCCAGCGGTGCAGAAGCTGCAGGAGGGCGTCGCGGTCCGGGCCGATCTTCTTCAAGGGATAACGATCCAGTCCTGGCACGATGCCCGCGACCAGCCAACTCGCCTGGCCCATCTCGACGACGGCGATCAATGTCGCGTCTTGATCGAGCGCGACGAGGGATTTGCTCAAGTCGTTCTGCTTTGACATAGGGGCGCTCCATCGTTTGGTTGCCGCGACGAAGGCTCCAGTGCCCGCCGCGCGCCCCATAGAATCTAAACCGCTCGCGCGGTAGACGCGCGGCTAGCGAAGGCGGTTGGGGCTAAGGGTTCGGGGCTACGCGAGGGTTGGGACTGTCTCAAGATCGTGGGGTTCAACCCCATGCGAGACAGGAGCTTTCGCGATGCTCGACAAGCCCATCAGCCGGTTGCGTCATCGCATGATCGACGACATGACGACGCGCCGTTTCAAGGAGAAGGTGCAGAAGGATTACGTCCGGCACGTCAGGAACTTCGCAGCCTTCCTCGGCCGCTCCCCGGACGCCGCCACGAGCGAGGACGTTCGCCTATTCCAACTACAGATGGCCAAGGACCGGGTTGGCGCGCCGAGCATCAACGCCGCCGTCGCCGCGCTGCGGTTCTTCTTCAAGGTGACGCTCGAACGGCCGGACCTGGTCCACCATCTGACGACCGTGCAGGAGCCGCGCAAGGCGCCGGTCGTGCTGAGCCAGGAGGAGGTGGCGCGCCTTCTCGAAGCGGCGCCCGGCGTCAAGTACAGGGCCGCGCTCAGCGTCGCCTACGGGGCGGGCCTGCGCGTGTCCGAGGTCGTGGCCCTGAAAGTGTCCGACATCGATAGCCAGCGCATGACGCTGCGGGTCGAGCAAGGCAAGGGACAGAGAGATCGATACGTCATGCTCTCGCCCCAACTGCTCGAACTGCTGCGCCAGTGGTGGCGGGCGGCGCGGCCGCAGGCTTGGCTGTTTCCTGGTCAGAACCCTGTCAACCTAGAAACGGCAGTTGGCGCGTAAGCTATTGAAATTGCTGAACTACCGTCAACTGCTCCGCGTTTGAGATAATTGCCAGAAATACCAGATGATTCAACGTGTTATACGATTTATGGGTCTCCAACTGCCGTTTCTAGGGTCAATCCGATGACGGCCCGCCAGCTCGGCCGCGCCGTCCACGCCGCGGCGCGGGCCGCGGGAATCAAGAAGCGCGTGTCGCCTCATACGCTGCGGCATAGCTTCGCCACGCACCTGCTCGAACAGAACGTCGACATCCGCGTGATCCAGGTTCTGCTCGGACACGCCAAGCTCGAAACCACGGCGCTCTATACGCGCGTCGCCGTCAACACGATCCGCGACGTCACGAGTTCCCTGGAGCGGCTCGGCGTCAACATCGCGAGACGACCGCCGCCCGCCTGACGGCCCATGGCGCGGCCTCGCCTGGAGATCGCCGACATCTTCCGCGCCCATGGCCCGGCGTGGCGCACAGCCAACGCCGGCCATGTCGGCCTCGGCCCCTTGAAGGTCATGTCGGCGATCGAGACCTGCCGGACCTCGGCGCTCGGCGGCCACGTCGAGCGCTGCGAGGACTGCGCGCACGAACGCGTCGCCTACAACTCCTGCCGCAACCGGCACTGCCCGAAGTGTCAGGCTGCGGCGGCGCGGCAGTGGCTCGCCGAGCGCGAGGCCGAGCTTCTGCCGGTTCCCTACTATCACGTCGTCTTCACCCTGCCGGCGGCGATCGGCGCAATCGCGTTCCACAACAAGGCCGCGGCCTACGACCTCTTGTTCAGGACTGCCGCCGAGACGCTGACCACGATCGCCGCCGAACCGAAGCATCTGGGCGCGCGCATCGGCCTCACCGCCGTCCTCCACACCTGGGGCTCGGCGCTGACCCATCATCACTCCCGGCTGATCGCGCTCGACGAGGCCGGCGTCACCTTCAAATGGAAGGACTACCGGATCAAAGGCCGCGACCGGCTCAAGACCATGACGCTCGACGCCGGCGAGTTCATCCGCCGCTTTCTCCTGCACGTGCTGCCCAGCGGCTCCCACCGCATCCGCCACTACGGCCTGTTCGCCGGAACCGTTCGCGCGCGCAACATCGAGCGCGCCCGCCAATTGCTCGCCGCCGCCCAAGGTCTCGCCCCAAAGCGCGACGCTGAGGCCGACAGCGAGACCGAAACACCTTCGTCTGCGCGCCGATGCCCGTGTTGCGGCGGCCGGATGATCATCATCGAGACGTTCGAAGGCGTACGCCCTGCGCAATCGCCACCGCCAAGCCGGATCAGGATCGACACCTCATGATCATCACTGCGCTTCCCGCCTCGCAACGAGGTTTCTCTCGCCTCCAGCCGCGCGCCGGAGCAGGAACCCGATGTCCTCACGAGGTCGCCAGTCCTCCTCCGACCGCCGTGCCCGCGCAAGGCCCGCGCATACTCGCGACCAACCACGCCTGCCGTCGCCGGTCCCGCCGCCAAGATTGCGCCCCACCAGCCCCGGCGGCGACAAACGCGAGCCCTCCGCGATCCTAAAATCTCCATAGGCCGCGCCCGACTAAACGGCGTCCCTTCCTACCCGCGGTTTCCTCCTTGGGAGGCAACCAGCGCCTGTGGCGCGCCATTATCGGTGAAAATGGTGGCGGCGCGGGCCGATTTGTCGGAGCCTTCAGCACCCCTGCGGCTATTTTCATAGCAGGCTTTCGAACGCCGGCCCACACCCCGCACGACCGTCCCGAAAGGGGCCGGCGTCCGAAACCCTTCACCGGAGCGCGCGTTCCTCGTCCGTCCCGGTACGGAAGGAATGCGCCAATTGCGGTCATTTGTTCGCACGGATGCAATTGGCTGACCGCTGTGTGAGCGGTCGTTCCTGCCGACAGGCGTCGCCTCCACACGCGCCGCCGCCCAGAACGCCGCGCCGGTCGACCACACGATCCAGATCGCGCCCGCCGCCCCCAAGCCCGGGACGACCGCCTTCAGCGTCGCGGCGGCGGGCCCGATCCCCGTCAAGCTCCGTCGTCCTCTACAACCGGTCGAGATGCCGATTGCAGCTTGTGATTCTTCGTGCTTACCTAACGGTAGGGTGCCGGCTGCAAGATTTCGCTGGGGGCACGCACCAAGGCGGAGACTTCGCACAATGGGAACAACCCCTATTTTAACGACGCTGGTGAGTTTCAACGGCGCCATCGCGAACAGGCACAGGCCCTGGCCGTCGCTCCAAAGGCACTTGACGAGATCGCCCCTGCGTCCGCGGAAGACGAACAAGTGGCCGCAATGCGGATCGCGCTTCAGCGTCTCCTGGACGATCAGCGCCAGCCCGTCGAAGCCCTTGCGCATGTCGGTGTGGCCGGTCGCCAGCCACACCCGAACGCCCGCCGGGATCGGGATCATCGCCGCGACAGCGCGTTGACGACACGCGCGAACGCGGCTGCGTCCACGTCGGCGCCGACGACAATCCGCTCGCCGCCGACGAGCGCGATCTCCATCCGGCCGGCCGCCGCCGGCAGCGCAATCGGAGCGGCGGGCATCCCCTCGTCCGCCACCGTCACCGGCAACAGCTGCAGCGGTTCCAACTTACCGCCCGCGCAGCTTCTCGCCACCTGACGCCGCCAGGTGAACAACAGATTGGCGTTGACGCCGTAGCGCTGGGCCACCTTCGACACGGACGCGCCCGGAGCCAGAACTCTCGCCGACCATCCGCCGCTTCTGATCCGCGGACCAAAAACGCCGTCGATGTCTCTCTTTCGGCTTCGTTCCTTGATCCACCAGACCCGGCTTCATCGATAGTGTCCATGATCGCGTTGATGGGCACTATCTCGTGCCACTCTTCGCCCACTATCGCTCCCCGAAGCCAGCCGTCCAGGCGGCCCTCGCCGGAGGATTACACTGAACAAGCCGGAGGCTCCGCGACGTCGACGCTGACAATAACAATCACGCAGCCTGGCCAAACCTACATAGCGGGCACGCCCGGACAGGCGCTCACATCTGGAAACGGCTCGGTGCTTCTCAATGGGAGCCAATTACAAAACGAGACCATCAGCGCGGGGAACGGCAATGATGGGGTGATCGCAGGATCGAATGACACGATCACGCTCGGCAACGGCATTGATGTGGTGAAGGCGGGAAACAGCGACACGATCAAGCTCGGCAATGGCGCTGACACGGTGACGGCTGGCGCAAACAGCACGATCACCGTCGGGAATGGAAACGACACGGTGACTGCTGGGCCAGACAGCACGATCACGCTCGGCAACGGCGCTGACACGGTGACGGCTGGGGCAAACAGCACGATCAAGCTCGGCAGCGGCGCTGACACGGTGACGGCGATCAGCTCTCTGATAAACGCGGGAAGCGGTCATGACAGTTTTGTGTTCACGGGCAGTTTTGGTCTGGACACGATTACAAACTTCAGCCCACTGCACGATAACATAGTGCTGGCTCAGGCCATTTTTGCAAACTTCGGCGCCGTGCAAAGCCATATGACGCAGGTCGGGGCAAACACCGTGATTACGTATGATCCGGCGGACGCGATCACGCTGACGGGCGTAAAGACTTCCAGCTTGCACGCCAGCGATTTTCACTTCGTGTGATTGCTTAAGCGCGTTCAACCAAAGTCAGCAGGCAGTCTTCGGACGGGAACTTCCGCTACGGTGAAGGGTTTCGGACGCCGGCCCCTTGCGGGACGGTCGTGCGGGTTGTGGGGCCGGCGTTCGAAAGCCTGCTATGAAAATAGCCGCAGGGGTGCTGAAGGCTCCGACAAAATCGGCCCGCGCCGCCACCATTTTCACCGATAATGGCGCGCCACAGGCGCTGGTTGCCTGCTATGAAAATAGCCGCAGGGGTGCTGAAGGCTCCGACAAATCGGCCCGCGCCGCCACCATTTTCACCGATAATGGCGCGCCACAGGCGCTGGTTGCCTCCCAAGGAGGAAACCGCGGGCAGGAAGGGGCGCTGTTCGGTCGGGCGCGACCTATGGAGATTTTAGGATCGCGGACGGCTGGTGTGTGTCGGGGCGGGGCCGGTGGCGCGCAATCTTGGCGGCGGAAACGATGATGACGAGCGCGTTCGGTCGCGAGGATGGGCGGGCGTGGCGCGGGTACGGCGGTCGGAGGAGGACTGACGACTTGATGAGGACATCGGCTTGCTGCTCCGGCGCGCGGGTGGGGGCGAAGGCGATAGGCGGTTCAAGGTGGGAAGCACAGCGATGATCATGAGGTGTCGATCCTGATCCGGCGCGGCGATGAAGGTCGCGCAGGGCGAACGCCGTCGAATGTCTCGATGATGATCATCCGGCCGCCGCAACACGGACATCGATGGGCGAGCGCAGCGCTGTCGGCGTCGCTGCGGTCGTCGGCCGGCGAGCGTTCAGGCGCAGTCTCGGGCGTAGCCAGCAACTGGCGGACACGCTCGATGTTGCGGGCTCGAACCGTGCCGGCGAACAGGCCGTAATGTCGGATGCGATGGAAACCGCTCGGCAGGACGTGCAGGAGAAAGCGGCGGATGAACTCGGCGGCGTCGAGCGTCATGGTTTTGAGCCGGTCGCGGCCTTTGATCCGGTAGTCCTTCCATTTGAAGGTCACGCCGGCCTCGTCGAGCGCGATCAGCCGGGAGTTCGAGATCGCGACGCGGTGGGTGTAGCGGGCAAGATAGGCGAGAACGGCTTGCGGTCCGGCGAAGGGTCTCTTGGCGAAGACGACCCACTTGGATCGGCGCAGAGGCGCAAGCGCGGCGTCGAAGGCGCGTTGGTCGGCGAGCGGGGCGAGATCGCCGAAGAGGGTCAGGCGACCGGTCTGATGCAGGGCTGCGAGCCCTTCGAGGAAGAGGCGGCGGAACAGGCGCGACAGCACGCGCACGGGGAGGAAGAAGCCGGGCCTGCAGGCGATCCAGCGCGTGCCGTCCGGCGACAGGCCGCCGCCGGGAACGATGACGTGGACATGGGGATGATGGGTGAGCGCCGAGCCCCAGGTGTGGAGGACGGCGGTGAGGCCGATGCGCGCGCCCAGATGCTTCGGGTCGGCGGCGATGGTGGTGAGCGTGTCGGCCGCGGTCCTGAACAGGAGGTCGTAGACGCCGGCCTTGTTCTGGAACGCGATCGCGCCGATCGCCGCCGGCAGGGTGAAGACGACGTGATAATAGGGAACCGGCAGAAGCTCGGCCTCGCGCTCGGCGAGCCACTGCCGCGCCGCCGCAGCCTGACACTTCGGGCAGTGCCGGTTGCGGCAGGAGTTGTAGGCGACGCGTTCGTGCGCGCAGTCCTCGCAGCGCTCGACGTGGCCGCCGAGCGCGGCGGTGCGACAGGACTCGATCGCCGACATGACCTTCAATTGGCCGAGGCTCGCATGACCGGCGTTGGCCTTGCGCCAGGCCGCCCCATGGGCGCGAAAGATGTCGGCGACCTCCAGACTGCGATCCGGGGGCCGCGCCATGCTGCGCCCCTCAGGCGGGCGGCGGTCGCTTCGTCAGGTTGAGGCCGAGCCGCTCCAGCGGGCTGGTCACGTCGCGGATCGTGTTGACGGCGACGCGGGTGTAGAGCGCCGTCGTCTCCAGCTTGGCGTGGCCGAGCAGCACCTGGATCACACGAATATCGACGTTCTGTTCGAGCAGATGGGTGGCGAAGCTGTGCCGCAACGTATGCGGCGACACGCGCTTGGCGATCCCCGCCGCCTGCGCCGCGGCGTGAACGGCGCGGTCAAGCTGACGGGCGGTCATCGGGTTGACCGGGTTCTGTCCCGGGAAGAGCCAGGCCTGCGGCCGTGCCGCCCGCCACCAATCGCGCAACAGTTCGAGCAGTTGCGGCGAGAGCATCACGGTGCGATCCCGCTGCCCCTTGCCCTGTTCGACCCGCAACGTCATGCGCTGGCTGTCGATGTCGGACACCTTCAGCGCCGCGACCTCGGACACGCGCAGGCCCGCTCCGTAGGCGACGCCGAACGCGGCCTTGTACTTGAGACCGGGAGCGGCTTCGAGAAGACGGACCACCCACAATTCCCGAACAAAACTCGGGCCGCGCGTGACGCTGACCGATTTTGCGGCCTGCGGCGGCTTCGAGGGTCACGATCGGGTCTTGTCGGTCACCTCCTCGTCTTCGCCTTCGCGCAAGGCGAGTCTCGTGGGAATCGCATGCAACCGGCGCGAAGTCTTGTCGGTCTCAACCGCGCGCGGGTCATCATCGCCGCGGCATCGGAGGCGGCCGGTCATGACCTCCGGGCTGGGAAACGGACGGTTTTGGTTCATCCGGCCGGTCCGTGCGCCAGCGCCCGGACCCGTCGCCGGGCGTCGAGGATCGTCGCCAGCGCTTGCGCTCCGCCGCCGACGCGAATGATCAACTGGCGGGCATGGCTGACGACGCGTCCAGGCAGGCCGATCAGGTGGAACCGCAGCGCCTTCATGCGCTTTTCCGCCCAGCTTTCGCCGAGCGCCAAGCGCTTCAACGCCGCGTTCAGATTGAACGCCAGGATCGCCAGCGCCCACCAGGCGGCGTTGGCGCCGAACAGCCCTGACGGCATCTGTCCGCCGGCCAGATCGGATTTCATCGCCGAATGCGCCTCCTCGCTCTTGCCGCAACGCTCCCGCAACCACCAGATCACCCCGTCGCCCGGACCCTGCCGGTTGGTCACCACGCCGAACAGCTTGTGGAGGCCCTTGCGGCCGAACGCCTGGGTGGGAAACGGCAGCTCCTTCTCGTCCCCCAGCTCCAATTGGCGCAGCGGCTCGCGGATCGCCAGGAAACGATAATCGGCGCGCTTGCGACTGTGTCCGGCCCAATCGGGGACGTAGACGACATCGGCCCATTGCTGATCGGTCGCGTAGGACTTGCCGTCGACAATCCGGATCAGCGGCCGCCACTCGCTCTCCGGCGTCGCCAGCGCGGCGGCGCGGAAAGCCTCGCTCACATCGGCCCCGATCGCAAAGTCGATCACGCCGAAACGCGAGTCCTTTCCCTCGCCGCAATAGAGCAGCAATTCTTCCTGGTAGCCCGCCGTGTCGGAGCGCAACGCAACCTTCTTCACGCTCTCCGGCAGATGGCGAAGGCTCTCTTTCAGCACCCGCAGTTGCTCGTGTCCGGCCGGCACGTTGCCGTCGCGGAACTCCGAATACAGCATCGCGCCCTGTTCCGCCCACCAGCAGTTCAGCGGTTGATAGGCCTTGAACTTCTTGTAGCAGTACAGCGCATCGCGCTTGTGGGTCTCGATCAGCGTCGCGTCCATGTCCAGCGTCGCCGACCTCGCCGGCTGGTGTTGGTGCAGGAACGCCAGCAGCGCCTGGTTCACCCGCCACAGGCCCTCGAGCTCTTCCGTCACCGCCGGAATGAACGCCGCTCCCGCCGCCGCCTTAGGCGAGTTCGGATCATGAAACCGCTCCAGCCAACCTGACAGCGCCGACGGCGAGGGCGTCGCCCGCTCGCGTTCGCGCCGAAAGCGGCTCTTCAACGACCGCCGTTCCGCGCGCGACAGCAAATCCTTCTCGATCGCGCGCAGGATCGCGGAAAATCCACTGTCGCGCTCCAACCGCTCGATGTCCTCGACGCAATCGCCGCCCGCGAGGTTCAGCAAGATCACCGCCAGGACCATCTGAATGTCGAGCCAGCCGCGGCCGCCCGCCGCCCGCACATGCCGCCGGATCGCCGCGCCGAGCCCGCTGGCCTTTATCAGGTCGAGATACAGCGCAAGACCGGCAAAAGAGGTGACCCCATGGCTCGACGAATCCGCCTCATACTGGAAATCGAGCAGCCCCTGTGCCACCATCGCGCACCCCGTTGGTGATGGTTTTCGAATCGCAATCCAAGACTATCCTCCTGATGAAATCAGGACCAACGGGGAACCAAAGTTTTTCTTGAGGCGGAATCCAGGCCACTTCCTCCTGGCTCAAAACGACCGGCGCCTTGCGCGGCTTGTGTATGCTCGTCAGAGGACGAACGAGATCAGGCGTTCGAGCGTCACGTTGAAGAAGAACCGCAGCGCGGCGATCGCGGCGTTGATGGTCGGAACACCGATCTGCTGCCGCGCCATG
Organism: uncultured Alphaproteobacteria bacterium; assembly: GCA_963768555.1. Taxonomy (GTDB): domain Bacteria; phylum Pseudomonadota; class Alphaproteobacteria; order Rhizobiales; family Beijerinckiaceae; genus Roseiarcus. Next base: position 30,795 of record CAVYIZ010000086.1, read on the forward strand.
TGGACCTGAAAGCGGCGAAGGTCTTCGCTTGTCGCGGTATCCGGCGAGCGGCCGAGAAACGCCGCGAAGGTCCTCACGTGCCGGATGTAGTCCTTCTGCACCTTCTCCTTGAAACGGCGCGCCGTCATGTCGTCGATCATGCGCTGACGCAACGGGCTGATGGGCTTGTCGATCATCGCGAAGGCTCCTGTCTCGCATGGGTTGAAACCCCACGATCTTGAGACACGTTTGAGCCTTCGCTCTCGCCTTCAGCCCTTCAGAAACGACTGCGTCCCTCGCCGCCCCTACCGCGCGAGCGGTTTAGGCGACGCCCAGAAATACGTGAATCCGGATTCGATGTTTAACTGGACTGTCGCGTTGATGGATTCATGTTCGCGAGGACATCGGTTATGTTTGGTAAATGATAGACGAATCACCCGTTCGTATCCGGTATGAAGCCGTTCGTTCCTCGCTGGATGAGCGAGGTCGACGTTTGGCCGCCGCGGCGGAGGCGAAGGCGGCGGGTTACGGCGGGATCGCGGTGACCGCGCGCGCGACGAAGGTCGCGCGAAGTACGATCGGACGCGGTCTGAAAGACCTGCGCGATCCCGCTTCGTTGACCGGGAAGATACGCCGCGCGGGCGGGGGCAGTCCTCGGTTGACGACCAAGGACCCAACTCTTTTGGAAGACCTTCAAGGATTGCTCAAGCCCGCGACGATGGGTGATCCGATGCGACCGCTGCGATGGGTCTCCAAGAGCCATGAGAAGTTGGCGACGGTGCTTCGCGGGATGGGTCACAAAGTGAGTTCCTCCAGCATTCCCAAACTTCTGGCGGAGCTGAAATATTGTCGCCATTTCAACCGCAAGACCAAGGAAGGGAGCAGCCATGCCGATCGCGACGCCCAGTTCGAATACATCAACGCCAAGGTGAAAGCGTTCCAGGCCGCCGATCAACCCGTGTTTTCCGTCGACACGAAGAAGAAAGAGTTGATCGGCGAATTCAAGAATGGCGGCAGCGACTATGGGCCCCAGGGCAAGCCGATCGAGGTCAACACTCACGACTTCGAGGATGCGGAACTGGGCAAGGTCATCCCCTTTGGAGTCTACGACATCGGCGCCAACGAGGGCTATGTCAGTTTGGGGATCAACCATGACACCGGACAGTTCGCCGTCAACGGCGTTCGCCTCTGGTTGGATCGGATGGGCCGCGGACGTTATACCGCGATGACCCGATTGATGATTGCGGCCGATGGAGGGGGTTCGAATGGTTCGCGGCTTCGGCTCTGGAAGGTGGCCCTTCAACAACTCGCCGACGAAACAGGCCTGACCTTACACGTCTGCCATTATCCGCCCGGCACTTCCAAGTGGAACAAGATCGAGCACCGGATGTTCTGCCACATCACCCAGAACTGGCGTGGAACGCCGCTCACAAGCGTTATCGTCGCGATCGAACTGATCGCGAACACCACAACCAAGACCGGCCTGACGATCCGCTGCGAACTCGATGCCCACGCCTATCCAAAAGGCATCAAAGTCTCCGACGAGGAAATGGCGACCCTCAACATAACCCGTGATCCCTTTCATCCCGAATGGAACTACGCTATCGCGCCGAGAAATTCGACCTGATGCGATAGTTTTTGGGCGTCGCCTTAGTCCAAGGGCGGACACCGGGCCTACAACGGCTGCCCGGGAAAGCCCGCTTCCCGCCCTTGGACTTGTATGGGGCGATTGCTGTCAAGGGTTTTGTGAGCTGCATCTCCTTGTTCGATCGGGCCTGCGACATCTCCTCGTCCCGACCTGATTTTGCTGGGGCGCTGCGCGGAGCGGCGGTCAAGGGTGGCCGAAGGCCATCGCGCAGCGACTTGCCCTTGACGGCTGCGAGCACAGCGCCAGACTCGCCTCATTCGGGACGACACGGGCGCCGTGTCCCCGCTCGTTCAGATCGATAACGGCGACGATACCGAGGGGAGCTCGCCATCGGGCGCGCGTCGCGCGCCACGAACTTGTATTCGGCCGACCCAAGGGTCGATACCACGATGCAGTCATGCGCATCGGCGGCGAAGCTCCGAGGCGGCGGGCCCATTCTAAACCGCGGCGCAAAGGCCATAGTCCAATATCGGGTTGCCGCTGCCTCGGTCCGTCATCTGCAGCCGAGCGTCAATGCGACGCCAGGCTGCAGCAAACTCAATGGCGCCTACGCCGCCGGGCGAAGCTGCAGACCCGCCGGCGTCTCGCCCGTGGTCGCGAGCCGCCACAACACGATGAGCAGTTTGCGAGCGAGCGCAACGATCATCGTCTTGCGTGTGCCGCCGCGGGCATCTGACGCTCGCTTCCAAAACCACTCAGTCAGGGGGCTGCCCTTTTGATGCAGCAGGTGACCCCAGGCGAGTTCGATCATCCCGCGGCGCACGCGGCTGTTGCCCGCCTTGGCAAGTCCTCGCTCGCGTCGTCTTTGCCCACTCTCGTCTGGAGCTCCGGTCAGACCGGCATAGCGCGCGAGGGCCCTCCGGTCCCGGATTTCGCGCGAGAAGACCTCCTGCACGAGCATGTCCGCCGTCTCGATCCCGACGCCGACCACTCTTGCCAGCTGCTGAACCATGGCGTCGCGTTGCTCGCTTGGCTCTTTCGAAAGCCGCTTGGCGCGGGTTTTCTCGATCTCCTTGATCTGGCGCTTGACGACCTGCAGGCGGTCCATGTCGCGTCGCATCTCGGCCAGCGTGTTCTTTGGTATGGCGGCGCCCTCCGGCGTGCGTAAAGTCTCCAACTGACCTTCCGCTCGAGCCAGATTGGGCCGGAAGCCGCGAATGCCCAGACGGGCGAGATTGGCCTTCAGGCGGTTGAGAATGCGCGTGCGCTCCCCGACCAGAGTCTGCCGCTCGCGGCTTGGCCGTCTCGCATCCTCGTCCTCGAGCGTGGGGATTGCCGCCATGCTGCAATGTTTCGGTTCGCCGCGCAGCCAGCCGACAAAGGCGCGCTTGAGGAGCTCGGTGTCGAGCCGATCTGTCTTCGCACGCCGGTGCTCACGCGGCACCGGGACGCTCGATGGATGGATCACATATGCTTCGACAGCCTGAGCGCGCAGCCAGCGCGCCAACCAGAATCCGTCGCGGCCGGCCTCGTAGGCGACGGCGATCCTGTTGATCGCATGGCCGGCTTTCGCGGCTTCTTCGCGCCAGCGGTGCAGAAGCTGCAGGAGGGCGTCGCGGTCCGGGCCGAGCTTCTTCAAGGGATAACGATCCAGTCCTGGCACGATGCCCGCGACGAGCCAACTCGCCTGGCCCATCTCGACGACGGCGATCAATGTCGCGTCTTGATCGAGCGCGACGAGGGATTTGCTCAAGTCGTTCTGCTTTGACATAGGGGCGCTCCATCGTTTGGTTGCCGCGACGAAGGCTCCAGTGCCCGCCGCGCGCCCCATAAGAATCTAAACCGCTCTCGCGGTAGGGGCGGCGAGGGACGCAGTCGTTTCTGAAGGGCTGAAGGCGAGAGCGAAGGCTCAAACGTGTCTCAAGATCGTGGGGTTTCAACCCATGCGAGACAGGAGCCTTCGCGATGATCGACAAGCCCATCAGCCCGTTGCGTCAGCGCATGATCGACGACATGACGGCGCGCCGTTTCAAGGAGAAGGTGCAGAAGGACTACATCCGGCACGTGAGGACCTTCGCGGCGTTTCTCGGCCGCTCGCCGGATACCGCGACAAGCGAAGACCTTCGCCGCTTTCAGGTCCACATGGCGCGGCAGCAGATCGGTGTTCCGACCATCAACGCCGCGATCGCCGCGCTGCGGTTCTTCTTCAACGTGACGCTCGAACGGCCTGACCTCGTTCGTCCTCTGACGAGCATACACAAGCCGCGCAAGGCGCCGGTCGTTTTGAGCCAGGAGGAAGTGGTCCGTCTTCTTCGAAGCCGCTCCCGGTCTCAAGTACAAGGCCGCGTTCGGCGTCGCCTACGGAGCGGGCCTGCGCGTGTCCGAGGTCGCGGCGCTGAAGGTGTCCGACATCGACAGCCAGCGCATGACGTTGCGGGTCGAACAGGGCAAGGGGCAGCGGGATCGCACCGTGATGCTCTCGCCGCAACTGCTCGAACTGTTGCGCGATTGGTGGCAGGCGGCACGGCCGCAGGCCTGGCTCTTCCCGGGACAGAACCCGGTCAACCCGATGACCGCCCGTCAGCTTGACCGCGCCGTTCACGCCGCGGCGCAGGCGGCGGGGATCGCCAAGCGCGTGTCGCCGCATACGTTGCGGCACAGCTTCGCCACCCATCTGCTCGAACAGAACGTCGATATTCGTGTGATCCAGGTGCTGCTCGGCCACGCCAAGCTGGAGACGACGGCGCTCTACACCCGCGTCGCCGTCAACACCATCCGCGACGTGACCAGCCCGCTGGAGCGGCTCGGCCTCAACCTGACGAAGCGACCGCCGCCCGCCTGAGGGGCGCCGCATGGCGCGGCCCCCGGATCGCAGTCTGGAGGTCGCCGACATCTTTCGCGCCCATGGGGCGGCCTGGCGCAAGGCCAACGCCGGTCATGCGAGCCTCGGCCAATTGAAGGTCATGTCGGCGATCGAGACCTGTCGCACCGCCGCGCTCGGCGGCCACGTCGAGCGCTGCGAGGACTGCGCGCACGAACGCGTCGCCTACAACTCCTGCCGCAACCGGCACTGCCCGAAGTGTCAGGCTGCGGCGGCGCGGCAGTGGCTCGCCGAGCGCGAGGCCGAGCTTCTGCCGGTTCCCTATTATCACGTCGTCTTCACCCTGCCGGCGGCGATCGGCGCGATCGCGTTCCAGAACAAGGCCGGCGTCTACGACCTCCTGTTCAGGACCGCGGCCGACACGCTCACCACCATCGCCGCCGACCCGAAGCATCTGGGCGCGCGCATCGGCCTCACCGCCGTCCTCCACACCTGGGGCTCGGCGCTCACCCATCATCCCCATGTCCACGTCATCGTTCCCGGCGGCGGCCTGTCGCCGGACGGCACGCGCTGGATCGCCTGCAGGCCCGGCTTCTTCCTCCCCGTGCGCGTGCTGTCGCGCCTGTTCCGCCGCCTCTTCCTCGAAGGGCTCGCAGCCCTGCATCAGACCGGTCGCCTGACCCTCTTCGGCGATCTCGCCCCGCTCGCCGACCAACGCGCCTTCGACGCCGCGCTTGCGCCTCTGCGCCGATCCAAGTGGGTCGTCTTCGCCAAAAGACCCTTCGCCGGACCGCAAGCCGTGCTCGCCTATCTCGCCCGCTACACCCACCGCGTCGCGATCTCGAACGCCCGGCTGATCGCGCTCGACGAGGCGGGCGTGACCTTCAAATGGAAGGACTACCGGATCAAAGGCCGCGACCGGCTCAAAACCATGACGCTCGACGCCGCCGAGTTCATCCGCCGCTTTCTCCTGCACGTCCTGCCGAGCGGTTTCCATCGCATCCGACATTACGGCCTGTTCGCCGGCACGGTTCGAGCCCGCAACATCGAGCGTGTCCGCCAGTTGCTGGCTACGCCCGAGACTGCGCCTGAACGCTCGCCGGCCGACGACCGCAGCGACGCCGACAGCGCTGCGCTCGCCCATCGATGTCCGTGTTGCGGCGGCCGGATGATCATCATCGAGACATTCGACGGCGTTCGCCCTGCGCGACCTTCATCGCCGCGCCGGATCAGGATCGACACCTCATGATCATCGCTGTGCTTCCCACCTTGAACCGCCTATCGCCTTCGCCCCCACCCGCGCGCCGGAGCAGCAAGCCGATGTCCTCATCAAGTCGTCAGTCCTCCTCCGACCGCCGTACCCGCGCCACGCCCGCCCATCCTCGCGACCGAACGCGCTCGTCATCATCGTTTCCGCCGCCAAGATTGCGCGCCACCGGCCCCGCCCCGACACACACCAGCCGTCCGCGATCCTAAAATCTCCATAGGTCGCGCCCGACCAAACAGCGCCCCTTCCTGCCCGCGGTTTCCTCCTTGGGAGGCAACCAGCGCCTGTGGCGCGCCATTATCGGTGAAAATGGTGGCGGCGCGGGCCGATTTGTCGGAGCCTTCAGCACCCCTGCGGCTATTTTCATAGCAGGCTTTCGAACGCCGGCCCCACAACCCGCACGACCGTCCCGCAAGGGGCCGGCGTCCGAAACCCTTCACCGAAGCAGGCATCGATAGAGGCACCAGCAGAACGTCGCGAAGGGTGGGTAGCGGACATGGGGAACGGCCTACGACATCGGCGGCGAGGATCGCCGCGAGCTTCCGGCCGGCCGTCATGGCGCCGGCAGCCCCGCCTTGCGCAGGCCCTCGACGACCCGCTCGAAATCATCGGGGTTCTTGTAAGGCAGCACCTTGCGGCGCTGCTCGATGGAATAGTCCGGGTTGACGCGCAACAATTCTCGCCACGCCTCGCGGGCCTCCTCGATGAGGCCCATCTGGCCGTAGCTGGCGGCGAGCAGCGCGCGGGAAATGTCGGTGTCCGGGTTGCGCAGGATGCGCCGCCTCAGAAGCGCGACGACCTCCGGATATCGGCCCAACTGGTAGGCCGCCTGGGCGTGGAAATGTAGCCATAGGCCCGGAAAGTAAGGATCCAGCGCCACCGCGCGTTCGAAGAATTTGAGAGCCTCTTCGGACCGGCCGACGTAGTGCAGGATAGAGCCGAGTACAACGTGCCCCGCAGCGAAGTTTGGATTGAACGCAATCGATTTCTCGGCGGCGCTTACGGCCTCGTCATACCGGCGCGCCCAAAGGCAGGCCATAGCGAGCGCCCAAAGCGCGTAGGGATAACGGTCATCGAGTTGCACTGCCTTTCGCGCGGTTTTCTGAGCCTCCTCCAGCGATTGCGCGGGCGAGGCGCTCCACCCGCTCACGTAGTCGAGCACATGCGCGGCCGCGAGGGAGGCATAGGCGGGCGCAAAGCTGGGGTCGAGTTCAATGGCGCGCCGCAGCAACGGCTGGGCGTCGCGGCTGGCCTCTCTCGCGAGCCGCGAACGCAGCTCGCGCCCACGCAGGAAACAATCGTAGGCTTCGAGATTCTCGGTGCGCTCGGCGGCGATGGTTTGCCGTTCGCCGGCGCTGAGATTAAGCGCCAGGGCGGAGACGATATGGGTCGTCACGTCGTCCTGAACGGCGAAGATGTCGGTCAGGTCCCGGTCGAACCGCTCCGCCCAGAGGTGCCCGCCGGTCGAAGCGTCGACGAGCTGCGCGGTGATCCTGACCCGGTCGCCCGACTTCCTCACGCTGCCTTCGAGGACATAGCGCACGCCGAGGTTCTTGCCGACCTCGTCGATGTGGACGTTCTTGCCTTTGAACGTGAACGAGGAATTGCGGGCGATGACAAAGAGCTGCGAGAGCTTCGACAGCGCGGTGATGATGTCCTCGGAGATGCCGTCCGCGAAATACTCCTGTTCGGTGTCACTGCTCATGTGCTGGAACGGCAAGACGGCGATCGACGGCTTGTCGGGGAATGCGAGACGCGCGCGAGGCTTCTGGTCGGACTTAGCCTCGACGGGCGCAAAGGGTTTCGCCTGAGCGGGCAGTCCGACCTGCAGCGAATAAACTCGCACCGGCTCGACGATGTTCTTGAGTTGGGTCTCGCCGAGATCGCTGACCGCCAGATCGAGCCTTCCCTTGACCTGCCAATAGGCTTGTTCGGACAGACAAATCGCGCCCGGCCCGGCCACTCCCTCGAGCCGCGCGGCGATATTGACGCCATCGCCCATCAGGTCGCCGTCGCTCTCCTCGACCACGTCGCCCAAATGGACGCCGATGCGGAACTCGATGCGCCGGTCCTCCGGCACGCCGGCGTTGCGCTCGGTCATGGCGTTCTGGATCTCGATGGCGCAGCGCACGGCGTCGACGACGCTGCGGAACTCGGCGATCGCCCCGTCGCCGGTGCGCTTGACCACCCGGCCCTTGTGCACGGAGATGGTCGGGTCGATCAGGTCGCTCCGCAACGCCCTGAGCCGCGCCAGCGTCCGGTCCTCGTCCGCCCCGGTGAGACGGCTAAAGCCCACGACGTCGGCGGCCAGGATCGCTGCAATTTTCCGGGTCTCGGCCATGGCCTCCTAAATCCCAACGGAAAAACCTCGCGACAACCGCCCAGCGCCATCTCGACGCAGAGCAATATAACCGCTGGAGGAATATCCCTAGTTATTTTCGGAAGGTCCGCTTTGGTCGAACGGACGCGTTCGCAGCTTGTTTCCGGAACGGTCGCTCCTGGCGCATCCCGCCCGTTCATAGGACCGATCTTGAAGGGCAGGAACGGGTCAATTCCGGCCGTCCGGTGGCCGACCCAGCCGCCGCAAGCAGCAAGATGCCGAACATCGCACCCTCACGCCCAAATGAGGGGGTGCCCAAAGTGTTGCTGACGTCCGCTATCGCTATATCCCGGCGAGAACAAAAAGAGGAATTTCCCCGGTCGGGACGGACAGGGAACATTTGGCTCTTTAAGGGCGTGGGCTGGCCTGAACGACAAGTTCTGAAAGCCGCCGCGGATCGGGCTGCGCATCCCACGAGCCTTGGTTTCGTTCCCTGCGCTCGCGAGAGAAAGGCCATGATGGGGGGACCGGGCGAGTTCCAAGCGGACAATCGCCACGCCGCTCATCCGTTTCTCTCCCGGCCAACCCGGGCGAGGGAGAGTCACCCCCTCACCCGCGTCGCCTCGAAACTCGGCGTGGCGTCGGAAAAAACGTCGAGCCAACTTACGAGCCGCGGATGCTCCGTCCGCCAGGCGCCCTCGAAGCGCAGGTCGAGATAGCCGAGGGCGCAGGCGAGCGCGATCGTGCCGACGTCGCAGATCTCCTCCGGCGGCGCCGGCTCGAAGGCGCTGAGCGCCCGGGCGATCTTGTCGGCCTGGTAGGCGATCTGCTTCTCCGGCCGCATCCCGGGCTCGCGCCAGAGCGACCAAGGGGGCAGATTCGGCTTGTGACAGCCGCCGCCATGGCGCAGACTGTCGGCGCCATCGGCGGCCATCTTGCGAATTCCGGCCTGTGTCATGCGCTCGCTCAAGCTCGTGCGATCGCCTCCTGCGAAGCTCGGCGTTCTTTTTGCGTTTCGGACAAGCGTTCGCCCTCGGCGCAAGCGGTCGATGGCGGCGAGAGGAGCCACGGTGTATTCGGGATTGAGCCTGTTGCAACAGGCCTTTTCTCGCCTTTTCCTTACCGGAGAGAGGATCATCCAATGAAGAAATTCTTGGTGCTGTATATGGCCGACTCGGAAGACTTCGAGGATATGATGAAAAACTCCACCCCTGAGCAGCAGAAAAAGGGGATGGACGCGTGGATGAAATGGATGGGCGACAATAAGGCGTCCCTCGTCGATGGCGGAGCGCCTTTGGGGAAGACCAAGCACGTCGACGAGGATGGAGTCTCGGATACGAAGAACGACGTCGGCGGCTATTCAATCGTGCAAGCGGAATCGGCCGATGCGGCGACAGAGCTTTTCGACGAGGACCATCCGCATTTGCAAATGCCCGGCGCATGGATCGAAATCATCGAGATCATGCAGGCGCCGGGGATGTAAATAACGCGTCCCGGCGCTGCGAAGCTAAAAGAGGTGCCGTCTTTGCGGCCCTTTCTTTTTGTGCGGCCGGGCGGGCAATCGCCACGCCCAGACCCCCTAACGAGCTTCGGCATACACGCAAGTCGAATCCGCAATGCTTTTCATGGAGTTGCAGGCGATCGGCGGGTTCCCCTTTTCCGCGACGCGGGGAAGCAACTGTGAAGTTCGGCGTAGCCCGGTGCTCGGCCGGGCTCAAGGCTGGCGCTGCGCGCCGCCGCCTTCGGCGGCTTCGGCCTTGACCCCGTCCGCTCACCGGTCTTTTTGGCATCCATGCAGTCGGCGCGATGCGCCGCCCGGCGGCCCCGCGAAGCCTCGCTCATGCGGCGGCTCGAGTTCGGTGGATTCCAAGTCTGATCGCGCGCGAGCATGGTGTTCAAGATCACGATCAGCTTGCGCATGCAAGCGATCAAAGCGACCTTGGCTTCCTTGCCCTTAGCGCGCAGGCGTTGGTAGTAGGCCTTGAGCACCGGGTTGTGCTGGGTGGCGGCGCCCATGACCGGCATATAAAGAAGATTGCGGAGCTTGCGTCGTCCGCCCTTGATGCGGCGCACGCCTTTGCGCTCGCCGCTGTCGTCGTCGTAGGGCGCGGCGCCGATGAGGGCGGCGGCGGCCTCGTTGGAGATGCGTCCGAGCTCGGGCGCCCAGGCGATCAGGCCGGCGACCGCTTGATCGCCGAGCCCCGGCACGCTGTCGATGATTTCTGCCCGTCGCGCGAACGCCGGGTTGGCTTTGATCTTGGCGGCGATGGCGGCGTCGAGCTTGCGCAGCTCGGCCCGCATCGCCTTGGCGATCGCGCCGAGCGCCTTGGCGACGATGGCCGGCGGGCCATGCTCGCCCTGCTGAGCGAGCCGCCCTTCCAGATCTTTCAAGGCGGTCCGCGCCTGGACCAGCCGGTCGACCTCCTCGCGCGCCGGATCGGCCGTTTGGGCCTCGCGATCGGAGAACGTCTCGGCGAACCAGGCGATCGTCTCGGCGTCGATCGGGTCGTTCTTGGCCAGCCGCCCGGCCGCCTTGGCAAAGCAACGAACCTGTTTCGGATCGACGACAAGGACCTCGAGGCCGGCGGCGCGCAGCGCTTCCGCCCAGCTCCGCTCATAACCGCCGCTCGCCTCCATCACCGCCCGGCCGACCCGGTGCGCGTGCAACCACGCCGCCAACTCGGCCTGGCCTTCCGGCGTGCTCGACGCCGACAGGCGCCGCCCCGCCGAGCGAATGCAGGCGTCGGCTTTGCTCTTTGCAACATCGAGGCCGACAATTCGCGTCTTCTCTGGCATACTCCCACTCCCTTCCTTGCTCGTGCGGGCTCTCACGCCCATGCAACTGTTCGGGTTGAGGAAGACGCCAGACCTGTCCCTCGCTTCCCCGCAGGTTTCAGCTGTGGTGGCCACGGGCTCAGGTCCGGCGACGGGCGGTTGCTTGGACAACCGCCCGTTCGCCGACTCTCTCACAATTTGCGGACACAAGGTGGCCCGGAGGGCCGGATGGGGTGCGGAAAGCAGGTCTGGATCGATGCAGGTTCGCGATGACGTTCGCGCAATCCGACTCGGGTCGAAGCAGCGGGCCACACCCCATCCGGCGCTTCGCGCCTCTTCCCCAGCGTAGCTGGGGAAGAGGAGCCCGCGACTTGAGGTCTGTGAATGCTGCAGCACGCGGGGCGAAGGGTCGCGCCTCACCCCCCTCACCCGCGTCGCCTCGAAGCTCGGCGTCGCGTTGGAAAAAACGCCGAGCCAACCCACGAGCCGCGGATGCTCCCCCCGCCACGCGCCCTCGAAGCGCGGGTCGAGGTAGCCGAGCGCGGCGGCGAGCGCGATCACGCCCAGCTTCTCCGGCGGCGCCGCCTCGAAGGCGCGGAGGGGCGGGCGATCTTATCGTCGCATGCGACGGATGTTGATGATCCGGGCGGATCGGGTGTTGAGGGTCGATCCGGAGTTGGCGAGAATCGCTCGAGAGCGTTTGGTTGCAAGCGGCTCCGATCCCCAGCTCCCGGGTCAGATCGGCCGACCCAGCAGGTTGACGGCCTCGCGGCAAGCCTTGATTCGCGACGCCTCGTCGAGCGTCCAGTACTTCGTGTGGGTGAAACACCAGGATTGCCGACCGTTCCGCCGCTCCTTGAGATTGATGTCGATGATGGCCGGCCCGAAGACAGGGGCGACCGGGCCGCCGATCACATCGCCGAAGAACACCAGGACCGCAGGATCGAACACGTTGGTCCACCGCACGGCCGCGAACGGCGCGGCATGGTGCAACATCCACCGCTTGTCCACGTTCGCCACCGGGTAGCTCATCAGCCGGGTCTGGTCCGCCGGGTTTGCGATCGGCATCGTCTGCGTCGCGACAGCGTGCTTGAGCACGTTGGGATCGAGGACCTCGCGATAGGGCGGCGATCGAGGCAATTCGCGAGCCTCCATGCGCGCCTCGAGGTCAGCGCGGTCGGAGGCGAGAAGGAACTCGGCATGGGTCAGCGGACTTCCGAATGTGACGAAATCGCTGACGAGCCAGCGTTGATCCGGCTCGTTCGTCGCGGGCAAAGGGCGGCTTGCGAGTTCCCGACGTAACTGACGCTGCGCGACGAAGTAATCCTTCAGCCCGGCGGGATCGGATGGCGACTCCGCGAGTTTCGAGGCGGCGCCCTCGAGCGCAGTCAGAGCGGCGAATTCCGCGGTTCCTTCGGTCACGGTTCGCGCCGCTTCGCGTTCCGCCCAGAAATAACTCAACAGGTCGTGCGCCGGAATTGTCCCGAGGCTGTGGGCCACGATGACGATGCGTTTGTAGTGGGGGCCGTCGTGCAGCGCCCGGAGAAGCTTGAGCCCGCGGTCGCGCACGGCGGCGCGGGCGGCGATGTTGTCCGGCGCGGCGCGGGTGTAGCGCACCACTCGACCGAACGTCGAGGTTCCCATCTGATGCACCCCGGCGGTGACGGCCAGCGCCAGGGCGGCAAGGAGCCATTGCCAATCGCCGAGGGCGGGAAGGTCTACCTGATTCCAAAAACTGGAGGGGAGGATCGCGAGAACGGCCAGGACAGCGACGATCCCGCAACCCAGCCATATAAGGCCCATGCCAAGCGGACGTTGGGCGGCACACTCCTGAGCGGCCGAAAGAGCAGGCCGCTGACCCAGGCCTTCAGCGAGTCCCAGGTCGCGCCGGCCGTCAGGTCAGCCCAATAGAGCTCATAGAAGTCTGTTCGTACGCCCGCGGGAAACTCCGGTGGACTTGCGATGCTTTCGCGCGTCGTGATCCGGCGCAGCTCCAGCGAGCCGGTGCGGTCGTCCGGCTTGCTCCACACCTCCGTCGGATCCGGGAGCGCGTTGGCGGTGATGACATCGTCCTTCCGCCAGACGGCGTTCACAAAGCTCTTGAGCGTATCCATCGGAATTTGCTCGCCCATTCCGTGAATCACGAGGACGGCTTGCATCGCGCGTTGCGCTGCGGAATCCTCCGGATCAGGCATTTTCGCTTCCCCCGCGCGCAAACTCGGCGCGAACGGTTCGATCCCAAGATCAGCCGCAGGCGAGCCTGAGGGAAAAGATCCCGCTTACGAGCAGCGGATGGGGCGCGCCTCACCCCCTCGCCCGGGTCGCCTCGAAACTCGGCGTGGCCTCGGAGAACGCGTCGAGCCAGTTGACGAGCCGCGGGTGGTCGGCCCGCCACGCGTTCTCGAAGCGCAGGTCGAGGTAGCCGAGGGCGCAGGCCAGCGCGATCGTGGCGACGTCGCTGATCTCCTCCGGCGGCGCCGCCTCGAAGGCGCTGAGCGCCCGGGCGATCTTGTCGCGCTGGTGGGCCGTCCACTTCTCCGACCGTTTGTCCGGCTCGCGCCAGAGCATCTCGTAGCGGAGCAGCACGGCCGCGTCCGAAATGCCGTCGGCCAGCGTCTGTTGGGTCAGCGAGCGGAAGCGGGCCTTGGGCTCGGCCGGAATGATCTTGCCGCCGCCCGCCATCCAGTCGAGATATTCGACGATGACGGCGCTGTCGAAGATCGTCTCGCCGCTCTCGAGAATAAGCGCCGGAATCTTCCCCAGCGGGTTCTGGGTCCTCAGCGAATCGCCTGGATCGCCGGTGTCGGCGTTCGCCACCTCGATTTGGTCCTCGAGTTCGAGCACGGCGGCCGCGATCCGTACCTTCCGGGCGAATGGCGAGCCCGGGCTCGAGCGAAGGACCAGCATGAACGTCTCCCCGGACGGCAAGCAATTCGCGGCGATTTGTCGCGCGCTCCGCCCGCCGCCGTTGTAGCGCAATCGCCGCCCCCATATAAGGCGTGAATCACGCCTGTTATCCTTGCGCAAGGAGTCGCCTTTGACTTCGTCCCATGCGGCGCACGAGCGTCTCGTCATCATCGGTTCCGGGCCGGCGGGCTATACGGCCGCGATCTATGCGGCGCGCGCCATGCTCAAGCCGCTCATGCTCTCGGGCTACGAGCCGGGCGGCCAGCTGATGATCACCACCGACGTGGAAAACTATCCCGGCTTCGCCGAACCGATCCAGGGGCCGTGGCTCATGGAGCAGATGCGCGCGCAGGCGGAAAATGTCGGCGCGCGGGTCGAGAACGAATATGTCGTCGGACTCGAACTCAGGAGCCGCCCGTTCGTCGTGCGCTGCGACAGCGGCCGCACGATCCTCGCCGACGCCATCATCCTGGCGACCGGCGCCAAGGCGAAGTGGCTCGGCCTGCCGAGCGAGGACAGGTTCAAGGGCTTCGGCGTCTCCGCCTGCGCGACTTGCGATGGTTTTTTCTTCCGCGGCAAGTCGGTCGTGGTCGTCGGCGGCGGCAATTCCGCGGTCGAGGAGGCGCTCTATCTCTCCAACATCGCTTCCGAAGTGACGGTCGTGCACCGGCGCGATTCCTTCCGGGCCGAAAAAATCCTGCGCGAGCGGCTCGCCGCCCGGCACAACGTCAAGATCCGCTGGGACAGCGCCGTCGAGGAGATTCTCGGCGGCGGGGCGCCCGCGGCCGTGACCGGCGTCCGGATCAGGAACGTCCTCACCGGCGCGCTCGACGATGTTCTGGTCGACGGCGTGTTCGTCGCGATCGGCCACGCGCCCGCGACCGAGCTCGTCCGGGGGCAGGTCATCCTGAAGGCGAACGGCTACGTCCAGACGGCGCCCGGGTCGACGGCGACCAGCGTCGAAGGCGTGTTCGCCGCCGGCGACGTCGCCGACGACGTGTTCCGCCAGGCGGTGACCGCCGCCGGGCTCGGCTGCATGGCCGCGCTCGAGGCGGAGCGCTGGCTTGCGGCGCAGGCGCCGGCGCGAAAAGCGGCGGAATAGTCTCGCGCAGCGAACGCCGCGTCGTCAGCGGCGAAGACGTAAGCCGGGGGCGGCGGGGGAAACGTTCATGGACTGGGACAAGCTGCGCATTTTCCAGGCGGCCGCCGACGCCGGCTCGTTCACCCACGCCGGCGAAACGCTGGGCCTCAGCCAGTCGGCGGTCAGCCGGCAGGTCGGAGCCTTGGAGGCCGATCTCGGCGCGCCGCTGTTCCACCGGCACGCGCGCGGCCTCATCCTCACCGAACAGGGCGAAATGCTGCTGGACGCGGTGCGCGACGTGGTCCTCAAGTTGGACGCCGTCCGCAGCCGCCTGATCGACAGCCGCGAGAAGCCGACCGGCGAACTGAGGGTCACCACCACCCTCGGTCTCGGCGCCAACTGGCTCGCGCCGCGCCTCGGCGAATTCGTCGAGCTCTATCCGGAAGTGAAGCTGCAGCTGCTGCTGTCGGACGAGGACCTTGACCTCGGGATGCGCGAGGCGGACGTCGCGTTGCGCTTTCGCGAGCCGATGCAGCCCGACCTGATCCGCCGCAGGCTGTTCACCGCGCATTTCCACGCCTACGCCTCGCCCGACTATCTCAAGCGGCGACCGCAGCCGCGCAGCATCGAGGACCTCGATCGCCATCACCTGATCGCCTTCGGCGCGCCGACCGCGACCCATCTCCTCTACGATCTCAATTCGCTTCTGACCCTGGGGCGCGACCCCAAGAATCCGCGCACGCCGCAGATCTCGGTCAACAACCTCTCGGCGATGGCGCGGGCGGCCGAGCACGGCGTCGGCATCGCCGTCCTGCCGGACTATGCGGTGCAGCCTGAATCGGGGCTCGTCCGGCTGCTGCAACAGACCGACATGCCCGAAATGGACTGTTTTCTGGTTTACGCCGAGGAGCTGAAGAACGTCGCGCGCGTGCAGGCCTTTCGCGACTTCCTGGTCGCCGCGGCGCAACGTTGGAAGTACTGAATTGTAGACGCGGTCCATCGGGCGTCCGTAAGGACGCCCATCTATCGACGGGCTATGGACCGCGTCGGCCGCGCTCAGCGAGCGCGGCTACAATAGAGGGAGGAGCGCGCAATGCCGACGACGACGTCGCAGAAGGCGGCCATGGACGCGGCCGTCCGCCATCTGGTCGCCAACTACTCTCCGCATGGCAATCGCGTCGGATGGCTGATGATGGCCTCGATCCTGGTCGAGGCCTGGGACCTCTACGGCATCGCCTTCGTCCTCATCTTCATCCGCAACCAGTATCATCCCGATCCGCTGCTGCTCGGCCTCGCCGGCGCCGGAACGCAGGGCGGCGCGGTGGTCGGCGCCCTCATCGGCGGCTGGCTGACCGACAAGATCGGCCGGCGCTTCATGTTCCTCGCAACCATGGTGATGTTCATCGTGCTGGCGCTGGCGCAGGCCTTCGTCACCAGCGTCGCAATGCTCGCCGTTATCCGCTTCTTCCTCGGGATTCCGCTCGGCAGCGACATCTCGACCGGCTACACCTACATCATGGACGCGATGGCCAAGGGCCGCCGCGAGGTGATGGGCAACCGCTGGCAGTTCATGTTCGCCGTCGGCGAGGTTTTGACGCTCGCGGTCATCGCCGTCTTTCTCGTCTTCAATATGAATCACGAGTTGGTGTGGCGCGTGACGCTCGGAACTCGGCGCCGTCCCGGCGCTCATCATCCTCATTCTCCGCCACGACCTGCCGGAAACGGCGGTGTGGCTCGTTCGCCAGGGCCGCTTCCGCGAAGCCAAGGAAGTCGCCGGGAAAATGTACGGCGACCCGCTCGCGATGCTGCCCGATCAGGACGTCGAGGTTTCGAGGCCGCACCCGGCAGCCTTCCTCGCCGACATTCGGCAGGACCCGATCCGCTGGCGCGCCACGCTCTACGGCTGGATCGCCTGCTTCGCCCAGGGCAGCGAATTCTCGACCTTCGCTTTCTATCTGCCCGTGCTGTTCGTGATGGTCGGCGTCTCGTCGATACTCGGCACCAATCTCGTGACCATGGCGCTCTACGTGATCGCCGCCATCTCGGGCTGGGTCGGGCCGCTGCTGATCCCGAAGATCGGACAACGCGGAATCGGCATCGCCGGCTTCGGCATCGTCTTCGTTTCGCTGCTGGTCGCGGCCTGGGCCCTCTACACCGGCAATAAGATGGTGCTCCCCTTCGCCGCCGCCGCCATGCTGTGGGGCCACTACTGGGACGCCTCGAACTGCATGACCATCCCCTCGCTGGTGGCGAAGCCGGAATACCGGGGCACTGGCGAGCGGCTTCGCCTACATGTTCGTCAAGCTGCCGTCGTTCCTGGCGATCTTCCTGTTCCCGTCGGTGTTCGCGGCGATCGGCCAGGCCAACGCGACTTTGCTCGTCGCGATCTTTCCGCTGATCGGCCTGCTTTCGGCGATCTTCATCCTGCCCGAGGTCTACGGCTTCGACCACGACGCGGGCCTCGAGCCCGCGCCGCAACCGGCCTGACGGGTCGCCGGTCAGACCTCTTTAGTGTTGAATATCATCAGATCGACGCCGCCGTCGGCGAAGTTGGCGAGATCGGACGTCGTCGCCTGTCCTTCGGGCGAGCCGAGCGCCTGCTGGATCGCCTCGACGCTGTCGAACTCCAGGATCGCGACGAGGTGCGCGGCGCCGGGTTCGACCGGCAGTCCGACCGGGCCGTCGCTGACCCGATAGCGGCGCAGGCCGGGAATTTTCTTCGCGATCGGCACATGCTTGGCGAAGTAATAATCGTTGAACGCGGCGACGCTTTTCGGGGTCTTATAGACGGCGACAATGGCGGCCATGAGCGTTTTCTCCCGACGCTGGCCTCAATCGCCCCATGCGATCCAGCGGCCGGCGCGAGGCAAGCTGACACCGGAATTGCGCCGTTCCGCAACCGCAGGCTCACATGAACAGCGGCTCTTTCTCGAGCCCCTTGTAGAGCGAGGCGACCTCTCGCCGTAGCCGTTGTAGATCAGCGTCGGGCGCAGCTGTCCGTCGTTGAGGAAGGTCTCCGTGGCCTGGCTCCAGCGCGGATGCGGCACGTCCGGGATTGACGTTGGCCCAGAAGCCGTATTCGTCGGGCCCGAGCGTCTCCCAGAACGTCTCCGGCCGCTTGTCGACGAACGAGATCTTCACGATCGACTTGATCGACTTGAAGCCGTATTTCCACGGCGTCGCCAGCCGGATCGGCGCGCCCTGAACTTTCGCCAGCGGCTTGCCGTAGGCGCCGGTGGCGATGAAGGCGAGGTCGTTCGTCGCCTCGGCCATGGTCAGGCCCTCGACATAGGGCCACGGCATGAACGAGCGCTGGCCCGGCGCCATCTTCTTGTCGAGGAAGGTCTCGAAGCGGACGTAGGTCGCCGAGGACAGCGGCTTGGCGAACGCGACCAGCTTCTTGAGCGGGAAGCCCGTCCAGGGGATCGCCATCGACCAGGCCTCGACGCAGCGGTGGCGATAGAGACGCTCCTCGAGCCCCATCGCCTTGATCAGCGAGTCGATGTCGACCGTCTGCTCCTTCTCGACCAGGCCGTCGAGCTTGACCGTCCAGGGACGCGTCTTCAGCGCGCTCGCGTCGATGTGCTTGCTGGTGCTGAACTCGTAGAAATTGTTGTAGTTGAGATTGTATTTCTCGGGCGTGACGTCGCGGTCGAGCGTGTAGGCCGGATTGCGCGTCGGCCGGATAGAGCGCGGCGGAAGGATCGGCGTCATCCGCCCGCGCCGGGCCAGGAGGCAAGAGCGCCCGCGGCGCCGAGGCCGGCCAGAAACGAACGCCGATCGAGGAAAAGCGCTTCCGGCGAGGCCAGAACTCGCCGGGATCTCCCACCCCTTTCGCCGAACGACATGCATGGGCCATCTCCTCGCGAATTCCGATACGGCGGCGGCGGAGGTTGGTTCTCCGCCAACGCCACTTTTCGGCGCGAAGATGGCGATTGTTACGCGCTTGGGGCGAAAACTTTCCGTCAGACCTTCTCGACCTGGCCGAATTCGAGATCGACCGGGGTCGCGCGGCCGAAGATCGACACCGCGACCTTGACCCGCGAGCGGAACTCGTCGACTTCCTCGACGACGCCGTTGAACGAGGCGAAGGGGCCGTCGGCGACCCGCACGTTTTCCCCGATCTCGAAGCGAATCGGCAGCCTTCGGCCGCTCGACGCCCTCGGCGACCTGACCCTTGATGCGGTGGGCCTCGTGGTCGGGGATCGGCATCGGCTTCTTGTCGGCGCCGAGGAAGCCGGTGACCTTCGGCGTGTTCTTGATGAGGTGGTAGACTTCGTCGGTCAGGTCGCATTTGACCAGCACATAGCCGGGGAAGAACTTCCGCTCGGAATTGATCTTGCGCCCGCGCCGCACCTCGACGACGCTCTCGGTCGGGACCAGGATTTCCTCGAACTTGTCGTCGAGCCCGCGCTGATGCGCCTGCTCGCGGATCGAACTCGGCGACTTTCTTCTCGAAGTTGGAATAGGCGTGGACGATATACCAGCGCATGCTCATGTTATTCATATTCCGAAATCGTCGGGCGTCGGCCGCCGCAGACGAGCACTCAGCCGCCCCGGCCGAAACCGAGCGCCAGACCGACCACGGTGCGCAGCACCTCGTCGACGACGACGAAGAAGAGGCTCGTGAACACGACCAGCAGCAGCACCAGGCCGGTGGTGATCAGCGTCTCGCGCCGGGTCGGCCAAACGACCTTCTGCGCCTCGGAGCGCACCTGCTGGATGAATTCGAACGGGTTGGTCATGTCCTCTCGGTTCCGTTCCGATGAGGATCTCGGCGGCGGCGACCCTGGCGCCGGCCAGCCAGAAAAATTCGCGGCGCGGGGCCTCTCGGCGCCGCGCCACCCGAGGCTCATATAGGAAAACCCGGCCGGACGCCAAGCGAAATATGAGGTTTTGGTCGTGAAACCGTCATAGCGCCGGCCGGGGAGCTCGTCGCGGGACGCGTTGCAGCGCTGGATCCGCCTGCTTTGCCGGCCAAAATCGGTCGGCGGCCCGTCAGGCCGCCGCGTCCGGCCGGCGCGCGATCATCAGCAATCCGATCCCGTCGTCAGCAGCCGATCTCGGCACGCTGAACACCGGTTGATGATGCGGCGGGGCTTCGAAATCCGGGTCATGGTCGACGGGACGTGGGGCACGCTGACGCAGACGAGGCCGCCCGGCTTCGCCGCCTGAACGAGTTCGGCGAAAAGAGCCTTCGGATCGCGGAGCTGTTCGACGACCTCGAAGCAGCACACGGCGTCCTAGGCGCTCGCCTGGCCGACAGAGGCGAGCGTCTCCCCGCGAACGTTCGGGATCGAGGCTTGGGCGGCCATGTGCGGATCGAGGCCGGTGTAGTCGGCCTCGGGGACGCACGCGCGGAAACCGCCGAGGCCGCAGCCGACGTCAAGCACGCGCGCCCCCGGAGGAATGTGCCTGGCCGCGATCAGGAATTCGTGGCGCACGGGTTCGAGCGTAATGAAACGGCGCCGCTTCAGCCCGGCATAGAGATCCGAATAGAATTCGTGATCCCCCTCGCGCGGCGGGTCAAAAAAATAGAGCCCGGTCGGCGACGCCCACAGGCCGAACCGCTCGACGCCGGCGAAACCGCCCCGCACATCGACGCCGAAGGCGATCCACCGGAGATCGACGAGCAGCCTGCTCGTCACCCACTGGACCCGCCGGACCGCCGGCTGTCCGGTCACGGGGCAAAGCGGCGTCGCTTCGGCGGACATCCGGCATCGTCGCCGCGTCAGGTCCGGAAATGCTTCGACAGCTTCAGCCCCTGATGCTGGTAATTGGACGTCTCTCCCGCCCCGTAGAGTTCGTCGGCCGCGTCGGCGAGCTGCTCGAACACCAGCCGCCCGACCGGCTGCCCGTCCTCGATGAGGAAGGGAACGTCGCGGCTGCGCACCTCGAGCACGGCGCGCGCGGCCGGACGGCCGTCGGCGCCCTGCCCGAAGCCGGGATCGAAAAAGCCCGCGTAATGGACGCGGAACTCGCCGATCGCCGGATCGATCGGCGCCATTTCGGCGGCGAGATCGGCGGGAATCTGCATCTTCTCCCGCGAAGCCAGGATGTAGAACTCGTCCGGGTCGAGCACGAGGCGCCGGTCGGCCCGCGCGAGGATCGGCTCCCAGAAATCTTGAGCCGCATAGCCGCCGACGCGGTCGACGTCGATCACGTCGCTGTTCTTGATCGCCCGATAGCCGACGACCTCGGCCGGCTCCCCCGCGAGCCCGACGTGCACAATGAGGCCTTCGCGCAGCGACAGCGGCCGGTCGACGAGGGGCGAAGCCGCGTGCCGCGCGCGGAGGGCCTCGGCGTCGAGGACCGCCGCCGCGCCGCCGTCGCGAAAGCGCAGCTGGTTTAAGCGCGTGCCGGCGCGCACGCGCACGCTGAAGCTGCGCGGGGAAATCTCGGCGAACAGCGGTCCCGCGTAGCCCTCCGGGACATGGTCGAAAGCGTCGGAGCCGTCGACGATGAGGCGGGTGAAGATGTCGAGCCGCCCCGTCGAGCTTTTCGGATTGGCCGCGCCGGAAACGCCGGGCGGCAGGGCGAGCCGCTCCATCAGCGGGGCGATATAGACGATGCCCTTCTCCAGCACCGCCCCGTCGCCGGCGAGCGAGACGCGTTCCGGGTTGAGACTCTTCAGCCGCTCGGCCACGCTCGCGTCCTTGCCCGGCAGGAAGCTCGCGCGCACGCGAAACGCCTCGCGCCGAGCCTCAGGTCGAGGCTCGCCGGCTGGAACTGGGCCGCCTCGATCGGCGTCGCGGCGGCAACGGCGCCGTCGCGCGCGAGCGCCGCGATGCGCTGGCGCGCCAGGAGGCCGGTGGGACCGGCGCCCCGCGGCGACGCCGATGGCTTGTCCGAGCTTGTCATCGTCCGAACGCCTTACAAAGAATTGATCGCCCGCGAAAGGCGATCTGGCTCACACGGCGTCGAAATGGGGCCGTCTTCGCCTTGTTTTCAGCGCTCGATCGGCTAGCTCTCCCCGCAACGCCCAGAGGGACGATGGCGCGTATTCTTGTCGTCGAGGATGAGCCGCTGGTCAGCGCGATAACCGAGGAGTGGCTCATCGAATTGGGCCATGACGTGGTCGGGCCGGCCGCCAATCTCGATGCAGCCCTCGAGCTGGCCGCGACGCCGATCGACGGCGCGATCGTCGACGTCTCGCTCGGCCGCCAGAGCGGCTACCCGGCGGCCGAGCTTCTGGCGGCGCGCGGCGTTCCATTCGTCTTCGCCACCGGCTACGGCCAGGACGGGCTCGATCCGGCCTGGCGCGGCCGTCCGACGCTGATGAAGCCGTTCGAGTTCGAAACCTTCCGCGGCGCGGTCGAGCGGATGCTGGCCGGCGGCTGACGCCCTCATCCGGCGCTTCGCGCCACACCCCGGCCAAGCCCGGGTGGAACACGCCCTCTCCTCCTCGGCTCGACCCGGCGATTGCGGGAAAGGGCCGGAATGAAGCGCCGCGATCACGCCTCATTTGACGGGCCCGCGGCGAAGCGCCATCTGTCTTCCGCCATGACCGACGTCTCCATCCCGGCGGCCTTCGGGGCGGGCCTCATCTCGTTCGTCCGCCCTTGCGTCCTGCCGCTCGCCGCGCCCTATCTCTGCTTTCTCGCCGGGGCGAGCGTCGAGGCTCTGGTCAACGAGGGCGAAGCGAAGGCGCGGCGCGACATTCTCATCACCGCTCTCCTGTTCGTCGCCGGATTCACGACGGTGTTCGTCGCCTTCGGCGCGACCGCCTCGGCCCTCGGCGCGCGTCTTCCGGCAATGGAGCCATGCGCTGTCGATCGCCGCCGGGCTCGGCGTCATCCTGATGGGCCTGCACTTCCTCGGCGTGTTCCGCATCGCGGCGATGCTGCGCGAGGCGCGCGTCACGATCGACCGGCCGGCCGGCGTCTGGAGCGCCTATCCGATGGGCATGGCCTTCGCGCTCGGCTGGACGCCCTGCATCGGGCCCATTCTCGCGACCATTCTCGCCGTCGCCGGGAGCAGGAAAACGGTCGCCGAGGGCGCGGGGCTCCTCGCGGTCTACAGCCTCGGCCTCGGCCTGCCCTTCATCGCCGCCGCCGCGGCGATCGGCCCCTTCATGCGCGCCTCGAGCGCGATCAAGAAGCAGTTCGGTCGGATCGAGAAGACGGTCGGCGTGCTGCTCATCGCGACTGGTGTCGCGTTTCTGACCGGCGGGTTCCAGAGCGTGTCGCTGTGGCTGATAGAGACCTTCCCGCAGTTCGGGCGGGTGGGGTGAGGCGCTCCGCCCCGAGCTTGGGCGCGATCGCACCGTCTGCGCGTCGGTCCGCCTCCGCCTATAGACCGCGCCGCTGAAGAGATCGCCCCTCGTTTCGAGCCTCGTCGCTCTCGCGCCGGGCCCTTGGCTCCGACGATTTTCCCGATAGGCTACGACCGTCCAATCGGGGGCGCGGGCTTACGAATGAGTTTCTTGGATCAACTGGCGTTTGGACCCGGCCGCGATCGAAGAGCGTGGGCCAGGGGTCTGCTGATGGCGATCGCCGTTTGGCGGTCGCGGCCGCGGTCCTCTACTTCACCGTCTCCGGCGACTACGCGTTCCTGAGGGCTTCCATCTTTACCGGGACCCCGACCGGACAATATCACGCGACAGGGGAGCGACTCGCGGCGCGCGCCCTCAAGAAGAACGGCCACTTGAGGGTCGTCGCCACGGCGGGGTCGGTTGAGAACATCGCGCGCCTCGTCGGCGAAAACGGACGGTGCGTTCCCGCCTTCGCGTTCGTGCAGGATGGAGTGCCGGTCCCTGCAGACGCCGGCTTGCAGACCTTGGGGCGGCTCCCGCAACCAGAGTTGCTGCTGCTATTCGCCCGACGCGGACACGCGATCAATACGTTCAACGACCTGAAGGGCGCGTCGGTCGGCATCGGCCCGGACGGTTCCGGCACAGACTATCTGATGCGGCAATTGCTGGAGAATTCCGACCTCAAGGGTCTCGATCTGAGACCGTCCAATCACGGTCTCGAAACTCAAGCGGAACTGGTTCGCGACGGTCAACTCGATCTCGCCGCGTTCGTCATGAACGAGAATGCGGAGATGATTCGGACGCTGTCGGACAAATACGGCCTCGAGATCGTCGCTCCCGCCGATATCGAAGGCCTGGTGTCGCGAGACAAGTGGTTGCGCCTCGGAAGGATTCCCGCCGGGTTTTACGACGTCGCCCAACCGATCCCGGCAACGGACAAGCTCGTCGCGCAGGTCGACACGCTCATTATGACGAACGCGTGCGTACACCGGGCGGAGAGGATCGCCTTCCTGATGCTCCTCAGCGAGGGGTTCCCGAATTTCACTCGGAACAACCCGCCGCCCGCGGCGAAGTCTCAGGACAATGCGCCGTTGAGCGACGAGGCGCGCCAGTTTTTCACCAACGGCCAGCCCGAACTCGCGGACCGTTATTTCCCGTGGCTAGTGAACCTGATGTCGCCCGCCTACTGGATCTATCTGGCAATGGCCATCACGATCCTTTTCAATGCGTCGAGCGCGTACAGCCGCTTCAGACTCTGGCGCATCGACGCCAACCGGGAAATCCTGGAGTCCCGGCTCAAGGCGCTCACAACTCCTGTTCTCACGGGAGACCAGATCCGGGCGCTCCCGCCCGAGGCGGTCATCAAGACGCCGCAAGACCGAAAGGCGGCGGAAGACCTGATGAAGGACCTCGAAGCGCTTCGCCTTCGCTGTCTGGAACAGACGCGCTCGATGGTCACGCCCATGGGAAACGAGATGTTCTACAGATATCAGGAGGCCCTGATCGAGGGTGCCGCGTCGACCCTTGTAACCCTGCTTCGACGGTCGAATGAAGGCAAAGCGCAGTGAAACGGCTTCGTATGCCTCGACCGCCGTCAAGAAACAGTTCGGCCGGATCGAGAAGACGGTCGGCGTGCTCCTGGTCGCGACCGGCGTCGCGTTTCTAACCGGCGGCTTCCAGAGCATATCGCTCTGGCTGATCGAGACGTTTCCGCAATTCAGGCAGGTGGGGTGGGGTGCAGGTTTGTCATTCGGGCGGGCCGAAGGTCCGACCCGAAATCCAGAGAGTGGACCCTCACGAGACGGAACTGCGCCGCGATCAGGCCGCTTCGGCGAACTTGACCGCAATGCCGGTGGCGGCGACGCGCTGCAGCGGGGCGGCGCCGATGTCGGCGGACTTGACGCCGTCGACTTCAAAATCGAGACCAATGATCGCGTCGGCGTCGTATTCCTGCGCTTCGCGGATCAGCGCCTGGACGGCCGCAGCAGACGATCGGCTTCGGCGGCTGCGGCGTCCACGGCGCGCCAACCGGCGGATGCCTTGATGCGGCCGATTGAATAATGGTCGCGTCCGCCTTCGAGCTTATTCGTGCGACTGACTTGCATAATTTAGAAAATCCACGGAATACCGTTTGCGACCGCCTTCCTAGCCGCGAACGCCGCAAAAACTCCATATTGAATGACAGGCGCACGCATAAGGAGTCCGTAAAGTGGCGCCGTCTCGCTACTGCTGGCGCATCGTCCGCATATGCTCGGCGCTTGCCCACGCGCGCTGCTTGCTCGTGTTGTGCCTATGGCGCATCTGGCTGCGGTAGGAACCCGTCGGCTTGTGCATCGTGGCGTGATGCTCGGCGGGAGCGGCCGCCGGAGCGGTCTGAGCGAGGGCGGCGAGCGGCGTCAGGGCGAATGCGGCGCCGAGGCCGATAAAGGCGATGGTCTTGAGCACGAAATTGTCTCCCATGCGTGTCGTAGGCGTCCGTTTGTATCGATATCAAGTTGGGCAGCCAAGAGCCTGCTGTCCTGACGTCTTGGCGCGCCATCGATCCCCCAGTCTGCACGAATCACGGTGAAAATGACAAAAGGCGAAGCATGTCAGACCGAAATCGACCCGCGATCCAGCCCTGGCTCATTCCGATGCTCTACGTGGTCGGAGCCGTCGTCGGCGGGGTCGCCCTGCCGCGGATCGAAAACGCCTGGGCGACGGACGCCAGGTTCCAGATCTTTGAGTTGTCCGTTTCGTCGGCCCAGGCCTATCTCTCTGCCGCGGCGTCCGGCATGATGGCGCTGACGGGCATCGTGTTCGCCATGGGCTTCGTCATGGTGCAGTTCAGCGCGATCGCCTATTCGCCGCGCCTCGTACTTTGGTTCGCGCGCGACCGAATCCTTTTCCACGCGCTCGGCGCGTTCTCGGCGACCTTCGTCTTCGCGCTCGCCACGCTCGCCTGGGTCGACCGCGGCGGAAACGGAATGGTCCCGCCGTTCTCGTCGGCGGTCGTCGGGATCCTGATCATCGTCAGCATGATTATGTTTTCGCGGCTGATCCAGCGCCTCAACGATCTGCAGATCTCCAACGTGCTCCATCTGATCGGCGATCGGGGGCGCGCCGTCATCTCCGACATGTTCCGACATCTGGTGACAGCCGGCCGAGTCGCGCGCGAGGCGGCGACCGAACTTCATGCACGGCTCGGGCCCGCGACCCAGACGCTGAAATATTTCGGCAAGCCTCGGACGATCACCGAGCTCGACGTGAGCGCGCTCGTCGACCTCGCGCGGCAGGCGGACGGGACGATCGTGATGGCGTCGGCGGTCGGAGACACGCTGGTCGAGGGCGAGGAAATCCTGCGCGTTCACGGCGCTCGAACGCAGCTTTCCAAGGAGGCGCTCCTGCGCGCGGTTGGCCTCGGACGCGAGCGCACATTCGAGCAGGACCCGAAATATCCCATTCGCCTGCTCGTCGACGTCGCCATCAAGGCTCTGTCGCCGGCGATCAACGACCCGACGACGGCGGTGCAGACGATCGACCAGATCGAGGACCTCCTGCGCCGCCTCGGCGCGAGCGAGCTCGACGCCGGCTACGCCTCTGACGAACACGGCGTCCTCAGGCTCGTCTTCCCGACGCCGACCTGGGAGGACTATCTGACGCTCGCCTTCGACGAGATCCGACAGTTCGGCGCGAGTTCGGTCCAAGTGATAAGGCGGATGCGGGCCGCGCTCGACGGCCTTGAGCGGTGGCTGCCGACGGAAGACCGCAGGCAGGCGGTGCGTCGCTACCTCGAGCGCCTCGACCGGGCGATCGAGACATCGGCGTTCGACGCCGAGGACCAGCGCATGGCGCTGGAGGATGACCGGCAGGGCATCGGCCTCTCACGTCCGAAAGCGGACAAGAACTGACCGCGCAGGTCGGCAGGTGCCGACGATCGGCCTGACGCCTTGCGACGAGAAGCCCGCCATGTCCAGCGTTTGGCGCGCGCCATGCCACCGGCTTGACTCGCAGCAACAGGCAAGCCCAGTGTTGGGTCGACGCGGTGAATACGGAATGCGCCAAGAACGAGAAAGTAGTATTGGCGGCAGGCGGGATACGCAGTCATTGTAGGGGACGCATGATCGGGGCGATCGCCGGAAAGACATGAAGCGCGCGCTTGATTAGCCTCTCGCTCGCCATGTTGCTGGCGGGGGCGCCTGCGACTGCGGAAGCGCAGGACAATCCCGCCGCGCCCCCGGCTCCGGCTGCGCCGACCCCGGAAGTAGCCCCTGCGCAGGCGCCTGCGCCGCAAAACAGCTTCAGCCGGGCCGAGCTCGAGAAACTCCTCGCGCCGATCGCGCTCTACCCTGACGGCCTGCTGGCGCAGGTGTTGGCCGCCAGCGCCTATCCGATCCAGATCGTCCAGGTTCACCGTTGGCTCGATCGAAACGCTCAGGCCGTCGCGAAGAACGATTATTCCGGAATCGACAGCTCGAACTGGGATCCGGCGGTGAAGGCGCTGGCGCGATTTCCGGAAGTCATCCGAAAGATGAGCGAGAATCTCGACTGGACGACGGACCTTGGCGACGCTTTCGTGAATCAGCCGCAGGACGTCGCGGACGTCATCCAGGCGTTGCGCGCAGAGGCTGAAAAGGCGGGCTCTCTCAAGTCCACTGCCCAGCAGACCGTCACGACCAGCGTCCAGGAAGGCGGGAACATCATCTCGATTGCTCCGACGGACCCGACGATGGTCTATGTCCCGTCGTACGATCCGGTCACGGTCTACCAGCCCTATACCGGCATTGCGCCCCTTCTGACCTTCGGGGCGGCCGCGGCGGTCGGTTCGATCTGGGCCAACAACTACTGGAACTGGGGAACGGGCTGGATTCGCCCGCCGGTTTGGCCGGGCTACGGCGCCTGGCGTCCCCCCTATGCCGGCTGGAGGCCGGGAACTCCGGTGTTCGGCGGAGGGAACATCATCAACACCGGCAACATCAACGCCGGCAACCGGTGGCGTCGCGGGCGCCGACTACCGTCCCGGGCTCGGCAGCAAACCCGGCATCGGCAATCGACCCGGCGGCATTGGCGGCCCCGGCCGTCCCGGCGGCATCGGCGGCCCGGCGGCGTCGGCGGGCCCGGCCGTCCCGGCGGCGTCGGCGGCCCAGGCGGCGTCGGCGGCCCCGGCAGGCCGGGCGGAGTCGGCGGTCCCGGCGGCGTCGGCGGGCCCGGCCCGGCGGGTTGGAGCCTGGCGGCGTTGGAGGGGCTGGTCGGCCGGGTGGAGTTGGAGGTGCGGGCAATCGGCCGAGCGCCGGTCGCCCGAACGCTGGGCGTCCCGGCGGCGCGCGACCTGCCACGCGACCCGGTAACGCGGCTCGGCCTTCGCGGCCGTCAACGCGACCGGCCGGACCCACCGGCGGCGCACGGCCCGGCGGCTTCCACGGCGGTGCGCGCCCCAGCGGCTTCCACGGCGCGCGTCCGGGCGGCTTCCACGGCGGCGCGCGTCCCGGCGGCTTCCACGGCGGGGGCCGCGGGGGCGGCTTTCACGGCGGCGGCGGGCACCGACGCGCCGGCGGGGGCGGCGGCAGGCGTCGCTCCGATTTACGCCTCAAGCATGATATCGTGCTGCTCGGGCGGCTCGACGACGGGCTCGGCTATTATCGCTTCGTCTACAATGGCCGCCACACCGTCTATGTCGGCGTGATGGCGCAGGAGGTGCAGACCGTGATGCCGGAAGCGGTCACGCTCGGCGCTGACGGCTATATGCGCGTTTCCTACGACTGCTCGGAGTGCCGTTCGAGGCCTACACGCAATGGGTGGCGACCGGCGCGCATTTGCCGAGCGTGAAACCGGTCGCGCATTGATTGCGCCGGCGGCAGGCCGCTGGCGGACGACACACCCCCGCGCCGTCGGCTTCAGCCGGCGTGATCGGTCTAGGCGAGCGCCGACGCATCACGCGCTTCGCCATCTCGGAAGATGGACGAAGTCGACCGATGCGCGGCTGCCTCGCCTAGGCCGAGCACGCCCGAGCTGAAGCCGATGTCGGGCGCGGTGTTCTTCGTCCGCGCCGACCGCGTGCGCCCGGCGAACGCGCCGCTCGCTTGGTGCCCCAGGCGGTGCGGAAACGGATCGCAATCCCTGCTGAGCAGCGCCGCTCTGAGCGAGCCGCCGCCCTGAGCTCGCTGCGCCGAGGCCAGATGCGCCGCCCCGCCATCGCGCCGCGGATCCGCGTCGGTCTCAATTGCCGATTGATCGCTTCCCGATGGTCGGGAATGACAAGGCCGCCGTCCTACGGGTTGTGCGTATTATGCATGCGCATCTTCCGCATGTGTTCGGCGCCCGCCATCGTCCGCTCCCGCGCCGCGGTATGCCGTTTCCGCATCTCGCTCCCCTGCGAGCCTGTCGGCTTGTGCGCCGTGGCTTGATGCTGGGCGGGAGCCGCGGATGTGGCCGGCGGAGCAATCTGGGCGAGGGCGGTGAGCGGCGAAAGCGCGATTGCGGCGCCAAGGCCGATCAAGGCGAATGTCCTGAGCATTGGGTTCCCTCCGAAGTCGAAACAATTGTTGGCTATTGCACGGAAAATTGTGGCCAAGCGACGACCTCCCGGGCACCGGCCAACCCGGTGCGGAAGGGGATCGCAATCCCTGCTGAGCGCGCCGCTCTGAGCGAGCCGGGCCCGTGGCCCATGGCGCCGCCGCCGCTACATGCGCGGCCCGGCCATGGTCCCCTGGATCGGCGTCGGCTGGCTGAACGTGTCGTGAGCATAATTGTCGCGAGGGCGCTGCCTCACATGCGCGCCGCTCCTCATACTCAGCGGGCTTGGGGCCATAAGAACTTTATCGCCGGCCGGCTTTCCGGCGGCGGCGGTTTGGGCGTCCGCGGCGGCCGATAGCCAGAGGACGGCGACGAATGACGCCGCTCCAAGGATGAGCGTGAGGCGAAACATCGGACATTGTCCTTTGGAAGAAAAACCCGCCGTTTCCGGCGGGTCATAACCCCCCTCTCCCCGAATTCGGGGAGAGGGATGGGGTGATGTACGATCCGGTAAGATCGCTGACGGATTGGACCGGATACATCGTTGACAGGTCTATTGCACGGCGAGGAGGGCCCCGCCGATGCCTTGGAGTGAGACCTGCGCGAGCTGGTGGCGGCGGCGCTGGCGCTGCGCGAGCGGCATCCGACCTGGGGTCCCAAGAAGCTGCGCAGGACGCTCGCCGACCGCTTGCCGGATGTCGCGCCGCCGGCGCTCAGCACGATCGGCGACTGGCTGCGCAAGGAGGGGCTGACCCAATCGCGTCGGCCGCGCAGGCGGTGTCCGCCCTTTTCTTCGCCGTTCCTGGCCGCCGACGGGCCCAACGCGGTGTGGTGCGCCGACTTCAAGGGCTGGTTTATGACGGGCGACCGCCAGCGCTGCGATCCGCTGACGATCAGCGACGCGATGAGCCGCTATCTCTTGCGCTGCCAGGCGGTGGCGCAGACCGACGGGGAGCACGTGCGCCCGGTGTTCGACGCGGCGTTCTGCGAGTTCGGGTTGCCGCTTGCGATCCGCTCGGACAATGGGCCGCCGTTCGCGTCGGTCGGCGCAGGCGGGCTGTCGCGGCTTGCGGTGTGGTGGATCAAGCTCGGCGTGCGCCCCGAACGGATCGAGCCGGGCAAACCGACGCAGAACGGCCGCCACGAGCGCATGCACCGGACCCTGAAGGCGGACGCCGCCGACCCGCCGGCGGCCACGCTCGCCGAGCAGCAGCGCCGCTTCGACGAGTTCCGCGCCGTCTACAACCACGAACGGCCGCACGAGGCCTTGGATTTCGAGACGCCGGCGGCGCTCTATCGCGCCTCCGATCGCGCTTATCCTTGCGCCCTGCGCGAGCCCGATTATCCGGACGACTGCGCCGTGCGGCGCGTGCGCTCGAACGGCGTGATCAAATGGGCCGGCGACCTGATCTTCGTCAGCGAGGCCCTGGTCGGCGAGCCCGTGGCGATCGAGGAGACCGAGGCGGGCGAATTGCGGGTTCGCTACGCCGACGTCGAACTCGGATTCCTCGACAAAAGCGGCCGCCTTCGCCGCCGGAAATTGTCGCGGCCGCCCGCCTGTGGACTTGTGGACAACGCTGAGGCGTTGCCCACAATCCCACAGGAAGAGCAGCAGCAACAGCCGGCCGCGTAAGTGGCCAAAAGTGTCAACCATGTATCCGGTCCAAAGTGTCAACCATCAATCCGGTTGCACAGTGAGCGGCCCGGCGATGAGCCGATTGCGCCTGTCCCTCATCCTGACCTTCTCCCCGAAAGCGGGGAGAAGGGCCCCGATCACATCTGCTTGTAGGTGATCTTGCCGTCGTCGCCCTTCTTCCAGACGTACCAGACGAAGTCGACCGACTTGCGGTCGCCCTTCTTGTCGTAGGCGATGTCGCCGATGACGGTGTGGAAGGGCATGCCGGAGTGCATGACTTCCGCCACCTTCTTCGGATCGAGCGACTTCGCCTTCTCCGCCGCCTGCTTGATGATCTGGACGCCGGCGTAGGAGTAGAGCGTGTAGGCTTCGGGGTCGAAGTTCTTCGCCTTGAACTCGGCGACGACGTCCTTGGCGTCCGGGTTGTTGCGCGGGTCGGGGCCGAACGGTCATCAGCGTGCCCTCGACGCCCGGGCCGCCGATCTGGGCGAACTCGTTGTCGGTGATGCCGTCGCCGGAGATCATGACGGTGTTCATGCCCTGGTCGCGCATCTGGCGGATGATGAGGCCGCCCTCGGTGTGCAGGCCGCCCCACATCACGTAGTCGGCGCCCGATTCCTTGATCTTGGAGACGATGGCCGAATAGTCCTTCTCGCCGGTGTTCACGCCTTCGTACAGGACCTCGTTGAATGCCGAACTTGTGCATGTTGTCGAGCGCGGCGTCGGCGAGGCCCTTGCCGTAGGTCGTCTTGTCGTGGACGACGGCGATCTTCTTGCCCTTGAGATGGTCGCGCGCGTACTCGGCCCACACCATGCCCTGCTGGTCGTCGCGGCCGCAGGTGCGGAACGCGTCCCACAGCTTGCGGTCGGTGACCTTCGGGTTGGTCGCCGACGGGGTGATGAACAGGATGCCGTTCTCCGCATAGACGTCGGAAGCCGGGATCGTCACGCCGGAGTTGAAGTGGCCGATGACGAACTTGACGCCGTCGCCGACGAACTTGTTGGCGACGGAAACGCCCTGCTTCGGATCGGACACGTCGTCGCCCTGCTCGAGCTCGAGCTTCTGGCCGAGGATGCCGCCGGCCTTGTTGATGTCGTCGACGGCCTGCTGGGTGCCGTTGACGAGCTGCGCGCCGAACGCGGCGTTCGGGCCGGTGATCGGCCCCGCGACGGCGAACTTGATCTGGGCGCTGGCCGCGCCCGAGAACGCGAGCGCAGCGGCAAGCGCGACGCCCGACAACCAGTATTTCTTCATACACTTATACTCCCTGAAGTTGAGGGCGCTCGGCCCTCCCTGAGCCGGCCCGCGGCGGAGGCCAATCCACCTTGGGCGCGGATACTTTCTCGTTTTTGAGAAAGAGTCACCTTAAAAAAAACGTCGGGCCTCCGGTCAGCGCGCGAGCGGGCTTTCAGCCCTTGATCTTGGCGCGCCAGTTCAATCCGGCCCGCTCATAGGCCCACGAATATTGCGTCGCCATCTGGGCGGCGCGCATCTGACGGTAGCCGAAGGCCGCCACGATGATCGTCCAGACATAGGCGACGATGAAGAAGTGGAGCGACAGCAGCTTTTCCCCGTAAAGCGCATAATGGAGGAAGCGCACGCCGGCGGTCAACAAGAGCATATACGGCAGGAGCATCGGCATCGGCCGCCAGGTCTGGGCCATGGCCCGGCCCGTCGCCCAGGCGCCGAGGCCCCCGAGGATGAGCGTGATGAGCACGAAGGTGAGGAGGCCGTAAGGCGAATCCGCCCACAAGATCCCCGCCATCAGTGGCCCCCCTCGAGATAGGCCGCGCGCACTTCCGGCCGCGCCAGCAGCTCGGCGCCGCCGCCCTGCATGGTGATCGTCCCGTTGACCATGACGTAGCCGCGATGCGCGAGCTTCAGCGCATGGAAGGCGTTCTGCTCGACGAGGAAGACCGTCAGGCCCTCGCGCTTGTTGAGGTCGCCGATCACCTCGAAGATCTGCTTGACCACCAGGGGCGCAAGGCCGAGCGACGGCTCGTCGAGCAGCAGCAGGCGCGGCCGGCCCATCAGCGCCCGCCCGATCGCCAGCATCTGCTGCTCGCCGCCCGACAGCGTGCCGCCGCGCTGCGGCGCGCGCTCCTTGAGGCGCGGAAACAAGGTGAAGACGCGCTGCAGGTCTTCGTCGAAATGGGCGAAATTGTTGATCGACGCGCCCATCTGCAGGTTCTCGAACACGCGTCATGCGCGGGAAGATGCGCCGCCCTTCCGGCGACTGGGCGATCGACAGGCGCGCGATCTGATGGGTCGGCAGAGCGGTGATGTCCTTGCCGTCGAAGGTGATCCTGCCGCGGCGGGCGCGCGGCGCGCCGAAAATGGTCATCATCGTCGTCGACTTGCCGGCGCCGTTGGCGCCGATCAGGGTGACGATCTCGCCGGCGATTGACGTCGATGTCGACGCCCTTGAGCGCCTGGATCTTGCCGTAGAAAGTCTCGACGCCCCGCAGTTGCAGGAGCGGCGCGGGCGCCGCCGCCGCGCTCATTGCTCGAGCTCCTTCTCGATCGATTCCACTTCCTCCTCGTCGGCGACGCCGAGATAGGCGGCGATCACTTTCGGATCGGCGCGCACTTCGGCGGGCGTGCCGTCGGCGATCTTCACGCCGTAGTCGAGCACGACCACATGGTCGGAGATCTGCATGACGACCGACATGTCGTGCTCGATGAGCAGCACCGACGTGTCGTGGTCGGCGCGGATCGAGCGCAGGAGCGCGCTCAGATCCGCCGATTCGCGCGGGTTCAGTCCCGCCGCCGGCTCGTCGAGGCAGAGCAGCACCGGGTCGGTGCACATGGCGCGCGCGATCTCGAGCCGGCGCTGGGCGCCGTAGGGCAGTTCGCCCGCCGGATCGTCCGCCCGGTCCATGAGGCCGATCTTGTCGAGCCAGTATTTCGCCCGATCGATGGCCTCGGCCTCCTTGCGCCGGTAGCTCGGCGCGCCGACGAGGCCGAGCACCGTCATGCCGCTCGCGCGCATCAGCGGATTGTGGTGCGCGACCAGGAGATTCTCCAGCACCGTCATGCCCTGGAAGAGGCGGATGTTCTGGAAGGTGCGCGCGACCCGCGCCTTGCGGGCGATCTCGTGGTCCGGCATGCGCTCGAGCAGAAAGAGCTCGCCGTTCGCCGTCGCCGCGTGCCGGCCGCTGGCGTTCGTCGCGGCCTCGATGTCCTCCCGCGTCGCGATGCCGTCGCGGGCGAGCGCGAGGCGGCCCTCCGTCGGCTTGTAGAAGCCGGTGACGCAGTTGAACACGGTCGTCTTGCCGGCGCCGTTCGGCCCGATCAGCGCGGTGATGTCGCCGCGGCCGGCGGCGAAGGTGAAGGCGTTGACCGCGATCAGGCCGCCGAACCGCATGGTGAGGTTTTCGACGGCGAGCAGCGGGCTCGTCAGCCAGTTCATCAGCCGCGCCCTTCCTTGACGAGATCGCCGGACACGGCTTTACGCTCCTTCAGGAAGATCGACGGCGAGCGAGTCGAGACGAGGCCGCGCGGCTTCCAGATCATCATGACGACCATCGCCGCGCCGAACAGCAGCATGCGGTACTGCGTCGGATCGAAGTCCTCGCCGAACAACGCCTTCATCCAGTCGAGCTCGCGCATGAGCTCCGGCGCGCCGATCATCACCGCCGCGGCGATGGCGACGCCGAGCTGCGAGCCCATGCCGCCGAGCACGACGATGGCGAGAACCGTCGCCGATTCGATGAAGGTGAAGCTTTCGGGGCTGACGAAGCCCTGGCGCACGGAGAAGAAGGAGCCGGCGAAGCCGCCGAACATGGCGCCGAGCGCGAAGGCGGTGAGCTTGGTGTTCCTGGTGTTGATGCCGAGCGAGCGGCAGGCGATCTCGTCCTCGCGCAGCGCCTCCCAGGCGCGCCCGATCGGCAGCCGGCGCAGCCGCAGCGTGACGAAGTTCGTCAGGAGCGCGAGCGCGAGGATCAGATAGAAGAGGAAGATCGAGCGGTAGATCGGGGTGTAGGGCAGATGGAAGATCGCGGCGAAGCCGTTGTCGTCGTCGTTGAACGGGATGCCGAAGAAGGTGACGTGCGGGATTTCGGAGATGCCGGCGTAGCCGTTGGTGAGGTCGACCCAGTTGATCGAGGACGAGGCGGATGATCTCGCCGAAGGCGAGGGTCACGATGGCGAGATAGTCGCCGCGCAGCCGCAGCACCGGGAAGCCGAGAATGATGCCCCACATCGCGGCCAACGTGCCCGCGAGCGGCAGGCAAATCCAGAACGACAGGCCGAAGGTGGTCGACAGCAGCGCATAGGAATAGGCGCCGACCGCGTAAAAGGCGGCATAGCCGAGGTCGAGGAGGCCCGCGAGGCCGACCACGATGTTGAGGCCCCAGCCCAGCATCACGTAGATCATGATCTGGACGCCGTAATTGTTGATCCACTTCAGCGAGCCGGCGGGGCCGAGCATGCCGAGCACGATCAAGGGAAACAGCGCGACGAGGCCGAGCATGAACGGCCCGAAATAACGCGAGAACCAGGCCCGCGCCGGCGAGGGCGGCGCGACGCCTTCGCCCTCGCGCGCCGCCTGGACCAGCGCGCCGCCCATGCCGCCGGCGGCGATCGCGCCGACGCGGTCGAACCAGATGCGCCAGTCGGCGTTCGCCATCTGGCGCAGGAATACGAAAACGAAGACGATCGCGGCAAAACCGAACGAGAGCGGCCAGCGGCCGATCAGCACGAGCTCGTTGTTGATGTTGGCTTCCGCGTGATAGCTGAGGATCGGGAAGCTCAGGCCGAAGGCGACGAGCGCGGCGGCGAATGCGTTTCGCAGCGCGGGAACGAGTTGGGCGGCGCTCGCCGCGTCGGCTTTGGCGAGCGGGGTGGTTTGCGGGGCCGCGGTCATAGGCTCAGACCTTCTCCACTTCGGGCCGGCCGAGGATGCCGGAGGGCATGAAGATCAGCGTGATGGCGAGGATCATGAACGCCGCCACGTCCTTGTAGTCGGTGGTGAAATAGGACGACCAGAACACTTCGATGAGGCCGATCAGGAGGCCGCCGAGAACCGCGCCCGGCAGCGAGCCGATGCCTCCCAGCACCGCGGCGGTGAACGCCTTGACGCCGGGCACGAAGCCGTCGGCGAAATTGACCACCCCGTAGTAGATGACGAACATGACGCCGGCCACCGCCGCCAGCGCCGCGCCGATGACGAAGGTGATCGAAATCGTCGCGTCGACGTCGACGCCGAGCAGCGCCGCCATCTTGCGGTCCTGCTCGCAGGCGCGCTGCGCGCGGCCGAGAGAGGTGTACTGCACGAGGTACCAGAATCCGGCCAGCAGCACGGCGGTCACGACCATGATGAGGATCTGCCGCAGCGACAGCGTCACGTCATAGGCGCCGCCGGTCAGCGTGAACACGTGATTGGGCAGTTGCGGCGCCGGCTTGTTGCGCGGCCCCTGCACGACCTGGACGAAATTCGACAGGAAGATCGACATGCCGATCGCAGAGATCAACGGGGCGAGGCGGAACGAGCCGCGCAAGGGCCGGTAGGCGAGCCGTTCGATGGCCCAGTTCCAGAGCCCAGTCAGCGCCATCGCCCCGATCAGCACGACGACGAAGGCGATCGGCAGCGATCCCAGATGCAGGAGCTGGGTCAGGATCATGAACACGATGAGCGCGATGAACGCCGACAGCATGAACACGTCGCCGTGCGCGAAATTGATCATGCCGATGATGCCGTAAACCATCGAATAGCCGATGGCGATGAGTCCGTAGATCGACCCGAGCGTAAGCCCGTTGATCAACTGCTGCAGGAAATTATCCATGCGCCAACGATTCCTCCTGGTTTCCTCCGACTAGCAGGAAACGTACCAAGCAGCGCCCGGCCGTCCCTGTCGCCGCTGCCCGTCCCGGTCGCCGCGGGCAAGCGGCTTGACAAGCGCTTAGCCCGGCGCTTTCGGCCGTCGAAGGCAGCTGATTGCGTCTTTCGGCAAACTAGCGGTCGGCGATTGCGACGGCAACGCCATCGGGGCCGACGCAGCTTATTTAAAAAATTTGCCTCGTCGCCGCCGAGCGCCGCCAGAAGAGGCGCCACGAACTATCCAATCGTATATAACGATTGGACGCCAAGCAATCGCCCCGATCGCGATGTAACCAAAGAGAAATAACGATAGGCTGTCCTGGATATGGACTTCGGCGCCGAGGACAGTGTACCAAAACTTTCGTATATGTCGCGGGAGACAGGTTGCCGCGTCCGAAGCGCCTTCGTGGCGCGAGAGGCAGCCGCTGATCGGTCCGCGACGCGAGGGAACGTTCATGGCGATGACGATGACGGGGGAAGCGACGCTTCCGGCCGCACGGTCGAAAGTGTGGGCGTTGCTCAACGACCCGGCGGTGCTCAAAGCCTGCATTCCCGGCTGCCAGTCGCTGGAGCGGACCGGCGACAACGGCTTCGCCGCGGTCGTCAAGGCCAAGATCGGCCCGGTCGCGGCCACATTCAAAGGCAAGGTCGAACTCTCCGATATCGTCCCCGAAGTCGGCTACAGGATCGCGGGCGAAGGCGAGGGCGGCGTCGCCGGCTTCGCCAAGGGCGCCGCCA
Organism: uncultured Alphaproteobacteria bacterium; assembly: GCA_963768555.1. Lineage (GTDB taxonomy): Bacteria > Pseudomonadota > Alphaproteobacteria > Rhizobiales > Beijerinckiaceae > Roseiarcus. The sequence goes on from CAVYIZ010000086.1 coordinate 68,475, forward strand.
AAGTGTCGCTCGCCGATGCGGAGGGCGGCACGCTCCTGCGATACGACGTCGAGGCGCATGTCGGGGGCAAGATGGCCCAGCTCGGCTCGCGCCTGATCGACGGCGTCGCCAAGGGCATGGCCGACAAATTCTTCGCCAGTTTCGCCGAGGCCGCCGGAGGGAAGGCCGCGCCTGCGGCCGAGGCCGTCGCCGCGGCCGGCCCGTCCGTCGGCGAAGCGCCAGTCACCCCGAAGAAGACGTCATGGTTCAGGAGGATATGGGAATGGTTCATGTCTCTATGGCGGTAAACGGCCGGCAGGTCTCGGCCGAGATCGATCCCAGGACCCTGCTCGTGCAGTTCCTGCGCGAGAATCTGCGCCTGACCGGCACGCATGTCGGCTGCGACACCTCGCAGTGCGGCGCCTGCGTCGTCCATGTCGACGGCGAGGCGATCAAGTCGTGCACGGCGCTGGCGGCGAGCTGCGACGGCGCGAAAGTCACGACGATCGAGGGGCTCGCCCAGAGCGGCAAGCTTCATCCGATGCAGCAGGCCTTCCAGGACAACCACGGGCTGCAGTGCGGCTTCTGCACGCCGGGAATGATCATGGCGGCGATCGACCTCGTCAATCGCGAGGGGCCGAACCTCGACGAGGCGGCGATCCGCCACGGGCTCGAGGGCAACATCTGCCGCTGCACCGGCTACCACAACATCGTCAAGGCGGTCGCCCAGGGCGCGCGCGAAATGGCCGCCGCCGCGACGCCCAAGGCCGCCGAATAACCGCACGCTTCGAAGCCGTTCCAAGGGAGAGAAACATGAGCGCGACAGCCATCGGCGCCTCCGTCAAGCGCAGAGAAGACATCCGCTTCATCACCGGCAAGGGCCATTACGTCGACGACATCGACCGTCCGGGCCAGGCCTACGCCTATTTCGTCCGCTCGCCGCACGCCCATGCGACCATCGACAGGATCGATACGTCCGCCGCGCTGAAGGCGCCTGGCGTCGTCGCGATCTTCACCGGCGAGGACATCGCGGCCGACAAGGTCGGCGGCCTTCCTTGCGGCTGGATGATTCACTCCAAGGACGGCTCGCCAATGAAGGCCGGCGCACATCCGGCGCTCGCCCAGGGCAAGGTGCGCTATGTCGGCGACCACGTCGCCGTCGTCATCGCCGACACTTATGCGCAGGCGCGCGATGCAGCCGAGAAGATCGCCGTCGACTACGGCGAGCTGCCGGCCACGGTCGATACCGCAACCGCCGCCAACTCCGGCCAGCCGCAACTCCATGACGCCGCGCCGAACAATACGGTCTTCAACTGGCACGTCGGCGACAAAGCGACGACCGATGCGGCGTTCGCCAAAGCCGCCCACGTCACCAAGCTCGATCTCGTCAACAATCGCACGATCCCCAACGCGATGGAGCCGCGCGCCGCTGTCGGCGAATATGACTCCGGGACCGACACGATCACGCTCTACACGACGAGCCAGAACCCGCATGTCGCGCGGCTCGTGCTCTCGGCGTTCGTCGGGCTTGCCCCCGAGAACAAGCTGCGCGTCATCGCGCCCGATGTCGGCGGCGGTTTCGGCTCGAAAATCTTCATCTACGCCGAAGAGACCGTCTGCGCCTGGGCGGCGAGGAAGATCGACCGGCCGGTCAAATGGACCGCGGAGCGCACCGAATCGTTCCTGTCCGACGCGCACGGCCGCGATCACGTGTCTCACGCCGAGCTCGCGCTCGACGCGAACGGCAAAATCACGGGCCTTCGCGTACACACGATCGCCAATCTCGGCGCGTATCTGTCGACGTTTGCGTCGTCGGTGCCGACCTATCTTTACGGGATACTGTTGTCGGGCCAGTACGACATCCCGGCGATCTACTGCGAGGTCGACGCGGTCTACACCAACACGGCGCCGGTCGACGCCGTTCGCGGCGCTGGCCGCCCCGAAGCGACGTTCCTCGTCGAGCGCATCGTCGAAATCGCGGCGCGGGAGACGGGCCGCGATTCGGCGGAATTCCGCCGCCAGAACTTCGTCAAGTCGTTCCCGCACCAGACGCCGGTCATCCTGGCCTACGACGTGGGCGACTACCCCAAGGCGCTCGACAAGGCGCTGGAGCTTGCCGACTACAAGGGCCTCGGCGCGCGCAAGGCGGCCTCGGCCGCCAAGGGCAAGCTGCGCGGCGTCGGATTTTCGGCCTATATCGAGGCCTGCGGCCTCGCGCCGTCGGCGGCGGTGGGCTCGCTCGGAGCGGGCGTCGGCTTGTGGGAATCGGCCGAGGTGCGGGTCAATATGGTCGGCACGGTCGAGATTTTGACCGGCTGGCACAGCCACGGCCAGGGCCACGAGACGACCTTCGCCCAGCTCGTGTCCTCGCGCCTCGGCATCCCGATCGAGAACGTCTCGATCGTCCATGGCGACACCGACAAGGTGCAGATGGGCATGGGCACCTACGGCTCGCGCTCCGGCGCGGTCGGCATGTCGGCAATCTCCAAGGCGCTCGACAAGATCGAGGCCAAGGCGAAGAAGGTCGCCGGCCATGTGCTCGAAGCCTCGGAAGGGGACATCGAGTTCAAGGACGGCAAGTTCACCGTCAAGGGCACCGACAAGTCGATCGACTTCGGCTCGGTCGCGTTGAACGCCTATACCGCGCACAAGTTCAACGGGCAGGAGCTGGAGCCGGGCCTCAAGGAGAGCGCCTTCTGGGATCCGACCAACTTCACCTTCCCGGCCGGCGTGCATATCTGCGAGCTCGAGATCGATCCGCAGACGGGCGTCGTGACGATCGAGCGTTGGACCGCGGTCGACGACTTCGGCAAGCTCATCAATCCGATGATCGTCGAGGGTCAGGTGCATGGCGGTATTGCGCACGGCGTCGGCCAGGCGCTGCTCGAAGGCGCGCACTACGACGGCGACGGCCAGCTCTTGACGGCGAGCTACATGGACTATTGCATGCCGCGCGCCGACGATCTGCCTTCGTTCAAGGTCGAGACGGTCGAGACCCCCTGCCCCTCCAACCCGCTGGGAATCAAGGGCTGTGGAGAGGCAGGCGCGATCGCCTCTCCGCCTGCCGTGATCAACGCCATCACCGACGCGCTCGGCCACGAGGATGTGACGATGCCGGCGACGCCGCAGGTGGTCTGGCGCGCTGCGCAGAAGGCCGTAACCAAGCGCGCCGCGGAATGACTCGAGCCGGAGGCGGCCTCAGCTCCGCCTCCCTGACCTCTCATTCGGAGATTCTTCGATGTACGCCTTTGAATATCATCGCCCGCACACCCTCTCGGGCGCGCTCGCCGACCTCGAAAAGCCGGACGCCAAGGCGCTCGCCGGCGGCATGACCCTCATCCCGACGATGAAGCAGCGCCTCGCCGCGCCTTCCGCCCTTATCGAGCTGAAGGGCGTGCCGGAGCTTTCCGGCCTCGCTCGCGAGGGCGACGACCTCGTGGTCGGCGCCATGACCCGCCACGTCGAGGTCGCCCGCAGCCCCGTCGTCCAGGCCGCCATCCCGGCGCTCGCCACGCTCGCCGGAGAAATCGGCGACCCGCATGTGCGCAACCGCGGCACGATCGGCGGCTCGCTCGCCAACAACGATCCGGCCGCCGACTATCCCGCCGCCGTGCTCGCGCTCGGCGCGACGGTCGTCACCAGCAAGCGCCGCATCGCCGCCGACGACTATTTCACGGGGCTGTTCGAGACCGCGCTCGAGCCGGGCGAACTCATCACCCAGGTGAGCTTCCCGATCCCGCAGAAGGCGGCCTACATGAAATTCGCCAATCCGGCCTCGCGCTACGCGCTGGTCGGCGTCTTCGTCGCCAAGACCGCGGGCGGCGTGCGCGTCGCGGTGACCGGCGCGGGCGAGCACGGCGTCTTCCGGGCGAGCGCGTTGGAGGCCGCGCTGAACGCCAACTTCTCCGCCTCGGCGCTCGACGGCGTTTCGGTTCCGGCGAGCGGCCTCAACTCCGACATCCATGCGGACGCCGCCTACCGCGCCCATCTCATCGGCGTGATGGCGAGGCGCGCGGTCGCGGCGGCGGGCTGAAGGTCGATCGCGGCGCCGCCTGCTTCACCCGTCGTCATGGCCGGCTCGAGCCGGCCATCCACGCGCCGGCGCGCTACCCCTTAGCCGCCAAGTCTGCTAATCGGCGACAGACGCAGCGGCCGAAATGCGTGATGGCCGGGTCAACCCCGGCCATCACGCGAGAACGGCTCGAAGCGTAATGCCGGCGGCGCCTACGCCCCGGATGGAGTTCCGATGTCTCCTCAACCGCCGGCGCTCCCGGCCTCGATCGACGAAACGCTCGCGCTGCTTCGGGACGCATCCTATGTCGCGGACAGGTCGCTCGCCACCGTTCTGTTCCTCGCCCTCAGGCTCGGACGGCCGCTGTTTCTCGAAGGCGAGGCCGGCGTCGGCAAGACCGAGATCGCCAAGGTTCTAGCGTCGTCGCTGGGCCGCAGGCTGATCCGCCTGCAGTGCTACGAGGGCCTCGACGTCGCCACCGCCGTCTACGAGTGGAACTACCCGGCACAGATGATGGCGATTCGCCTCTCCGAAGCGGCCGGCGAGCACGACAAGGATCGCATCGAGCATGACGTGTTCTCCGAACGCTATCTCATCAAGCGGCCGCTCCTGCAGGCGATGGAGCCGAGCGTCAGCGGCGCGCCGGTGCTCCTGATCGACGAGATCGACCGCGCCGACGAAGCGTTCGAGGCCTTTCTGTTGGAGATCCTGTCTGACTTTCAGGTGACCATTCCGGAACTCGGCGTCGTCAAGGCGCCGGAGCCGCCGATTGTCGTCATCACGTCGAACCGCACCCGCGAGATACACGACGCGCTGAAACGGCGCTGCCTCTATCATTGGGTCGGCTACCCGGACGCGGCGCGCGAGATGGCGATCGTGCGCGCCAAGGCGCCGCGCGCGCCGGAGCGGCTGACGCACGAACTGGTCGCTTTCGTGCAGCGCCTGCGCAAGCAGGATCTCTTCAAGTCGCCGGGCGTGGCGGAGACTCTCGACTGGGCCGCCGCCCTGACCGAGCTTGACGCGGTCGCGCTCGACCCGGCGCAGGTGTCCGATACCCTGGGCGTGCTGCTGAAATACCAGGACGACATCGCCAAGATTGAAGGCGCCAAGGCGCACGCGCTGATCGAGGAGACCCGCGCCGAGTTGCGCCGCATCGAGCTTGGCTAGTTCGCGAGGGCGCTGATGACGTACGACTTCAACCTGTCCTGCACACTGCCAGCCTCGCCCGAGGCGGTCTATGAAGCCTGGCTCGACAGCCGACGCCACGGCGCGATGACGGGCGCTCCGGCCAAAATCGGCAAGCGGGTCGGAGAGCCTTACGCCGCTTGGGACGGTTACATCACCGGCAAGACGTTGGAGCTCGTTCCGGGCAGGCGCATCGTCCAGTCCTGGCGCACCAGCGAGTTCGACGAATCCGATCCGGACTCGACGGTCGCCGTCGACCTCGAGCCGACGAAGACCGGAACGCGGCTGACCCTGACCCACAGCGGCGTGCCCGACGGCCAGACGGATTACGAGAACAGCGGCTGGCGGGATTTCTATTTCTCTCCGATGAAGGCCTATTTCGCCCGCGAAAACCCGAAGGCGAAACCGCCGAAGAAAGGCGCGTGAGCATGCAAGCGAAAGAGCCGCACCTCTTCCGGCTTTGGCGCGACAAGCGTCGTCTGGCGTGAGCGGCGTTTCCGACGCCCGGCGCGAGGCTGGCGGGGCTCTCGCGGAAAACATCGTCCATTTCGCCCGTGCGTTGCGCGAAGCGGGCGTGCCGCTCGGCCCGGGCGCGGTGCTCGATGCGCTCGCCGCGGTCGAGGCGGCCGGTTTCGGCACGCGCGAGGACTTCTACGCGACGCTGCACGCGGTGTTCATCAAGAAGCATGAGCACAGCCTGCTGTTCGACCAAGCGTTCCACATTTTCTGGAAGCGCAAAGGCCTCCTGGAAAAGCTGATCGCGATGTTGTCGCCGCAGGCGCCGGGCCAGCGCAAATTCGCGCCCGCGGAGGCCGGCGCGAGCCGGGTCGCCGACGCGTTGTTCAAATCGTCGCCGCAGGACGCCAAGGCCGTCCCGTCGCTCGATCTCGACGCCCGCTTCACCATGTCCGAGAAAGAGATTCTGCGGTCGAAAGACTTCGCCCAGATGAGCGCGGCCGAGATCGAGGAGGCGCGCAAGCTGATCAAGGCGCTCGTCATGCCCGACGACCGCCGCCGCACCCGGCGCTTCGCGCCCTCGTCGCAGCGCGTCCGCATCGACGCCCGGCGCAGCTTCCGCCGATCGCTGCAGCCGGGCGGCCCGATCGATCTGAAATTCCGCGACGCGGTCGAGCGTCCCCCTCCGGTGGTCGCGCTCTGCGACATTTCAGGGTCGATGAGCGAGTACACCCGGCTTTTCCTGCATTTCCTTCATTCGCTCGGCGACACGCGCCGCGTCTCGACCTTTCTGTTCGGAACGAGGCTCACCAACGTCACGCGCGCCATGCGGGCGCGCGACCCAGACGAGGCGCTCGCTCAATGCGCGGCGCTGGCGGTCGACTGGTCAGGCGGCACGCGGATCGGCGACGCGCTGGCGAGGTTCAACCGTCACTGGTCCCGGCGGGTGCTCGGCCAGGGAGCGATCGCGCTCCTTTTCACCGACGGGCTCGAGCGGGAGGGCGTCGAGCATCTGGCGGCCGAGGTGGAGCGTCTGCGCAGATCGAGCCGGCGGCTCATCTGGGTCAATCCGCTGTTGCGCTTCGACGGCTTCTCGGCCAAGGCGCAGGGCGTGCGGGCGATGCTGCCGCATGTCGACTCGTTCCGTCCGATCCACAACCTCGCCAGCATGGCCGATCTCTGCAGGGCGCTGTCCGGCGGTCCCGACGGCGCGAGAGACCCGAAGGCGTGGCTCAAGGCCGCCGCCTGACTTCGCACGGCGGGCTTGCGCGACGGCCCGGTCGCGACCATTTTTGCGCAGGTCGGGCATGAGAGGGAAGGAGCGCAGATGAGCGACGCCGGCGCCGAGACCGTACAGGGAAAGTCGGCGACCATCCGCTTCGGCGGGCGCCTTTGCATCCATGCGCGACGGTGCGTGCTGGGGGAGCCGACGGTCTTCAAGGCCAATGTCAAGGGACCCTGGATCGATCCGGACGCCGCCGACCCCGACGCGCTGATGCGGGTCGCGATCAATTGCCCGTCCGGGGCGATCCGTGTCACACGCCACGACGGCGGCGCCGAGGAGCTCAATCCAAAGGTCAACACGGTCACGGTGAGAGAAAACGGTCCGCTGGCCGTTTACGCCGAGATCGAGCTCAAGGGCGAGCGCATCGGAACGCGGGCGACGCTCTGCCGCTGCGGGCAGTCGAACAACAAGCCCTATTGCGACGGATCGCATGTGGGGGCGGGCTTCTCCGCCACCGGGGAGCCGCCGAGCGCGACGAGCGCCCCGCTCGCCAAGCGCGACGGCGTCGTGGCGATCACGCCCCATCAGAACGGGCCGCTCGGCCTCGCCGGCCCGTTGGAAATCATCTCGGGCACGGGGCGGACGATCGACCGGGTCGAGAGAGCCGCGCTCTGCCGCTGCGGCCATTCAAACCGGAAGCCGTTCTGCGACGGCAGCCATGCGCGGGTCGGGTTCACCGCCCCTTGAAGGGCGAGGCGCGAAAGGCCTTTTGAAGATGCTGACGCGGGAAGAAGACGTTTTGACCGCAGCGGAGAACTGGCGCGAATCCGGGCGCGAGGTCGCGATCGCGACGGTCGTCGAGACCTGGGGTTCGGCGCCCCGTCCGGTCGGCTCGCATCTCGTCATCGACAGCGACGGGAATTTCCTCGGCTCGGTCTCCGGCGGCTGCGTCGAAGGCGCCGTCGTCGAAGAGGCGGCGGAGGTGATCGCGACCGGCGCGCCGCGCATGCTCGAATTCGGCGTCGCCGACGAGACGGCCTGGCGGGTCGGGCTCTCGTGCGGGGGCCGCATCAGGGTCTATGTCGAGAAGCTCGGCTGATGCGGCTCGACGTCCTCAAGGCTATGAATGCGGCGCGCCGCGGCAGGCGCGCCGGGGCCGTGGTCACGCGTCTCTCCGACGGCGACCAGCGCTTCGTCGAGGCGGCGGCGATCGACGCCGACCCGCTTGCCGCCGAACTCGAGCCCGCCCTGCGCATGGGCAAGAGCGGCGTTGTCACGGTCGACGGCGTCGGCTACTTCCTGAGCGTCGAGACGCCGTCGCCGCGCCTGACGCTGATCGGCGCGGTCCACATTTCGCAGGTGCTCGCGCCGATCGCCCGAATCGCCGGACTCGACGTGACGATCATCGATCCCCGCACCGCCTTCGCCTCGCCCGAGCGGTTCCCCGATACGCCGGTCATCGCGCAATGGCCGGACGAGCCGCTCGAAGCGGCGCCGCCCGACCGCTACACCGCGATCTGCCTGCTGACCCACGATCCGAAGATCGACGACCCTGCGCTTGCGATCGCGCTCAGGAGCGATTGCTTCTACATCGGCGCGCTGGGGTCGAAGAAGACGCACGCCAAACGGCTCGATCGGATGCGCGCGCAAGGCTTCGACGAGGCGGCGCTGGCGCGCATCCACGCGCCGATCGGCGTCGACATCGGCGCCGTCAGTCCGGCGGAGATCGCCGTTTCGATCATCGGCGAGATCGTCGCCTCGCTGCGCAAGAAGCCGCTGCGCTCGGAAGGCCCGATTCGATGAGATTCGGCGCCGTGCCCGTCGAGGAGTCCGACGGGGTCATCCTCGCCCATGCGGTGCGCATCGACGGCATCGCGCTCAAGAAGGGCGACGTCGTCACGCCCGAACGCCGGCGGCTGCTTCAGCAGGCGGGCGTGACGCGCGTCCTGGCGGCCCGCCTCGAGGACGGCGACGTCGGCGAGGACGAGGCGGCGCTGCGCCTGGCTCAGCGGTTGACGGGAGCGCATGTCCGCCGCGCGCCGCCGTTCACCGGACGGGTCAACCTGTTCGCCGAGGCGGCAGGGCTCGCCGTCATCGACGGCGCAGCGATCGACCGGCTCAATGCGATCGACGAGGCGATCACCGTCGCCACCCTGCCCTCGCATCGGGCGGTCGAGGACGGCGACATGATCGCGACCGTCAAGATCATTCCGTTCTCGACCAGGGAAGCCACGCTGGAGGCGGCGCTCGCTGCGCTCGGCGAGGCGCCCTGCGTGTCGGTCGCGTCGTTCCGGCCGCTGCGCGTCGCCGTCGTCTCGACTGTGCTGCCGGGCCTCAAGGAGAGCGTCGTCGCCAAGACGCTGCGCGCGCTCGAGGCGCGTCTCGCCCCGACCGGCGCCCATATCGTCGCCCATCAGACGACGCCCCATGAGATCGGCCCGCTCTGCGGCGCGCTCGAGCGACTCGCTCAAGGCGCCGACTTGCTCATCGTCTTCGGCGCCTCGGCGATCACCGACCGGCGGGACGTCATCCCGGCCGCCATCGAGGCCTTCGGCGGCCAGATCGAACGGTTCGGCATGCCGGTCGACCCGGGCAATCTGCTGCTGCTCGCGGCGCGCGGAGACCTGCCGATCATCGGCGCGCCGGGGTGCGCGCGATCGCCGAAAGAGAACGGCTTCGACTGGGTGTTGCAGCGCTTCATCGCCGGGACGCCGATTTCCGGCGCCGACATCCGCGCCATGGGCGTCGGCGGGCTGTTGATGGAGATCGCTTCGCGGCCGCAGCCGCGCGAGCCGCATGACTAGGATCGCCGCCGTCGTGCTCGCCGCAGGCCGCTCTTCCCGCTTTCGCGCCGCGGGCGGGGCGGAGGAGACGAAGCTCGTGGCGAAGCTCGACGGCGTGCCGATCGTTCGGCGCGTCGTCGAAGCGGCGCTCGCGTCGCGGGCCCGGCCCGTCATTGTCGTGGTCGGTCATGCCAGGGGCGCAGTCGAGGCCGCCCTCGCCGGCGCGCCTGCGACCATCGCGTTCAATCCGGACTTCGAGACCGGGATTGCTGCCTCGCTCAGGACCGGCCTCACCGCGACGCCGGCCGACGCCGACGGCGCCGTCGTTCTGCTCGGCGACATGCCGAACGTCGCCCCGCGCCTCATCGACGACCTGATCGGCGCGTTCGAAGCGAGGCCCGCCGCGCGCGCAGTCGCGCCGCTTCGCGAGGGGCGGCCCGGCAATCCGGTGCTCATCGGCCGGGCTCTGTTTGAACAGGCGAAGCAGCTCGTCGGCGACGAAGGGGCGCGGCGCCTCCTCGCCGCTCTCGAGCCGGGCGCGATCATCGACATCGCCGCGGCCGCCGACGTCTCATTCGACGTCGATACGCCAGATGATCTTGCTTTGGTGCGGCGAATTAAGAAGAGCGAGCGGCCGGGCTGCGGCGATTGACGTTCTGCGGCTCATCCAATTTATTGGATTTGCTTTGCGTATTGTCGATTCCACTTGGGTGAGGACCACGGCGAACCGTCGCGTTCCGGCGATCGCCTTTTTTGTCGGGGCTCTTTGCGGGATTGGCGCAGTGGAGGGCCCGCGCGCCCAGCAGGCGATCGGATCGACAGCCCTCGCGCAGAATCAAGTCAGTCGGGAGCTGGATGGGGCCGCCGGGCCGTTGGCGGTAGGGGACTCCGTCTATCGCAACGAGGTCGTGCGGACCGGAGTCGATTCGACCGCCAAGCTGGTGTTCGTGGATTCGACCAACCTCGCGGTGGGGCCGACCTGTCGGGTAGATCGCTTACGGGTCCGGCGCCGGCATGGGTTCGCAGTGGGACATTTACGACTTTGGCCCGGTCGCTCCCTATCCGATCGCGAATTCGGTCTAGGGCCTGTCCTCAGTTGAGCTGGATGACGACGGCGACGAGGCGGATTGCGCCGAGGAAGTTTCTCGCGAGCTTGTCGTAGCGTGTCGCAATCGCACGAAATTGCTTGAGTTTTTCGAAGAGACGTTCAATCAAGTTGCGCTCTTTGTAGAGAGCGAAGTCGCATTCCCTTTTCTGCTTGCGATTGCTCCTTGGCGGAATGACGGCTGCGATTCGCGCGTCCCGCAGCTGTTCGATCAGGCCGTCAGCATCGTACCCTTTGTCGCCAAGCAGCGCGCCGCAAGCGACGCCTTGGAGCAGTTGCCCCGCAGCGCGAACATCGTGGACGTGACCCGCCGTCAGAACAAGTCTGACCGGATTGCCCAAGGCGTCCGCGAGCGCATGGATTTTGGTTGTCAGGCCGCCCCGGGAGCGTCCGATGGCTTGGTCCTCGCCGTTTTTTTTTCGCGCCCCGGCGCTGTGCTGATGGGCGCGGACGATGGTGGCGTCGATCATCACGTATTCGGTGTCGGCGTCACTGGCCAAGTGATTCAGAACACGCTCGAAAACCCCGCTCTTGCACCACCGGCTGAAGCGTTGGTGCGTGCTCTTCCAGGAACCAAAATGCGCCGGCAAATCGCGCCATGGAACGCCTGTCCGATAGCGGTAGAGCACCGCCTCGACGAAGAGCCGATTGTCTGGCGCAGTACCGCCGACATGGCCCCTACGCCCAGGAAGAAAATCCTTGATCCGATCCCACTCATCATCCCGCAATCCATCCCGATCCATGGTCAGCCCCTCAAAAAGCCGACCACCCATGAGTTAGAGATTTGCTGATTCGGGAATCCCCTTTCCAAACTCGGCGCTAACTGAGGACAGCCCCTAGTGCGAATGGGGCGCTCGCATCGGCTATCGCGTCGCCAGCCGGATGGTCATCGACGCGTTCGCGCTCGGCGCCGTCGGCGGCCAGATCGGCGCGACTTTCCACGGGGGCTTGGGCATGCGATATCTGTTCTGACGGATCGCGGGCGGGCCGCGGCTACTTATCGTCGAGTGCAATCATCGGCGCCCAGTTCTCGGGCAGCTCCTGGTCGGCGAGCGACGCGAAGCGCTTCTGGTAGTACTGATAGAGCCCGACGACCTCGGCGGGAACGAGCTGGGCCGCGTCGGCCGCCATCTGCTTCGCCGCGCGGAAGTTGCGCGCCCGATACGCCTTCAGAATGTCGTCGTGCAGGGCGAGAAGATGCTGAAACTCGCCGCTTTCGGCGTAGACTTGGTCGCCCGCCGGAGCAAAGAGCGCGACCGACCGCGTCTTGTTCTTCAGTTTGACGTGGTCGATCTCGAGCCATGCGAATTCCGGCGCTTCGTCGCGCGTGGCGGCGCTGGCGACGACGTCGACGCCGAACTGCTTGGACGAGCCTTCGAGCCGCGAGGCGATGTTGACCTCGTCGCCGAGCGCCGAATAGTCGAACCGCTGCACGGACCCCATGTTGCCGACGCTGCATTCGCCGGTGTTGAGCCCGATGCCGAACTTGACCTGACGGAAGACGCGGCCCGCCTTCGCGGCCCGTTCTTTCCATTCGACATTGAGCCGGGCCAGCGTCTCGCGCATCTCGAGCGCAGCGCGCACGCCATGGATCCCGTGGGCCGGATCGTCGAGCGGCGCGTTCCAGAAGGCCATGATGGCGTCGCCCATGTATTTGTCGACGGTGCCTTCCTCCTTCAGGATGATGTCGGTCAGCGGCGACAGATACTCGTTGAGGAACGTCGACAGCTCGACTGCGGTGAACCCTTCCGACAGCGTGGTGAACGATCGGATGTCGCAGAACATAATTGTCAGCTCGCGCTGCTGCCCGCCAAGCTGAAGCTGCTCGGGATGTTCGGCGAGACGGGCGACGACCGCGGGCGAGACATAGCGTCCGAACGCCGACCGGATCTCGTTCACCTGCTGGCGCTTCTGACTGTAAAGCTGGCCGACGCCGGCGAGGAACACGAAGCCAGACGAGAGGGAGGGAACAACGGGATCGAAGAGGCCCCCCCTGCCGCGTGAAGGCGAACCAGCCGAGATAGGCCAGCAGACCGGCGGCGCCCGCGCCGAATATCGCGGTCCAATAAATGGGAACGAACGGAAGAACTGCGGCTAACGCCAGCGAAAGCGCTGCGCTGGCGAAGAGTTCCGCCCCCGGCCCCCAGTCCGGCCGCTCCAAGGTGATGCCGGAAAGGATTTGCTCGATGAGCTGCGCATGCGCCTCGACCCCCGGCGTATTTGGATCAAGCGGCGTCGCGACGATGTCATTAAGCAACGTGGCGCTCGCGCCGACGAACACGAGCTTGCCGGCGAGATCGGAGAGATCGGCGTCGGGCTGGAGAACTTTCCAGGCCGGGATCGAGCGGCGGGGGTCGGACTTGGCGAACCAGACGCGCAGTTCTCCGTCAGCCTCAACCGGAACCACCACGTCGCCGACCTTGATCGCCTCGACGCCCGCGCTCTTGCCCGCCGTGTTTCCGAAGGTGGTCGTCGATTTCACCACATAGCTCGACGCGCCCTGGGCGACACGCAGCGTCTCCATCGCCAGACTCGGCTCGATCTCGCCGTTGATGGCGAACAGGAGCGGCACGCGGCGGACGACGCGGTCGTTGTCCGGCAGCCAGTTGAAAAAGCCGAGGCCGCTCGCGGCGTCCGCGAGAGCGGGAATCGGAACGAGCGCTCCTTGGAGCTGGTTGAGGAAGGGCATCGGCGGGTCGCCGACGAAGGAGAAGCCCGCCTTCGGGATGAGGCTCGCCTGCGCGCCATTGTGGGTCGAGGTGAGGAAGACGCCGAGCACGACGGGACGATCGGCAATCGCGTGCGCGAAACCCACATCGCCGTCGGCGCGCTCCTCGCAATGCCAGGCCTCGTCGGCGCTATGGACGGCGCTCTTGGCGCAGGCCTTCACGTCTGCCGTCGGCCGGTCCTTCTCGGAGAACAGGACGTCGAACCCGATCGCGGCGACATTGGCCTTGACCAGCGCCTCGACGAGATCAGACATGGTCTGGCGCGGCCACGGCCATCGGCCGATGAGGTGAATCGACTCGTCGTCGATGTCGACGATGCGGACAGGCTGATCGAAATTGTAGGGCCTCGGCCACCAGCGCTGGTACTGATCGAAAACGAGGTTTTCCAGATTGCCCCGAAGCGGGGCGAGCAGCGTCCCAAAGGCCAGCGTCAGGACATAGGCGCCGACGACGATCAGCCCGTAGGACCGCCACTTCCGCGATCTGCGCAAAGTCTCTTTCGACCAAAATTTCATCGGATCGGCGACCCGTCGAACGAGACGAAATTTGCGCCCGCAATGGACTGTACGATCGTAGCCGAACGATCGGCGAGGTCAACGAAGCGCCTCCTGGACCTGGAATTCGTTGAGCCGCGGGCGCCCTATTAGGGGCTGTCCTCAGTTAGCGCCGAGTTAGAAAGGGGATTCCCAAATCAGTAAATCTCTGACTTATGGGTGGTCGGCTTTTTGAGGGGCTGATCATGGATCGGGATGGACTGCGGGATGATGAGTGGGATCGGATCAAGGATTTTCTTCCTGGGCGTAAGGGCCATGTCGGCGGTACGGCGCCAGACAATCGGCTCTTCGTCGAGGCGGTGCTCTACCGCTATCGGACAGGCGTTCCATGGCGCGATTTGCCGGCGCATTTTGGTTCCTGGAAGAGCACGCACCAACGCTTCAGCCGGTGGTGCAAGAGCGGGGTTTTCGAGCGTGTTCTGAATCACTTGGCCAGTGACGCCGACACCGAATACGTGATGATCGACGCCACCATCGTCCGCGCCCATCAGCACAGCGCCGGGGCGCGAAAAAAACGGCGAGGACCAAGCCATCGGACGCTCCCGGGGCGGCCTGACAACCAAAATCCATGCGCTCGCGGACGCCTTGGGCAATCCGGTCAGACTTGTTCTGACGGCGGGTCACGTCCACGATGTTCGCGCTGCGGGGCAACTGCTCCAAGGCGTCGCTTGCGGCGCGCTGCTTGGCGACAAAGGGTACGATGCTGACGGCCTGATCGAACAGCTGCGGGACGCGCGAATTGCAGCCGTCATTCCGCCAAGGAGCAATCGCAAGCAGAAAAGGGAATGCGACTTCACTCTCTACAAAGAGCGCAACTTGATTGAACGTCTCTTCGAAAAACTCAAGCAATTTCGTGCGATTGCGACACGCTACGACAAGCTCGCGAGAAACTTCCTCGGCGCAATCCGCCTCGTCGCCGTCGTCATCCAGCTCAACTGAGGACAGGCCCTAGTGCGACTTGGTGGAATCGGCGGCGACGCTGCCGCTCCCCGCCCCCATAACTCGTCGAAAGACGGGCGTTCTTGCGCACGCCCTTATGGGTGGGGGGTCGAGGCGGACCTATCAGTGGCTCATTCGCGAGGATTTGGCCGACAGACGTTTGGAGTTGGTTCTCCCGGAGGCTGCGACGGGGAACGCGCCGCTGTTCGCGGTCTATCCACGCCGAAAATATCTGTCCGCCAAGGTCCGGACCTTTCTGGACTTCATCGCACACGACCCCCGACTGAAATAGCGGGCCAGCCCGGGATCGGCTGTCTGACCGAAGGGCCAAAACGCCGGTCTCGAGCAGTGTCGCGGCTCTAGCAGCCTGTGGGGCTTAAACGCTAAGCCGTTGTTTTCATTAGAGTTTGTGATTTTGGCAACCAACAGGAAACTGCAATGATATCAAAAGGTTAGCGATCCAAAGCACCCCAAGTCCGACAAACTGCTAGGTCTCCTCCGCCAGCCCGAAAGCGGGCTCTTCGAACACTTTCGACTCCGATTTCATGGTGTAGTCGATGCGATCCTGCCGGAACGGCCAGAGGACCGCTTGAACCCGATCGCCTGAAACAGCGGCGTCCCGCCCTCGGGCAAGGTCGTGGTGTAGCCGGCCGATTGCCGTCCACCGGCCGATGCTTCCAGGGAGGCTTTGCCCTCGATCGTTTCCAGGGCCGCGATCGGGTCGCCGGGCAGCACGAGTGCTGCAGACGCCTTGATCTCGGCGGTCTGATCCTTTTCCGTCGCGAAACAAATCCATGCCGAGCTGACGACCATCACCTCCGTGACCACGATCTGGCCCATGTCCCAGGCATCCCGGCGCGCGAGTTCGACCATGAGTTCCTTCACGTGCCGTAATTCCGCGAACGACCAGTGGCTTGCGCCGTTGCAGATGATTGCCGCCTCATTGGCGCCGCCGAAGCGCAGCCGGACGCGCCCCGAAGCGTCCGCGACCGACGCCGAGACGCCCAGCACGTCCAGATGCACGTTGTTAGTCGTCCACACGTTGACCGGGTCCCCAGGCGGGTCCTTCTCGGTCGAATGTCGCTTGCGGTCATATCCGGCGAGGTTCTGGACGTGCCCTTCCTTGATGAAGACGCCATTGCGCTTGCGGCCGATCGTCCCGGGTTCGAGCGCAATCGACGGCAGGTAGGTCCCCCAGTAGCCGGTGAGGTCGCGCGCGACCCGCATATAGGCCTTGGGAAGCATCGTCATCATATGCCGCCTTCCGAGTGCAACTACGCTCCAGCAAGGAAGAAATCGGCCCAATACCAAGGATGCACATAAGGCCTGCTGTCCTCCGGTGCGGCCAGAAGCTCCTGCGCGGCTGGCGAGTTGAGGGCGCCCGGCGGCAACACGGCCCGCAGCGCCGCGGGTGAGGCCGTCATCAGCCAGGCCTGCGCATCACCCAGCGCCCGTGCTGGCGAAGCCGCCCCGCATTGCCACAGCTCGTAAAATTTCGTGATCAGCAACAGGGTCGCCATTTCATCGGCGTGCCAGAAGGTCCCGAGCACCGCAGCGGCGCCGGCTGCGAGGAAGGCAGCCGGCAAGCTCAGCACATGCTCGATTGACGGTGCGCTCGACCCGCCGCGGCAGGCAGACAGCACAACCAGACGCGCCGCGATACGCTCCTGGGCGCGGATGTGGAGGTAGGTGAAAGCCTCCTTGTTCGCCAGAGCCAGGGTGCCGGAGTATTTGAACTCGCGGGCGGCCGCGCCGTGGCAACTGAAATGAATCAGCCATGCGTCCGGCAAGGCGGCCGAGACCCGCTTGCTGGTCGCGGCGGCGCCGGTCAGCACGGCGCCGGTGAAATATTTCGCCACGACCGCCGCCTCGAAATCGGACAGCAATAGCAGGTCGAAGGTCGGGACCAGGGGCTTGGGATTGTTGATCGTCAGCGCGCGATCGACCTTCGCTTCGGTGGACCTGCGCTGACACTCGACCAGACCCCGCGCCCAGTAGGCGAAGGCGACGTTCCCGGGATGGAACAGGAAATGGAAATGTCGCGGGTCGTCGGGGTGGATGAAGGTCGCGTGCAGCGGCAGGAAAGTCAGGATACCGAAGGGCACGATCGTAACCGGATTGTCGCCGCGGCCACGTTCGCCGAGGACCGCGCGCACGTGCATCATCAAGTGAAGGCCGAGCCATCCGAGCAAGTCCAGCAGGTCGGATTGGGAATCGAGTGGCTGTGCCCCGAATTCGGCGTCGGTGAATCGTTTCGCGGCTGCGTGGATCTCACGCACCGTGTCCTTGAACATGATCATCCCGACGTTCGACAGCTTGTCGTGCTCATGAAAGACGATCAGCCCCGCGGTCCCTTTGTCGGTGGGCACCAGATAAACCAGCGGCGCCGCGATGGCCGCTGCCTGCACATCGTCCCAGTTGCTCGGCAACGCGAAGGTGGAAAACCCCGGCAAGGTGCGAATCTCGCGAACAATGACGTCGAGCGCCGCCTGCGCCTGCCGCGCCGTGGCGGGCAGATTGCCGAACTGGTCCAGACCAAACTTTTCTTTTGCTGACTTCCCGTAGCGGCGCCTCTTGGACTGTGCGTCCTCCAATCGCTTGCTGATCTCGGGATGCTCCATGGTCAGGCGCTTCATGTCGCGCGTCTGGCCCTGGAGGCCGAACATGAGGTCGCTCGCCCGCTCCAGCTGGATGATCGCCTCCTTGGGATTTTCGAGCTTGGCGTAGGCGTAGGCGGCGCGGGTCGCAAAGGGAGTGAATTCCAGCAACTCCAACCGCTCGTTCTCCGACACGACCTGGCGCAGCAGGAAGCGGCGAAGCGCGCGGTGAGCGTTGGAGTAGGCCTCGGCGGCCTCCTCCCACAGGTCGCGCTCCCACGCCCAATCCGCCCAGTCCCTGGCGAAGGCGATTGCCTCGCCGGGCGCGATTTCCAGGCTCAGCCGCCACGCCTCGCGCGCGGCTTCCGCGGCGGCGCCGTGGACGCCAAGCGAGTTCGGCTCCGGTTCCGGCAGGAGGCGCAGGGCCTTGCTCTCGAGGTGACGCAGCTTAGGATAGAGCGGGTCAGAGGGGGCGACCTCGGACAAGGCGATGCGCAGGAGTTCAAGCGCATGGGCGGCGATCCCGCGGGTCTCAGGTCCTTGCAGGTAGAGTTCGCACAACCGCCCGACAGTCGCGGTGCGTCCCAACGGCGGTTTCGCCTGGCCGGCGAGGAGGGCGCCTTCCAGATACCGACGTTCTAACATTTCATCCATCGGCGTTCCCCCGCTATTTTTGGGACGGAGCTTCTGGAATTGATGGCCTCAACCTTTCCGGGAAGTATAACGAAAACCGTGGCAACCGCGAGACGTTCGGCAAGCCCTTCAAATTTCCCGTCAAGACACTACTGTCGATCCGCCTTTGCAATTCAAATAGAGTCGCAAGCCCTTCAGCGAGGCGTGCCCGTCGCGGCCGACGATGATGTGGTCATGCACGATCACCCCAAGCGGCTTTGCGATCGCGATGATCTCCCGCGTCATCGTGACGTCCTGCGTCGAGGGCGAAGGATCGCCGGAGGGATGATTGTGGCCGAGGCGACCAATCCAACTCAACATATTGATATTTCGATATTATAATGCCATTGGTATTCGCAGTGAGGTCGCCGATTGGGAGCGGTGAAGCGTAAGCGCGCGTGATCATCACGCTTCATCATCCTGCCCCAACGTGAGGCTTCGTGAAGCCCGACAAGTCACCATATTCTTATGGTCCCACGCATCTAGTTCAGAGATCGGATAGAGCACTGCCTTACCGATCTTGATAAACGCGGGGCCGATACGCATCGCGCGCCAGTTGCGGAGCGTGCCGACGGTGACCTCTCGCCGATACCGTTCGGAGACCTCTTCAGCCGTCAGGAATTGATTTTCGGCCATCGAAGCCTCCATACTTCCGTCGTTTTTACGCCGGCGATCAAGCCATTTGATCACGCGAAGTGTGATGGAGTTACCGAATCCGCGTATTCGAGCGTCGGCTGGCGCACGCTCGAGAACCCCGCAGATCGGTTATTCACGTTCGCTCACAGCCAAGACATGCGCGGAAAGACCCGACCCGAAAAGAGGGAATGGAAAACGCTCGTAAAGACGGATGCCCGAGGATAGAAATTGGTCGGGGGCCACCGCCGCCGGATTGGCTGCGGAGGGACAGCACGTACTTCCACGATGACGAAACCAGAGACATCGGGCCGCGCTGCTGCTCTGGGAGCGTAACGCGGCGCCATCATGAAGTCATCGGGCGCGATAGCCGATCTCTGACCGATTGTTGCTCGTTCTTACAATCCAGTGGGATTAGGTAGGCACAGATTGCCACTCCCCGCCTCGCCGTAGTCGTAATAGCGAGCGCGGCTCAGGAACGACCGCTCGCGCCAGAGCGCGCTTCGCTCAGTTGCATACACAATGTGCAGACAACTGCAATTCGCCGCACTTTACAATTCGGCTTGAGAAGTCTTATGGGCGACCTCGCCCAAAGGCCTCGCCTCCCTCGCAATCGATGAGGCGGAAACCGATCGCTCCGAGCGGCCAGTCGAGGCGTGAGGTTTCGCGAACGGCACCCGACCCGTCGGAGGCGCACAAGTCGACCTCATTCAGGATCGACGGGCCGCGATCGGTCGTGGGGCACAGGGTTCTATGGTCGTGCCGCGCGCGGCAATTTCAAAGCGGGTCTCGGCACCGAGACGATTGTCGCTGCGGAGATGAATGGCTTGGCCAGCGACGCCGACGAGATCGGCTATGACTTCAGCGCCGCGATGCTGCGTGCTTCGAAGACCGAGCTCAAGGCCGTCTTCGAGCGGATGAACAGCCGCTCGTGACGGGAAGGCGTTCCGACCGGAATGACAAAAGGACCAGGACCCGGGCCTCCGGAAGCGCGCCTCAGCTGTTCAGGTTCTCGCGCGTCACCCCGTCGAAATTGAGAATGTAATCGGCACCGAAGGCAAGACTGGGGTCTGGAACCCCGGCTTGGCCTCGCCGCCCGCGACGCGCCGCGCAGCGTCGAAGGCGGTGACCGCAGTCAGCGAGTAGGCCTCGGGCGTCCTCAGGCGCGAGCGAACCGTCTGGCCCGTCTTGTCGCGCGCCTGGCAAACCAGCACGGCTCGTCCGGCCCGCCGGGCCGCTTCGCTTGGACCGTCCGTCATCATATCGACCTGGAACTTGAGGAGGCTCTGCATCAAGTCCAGCCCGAGCAACGACTTGACGAACCAGGGCGTGCGCGCAAACGCCATAATTGCCGGCGATGCCTCGAAATGGACCTCGATATTGGGAATATGAGTTGAATGAAACGCGGCGGCGACGTCGCCCCAACTCACCTGGATCGTCTGCCTCTTGCCTTTCCCGAAATCGCATGACCCGACCTCCGCCCGATCGCGGGAGACAATGCGGCCGTTGCGCCGAAGGCGCGTGCCGGCGGCTATGGCCTCGACCATGGTCTTGGCTGTCCCTCGCGACATGTTCGCGCCGAAGGACAGATAGAGTCTGAGGTCGTAGGCGTTCGGAAGCCGGCGCTTCAGATGCGCTGCAAGGCAGTCGCTCGGCACGACGTCGAAGCCGACGCCGGGCAGGAGCATGATTCCTCTCGCCTTGGCTTCGGCGTCGCGCGCGGCGAGGGCCTCGAAAACCTCAATTTCTCCGGTCATGTCGAGGTAGTGAACGCGATTGCGGAGACAGGCGTCCGCCACCGGCCGCCACGGCGCCGAGAACGGTCCGGCGACATTGAGCACCACCGAGGCGCCTTTGATCGCCGCATCAATGCCGGCGGGGTCGCGAAGATCGAAAGCCCGTGCGGCGAGGCCAAGCGGTTCGCCGACCGCTTTGACTCTGTCGAGGTTGCGCCCGGCCAGAATGGGGCGCGCGCCCTGGCCGGTCGCCGCCTTGGCGATGAGCTTGCCGGTGTAACCGGTCGCCCCGTAGACAAGGATGGTTCCTTCCAAGAGGCTCGTCTCCGCGTCAGCCCGTCGGTCATGCGACGCCGATCATGCCCTCGGCCGTCAGCGCCGTCGGGCACTGGTCGAATCCTGGAGCCTGACTCCAAAGTTTGGTGGTTCAGGTCGGATTCGCGGCACCCGAATGACCGTCCCGCGGAAGGGCCGAATTCGACCTGTCTCAGCCAGGCAAGTCGAAACGCATCAAAGCCCGCTCCTGCAGCCCGGCGCACCAGATGCTGCGGCCGGCGCGGCAGACCCCGGTCACCATCGCGTAGCCGCCGTCCGTCCATTTGAAGTCGTGCACGGGTACCCCCCTCTCGTCATAGGCGGCGACCCAGGCGACGCGCGACGGCTTGGGCTGCAAGCCTTCTGGCAGGCGCGCCGCCAGCCGACGCAGAAAGAGCGGCAGCTTGTGCAGGCGTTCGAGCGCCGGGTTCGGTTCCGAGGCGAGGGCGACCCAGACGACGCCGTCGTCGGCGGCGCCGAGATTGTCGGGAAAGCCCGGAAGCTCCGCGATCACCTCGGACGTCCCCGCGCCGTGGCCGATCAGCCGCAGGCGAAGCAGCCGACGTCCGGCGGTCTCGGCGAAGATGAGGCTTTTTCCGTCGCGCGCCAGCACGAGGCCGTTGGCGAAGCGCAAGCCATCCGTCAAGCGCGTCAGCGCGCCGTCCGCCGCCCGGCGATAGACGCGCCCGGTCGGCAAGTTCTCGACAATGTCCTTCTTCCAGTTGTGGACGTCGTAGCGCATCGACGAGACGGTGAAGAAGAGATCGCCGTCGGGCGCGGCGACGACGTTGCTGCAAAAGATGAGCGGCTCGGCGCCGTCTTGGGCGACGAGCGTCTTGAGCGCGCGGGTCTTGAGATCCAGCTCGAGCAGACCTTTCGGACTGTCGCAGATCAGGAGCCGCCGGTCCGCTGTCGCCTCGAGACCCAAAGGGCGCCCGCCGGTGTTGGCGAGCTCGCGCACGGCACCGTCGTCCGGCGCGACGGCGAGAACGCGCCCGTCCGCGAGCCCCGTGTAGATCACGCCGTCCGGCCCGACGCGGACGTCCTCCGGCCCCTCGCCGGGCAAGGGAACCAGGGCATAGGCGGGCGGCAAATCGGTCACGGCGTTGTCTCGTTGCGCGCCTAATCGAGGCGATCGCTATCGACCTTGTACGGTAATCCTAGCCAAAGATATTTGAACCTAGAAACGGCAGTTGGAGACCCATAAATCGTATAACACGTTAAATCATCTGGTCTTTCTGGCAATTATCTCAAACGCGGAGCAGTTGACGGTAGTTCAGCAATTTCAATAGCTTACGCGCCAACTGCCGTTTCTAGGTTGAAATTTCAGGACGGTGGCGCGAGCAGGTGCGTGGGGTATCCGAGGATGGTCGAGACGCGCCGGGTCTGGCGATCGGAATAGATGAAGGCGGGTCCCTCGATGCGATCGTTGCCCTTCCAATCGATGACGAAGGAGGTATCGTTTTCTTCGATGTGGACGGGTTCGGGGTCGCGGTCGCGGGCCAGCCTTGCGGCGCGTTGATCGGACGGGTCGAGCAGCCAGGCGTCGCCGGTTTCGGTAGAGAACAGGACAAGCTGACCAACCGTGACGACGCGCCCATGGCGGTCAGCAGCCCGGCGCTGGATGTAGCGGGCCTCGTCGGCGAGGCGAAAGCTCTTCCCCTCCACCATCTGTTTGCCCGGTCGACGCCGGATCGCCTTTCGATCCCTGCCGGGCATCGAGGGGGCTGCCATGGATTTGTTCACCAAGCTGTTCGGCGACTTCTTGGTCTTCGTCTATCACTGCTTCGACCGGATTGTCATTCACGGCTATCTGACGGCGCTGTCGCGGCCCGAGCTGGTCGTCCACTTCTTCCGTGAGATCGTCGGGGTGGCGGAGGTCAGCAAGGAGGCGCTGAGCCAGCGGACGGCCGATTACCAGAATTGGGTGGAAGCCTACGCGCGCAATCACGCGATCCCGTTCGAATGGGCCGAGAAGGGGGTACGCAAGGAGGACCACGTGCTGCCGTGGCTGCGCCGCATGGAGAAGCGCAATGCCTACGGCGTCTACTTCATCTTCAAGAGCATGGAGCAAGGGCCGACCTTCCGCATCAGCCTGCCGAAGTACCCGGCCAAGGACCCGCACTACCGCATCGTCGCGCACCAGCGCAGCCGCTTCACGCATGACTACTTCTATGTCCGCGACGAGGCGCTCGGACCGATGGTTGTGCGGGTGGCTTCCTTCTTCCCCTTCCAGACCACCTACTATCTCAACGGCCACAGCTTCATCGAGCAGGAGCTGAAGCGGGCGGGGATCGGCTTCCGCAAGGATGACAACGCTTTCCTCGCCGTCGACGACGTAGCGGCGCTGCAGGCGGCGGCCGACCGGCTGAGCCCAGAGATCATCCGCCGGCGCCTCGACTACTGGACCCTGATCCTCGGACCGAAGTTCTCAAAGAAGGAGCGCGCCAAGCTCAACCTGTCACGCTTCTACGCCATCTCCCAGATCGAGTACTGCCGCAACTTCATCTTCAGGCGCCGCTTTCCCATCCACAAGCTATTCGAGCGCAGCTGCGAACTCGGCCTGTGGCGGCTCAGCGCCGACAAGATCGCCACGATCTTCGGCAAGCGGGTCAGTCGCCGGATGCATGGCAAGCTGGCCACGGTCATCGACCAGATCGAGCACGGCCATCATGTCTTCCGCGCCTACTTCAAGAGCGGCTTCCTCAAACAGTATGAGAAGTTCCGGACCTTTCTGCGCAACGAATTGGTCTCCAACAATCTCACCGACTTCGGCCTGCGCAAGGGGCTCGACCATCTCGACGCCGTGCGGACCACCTTCCAGGCGATCACGGATCGCTTCGCCGGCTTCCAGGCCGAGTGGCTCAACGTGCATGTCGATTTCCCGCTGCTGCAGCGCCTCGCCCATCCGATCACGATCGGCGCGGTGCGTTATCCCGGCCTCAAGATCCACGAGCCGCGCATCATCCGCCTGTTCGAGGTCCTCCTGCATGGCGGTCCTCAGATCGGCGGCTGGACGACCCGGCAGATCCATCAAGCCGTCCTCGACACCTTCGACCTCTCTGAGAACACCTACCGCCTGAACCAGCTCCGCTACGACTTGCGCAAGCTCAAGGGACACGGCCTGATCGAGCGCGACGGCTCGCGCTACGCCTACCGGCTCTCACCCAAGGGCGTCCAAGTCGCCCTACTCTTCCTCTTCTTCCACAAGCGCCTGTGCGGCCCCCTCGCCAACAGCCGCTTCCATCACCGACCCGACCCGCAATACCGTCCACACAGCCGGCTCGAAGCCGCCTATCACCGCGCCGACACCGCCATCCAACGCGTCGTCGATCTCTTGGCTGCAGCTTGATCGCCCCAGAGCCTCAATGACAATGTTCGACTCGTTTTGTCTATGATCCCTCAGGGAAGAATTTATGCTTTTCCCCAGACTCCGCTGTGGAAAAGTGGCCCCTGTGGGCAGTCCCGCGACGCCAAGGCGTCGCCACTGGCCAACATTCCCCCGGCAGTCGCTATGCTCGTCTCCAATGGAGATCATGTTGGGCACAACGCCGCGGGGAGCAGGTCATGTCAGATGGTCTGAGCAAGCTCTACCACGAATTGCTGAGAGTTCGACTCGGAAGTTCATGCGGGATTGCAGAGCCTTCGCAACATGAGGCGGATGGACGCGAAGCGGAGGAACATGAGGGCTGTGAGGTTGAGGTTCTCCCAGTCCTTGGCCAGTCTTCGGCAGCGGTTGAGCCAGGCGATCGTTCGCTCGACGATCCAGCGCTTGGGCAGCGTGATGAAGCCTTTCGCCTGATCGGATCGTTTGACGATCTCGATCTTGACCCGAGACAGCATTTTGGCGAGCGCATCGGCGAATATGCGGCGCGATCAGGAATTTCTCGCCGGTGGCGCGCCGGTTGTAGGCTATGAGGTTTGGAATATGCAGGGCCTCCTGCAGCGAAACGACGTGCGAGTAATGGCTCGCAAACGTGGTCTTCAGTTCCGCGACGACTCGGTCGCGCAGCCGGGCCGCTTTTTCCGCCCCGAGCCTCTGCAGGAATGGGAACAATAGCCACCCGCCGACGCCCCAGGCCATGCCGTACGAACGCCTGAGCTCGGTCGGCCGCGTATCGAGACCGCCATAGATATAGACCTGCTTGTGAACCGAGCTTCCATATCGGCTGTAGCTGGGCAACGCCCTGGCGGCGGAGATTTCCATCGCCGCGAGGATCTGCGAAGCGAGCGCGCCGCCGCCGATGGCGTCGAACGCTAGTGTCGCGTCCGTCTCTGCGATTGCGCGGTTCAGATCGTCGACGAAGGATGGCGCGCTCGAATTGCAGACGTGGCGCGCTCCGAGCCCGCGGAGCAGCTCCTCCTGCCTGGCGTCGCGAACAATATTTACGAGGCCTACGCCGTCCTTGAGGTAGATGCGGTTCAGCATCTGGCCGAGGTTCGACGCCGCTGCGGTATGGACCAGCGCCTTGTGCCCCTCCGAGCGCATGGTCTCGACCATCGACAGGGCGGTCAGCGGATTGACGAAGGCCGAAGCGCCGTCTGCCGGCGTAGCGCCCTCGGGAAGCACGAGGCAGTCCTTCGTCCGCACGCAGCGGTACTGCGAATACATGGCGCCGCCGATGACGGCGACCGTCCTGCCGATCAGCGCCTGCGCCTCCGGCGAGTCGCCGGCCGCAATGACGACGCCTGCGCCCTCGTTGCCGACAGGCATGGATTGCCCGATCCGGATCGTCATCGCCTTCATCAGGCCTTGGGGAATTTGCGCTCTCACCACTGGCAGCCCGTCGTGAACGGACGCGGCGGCGGTGGAGAGGTCGGCGTGTCCGAGGAGGAGGCCGAGGTCGCTCGGGTTGATCGGCGCCGCCTCGACGCGTACGGCGACTTCGTCGGGCCTGGGCGTCGGAATAGGCGCGTTGACGAGCGAAAGCTCCAGCTCGCCGGTACCCGTGATGGTCGAGCGCAATTCCAGCCCCGTACTCGGCAATGCGGACGTCATGATCTTCTCCCTCTTGCGGAATTCTCGCCGCGCGGGTTGCCCCTTCGCCTTTCGATCCCCCCAACCTCCAGTCTTACCTCTGAAGGGATGTCACGCGGCGTCGGGCGATCGGAAGCCACCAATCTCCGGCTGCGGCCAGCGCAGAAGCGCGCCCCGGCCTGACTCGGTCAGATCGTACACTCCGCGCTCGACGGGGACGAACCAGCCATAGACATTCCCGTGAAGAATCTTTTGAGCGTCCGGGATCGACGCCTTGAGGTCTCGTGGATGTCGCGGACCCTGCGCCAACGCGGCGGCGCAGGCGAGAGCGCGCTGCCGGTACGCCGTCGGGGTGGATCCTCCGCCTTCGACAGGATCGCCCCGGCGGTGCCGGTGCTCCTCGACGAGGCAGGATCGGCGACGGGGATTCTTGCGCGACGGCGGCGCGGTCGGACTGAGCAGGACCTCGACTATCCCGTTCGGCACTCCGAGCAAGCCAAAACCGAGCCTTCTACAAAGATTGCGAAACCTGGCGTCGCTTTCACGCCCTTTTCCGCGCGAGGAGAGGCGAGCAGCCAGCCAGACTTCGTCGCAGGCGGCGGCGCGGTCGACCCCTTGCAGGACGAGTTCGAGGTTGAAGGTCAGTTTGAGTTCGCCGATCACGACGACAGGGGGGCCGTCGCCCTTCAACGCCAGCAGATCGCAGCCTCCGACTTCGCCCTTGACGACGAAGCCGAGCCCTTCGAGGAAGACCTTGACCGGCCGATAGAGTGACGTCTCCAGAATCGTTCTCCCTACCGACCGGTCGGCTCCAGCTCAACTCAAGCTTCGGTCGCATATATCCGCAATTCCTCAAGCGTACGACCGCAACCTCACCCGGCCGCGGGATGACATGACGCGGACGCCATGCAATAGAGCCGGCCCTTTTGAATTCTCAAGGAAGCCCGAAGTGAACACGTCCGAACTCGTCGCGAAAATTGGAGAGGCGCACAGCGTGAGCAAGACGCAAGCCCAGGCGATCGTCGACAGCATGCTGAAGTCCATCGTGAGCGCCGCTGCGAACGGCGAGGAGATTTCGCTTCCTGGGTTCGGGAACTTCAAAGTCAAGGAAGCGCCGGAACGCGAGGGGCGCAACCCGTCGAGCGGCGAGAAAATCAAGATCGCTGCTTCGCGCAAGCTCACGTACTCGCCCGCCAAGGCGGTGAAAGAGCTCCTGAACGGGTGAGTGCTGGCGCGAATGTCCCCACAGGCAGGCGCCTCGCGTCACGACGCCTCCATACTCTGATGCAGCTCTCCGCCCCGCATCAGGCGTCTGGCGATGTCGGCCGTCTGTAGCGCAGCGCGCTCGGTCGGCGAATGGGGCGAGATAGCGGGCGACCGCGATGAGGATGCGCCGGCCCTCGTCGGTGTCTCCCCAGACCGCGAACTGTCGGACTCCCGCCTCCAGCATCTGGTACGCATGGAAGCCGGCGTCCTCACGCAGCAATGCGCGCGCTAGCGTGTCGATCAGCGCCTGCGGCGAATGGCCAAGCGCGAGATGCCGCGCCACCAGCCTTGCGGCCAGATCAACCTGCCGTTGTCGGTCGAATGCATCGAGCAGGGCGGCCGGATCGCTCCTCGCCCGCGGGCAGGTCGTCCAGCCGATCGCCGTCCTCGCCCGGGATGCGGGCCGGCGGCACGTTGAGGTAGCGGTCGAGATAGAGGGCCATCGAACCGTGCAGCACGCCCCGCGCGGCAGCGAGGAAATCGCATGCCGGCGGTCCCGATCCGCTCCAGCATCCGGTGCAGCGCGTTCGCGTAAGAGAAGACATGGTGCGCCGTCTCCCAGTCGCCGTGTTCGTTGGCGTTGCCGAAGCGCGCCACCCTGAGCGCCGCAGCATAAGCGAGCGAACGGCCGAGGTCGGTCGGAGCGGCGCCCTGAAGGACTCGCCGTCTTGATCGCCTCGACGATTCCGGCGGGATCGTCGCCCAGTAGATCTCGCGCGAGCGTAGCGTGATCCGACCATGCCTGCGCGCCGCGCGCCTCGGCCGCGAAGCGCCTGCAGCAGGCCGGCGGCTGCGTCGCAAAGCGCGACAAGGTCCTCGGGCTGGCGCCATTCGGTCGACTCCTCGGCGCCGCGCGCCGCCGCCATCTGGCCGACGACAGTCGGCAAAACAGAGGAAGCATGCTCCCAGCCGATGAGGTCGAGGCATTCGAACGCCTTGTTGATGAAGTCGAGCGAGTGCCCGCTGTCGGCGAAGGCCCGCTCGGTCTCGGCCGCGAGCAGGGCGTCGGCGAGCTCGGGCGGTGACAGCCGGCGTCGATCCCGGTGAGCAGGGTGCGCTCGGCGGCCTCGCGATGGCGCACCTCTATCCAGCGCCGCAGCCAGCGCTTGAGCGCGGCCGGTTCGGGCCGGCTCGCGAGCGGCGCACGTTCCCTCCGCGGCGCCTGACCGTCGCAGTCCGCCGCCACGCGGCGCGCGCCGTGGAAGAGGGCGAGATAGGCTTCCTCCTCGGGCAGTGCGGGCAGGAGATTGCCGAGCGCGGTCAGGATCGTGAGGCCGACGCCCCAGCCGTCGCGGTTCTGGGCCCCGAACAGCGCCGTCTGTCGCAGAATGTCGGCTGTCGGCGACGCCGGCCACGAGCTGGCCCTACACCGCCTTGGCGATGACGAGGCCGATATCATGCGCGAGTCCGTCCGTCAAGCCGGTCGCGCCAGTGTGCGGCGGGATCAGCGTGACCAAATGTCGTCTTCACCCAGATCTCCCCGTCACGCACCTCGACCGGGCAGACCGGCGCGTCGTCCGCCCACAGATCGAAGGTGCAGCCGCTTTCGAGGTCGAACCGGGCGTGGTGCCAATGACATGTCAGGATTCCGTCCTCGATGCTGCCACGATCGAGCGGGAAGCCCATGTGCGGACACCGATTGTCGAGCGCGAAGACCCGCCCGCTTTCGTAGACGACGAGGATCGGGCGATGGGCGCCGTGCACGACGAGCCGGCCCTTCGCCTTCAGCTCCTCGAGGTTTCCTGCGAGTGTGAATTTCATGTTCGGCACGTCCACGAGAGTACCTCCCGCATTCAACTCATTTGAGCCCGTCGGAGGGTCCACGATCGGAACGACCCGCAGACTTCATCCACCAACTCTGCATTCGAGTTAGGCGGCCCGGACCATGTCCTTGCCAGCTGGCGACTATGTGGCCGAACTGCCAGGCGAACGTGCGGTTGGCACTCTCTTGTAACGAGTGCTAACAGTGGCTATCTACTGAGCGCTTGAAACCCGAGCCGAGCGCCAGGGCTTTTCGCCGCTGGCCGGCATTGAAGGGTCAACCGGGAGCGAGAAATCCATGAAATTCCGTCCATTGCACGACCGCGTCGTCATCCGCCGCATCGAAGGAGAGGACAAGACGAAGGGCGGCATCATCATTCCAGACACAGCCAAGGAAAAACCGCAGGAAGGCGAGGTCATCGCCGTGGGGCCGGGAGGCCGGGACGAAAGCGGCAAACTCGTTCCGCTTGACGTCAAAGCGGGCGACCGCGTGCTGTTTGGCAAATGGTCCGGCACCGAGGTCAAGATCGATGGCGAGGATCTCTTGATCATGAAAGAGTCCGACGTCATGGGCGTGATTCAGGGCGTATCCGCCCCCAAGAAAAAGGCGGCCTGAAGCCGCCTGTCCCCCTCGTCTCAAACCAGGGATTGAAAATCATGACCGCGAAAGACGTACGCTTTTCTTCTGACGCTCGCGACCGCATGCTGCGCGGCGTCGACATCCTCAACAACGCCGTCAAGGCGACGCTGGGCCCCAAGGGCCGCAACGTCGTTCTCGACAAGTCATACGGCGCGCCGCGCATCACCAAGGATGGCGTCACCGTCGCCAAGGAGATCGAGCTCGAAGACAAGTTCGAGAACATGGGTGCCCAAATGGTGCGCGAGGTCGCCTCGAAGACCAGCGATCTCGCCGGCGACGGCACGACCACCGCGACCGTTCTCACTGCCTCGATGATTAAGGAAGGCCTCAAGCTCGTCGCCGCCGGAATGAATCCGATGGATCTCAAGCGGGGCATCGATATAGCGGCGGCGGCTGTCGTCAAAGATATCCAACACCGCTCCAAGAAGGTCCAGTCCTCCGACGAGATCGCCCAGGTCGGCACCATCTCGGCCAACGGCGACAAGGCGATCGGCAAGATGATCGCTGACGCTATGAAGAAGGTCGGCAACGAGGGGGTGATCACGGTCGAGGAGGCCAAGACCGCAGAAACCGAACTCGACGTCGTCGAGGGGATGCAGTTCGACCGCGGCTACCTCTCGCCGTACTTCATCACCAACGCCGATAAGATGGTGGCCGAGCTTGAGGACGCCTACATCCTCATTCACGAGAAGAAGCTCTCCTCGCTACAGCCTTTGCTCCCCATCCTCGAGGCCATCGTCCAGGCTGGCAAGCCGCTGCTGATTGTCGCCGAAGACATAGAGGGAGAAGCGCTCGCGACGCTCGTCGTCAACAAGCTGCGCGGCGGCCTCAAGGTCGCGGCGGTCAAGGCGCCGGGTTTCGGTGACCGCCGCAAGGCGATGCTGGAGGACATCGCGGTCCTCACCGCCGGCACGATGATCGCCGAGGACCTGGGCATCAAGCTCGAGAACGTGACCCTTCAGATGCTCGGCAAGACCAAGCGAGTTCGCATCGAGAAGGAAAACACCACGATTATCGAAGGCGCTGGAAAGAAACAGGAAATCGAGGGGCGGATCGCGCAGATCAAGGCGCAGATTGAAGAGACGAAGTCCGACTACGATCGCGAGAAGCTCCAGGAACGTCTGGCGAAACTCGCCGGCGGGGTCGCGATTATTCGCGTCGGCGGCTCGACCGAGGTCGAGGTCAAGGAAAAGAAGGACCGCGTCGACGACGCGGTGCACGCGACGAAGGCGGCCGTTGAAGAAGGCATCGTTCCGGGCGGCGGCGTGGCGCTCTTGCATGCCAAGGCCGCCATCGGCAAGCTCAGCGACGAGAATCCCGACATCCAGGCCGGCATCAACATCGTACTCAGGGCGCTTGAGGCGCCGATCCGCCAGATCGCCGAAAATGCTGGCGCGGAGGGTTCGGTGGTGGTCGGCAAGATCGCCGAGAACAAGTCTCTGACCTACGGTTTCGACGCCCAGACCGAGCAATACGTCGACATGCTGAGCGCCGGCATCGTCGATCCGGCGAAGGTCGTGCGCGTCGCGCTGCAGGACGCCGCGTCAGTCGCAGGTCTGATGATTACGACCGAGGCCATGGTGGCGGAGCACCCGAAAAAGGAGGCTCCGGCCATGCCGGGCGGCGGCGGCATGGGCGGAATGGGCGGCATGGACTACTGATCGGCTGGAACTCGAATCCCGGGGCCGCCGCGGCGCGGCCCCGGAGCGACGCGTTGAGATCCGATAAGCCGAGCTTCGAGGCGCATCGGCGGTGCCGATCCGTGCTCGGACTCCGGATCTAAGGCGCCTCCCGTCGGAATCAGCCGCCTCATGAGCAGTAGCCCCGGCCGAGCCGCTGAGCTAGAGTTTGTTCGATCGCAAGCTGTTGATCTGGTCGGAGCGCAAACTCCGTCCACGAGCCGAACCGTACGCGCCCTTGAGGCCAGCGCGAAGGTCGGCTTCGGGTCCGATTCTGGCTGTCTAATTTGCTGGCTGACGGGAAGCTGAGCATAGTATTCGAGCCGCAAAGGACGGTTAGCGCTATAAAGGCTCAGCCGCCGCGGCCTTTATCGGAACTGGTCCCGCCCCGGCTCGAGCCAGGCGAGAGCGGTGGAGCAGTAGCTCGGGCGCTGATAAGCCCGGCGCATCGCCGCCAACAGCATCATGCCCGCGAACCGCTCGGATTTGGCCGGGCGAAGCATGCGAACCATCAGTGCGCCGTGCCGCTGCCCGCGTCGTCGTCGCGCTGCCCTTTCAGGAAGCGATAGATCTCCTCCGCCGCGGCCAGCACCTCGCCCGTCAGGGCTTTGGGCCCTTCGCATTCGAGCGCCGCGGCGAGCGCGATGACGCGCAAGTCCTCGTCTGCCGTGGGAGCGTGCCCGCTCATAGGAAGCCCTTCCCCGCGTGATCCTTGAACGACCTGGCGCGCCGGTCGTATTCCCGCAAGGTCGCGACCGCCCGGTGGCGCGTGACGTCCATCACCTTGAACACGTCGGCGCCGTCCTCGAGCGCGCTGGTGACGAAGCCCGAGCGCAGCGAGTGTCCGGAAAACAGAGTCGGATCGAACTCTGGCGGTCTTGGCCCAGCGCTTGACGATCAGCGCCACCGACTGCCCGGTGAGGCGCTCGCCGAGCCCGCCGGCCTTGTCGATTCCGCGGAACAGCGCGCCGTTGCGGATCCCCGCCGCCGTGAGCCAGGCGTCGAGCGCCTCGACCGGCTTCAGCTTCTTGCCGTCCGGCACGGCGATCAGCGCGCCCGCGCCTTCCTGATCCGTTTTCGACCGCCGGATATGCAGAAAGACCCCGGAATCGTTGCGCTCGACGTCGCCGACGTTCAGGGCGACGAGCTCGCTGCGCCGGAGCGCCGCGGCGAAGCCGATCAGGATCAGCGCCCGGTCGCGTTTGCCGACCAGCGTGTCGGGCATCTTGCGCGTGAGCTTCGCCACGACCGCCGCCGTGGCGGGCGCCTTGCCCTTCCGCGCGGTCCCCAACTTGCGCCGGATGCCGCGCATTATCGCTTTAACGTTTTCGTTAATCGGGCTCTCGAAGCCGCCGAGCTTGTGGGCGTAGGCGATCGCCGCCGCCCGCCGCATGATCGAGGAGGCCTTGAGGCCGGAATCGGCCATCGACGCCAGATAGCCGGCCACCGTCGCCGGCTGCGCCGGGAGGGCGACGGCCTGCACCGTTTCGCACCAGGCGGCGAAATGGCGGAGGTCGGAGCGATAGGCCCGCCGGGTCGCGTCCGCCTTTTCGTTCAGCGCGTAGCCGGCGGCCGAGCTCAGTGCATCCGTGAGCCCCGCCGCCGGCGCGCTTCCGACCGCGAGGGGAGCGAGGTCGAAGCGGATTGCTTTCATCGGCGCGGCTCGACGGTCGCGCCGGGACGCTTCGCTGGCCCGTGCTCGACACAGAGAATGTCGCTCTTGAGAAACCGGCGCCGCTCCAGCGCCGCCTCAGACTGCAAGAAGGCGATCCGCTACGTCGGAACCGTCGCGCGGCACACGAAGCAGGGCTGGCCGAAGCGCGGACGGATCAATTCGCCCATGGGCTTGCGGCCCCTTGCTCGCGTGAAGGATTAGCTAATGGGAAGCCCACTTATCGCTAGCAGTCCCGAGGCTCTTGCACCGCGGCCGCCGGGAGCGCCGGCGCAGTGGGAAGGCACCCCGTGGGCGGGCGTCATCGAGCAGATGTGGTTCAAGCTGGACGCCCCGGGCGTGGTGTTCCTCGTGAACGCTGAGTCCGTCGACGCCGCCAAGACCCACGTGCATGGCCTGCCGATGGGCCAAGCCGGCCTGATGGACTTCGACTTCATCCCGGTCGGGCCGCTGGCTCCGCTCGGCATGCTGATCGCCGAAAAGTAAGCGTAGCAGGCGCCGCCGATATGAGCTCCGTTCCTATTCTCATCGGAGGAGGTAGAGGGTGGTCGGCAGCCCTTCATCGCTCGCAATCTGGCCCCAGATGGCGCTGCCGCCGCCGGCGCCACCTCCAGCTCGCCCGGCGCGCTCTAATCCTTTCGCGGCTGGCGCAGATTTTGAAGTCAGGTACAGGTCACCCCCCGCCTAACCAGAAGGCGCTCGACTGGCGTCCCGAGCGCCCGCTTGTAAAATGGTCCGAGGGGAGACGGCGCGGTCGGGCGTGCAGCCTGGTCTGTACCCTTCCGCAAGACGTGAGGCGCATCAGCGATGATCCAGCCGGTCGAGAGCCTCGAGATCACCATCCTGGTGGACAACGGCACCGACAGCTTGTCGACCAATCCCGGGTTCGTTGAAACGGAGATGGCCGGCGCATGGCGGCGGGGGATGAAATGGCTGAGCGGACGGTGCCTTTGCTGCGCCGCCCATGGCCTGTCCTGCCTGATCACCACCCGGACCCCGTCGTCACAACACACGCTTCTGTTCGACACGGGCCCGGACGAGTCCATCTTCGAGCGCAACGTCATCAGGCTCGGCGTCGATATGGGCGGCGTCGATGCGATGATGCTCTCGCACGGCCACTGGGACCAGGCGGGGGCGATGCCGCGCGCGCTGCAGATGATGACCCTGGCGAACGGGGGCCGGCGCGTGCCGGCCTACATGCACCCCGACATGTTCGCCTCGCGTGCGGTGAAGGCCAATGATGGCCGTCTCATGCCCATGGAGGACATTCCCAGCGAGCATGTCCTGGCGGCGAACGGGGCTGATCTCATCATCGCCCGTAACGAGCAGTCGGTCCTATCGAACACCGTCTTCATCAGCGGCGAGATCCCGCGGGTGACGTCCTTCGAAAAGGGCATGCCCGGCCAGCACAGACTGGACGCCGCCGGCGAGTGGACCCCCGATGAGCCCCTGATGGATGAGCGGTTCGTCGCCGTCCACTTGGCGAACAAGGACCTGTTCGTCTTCACGGCCTGTTCGCACGCCGGCCTGATCAATGTTCTCACGCACGCGGCGGAGCGCATCCCCCTGTTCGGCGTCTTGGGCGGCTTCCACCTGGCTGGCCGACCGAGGCGATCATTCTGGAGACCGCCGACGCGCTAGAGGCCTTCGACCTCCAGCTGATCGCCGCGGCGCACTGCACCGGCTGGCGGGCGTTGGGACAACTGGCCCAGCGGTTCGGGGATCGCTTCGTCTCGTCGGCGGTCGGAAAGCGTTTTGTGCTGTAGGAACACGTGAAAGGCGTAGTCGCCCCGTTGCCGCTCTGCCTGCCGCGCCCTTGACGCCGACAGCAACCCGCTAATGCTTTAGGCCGCGGTGCGGGCCAAATATCAGGCTCTCAAACAGCGCCTTGCAGGTGAGTCCGCATCACGTGGGGCCTACACGAGGTTCAAGTCAGAGTTCGTGCTGGCCCATAGCGTCTGAGCCGGTGGCGCGAATGAGCTTGGTCCCGGAACGGCAGCACTTGGCGCCTCTGTCGCCTTCCGCCTACGGCAGCTTTCTGAGGCTCTCCGCCCGTACTAGTACGCCTCGCCGAAAGAACGAACCCCATTTGTTGGGTCATGCGGCGAGCGGTTTGCCGGTCATGGTCCACTTGAACGGCTTGGCGAGGGTGCGATTGAAGTAGGCGATGAAGGC
The DNA here is from genome assembly GCA_963768555.1 of uncultured Alphaproteobacteria bacterium. Classification (GTDB taxonomy): domain Bacteria; phylum Pseudomonadota; class Alphaproteobacteria; order Rhizobiales; family Beijerinckiaceae; genus Roseiarcus. Next base: position 103,566 of record CAVYIZ010000086.1, read on the forward strand.
TTCGATGCGAGCCTTCAGGTCTTCTTTGGAAGTAAAGCTGGCGCGGCGCAGGAGTTTGCGCGCGAGGATGGAGAACCAGATCTCGATCTGGTTGAGCCAGGAGGCGTGTTTGGGCGTGAAGTGAAAGCTGATCCTGTGGCTTTGATCGCGGAGAAAAGCTTCGCGCGTGGCCATCGAAGCCAGCACGCCCGACTTGCCCTTCTCGCCGAGGTCGTCCTCGATATTGCACAAGCGGGCGACCAGACGCACCACGCTTTCCGAGACATGCGTGTTGAGATTGTCGGCGATCACGCGCCACTTCGAGGTCGGCGCGCCGGCGGCGAACAGGCTGTCCAGGAAGTTGGCGTAGTCCTGCTCGGTGCGGGTCTCGCCGACGCTGGCGGTCACCTGGCCGGTCGCCCCACGTCGAAAGCCGCAATCACCGTCTGCGTGCCGTGGCGGACGTATTCGAACTCCCGCCGGGCGACCTTGCCCGGCTGGACCGGCAAGTCGGGGGCGGCGCGCTCCAACGCCTGCACGCCGGTCATTTCATCGACCGAAACCGTGCGAACGTCCTGCTGCGCCGCCGCGGGCGCCTCATGATAGAACATAGAACGCGCAAACCTCGGCGCATTTGCTCTCGAACTCAGGGTCCGGCTTGGGCGTGAGCCAGCCGCGCACGAGATGCGGTTTGAGGTCGGCCTCTTTTAAAAAGCGCCCGACCGACGCCGCAGTCGCGGCCTCCGCCTGGCCGGACAGCCAGCAGCTGCGCCAATGGCGCACTGTCTTCGGCCAAACGCCAAGCTGGCGGGCGATCTCGCGCACCCCTGTACCCGCCGCCGAGCGCAAGATCATCTCGGCCCGTTCCGCCAGCTTGCGCGGCGTCTTGTGCGCTCGGGCAAGACCGCGCAGGTCCGCCTCTTGCTCAGGCGTCAGCGTGTCAGCACCGGGCGCGACAGGGCGGCGTCGATGTGCGCCTGCCAGCGCTCGCGCAAGACCTTGGCGCCGGCCCAGCGGTTGTGGGGAGAAAGCTCGACGCCGAACAGATCGCCCATCTCGCGATAGAAGTCGGAGAGGCCCGACTGCGGCCGGCTGACGACGCCGACCTTCACGTCCCGCCTGGCCTCCAGCCGGTCGGCGAGAATGCGCAACGTGACGGACTTGCCGGCGCCGGGCGCGCCGGTGACCAGGGCGAAGCCGCCCTCGCCGACGAGCTGCTCGGCGCGCCAGCAGAAGGATTCGATGCGGCGGCCGACGTGCAGGGCCTCGACGGGCACGTCGGGAGCGAAGGGGTTCCACTTGAGGCCGTAGAGGGCGAGCATCTTCCTGTTCATGAGGTCTCTCCTTCGTCCTCGTCCCTGGGGAGATAGGCGGGCGGAAGCCCGGCGCGCGACTGCGCGTCGAGCAGGCGCTGCAACAGCGGCGGGATGGGCGACGCGGGCGATCGACGAGCCGGCTCCGACGGCGGCGGACCGAGCGGCTCGAGCGCTCGACGCAGGCCGCTGGCGTTCTGCGTCCTGTCCTGCGGATAGAGGCGCGTCAGCACGTCGCCGGTGCGCTCGTCGACGAGGTGGACGGCGCTCAGGTCCCACTCGGCGTAGCGCACCTCGACGCGGTCGAGATGGCGATAGCGGTTCGGCAGCTCGAAGCGTCGGCCGTCGATGACGATGCTGCCGTCGCTCTTCTTCTGCGTGCGCGTGACGCTGCGGGTGAGGGCGAGGCGGAGCGCGACGCTGCCCGGACACGGCCGCGTCACCGCCGGCCCTTCGAGGAAGCGGGCGAGCGGCGTGGCGGCGATCTCGGAGTGGACCGTGCGGTTGTACTCGTGCTCGACCCAGGCCTGCGTCGCCTCGTTGAGGAACGCCAGCGTCAGGTCGGGCACATGCTCCAGCATGGCGACGAGCCGGCCCTCGACCGGACCCCAGAACGCCTCCTGCTTGGCGTTCTGGTAGGGCGAGTACGGCAGGGTCATGTGGTGCAGGACGCCGAGGCGCGCGAGGCCTTCGCTGATCTCGGCCGCCGTCATGGCCGAGCCGTTGTCGCTGAGCGCCGCGCGCGGCAGGCCGCGCTTCTGAAACGCCTGGGCGAGGCCGTGCGCGATCACCTCGGCGGTCTCGGACAGATACCATTGGAGATGGCAGGCGAGGCGCGAGCGATCGTCGAGCACGCCGAACAGGATCGGCGTCACCCACTCGCCCCGGGCCGTCAGAACCTTGCGCGACCCGTGGTGGCAATCCCAGTGCCACAGGCTGTTAACGTACTCGGCTTCGTAGCGGCGGACCTCGCGCTCGACGAGGCGCGCCTCGGCGCGCTCGGCCCCTTCCGTTCGGCGCGACGTGAGGCGCCGGCGCTTGTCGAGGCCGTTGGCTCGCATGAAGCGGCGCAGCGTGGGATAGGACGGCACGGGCCCGAGATCGGGCTGCGCCTCGGCCAGAGCGACGAGGTTGTCGTGGTGGAGCTTGACGCTCCAGCTCTTGTGGGCGGCGTACTGGGCGAGCACCGCGCGCCGAACCGCCTCGCCGACGGCGGGCTGCCGACCGGCGTCGGCGCGCAGCTTGCGGCGAAGAACGGTCACCGGATCGGCGCGCTCGCGCAGGGCGCGGTAGTACCAGCGCTCGATGGTCGAGAAGCCGAAGCGCACGGGCTCGCCGGTGGTCGGATGCCGCCACGTGCGAGCCGCCAGCCCTTCGATCGCAGCCTTCAGCTCGCCCTTGTCGGGCGGCGCGGCCAACAGCTGGCCGACGACGGAGAAGCGCAAGTGCGCCCACCGCTCGTGAACCCGCCGCCCTCGCGTCTCTCCGCCCATGCCGGCGCTCCTCTCGTCAGGATGCGCTCGAGCGTAGGCGCAGTGTCCGGACGCCCGCGACGAGCATGCTCTGCGGGTCGGCCGCGCCCGTCAGAAAGCCCGCATGCGGGCGCCTCCGGTGACCGGGCCGAGAAAGCGCAGCAGGGCGACCAGCCGATCCTGCGCATCGCCGCCGAAGCGGTCGATCAGCGCCGCCGGAAGCTGCGTCCCGTCGGGCGGCGGCATGAAGACGGGGCGCGCCACCTTCCAGAACGGGGTCGCCGGGAACGTGTCGCGCCACCACCTGCGCCAGCGGGCGATCGTGCGCCGGTCGACCGACACGACCTCGCTCAGGCGTCCGAGCCGCGCGTCGCTGACGCCGTGCTGCAGAATGGAGATCAGCACGACGACGGTCGCGACATAGACCTTGCGCCCGAGGAAGCGCAGCGACGGCGGCGTGGCCCGCGAACGGCAGCCGTCGACGGCGCAGCAAAAGCTGAAGCGCTGGTCGTGCTCGGGCCCGAGACGGCACGGCCGGCCGCGCGGTTTGCGGGCGTAGCGCGCCATGTGCCGGCGCCCGCCGCAGGCGCAGCCCTCGGTCCGGCAAGCTTCCGCCAGATCGCGGTCGACGGCGAGCAGGAGGTCATGGAATCTCGGCGTCGGCCAGCAGCGCTGCGTACAAGGATGCGTCCTCCCGACAGAAGGCGCTCGACCCCGATGGCCAGGCCTGGACGCAACGATCGCTGCCCTTGCGGAAGCGGCAAGAAATACAAGGCGTGCTGCCTGACGCGGGACGAGGCGGCCGAGCACGAGCGGCTCGCCGCCCAGCAGGCCGAGCGCGAGGCGCGAGAGCGCCTGGCGGAAGCGGAGCGATAGTGGCGCTTCACCGCCACAGGGGAGATGAGGAGAGGTAAGTTGTTATAGAAGAAGTGGAAAGGAGAAGGAACGCTATCCGGATATCCCGGACGGATGGGAGTTCCTCGGCCACGTCCATGACAAGCGGGCGAAAACCGAGAGGCCGTCGCCTGCTATCGTCGTGTGCTGGAGATCGTCGACCGCACGCCGGACGACTTCGACCCGGAGTACACGCAACGGTTCGTAGACCAGATCGCCAAACTCGATCCGCCGCAGACCACCTGAGCCCCGCGTCCGCGATCAAGTTCGCCGATGGCTCAAACCATCTCGACCTCACCAACCACGATCAACAGATCCCCACCTCGCCCTCAAAAACCGCGACCGGGCTTACAGGATATCCTCTTCGTAGCGCAGCCGTCCCGCGCGCACCCAGTCCGCCAGCGCACCACCGAGCTTTCCCAACGGTCCATGTAATCCAGGATCACGAAGCCCTGCGCGCGGGCGCGCTTGGTTGACGCCGAGCACGGGTCAGGCGTTCCCCGCGCGACAGGATGGCTTGGGCACGCCAACATCGCCACGACGCGCATCTATGATCACCGCCGCACGCGGCCGGAGGACAGCCCGACTTTCAAGGTTGCTTACTGAACGCTTCACTTCGCGCGACCGGTGGCGTGCATTCCGAGAACCGCTTGAGAAAAGGTACAGGGGGACCGATTCGGCGCGCGCTTAGGCTTGCGCGACCGCGCCTTGCTCCGCGGGTGGGGTCGAGTCCTTGATAAGCAATCTCACCCGACGTGCGGAAACCGGATGCGGAAAGTTAAAAACTGTCGTGGTTTGAACGGGATCACTTGTTGTTTTCTGATAAACAAGCGCCCAATCGCCGGAACCGACATCTACTAGGCCAGAACTAACGAAACGGCCTCTTGGTACGCATAAGTGGACAAATCATGAACAGAACAAGCGGATAACTGAAGTCAGTCAGGCGGTTGCGGTCTTGCGTCCGCCGCGGGCCCGGAGCGGGAGCCCGTCATCTCCCCCAACGCGACCGAGACGCCAATGGCTAGGAAATGCCTCGGGTTGCTCGCCGCCTGTCCGAGCGGCGTTCCACCTCTGTCCGCTTATGCGTATCAGAGAAGCGTTTCGTTACTTCTGGCCCATCTGCAAGCGCGCGCGGCCTGTGCTCGTCTTGCATGAGCGTAAGTCATGGGTGACGCTCGCCATGCGGCTCACAGGGAAAACCGCCGCTGAAACCATCTCCGCGATGCTCGCGGTGTTCGGCCGCATCAATCCTCATCTGCGAAGATCAATCACTTTCGACAACGACACCGCCTTCGCCCAGCACGGCCTGCTCAGGACGATGCGCGACATGACCACCTGGTTCTGCGACGCTTATGCCTCATGGCAAAAAGGCGGCGTCGAAAACGCCAATGGACACTTACGCCAATGGCTGCCGCGCAACCTTGATATCGACCAGACATCCGACCGGGAAATCCAGGAGATCGTCCTCACGACCAACCTCACGCCCCGCAAATGCCTCGGCTTCAAGACGCCGTTCCAAGCCTTGCTTGCCGAACTCGGAAAGGATGTTCAAATCCGCTTCTCTTAACCTCGTTGCGCTTCGCTCCGGAATCCAGGGGCGTTAACCTCTTAATCGCTTAAGAATCAATTGCACGGACTAAAAATATAGACATCGAAAAAGTATCTCAAAGGGCTGAAATGAGAACCTGGCCAGCCCTGACTATATACAGATGACGCTTGGAGTACTTGATATCTCGCTGATTGTGCCGCAAGTTCGGCCTCATCGCTCGTTTGAAAAGGGCCAATTCTCTGGAGTTGTGGGCAAACACCTGGAATAGGCGGCGGGGTGTTCCTTAGATTTGCTGGCGGCGTTTTTCGTACATCGGGCGGCGGCGGCATTGTGTTATTCGGCGGAAAGCTGTTTTGGGCATATGCCGCCGCAGTTATTGTCAGCAACAGGACTGGAATCAATCTAAATTTTTGGAGGAGATGCTTACGGCACACAATGGCCTCCCTGTCCATTTTTCCGAAGGCGAGAGAACTATCATGCCAGAAATCAATGTGTCATCCGGTGTCCGCCTTCGCGCACTCAAGGAATGTCCAGCCAGTAGCTGCACGTCTCTCAGAGACCCGAGGCGCAATCTATGCGTTCAGTCTAAGCCCGCTTTCTCGCGCCTCTCGCCCGTTCATAGGGCCAATCTCGAAGGGCAGCAAAGGGTCGATTCCGGCCAGCCGACGATCTCTCAAAACTCGCATAAGGCCCATGTTAAGTGGCCTAGACGGCACGTGGTGAATTGCCGCGTCAGTAGGCGACCTTGAAAGTCGGACTGTCCTCCAGCCGCGTGCGGCGGTGATCATAGATGCGCGTGGTGGCGATATTAGCGTGGCCGAGCCACTCCTGCACCTTCGCAATGTCGGCCTGGTGGTCGAGCGCGTTGGTGGCGGCGGTCGCGCGGAGAGAGTGCGCGCCGATCTCGAACCCGAGCCGCGCCGCGTAGGCGCGCACGAGCTTGTAAACGCCGTCGGCCGTGATCGCCTGATCGAACCGGCCGGTGGCGTTGTTGCGGACGGGCCGGAACAGCGCGCCGGCGTCGTCCGCGCCGTGGCCGGCGCTCGAGATATTCGTGGATCAGGGCGTTGGTGCCTGGATGCAAAGGCAAATAGCGCGTCTTGCCGCCCTTGCCCGCCACCTTGAGATGCGGCACGCCCTTGCGCACGTGGCGGAAGTCCTTGACCCTGAGCTTGCACAATTCCTCGCGCCGGAGCGCATGGAAGAGCAGGGTGGAGAGAATGGCGCGGTCGCGCTTGCTGGCGAAGGTTGTCGTCGTCCGGCGCATCGAGCAGTTTGCGCGCCTGGTGGTCGCCGAGCGCGGGCGTCTTGCCTTCGCCGCTTTCCGTTTTCGGTCGCTCGACGCCTTTCACCGGATTGTGGGTGACGGCGTTCTTGTCGCACAGATAGTCGAACAGCGAGGCCACGGACGCGAGCCGGTGCCGGACCGTGCCGCCGCCGAGGCCGCGCCGCATGAGGTCGTCGCGCCAGGCGATGAGGTGCGCGCGCGTCACGATCCTGAATTCCTCCGGGCGACCGATGCCGGCAAAGCGCATGAAGTCGCGCACCGCGGTCTGGTAGGCGCGGCGCGTGCTCGGGTTGCTGAGGTTGGCGAACCACTCGACCTCGGGCGGCGCGTTGCCGGATGCGCTATTTCTGCCACGCCCGATCAAGGAGATCGCGCGGACCGTGCATCTGTCGCGCAACACGGTGCGGCGGATCCTGCGGTCGGGGGAGACGGCGTTTTCCTATGAACGCGAGGTCCAGCCGCGGCCGAAGCTCGGGCCGTGGACGGAGGCGCTCGACCGGCTTCTGACGGCGAACGCCGAGGCGCCGGCGCGCGAGCGGCTGACGCTGATCCGCATTTACGAGGAGTTGCGGCCTCTCGGCTACGAGGGCGGCTACGACGCTGTTCGCCGGTATGCGCGACGCTGGGGCGAGCAGCACGCGAGCGCGACGGCGGAAGCCTACATTCCCCTGACGTTTGCGCCGGGCGAAGCCTACCAGTTCGACTGGAGCCACGAGATCGTCGTCATGGACGGCGTGACGACGACGGTGAAGGTCGCCCACGTGCGGCTCTGCATGAGCCGCATGATGTTCGTGCGCGCCTACCCGCGCGAGAGCCAGGAGATGGTGTTCGATGCCCACGAACGGGCGTTCGCGTTCTTCAAGGGCGCCTGCCAGCGCGGAATCTACGACAACATGAAGACGGCGGTGGAGACGGTCTTCGTCGGCAAGGATCGCCAGTACAATCGCCGCTTCCTCCAGATGTGCTCGCACCACCTGGTCGAGCCGGTCGCCTGCACGCCGGCGGCGGGCTGGGAGAAAGGCCAGGTCGAGAACCAGGTCGGCCTCGTGCGCGAGCGTTTCTTCACGCCGCGTCTGCGGTTCAAGAGCTACGGGGAGTTGAACGCCTGGCTCATCGACAAATGTGTCGTCTGGGCCAAGGCGCACGCTCACCCCGAGCAGAGCGGGAAGACGATCTGGGAGGCGTTCGAGGACGAGCGTCCGAAGCTTATTCCCTATCGCGGCCGCTTCGACGGATTCCACGCGCTGCCGGCCTCGGTGTCGAAGACCTGCCTCGTGCGGTTCGACAACAACCGATATTCGGTGAGGGCGAGCGCCGTCGGCCGCCCGGTCGACATCCACGCCTACGCCGACCGCATCGTCATCCGCCAGGACGGGCGGGTTGTCGCGGAGCACCCGCGGGCGTTCGGCCGCGGCAAGATCGAGTACGATCCGTGGCATTACGTGCCGGTCCTGGCGCGCAAGCCCGGCGCCTTGCGCAACGGCGCGCCGTTCAGGGACTGGGTGCTGCCGGCGGCGCTGGACGGCATCCAGCGCAAGCTCTCAGGCTCCGACGACGGCGACCGGCAGTTCGTCAAATTCTCGCCGCGGTGCTCTCCGACGGATTGCCGGCGGTCGAGGCGGCCTGCGCCCAGGCGCTCGCCGAGAATGTTCATTCGGCCGACGTCGTCCTCAACATCCTGGCGCGGCGGAGCGATCCCGGACCGGCGCCGCCGATCCACACCCCCGTCGCGCTCAGCCTGCGCCATGCCCCGGTCGCCGACTGCGCCCGATACGACAGCTTGAGGAGCGCCTGACGATGGAACGGACCGAAGTCCTCGACATGATGGGCTCGCTGAAGCTCTACGGCATGAAGGCCGCTTACGATGAGACGCTCGCGACCGCGCTCAAGCGCAAGCACGAGCCGCAGCGCTTCGTCGGCGACCTCCTGCGCGCCGAGATCTCGGAGAAGCAGGCGCGGTCGATCAAGTATCAGATCACGGCCTCCAAGCTGCCGCTCGCCAAAAGGACACGCCAATCAACGAGG
>CAVYIZ010000087.1:0-39867 GCA_963768555.1 uncultured Alphaproteobacteria bacterium
GCCGCCGTCGTTCTGATCCCTGGCCGGGCCTCCGCGCGGAATGCCCCGATACACAACACATAGGGAAATATACGGAGAGTAGTCATTCCTTCTAGGGATGGCGGGCTTCACCAGGAAGTCCGCAGCCCACGGGAAGGAACACCCAGATGACCGACTCCACTGCCGACGCCGCTGCCGAGGCCGAACGGTAGTTCGATGCCCTCCAGGCCCAGGCTAAGCCACCAGCGGGCAGATCCGCCCTTGCGGTGAGCGCGGGTCAGGCAGCGATTCCAGCCGCTGCCACGCACCTGCGGCCAGATCCTGGGCGCAGGGACCGGATTCGACCACGTGCGTCCACGCACGACAATGCCATTGCGGGCATGCCACACCTCATTCATGCAGACCTCGAAGACCTCCATGATCAAGTAGCATGCCGCGTCCATTCAACAGTGCGATTTCGTCCTATAGTCCCCGGCTTTTCGCACATTCCGGGGTCGGCGGAGCTGGCGGGAGTCGTCCGGGCTCGGCGCAACCCCCCGGCCATCTGGCGCGTCTACGAGTCAGGCGGGCAAGAAGGTGGCGCGATGGTTGCAGGTAGTATCCGGCCGGGCCGGCGCGTGCGTCTCGCGGGCCACCACAGCCAGCATGGCCGTGGTGGCCTGTACTCCGCGACCGACGGCCACCTGATCAGGAAGCTGACCGTGCCCATGCCCGGCGGCGGGCTGGGCGATCCGCGGCTTTCCCCGGACGGCCGTACGGTGACCTTCTCTCAGGGCAGGGCAGCTGCGCGCAGACCATCGATACGGTCCCATTCCGCGGCGGCCGGAACAGGTGCTGGTCCCGATGACGGGGACCGGCAACAACGCCATACCCGGGTGACCCGTCATACAGTGCCGACGGCAGGTACCTGATCTACGACACGGTTCCGTGCGGTCCATCCGGGCACGCGCTGCACATCCGCGACCTCGGCGCCGGCCGCGGCTGACCAGGTCCAGGTCCGGGTACGCCGGCTCGGTCTTCCTCGATCACGACAGTGAGGTCGTGTTCGCGCCCGGGCCAGGGCCGGGACCGGGCTCGGGACCGGGCTCGGGTCCTGCGGATGCCGTCCATGACCGTGACGGCCTACCCGGGTGCCGCGCGGCTGCCGGTATCAGCCGCTGGCCGGAACCCGGACCGAGACCGGCTGGATGCCCTGCTGCAATGCGGTCCCGGTCACGAGCTCAGCCTCGTCGCGATCTCCCCCCGCACGTTCACCGTCACCAGGACGCTGATCCGCCTGGGATCGTGCCTGGGCGGCGAGACGATCAGCTTGGCCCCGGCCACCACGAACCCCACCCACCTGCTCGCGCCACCGTCCTGAAATTTCAAATATCTTTGGCTAGACCTTCGTCGCGGGCGACCATCGATTGAGCGCGGAACGCATGATAGGTTTCGCCGACCCGTTCTAACGTGGTGCTGGTCTTAAATCCTTCCGGGAAAGGGAAGGTGCGGAAGAGTCTGACGGCGCGTAGCGAAGCCTATCCTCGAAGCGTGAAAAGATCATGCCCAGGCTAGCCCCAGGCTTCATGTACGCGCGACTGCAGAATTCCAGAAGAGGAACAAAGTCCGAGAAGGCTATGACGTTGTGGGGCGCACCGACACCATTCCACTGTGCAAGAAGGAAAAGGACAAGTGAGATGACAAATTGGGGTGAAAGAGAAATTGCCTTCGAGCTTCTGAATTTCTATGTTTCATTGCTTTCTCCATGCGCTCACCGCCACCAATAGTGGGCAACCGTTTTATTCCATAAATGGTCAGGGGGCAGTATAACTCTAGAATGTTCCACAAAACGATCGACTATAGAAAGTAACTCTGGCCAATCTGACGCAACGTAAATTGGGTAATCCTGCGGCACTATCCCGTTAGATAGCATTTCTGCACGCTTGGATTCCGGGGTAAATCTAAAACCAGCTAATGACACTGTTTTCCCTTCTCAGGGGAAAATCTTCAAAATTGATAACATAACTACTATGCCGTTGTTCTGGATCTCTGTTCACTTCTGAACCCCCGATATATGGGAATATCCGTTCCGGGATTCCTGGAAATCCTGCTCGATCAGAGCTTTCATTTCCTCCCCGCGGTGGCTGCTCCTTTGGATGCCGCCCTCAGGCCATACCCTCATTTTTCGAGGGCCAAAATGCAACTGGAGGTTGGCATTTTGATGCAGGCGAGTCTCGTATGACAGAGTCCTTAAGTGCGAGTTCGGGTCTCGCAACGTCAAGAGAGAGGTCGCGCTACGACAAATGCGGGGCCTTAGGGCTCTCCATTCGCTCTCGTGAGGGCCAAAAGCGCCGAAATCAGGCCGTTCTCGAAATGAGGGGATTCCTGAGGACCTGTACCGAATAGGCCGGCAGAGAGAAGTGTTGTGGCGGCTGCATGCTTGTGCTCTCGACCCGGCGTCGAGATAACGGAGCCGTTGAAGGGAAACCCCAGTGGACCTCGAAATTCTACGTACTCGCAGACCAATTTGGTTTCGGATGGCACTGTGCCTGCGCTGCACATGGATCCGAATCTCATCAATCCGTGGGGCATGTCGTCCCCGGGCGGACCCTCTGGATATATGACAACAATGCCGGCGTGACGACGGTCTACGACGGCGCGGGAACCTGCAGATAATCGCGGGGCATACCGCGATAACGATTCCGCTGCCGAACGTGCAGCCCGGGTGCGCTCCGGACGGGCAGGCTTTCAACAGTTCCAGCGCCGGATTTGACGTTTCCCAAGGCGGCAAGACCGCATCCTCCGTCTTCATCTTTGCAACTCAGGGGATAGAACAATCTCCGGCTGGAACCCCGCCGTCAACAGCGGCAGTTCGGTCATCGCCGTCGACAATTCGAAGACGGGCGCCGTCTATAAGGGCCTAAGCAGAATTCGGTAGTGGGCCAGTTTGAATAAGGCAGGCGGGGAACGGCATGGAATGACCCGCTCTGTGCGAGGATTCCACGAAGCTTCAAATCGGATATGATGCGCCGCAATGACAGACGTTGATTTGAGGGCTTGATCACCTTCTGACGTCGTCCTTCATTTTGGAGGACGGCCGAATGAGATTGATGCATTCACATTTTCAAACTCACTAATTGCGTTGGCTGAGCGTTACGCGAACTGAAACTCCCAAATAAACGAGAATTCCAGTATGGAAATAACTATTGAGGGCATCGGCCCCTCAGGAATCCCCTCATTTCGAGAACGGCCTGATTTCGGCGCTTTTCGGCCCTCACGTAGAGCGAATGGGGAGCCCTAAGGCCCCGCATTTGTCGTAGCGCGACCTCTCTCTCGACGATTGCGAGACCCGAACTCGCACTAAGAACTGGTCATAAAAATCGCCGTATCAAAATGCCAACCTCCAGTTGCATTTTGGCCCTAAAAAATGAGGGGATGGCTGAGCATCGGCCCTGGGAGCTTTCGAGCCAAGATCGTAACCAAGTTGAGTGGCCAGTTATCCTTTCGAACAGTAGGTTCTCTCGACGCCGGGTCGAGAGCGCAGTAACCCTCCGGCGAAGGCCGCGGTTAGTTAGGCGGCTTTTTGGCGGAGCGGTTCGGCGGCCCAGTTCCACGGGAGCAGGTCGGCGAGCTTCGTCTGCGGCGTGTCGGCGATGCGGGCGAGGACGTCGGCGAGCCAGGCCTGCGGATCGACGTCGTTCAGTCTCGCGGTCTGGATGAGCGTGTACATGAGGGCGGCGCGCTCGGCGCCACGCTCCGATCCGGCGAACAACCACGACTTCCTGCCGAGAGCCAAACCGCGCAGCGCGCGTTCGGCCGCGTTATTGGTCAGGCAGATGCGGCCATCGTCGAGGAAGCGGGCGAAGGCTCTCCAGCGGGTGAGCATGTAGTCCATCGCCTTGGCGACCGGGGCATGGCGCGAGAGCTTTGCGCGCTCGGCGCGCATCCAGGCTTCGAGGTCGGCGACCAGGCTGGCGCTCCTCTCCTGGCGCGCGGCCAACCGCTTCTCGACCGAAAGGCCGTTGATCTCGCGCTCGACGTCGAAGAGCGCGTCGATGCGTTTGACCGCCTCCAACGCGATCGGCGAGATCGGCGCGGCCTGCTTCCCCCGCCGGAGGTTGGCGGCGATGTCGGCCAGCTCGAAGAACTTGCGGCGCGCATGGCTCCAGCACAGCGCCTCGACGATCGGGCCGGGCTTGCGGTCGGGAAGATAGAGGCGATTGTAGCCGTCGAACGCGTCGGCTTGCAGGATGCCGGCCCATCCGACCAGATGTCGTTCGGGATGTTCGCCCGTCCGATCGCGGGAGGCGTAGAACAAGGCGGCCGGAGGATCGGTCCCGCCGAACGGGCGGTCGTCGCGGACATACACCCAAACCCGGCCCGTCTTGGTCCGGCCCTTGGCGAGGATGGGAACCGTCGTGTCGTCGCCGTGCAGCCGCTCGGCCGAAAGCACATGGGCCTCGATCAACGCATGCAGCGGCCGCAGCGCCGCGGCGCAGGCGCCCACCTGGTCGGCGAGCGTCGACAGGCTCAGGTCGACCCCTTCGCAGGCGTAGCGCTCGCTCTGCCGGTTCAGCGGCTGATGCTGGCCGAACTTCTCGAACAGGATCATCGCAAGAAGGCTCGGGCCGGCGAAGCCGCGCGGCGTGACATCGAACGGCGCCGGCGGCTGGGCGATCGCCTCGCACTGCCGGCAGGAGAAGCGCTCGCGCACCGTCTGGATCACCTTCCACCGGCGGGGCACGACTTCGAGCGTCTCGGTCACGTCCTCGCCGAGCTTCGACAGCTTCGCCGAACCGCAGCACGGGCAGCTCTGCGGCGCGGCGATCACGACCCGCTCGCGCGGCAGATGGTCCGGGAACGGCTTTCGGACCGGCCGCTTGCGCTCGAAGGATTTGACGGTGGTCGAGAGCGAGGCGCGCTCAGCCGCCAGCTCGTCCTCGGTCGCGTCGGCCTCCGCGTCCTCCAACTGCATTTCCAGTTGGTCGAGCAATCGCTCCTTGCGTTCCGAGCGCACGCCATAGAGCGTGCGACGCAGCTTCTCGATCTCCAGCTTCAGCCGCGCGATCAGGGCGACGGCGCTGGAGGCGGTCGCTTGGGCGTGAGTTCAGGTCGGTTTCCGCCTGCGCCGCGCGCGCCTCGCTCTCCATCCGCACAGCCCTCTCGGCGAGGATCAGCGCATGCGCGGCGATGAGATCGGAGGGGAGCGAATCAACCGTGTTCGTCACCTCCTAAGGCAACCATAGTCGCGTGAATTTGTAAGCAAAAATCGTCAGCCGACCGCCGTCGGACGCCAGGTTTCCCGCGGCATTCGCCAATCGATGCCTTCCAGCAGATAGCCCAGTTGCGCGGGCGAGATCGTCACCGCTCCGTCGACCGTCGACGGCCACAGGAACCGTCCCTGTTCGAGCCGTTTGGCGAACAGGCACAGGCCCTGGCCGTCGCTCCAAAGGCACTTGACGAGATCGCCCCTGCGTCCGCGGAAGACGAACAAGTGGCCGCAATGCGGATCGCGCTTCAGCGTCTCCTGGACGATCAGCGCCAGCCCGTCGAAGCCCTTGCGCATGTCGGTGTGGCCGGTCGCCAGCCACACCCGAACGCCCGCCGGGATCGGGATCATCGCCGCGACAGCGCGTTGACGACACGCGCGAACGCGGCTGCGTCCACGTCGGCGCCGACGACAATCCGCTCGCCGCCGACGAGCGCGATCTCCATCCGGCCGGCCGCCGCCGGCAGCGCAATCGGAGCGGCGGGCATCCCCTCGTCCGCCACCGTCACCGGCAACAGCTGCAGCGGTTCCAACTTACCGCCCGCGCAGCTTCTCGCCACCTGACGCCGCCAGGTGAACAACAGATTGGCGTTGACGCCGTAGCGCTGGGCCACCTTCGACACGGACGCGCCCGGAGCCGAACTCTCGCCGACCATCCGCCGCTTCTCATCCGCGGACCAAAAACGCCGTCGATGTCTCTCTTTCGGGTTCGTTCCTTGATCCACCAGACCCGGCTTCATCGATAGTGTTCATGATCGTGTTGATGGGCACTATCTCGTGCCACTCTTCGCCCACTATCGCTCCCCGAAGCCAGCCGTCCAGGCGGCCCCCGCCGGAGGATACAGAGCGCAAGTATGCAGCCGTAACAACACTTCTCGCTGGCGGCCTATTAGCAGGCAAAAAAATTGATGGGCTTACACCCAATCCCGCCTACAAGATTCTCGATGGGGTCAACTTCTCGCTCGTTTCCGGCTTCGCGCTCATCGGCTAACGAGCTACCGGAACTCCGCGCCCCTGGTGGCCCATCGCTTGATCAGATGATGGGCGATCGCCATCGGGATCGGCGCGGCGAGGCCGTCGGGATGGCGCTGTTCGAGAAGCGCGAGCATTTCGCGCGCGAGAACCAGCGCGCGTTCTCGAGCTCCGTCCGGTCGATGGCGACCGCGCGGCTCAGGGCATGCGCGAAGCAACCGATCATCAGCGAGGCGGGAAACGGCCAGGGCTGCGAGGCGAAATAGCGCACTTCTCCGCAGGCGACCCCGAACTCCTCGAGAATCTCCCGCCGCACCGCGGCCTCGATGGTCTCGCCCGGCTCGACGAAACCGGCCAGCGCCGAATACATGCCCTTCGGAAACCGCGGCTGGCGGCCGAGCAGGCAGTCGTCGCCGTCGACAGCGAGCATGATGACGACCGGGTCGGTGCGGGGAAAATGCTGCATCCCGCAGTTTTTGCACTCGCGCCGCCAACCCGCCGCCGAGACCTCGGTCAGCCGCCCGCAATTCGAGCAGAAGCGCCGGCGCGCGTGCCAGTGCATCAGCACCTTGGCCGAGGCCAGCATGCTCGCCTGATCGGCCGGAACGAGGCCGCCGGCCGCGATCGAGCGCAGGTCGACCAGCTTGAGATCGTCACGGCCGGGCGCGACGAGTATTCTGCGGTCGAGAAAGCCGTCGCTGGCGTTCGCCTCCTCGACCACCGCCTCGTCGCCGAGAAGCGCGGCGAAGACCGGCGCCCCGGTCGGCAAAACGCCGAGCAGCGCCTCGACTCGCGCGCCGCCGAGCGCCTCGATCTCGGTCAGCGGCAGGAGCGGGTCGAGCCCCGCTTCGGTCTTCATCAGCACCGGCATGTCGCGCGCGATCAGGATCGTCCGCGCGTCGGCGCGCGCGCACAAGGCCGCGAGGGCTTCCGCATTCTCGCGCCGGTCCGTGGCCCGGTCGAGCGGATCGGCGGCGAAGCCCAGGCCCTCGAGGATCTGCGGGTCGCGGTCCCCGCCGGCGGCCGCGTCGCGCGGGCTCAAGGATAGCGCGCCTTGAGGCTCGCCACCCGTTCGGCGTCGTAGTCGATGATGCAGCTGAGCCGCGGATCGCCGCCCTTGGCCGCCATCCCCGCCTCGAACGGCGCGACGTCCTGGCACTCCAAGTCGCGCCAGCTCGTCCACTGCGCCTGCGCGTCGTTGAGCGAGCGCCGCCAACGCGCCTTCTGCGACGACAACAGTCCCTGGCGCGAAGTCGATCGACTTGATCGCGGCCTCGACCGCCGACCGCAGCTCGGAATCCGCGTGGTCGGCGCCCGTCCGCAGGCACTCGGCGAGGTCGCGCGCGCCGAGCTTCTTGGCGTCGCAAACGGTCTGCGACGGGCGCGCGGCGCCTTCGGCAAAAGCCGGCGCGGCGGCGCCGGAGGCGACAAGGGAAAGGGTTGCGGCGAGGATCAAAGGTCGCATGGCTCGATCTTTCGGGTGAATGGGCTCACGCGCTTGCGTTCGCGGAGGCCGGACGGCTCAAAAATTCGCGCATCCGCTCGAGCGCGCGTTCGATGTTCTCGAGCGAGTTGGCGTAGGAGAGGCGCAGATACCCCTCGCCATGAACGCCGAAATCGGGGCCGCCGACCGTCGCCACCCCCGCTTCCTCGAGCAGGGCCGAGGCGAGCGGCTTCGCCTTCCAGCCGGTCTTCGACACATTGGGAAAGGCGTAGAACGCGCCCTTCGGCGTGACGGCGCTGACGCCCGGCAGGCGGTTCAGCCCGGCTACCGCCGCCTTGCGCCGCCGGTCGAACTCGGCCCGCATCGCCGCGACCGAATCCTGCGGGCCTTTCAGCGCCGCGACGCCGGCGAACTGGGCCGCCGAATTGACGCAGGAATAGGAATTGACGGCGAGCTTCCGCGCGACGTCGCGCCACGGCTTCGGCCACACCGAATAGCCGAGCCGCCAGCCGGTCATGGCGTAGGTTTTCGACCAGCCGTCGAGCAGGATGAGCCGGTCGCGGATTTCCGGATAGGCGAGGAGCGAGCGGTGGCCGAGCCCGTCGTAGGTGAGCTGCCCGTAGATCTCGTCCGACAGGATCGCCACGTCGGGAAAGCGCGCGAGCCCTGCGACGAGCTTGTCGATCTCGTGCCGAGGCGTCACGCCGCCCGTGGGATTGGCCGGCGAATTGAGGATGATGAGCCGCGTCTCGGGGGTCATCAGCGCGAGCGTCTCCTCGGCCGAGAAGGCGAAGCCGTTCGCCTCTCGCATCGGCGCGGGGACCGGACGCGCGCCGGTGAACTCGATCATCGAGCGGTAGATGGGAAAGCCGGGGTCGGGATAGACGATGTCCGCGCCTTCCACGCCGAACATCAGGATCGCCATGAACATCGCAACCTTGCCGCCCGGCGTGATCAGCACGAGATCGGGCGAGACCTCGACGCCGAGCCGGCGATGCAGGTCTTCCGCCACCGCCTCGCGCAAGCGAGCGACGCCGGTCGCGTCGGTATAGCCGTGCTCGCCGTCGCGCAGCGCCTTCACCGCCGCCTCGACGATATGCGGCGGCGTTTTGAAATCCGGCTGGCCGATGCCGAGGTTGATCACGTCGCGGCCCTGCCGCTGCAGTTCGGCGGCCTTGGTGAGGACGGCGAAGGCGTTCTCCTCGCCCATGCGGGAGAAGGCGGGATTGAGTGGGATCAAGATGGGCGCTCCCCGACGAAGGCGGCCTTTTTGGCAAAGGCTGGCGCCATGAGCAAGGGCTCGCTTGTCAGCGGGTGGTGCGCACCCTCACCCCAGCCCTCTCCCGCATAGCCCGTCGACAGACGGGCGTCTTTCGACGCCCTATGCGGGAGACGGGGCGCGTTCCCTTCTCCCGCTTGCGGGAGAAGGTGGCGCGAAGCGCCGGATGAGGCTTTACCCCAGCGCCTTCTCCATGACCCGCCGCAGGCGGCCGGCGAAGGCCGGCGGGTCCTCGACCTGTCCGCCCTCGAGAAGCCGCGCCTCGTCGAGCATCAGCCAGGCCGCGTCCTCGACGAGCGGCTTGTCCTTGCCGGCGGTGAAGCGGCCGGCGAGCGCGACCGTCAGCGGATGGGCTGGATTCACTTCGAGGATGGGTTTCACGCGGTCGGAAACGCGCCCGTGCGCGGCGAGCATTTTCTCGAGCTGCCGGTCGGGGCCGAAGTCGGGGGCGATGAGGCAGGCGACGCTGTCGGTCAGGCGATCCGAGGCGCGCACTTCCGCGACCTCCTTTTCCAGCGTCTGCTTGACGAAGGCGAGCAGCGTCGCGACCTCGCCCGAGACCTCAGCCGGCGCCGTCGCGCCCTCGACGAGGGCGATCGACTTGATGTCGGCCGCGCCCTGGCTCACCGACTTGAGCGGCTTGCCGTCGTAGCCCGCCGAGGTCGAGACCCAGAAGGCGTCGACCGGATCGGACAGCAGCAGGACTTCCACGCCGCGAGCGCGAAAACCTTCGAGCTGCGGGCTCGCGGCGAGGCGTTTTGCGTCGTCGCCGGTCAGGTAATAGATCGCCGTCTGGTTCTCGCGCAAAGACGCGACATATTGGGCGAGCGTCCGGTCGCCGGCGGGGTGCGTGGTCGAGGCGAAGCGGGCGATCTTGAACAGGCCGTCGCGCCGCTCCGGGTCCTCGTACAGGCCCTCCTTGATCACCGCGCCGAAATGCTCCCAGACTTTGGCGAATTTCTCCGGCTCGCCGGCCGCCAGCTTGCCGAGCTCCTGCACGATCCGGTTCGTCACGCCCTTGCGGATCGCCGCGAAGACGTCGCTCTTCTGGATCAGCTCGCGGGAGACGTTGAGCGGCAGGTCGGCGCTGTCGACGACGAGGCGGACGAAGCGCAGCCAGCCCGGCAAAATGTCGGCGTTCTCGGTGATGAGCACGCGCCGCACATAGAGCTTGTTGCGGCCCTTGCGCGTCGGATCGAACAGGTCGAACGGCCGCGACCCGGGAATGAAGGCGAGCACGGTGTATTCGTGCCGCCCTTCCGCGCGCCAGTGCAGGGTCTGCGCAGGCTCGTCGAACTGGCCGGAGAGACCGCGGTAGAACTCGGCGTATTCCTCCGGCTTGACCTCGGATTTCGGCTTGGCCCAGATCGCCGCACCGTCTGCGATGCGCTTGGGCTCCGCGCCCGGCTTTTCAACGAAGGTCGATCGGCACCGCGACGGCGCCCGAATGCTCGCGCACCATGCGCTCGACCCGCCAGGGCTCGCAAAACTCCTTCGAGGCGTCGTTGAGGTGGAGGATGACGCGCGTGCCCCGTTCGGGCGCGGCCTCGAGCGGAAGATGCGCGATAGTGAACGAACCCTGGCCGTCGGACGACCAGCGCCAGGCCTCGGACCCGCCAGCGCGGCGGGTCTCGACCACGACCTCGTCGGCGACCATGAAGGACGAATAGAAGCCGATGCCGAACTGGCCGATCAGCGCGCTCGCCTCCTTGCTCGCCTCCTCGGCGGTCAGCCTGTCGAGGAAGGCTTTTGTGCCGGAGCGGGCGATGGTGCCTAAGCCTGCGACCAGCTCCTCCCGCGTCATGCCGACACCGTTGTCGGAGACCGTCAGCGTCTTCTGTTCGGGGTCGAGCGCGACGGTGATGACGAAGGGCCCGCTCTCGGTGAGCTCGGGCCGGGCGATCGCCTCGTAGCGCAGCTTCTCGCAGGCGTCGGCGGCGTTGGAGACGAGTTCGCGGACGAAGATTTCGCGGTCGGAATAGACCGAATGGACCATCAGATGAAGCAGGCGCGAAACGTCGGCCTCGAAGCTCTGGGTGGTCGCGGCTTCGTCCCTCGGGGTTTTTGCGTCGGCGGTCAAATTTCTGCCTCGTGGGAAATGGAAGGGTCGGCCGCGTCAAAGGTCGCGGCGGGCCTCCATATCGTCGCCTTTGCGCCGGGATTCAAGGTCGGATGAGGCTCCCGGAAGCGCCAGCGGCTCCGCCTGCTCGGAATCAGTGGCGAAAATTCACTTCCGAACGCAAGCGCGATGCCCCACCAGCCGAGCCTGTTCGACCTCGAACCCGGGCGCCGGACGGTTTTCGCTATCGTCCGAACTTCCTGGTGGTCAGAATCTCACGCCTGGAGTTCCCAGCCGGGATGTCGCGATAGGGCGGGCTACCGCCGTTCCCTGGCGACGCCTGTATCATCAAAGAGGAAACCCCGCCCACCGCATAGCCTCGGATATCCGGCCTAACTGTGAGAGAAACGCCGCATTGTCGCTATAGCCGGCGTACCTGTCCCTGTCTGTCGCGATCGTCAAGCCCGGACTGAGCGCAGGGTGCGATTCAAAGTGATGCGGAGTAAGGTTCGGATTTGGAAACGGATGGGAATTTAACAGATGACGGCCGCTACACTAAGCGACGAGGCGATTTTGGCCAGTCTCAAGGCGCACCCTGGTCTTCGCGATCGATTCGCGTCGATAATTGAGGCGATAGAGAACAGCGAGGGAAACTTCAAGGAGGCCGATGCGGTCGAGGAGCGGATCGTGGAGGAGATGCGGCTGTTGGGGCGGGAGGCGATGCAGGGATGGGCCGAGAACCAGGTCGAAGCGACGGAACGAGAAATTCGTCGACAAGCTCAGATGCATCGCCAAGGTAAAAAAAAGCTCCGCTGGCATACGAAATTCGGCGAGGTCGCGGTCTTAGAGCCGCAATACCGGTTCGAGAAGAAGCGCGTTCGCCCGTTCATGCGCAGCGCGAAAGTCGTTTCTCGGGGTTGTTCAGGCCCACTACAGCGCGCGATCGTCGACTTCGCCGCGGATCAGCCTTTCGCTCTGGTGCGCGCCAAGTTGCGCGAGCACTACGGCTTCGAGATCGGAGAGAGCACGATCCAGAGGGTTACACTCGGCCATGCCGGAAACATGTTCGAAGCCGGCAAGATCTCGCTAGATTTTCCCGAAGCGCCAGGGCGTCACAAGGACATTGTTGCTGAAACCGATGGCGGCATGATCCCCATCGTGGAGCCGGACGCCCGCCAGAAGGACAAGCGCAAAGGCAAGACGCTGTCGTGGAGAGAAGCCAAGATTTCTCTCGCGCACGCCAAGGGGAGCCGGACGCCAATCTATGCCGGCGCGATCGAGGGCGGTGTCGAAACCGCCGGACGGCAATTCGGATGCGCGGTTCGAGCCGGCTTCGGCGCCGATTCCCGCGTTCACGCGGTCGGGGACGGAGCGGCCTGGATCGTGGGTCAGGTGGAAGCGCAATTCGGCCCACAAGGCGGCTATTTGATTGATTTTTATCATGTTTGCGAATATTTGAGCGCCGCCGTCAAGGCGATTGCGCCAGACGCCGCCGCGAAAGAGGCCTGGATGGAGGCGCAAAAGGAGGCTCTCAAGACAGGGCATTTGGAGAAGACGCTGCAGGCGCTCGCTCGTCACTTGGAGCCCCCGCAGTTGGCCGACGATCAAGCTCCCGTCCGAACTTGCCATCGCTATTTGAGCGGTCGGAAAAACCAACTCGACTATCGTGACGCCTTGGCCAGGGATCTGCCGATCGGCTCCGGAGAGATCGAAAGCGCGCATCGCTATATCGCACAGAAGCGCCTGAAGCTGCCAGGAGCTTGGTGGCGCGTCGAGCGCGCCGACGCCATGCTCGCCCTGCGCGTCACCCGTATCAACGGCGACTGGGACGCCTATTGGAGCAAGCGCGGCCAAAACAGCTCGCCCGCAAATCAAAACCGCCCCTCCCTATCACAAAAATCCGCAGCATGATTGCATCACTTTGGATCGCACCCCTGAGCGCAAGGCATTTGTCCCGTTCAGCCCTAGCATCCCCGAAGCGCGACTGAAGAGCGTAGCCTGCCGAAAGGAGCTTCCGTGACGTCACGAAACTTCTATTCCTTGATCGATCGACCGTTTGAGCCACGAAACCCCGTCATCGTCCGCTCCGAGCAGCAGCTTCGAGAAGCCAACGTGATTGAGCCAGATGTAGGCCGCCACGTCGTACGGAGACAATCGATCTGGCGGAGCCGGAGCAGATTATCGATGTGGAAACGACGGACATCGCTTCGGACCTCGGGCTCGAGGGCGAGGCCGCCGAAGAAGCGATCAGCGCGGATGAAGACGCCGCGGCTGAGGCGGCGACCGTCGCCGGCGCAGCCGGAGCGCCATCGGACGCATTGCGAGCCGAGCTGGCAATGGTCAACGACATGCTCTCGTTTGTCGAGCCCCTCGCTGCGCGCCCCGACGAGCGGATGAAGTGGCTTGTCGACTGGATCAAGTGCAATCTGGCGCCCAACGGCCATTGGAACCACCGGCGACTGATCATCTTCACCGAGTGGGAAGACACGCGAAGATGCCTTGAACGGCGGCTTCGGGAGGCATTGGCCGACACCGATCGAAGCGACGAGCGCATCGACGTCTTCACCGGAGCCACAAGCGCCGAGCGACGCGAAGAGGTGAAGCGCGCCTTCAACACTGATCCGGCAAAAGAGCTGCTTCGCATCCTGATCTGCACGGATGCGGCTCGGGAGGGCGTCAATCTGCAGTCCTATTACGCGGACTTGATTCATTTCGACCTGCCTTGGAACCCGGCGCGACTCGAGCAACGCAACGGACGGATCGACCGCAAACTTCAACCAGCTAAGCTCATCACCTGCAGGTATTTCCAATACGCGCAGCGCGAAGCCGACGTTGTGCTGGACGCGCTCGTGCGCAAAACCGAACGGATCCGAGAGGAGCTCGGTTCTGCCGGCCAGGTCATCGAGGAACGCGTCGCCGATCGCCTGGCGCAGGCGGGCATTGAGGCCGGGCGAGCGGAGGAGCTTGCTCGCGAGATCGAGGCCGAAGACGACGTTGAGCGATTGGCGAGGGCTCGGGCTGAGATGGATGACGAGGAGCGCGTCCGGTTTGAGCGCGTCCAGCGCGAGCGCGAAGAGCTCGCGAAGGCCCTGGAAACGTCGCGCGAGCGGGTCGGCGTCGACGCCATCGATCTGCACAGTGTCGTAGCGGCGGCCCTCAAGCGGGCGGAGTACGACCTCGACAAGACCGAGTCCGGGCCGATTGGCCGCGTTCACACCTATCTCTTCGACCCTAACCCGACTTCACCAACTCACGGCGATTTTTGCGATTTTCGCCAGGTTTTGTCAGGGCAAGCCATTGAAGTCGTTGCGTCGGTCGGGCCGGAAAGGGCTGTAGTGCCGACCAAGTCCGTTGCGCGGCGAGGGACGCGGCGCGAGTCTGCGGCATGTTTTTACGTCACAAGATTCGCCGCAAGGACGGCAAGGAGCATCGGACCTGGTCGGTGGTCGAGAACCGGCGCGTCCAGAGCGGTCGGGTGGTTCAGCGCCAAGTGCTCTATCTCGGAGAGATCAACGACAGCCAGCGGGCGGCGTGGAGCCGGGTGATCGAGGTTTTCGACGAAGGGGGGCGATCGAAGCCGATCGCGTTGTTTCCCGAAGATCGTCCTGCCCCGGTTCTCGACTGCGACGTGGTTTCGATCCGGCTGAGCGCGATGCGGTTGCGTCGCCCGCGTCAATGGGGCGCCTGCTGGCTGGCGATGGCTCTGTGGGACCAACCGCGATTGGACGATTTCTGGCGTCCGGCGCTGCCGCCCTCGCGCGAGGGGACGGACTGGCTGAACGTCCTGAAGACCTTGGTCGCCTATCGGCTGATCTCTCCGGGCAGCGAGTGGCGGCCTCACCGGCACTGGTTCGAGCACAGCGCGATGGGCGACCTGCTCGGCGAGGACGCCGGGCTCGCGCAGCCCAACAATCTCTATCGCTGCCTGGACCTGCTTGTCGCGCACAAGCCGGCGTTGTTCACGTTTCTGCGCGAGCGCTGGAAGAGCCTGTTTCAGGCCGACTTCGAAGTGCTGCTGTATGATCTGACCAGCACGTATTTCGAATGCGATCCGCCGGAAAGCGGCAAGCGGAAGTTCGGCTACAGCCGGGACAAGCGCTCCGACTGCGTGCAGGTGGTGATTGCGCTGATCGTCACGCCGGACGGCCTTCCCCTGGCCTACGAAGTCATGGACGGCAACACGTCGGACAAGACGACGTTGCGGGCGTTTCTGACCAAGATCGAGACGCAATACGGCAGCGCCAAGCGCACCTGGGTGATGGATCGCGGCATTCCGACCGAGGAAGTCCTGGCTGAGATGCGTGGCTCGGCCGACGCCGATCCGCTATCTGGTGGGCGCGCCCCGCGGACGGCTGACGAAGCTGGAACAGGCGCTGGCGGCCAAGCCGTGGGAAGAGGTGCGCGAGAGCGTGCGGGTCAAGCTGATCGAACAGGATGGGGAAACTTACGTCCTGGCCCGAAGCGAAAGCCGGCGCGACAAGGAGCAGGGGATGCGGCGGCGTCGGTTGAGGAAGCTGATCAAGCGTCTGCGCGAACTTCAGCGACAGGACCTGACGCGCGACGAGCTGCTGCTCAAGCTCGGCGCAGCCAAGAAGGAAGCCGGCAAGGCCTACGGGTTGTTGGTGATCCATACGCCGACGAAAGATCAGCCGGTGACGCCGCAAACGTTCCATTTCGCGCTGGACCGCAAGAAGCTCCGCCTCGCGCGGCGGCGCGAGGGCGGCTATCTGCTTCGCTCCAACATCAGGAGCGACGACCCCGGCCATCTGTGGCGGCTGTATCTGCAATTGGTCGAGATCGAGCAAGCGTTCAAGGAACTGAAGAACGATCTGTCAATTCGTCCCATCCATCACCAGTCAGACGCCCGCATCGAAGCTCATATCTTCGTGGCCTTCCTGGCCTACGGTCTGATGGTCACGTTGAAGCAGCGGCTGAAGGCGCTGGCGCCGGGGCTGGATTGGTCGGAGGTCGGCCGCGACCACAAGCCTTTGAGGGCACAGGGCGAGGTCAGCGAGACGAAAACCCTCGACCAGCTCGACCGCGCTTTGCGTAAGTCCCGCTCCGCGCCGCCAGCGGCGCGAGCGATGATTGAACCGTTGATCGCAAAGGATATCGCCGATCTCTTGCCAGCTATCGAGAAGGACGCCGAGGAGCGGCTCGCCAAGGTGCGCCGTCAACTCGCCCAGCGGGCCGAAGACGAAGCCAAATCCTTACACAGGCTGCTTGAAGACCAGCGCGACCGCATCCTCAAGGCGTCGCGCGAAGCCGACCGGGACGATCCCAATCAGTTCGTGCTGCCCGGCGTGCTTCGACGAAGAGCGGCGCGAGCGCGCCGCCGACCGGCGACACTGGAAGAACCGGCTGGAGCGTCTCGAACGCGAGATCGTCGATGAACCGGCTCGTGTCCGCGCATCTTACGAAGTTCGCGCCCATCGGCTTGAGCCGGTCGGCCTCGTGTACCTCTGGCCCTCGTTCGGTTGACCATGGCTTCCGACACTTTCCGCGATCCCGACTTCGAGTGGCTCGACCTCGTTCAGCCCACGGGCCTCGTCGTCGCCAAGGCTGTTCTCAAGAATCTCGGCCTCGTGGCCGAACGCCAGACGCAGGTGCAATCGTTAGAGATGGCCAAGCAACTGAGGGCCAATGGCGAGCTGCCGGCACTGCAGAGCCCTTGGGCCTTCGCGGCAACGATTCTCGGCTGGGAGCCGGGCTTGGTTGCGGGCGCGCCCGGCGGACCGCCGGTCCCCGAACACCTCCTTATTCGTCTGCCGGAACACGATACGACACTTGCCCCCACATGGGCGGTGCGCGAGCTCGGGACGGACAGCCCGGCGTTTCAGTTGCTGGTGCTGATCGAAGGCGGAGTCGATCTCGACAAGCGCGGCGCGCTCGGGGGCTGGGAGGCGACTCCGCATCAGCGCTTCGAGCGTCTGATTCGTGAAACGGAGGTCGGCGCCGGTCTCATCATCGCAGACCGTGAATTGCGCGTCGTCTATGCGCCGAAGGGCGAAACGTCGGGATGGCTAAGCTTCCCGATCTCTGACCTTGCAACGGTCGCGGGACGGCCTCTGCTTGCCGGGCTCAAGCTGCTGCTCGACAGAACGCGACTGTTCACGGACCGGAAGGAAGCGCGCCTGCCGGCGTTGCTGCATCAGAGCCGGCTTGAGCAGGCATCAGCCTCGACCGCTCTTGCAGAGCAGGTGCTCGGCGCGCTGCATGAGCTTCTGCGCGGATTCGACGCGGCCGACCCCGCCCTCATCCGGGAGCTTGCCGCGAACCAGTCCCATCACCCCTACGAAGGCCTGCTGACCGCGCTGCTTCGTCTCGTCTTCGTGTTTTACGCCGAGGACCGCGACTTGTTGCCGTCCCTGAGTAAGTCGCACGCGAAGGACGTCTACGAGAAGAGCTATTCGCTGCGCGGTCTTTACGCCAATTTGGTCGAGGACGCCGCGCTTCACCCCGACACGATGGATGAGCGGCGCGGCGCGTGGGGGCGTCTGCTGGCCCTATTTCGGCTGATTCATGGCGGGCACCGATCGCATTTCGTTCAGGCGCGCGGCGGTAAGCTGTTCGACCCAAACGCCTTCCCGTTCATCGAGGGACGCAGGACGTCCGCGGAGCGGCCAAGAGTGTTGGATGTCTCCGACGGATGCCTGCTTCGCATCCTCGAAGGCCTCATGACGCTGAAGGGCGAGAGGGGCGGTCCACGCGAGCGGCTTTCGTATCGCGCGCTCGACGTCGAACAGATCGGATCGGTTTACGAGACCGTGATGGGCTTCACTGTCAAGACGGCGCATTATCGCGCTTTAGCGATCAAAGGCGGTAAGCACAACCGGACGCCGGTGTTCGTCGAGCTTGAGACCCTGCTCGGCACGAAGGGCAAAGAGCGGGTCAAGTTCCTGAAGGAGGAAACGGGACGCACTCTGACGAGGGCGCAGGCGCGTCTCGTCGAGGTGGCCAGCAGCGTCGAGGACCTCACCGTTGCGCTTGACGCCATCGTCGATGAACGCGGCAGTCCGCGCAAACAAATGGCTGCGGTCGGCGCGCCGATCCTGCAGCCAACCGACGAGCGTAGACGCACAGGTTCGGACTATACGCCGCGCGAGTTGACGGAGCCGATCGTGCGGCACGCCTTGGCGCCCGCCTTCGACCGGTTGGGACCTGATGCGCGGCCGGAAGACGTGTTGGCGTTGAAGGTCTGCGACCCCGCGATGGGCTCGGGCGCCTTCCCGGTCGAGGCGTGCCGCGCGCTTGCAGCAAAGCTGGTCGAGGCGTGGTCGCGCTACCCCGCGAAGAAACCGGTCATTCCGCCGGACGAGGACGAGGAGCTACATGCCCGTCGGCTTGTGGCGCAGCGCAGCCTTCATGGTGTCGACCTCAGCCATCCCCTCATTTTTTCGAGGGCCAAAATGCAACTGGAGGTTGGCATTTTGATGCGGCGAAGTCTCGTATGACGAGTCCTGAAGTGCAAGTTCGGGTCTCGCAATCGTCGAGAGAGAGGTCGCGCCACGACAAATGCGGGGCCTTAGGGCTCCCCATTCGCTGTACGTGAGGGCCGAAAAGCGCCGAAATCAGGCCGTTCTCGAAATGAGGGGATTCCTGAGGGTGTCGACAAGAACCCGCTCGCCACTGACCTCGCGAAACTGTCGCTGTGGCTGGCTACACTGGCCCGCGATCACGAATTTACTTTCCTCGATCACGCGCTAAAGAGCGGCGACAGCCTCGTCGGATTGAGCCAAGCGCAGATTGCGCGGTCGATTGGGACGAGGGCAAGCCGGGGCTGCCGCTGTTCCGGCAGTTCGTCGCCAACATCTTGGACGAGGCGCTGCGTGGCCGCCGCGAGATCCAGGAGGCGCCCGACGACACGATGCGCGCGATACAGAAAGCACGCTTTCATAAGCTTGACGATCGCGTTCAGCCGGCGCGCATCATCGGCGACGCGACGCTGGCCGCGTTCTTCACCGAGGCGAAGCCGCGCGGCCGGGGGCGCCGGCGGCAGGAGGTTGAGAGCCTCGTATCGGGTAGCCTCAACAATGCGGCTTGGACGAAGCTGAAGACTATGGCAGCGACGCTTCGCGAGGGCGAGCATTGTGCGACGGGCGTGTTTTCGAGCCGCAAGCTGGAGCGTGTGACTTACGACTCGGTGGCGTTCCGGTTCATCGCAGCCAACGATCATCCCGACTACGACACGATCGCGGTATTCAGGCGGCGCTTTCTCGCGGAGATCGAAGCTCTATTCGTTCAAGTGCTGCTGCTGGCGCGGGAGATGGGCGTTCTGAAGATGGGGACGGTGGCGCTGGACGGCACGAAGATCCACGCGAACGCCAGCCGGCACAGCGCGTTGTCGCATGAGCACGCCGGCAAGATCGAGGCGCAATTGAAAGCCGAGGTCGCCGATCTGATGGCCAAAGCCGAAGCGGCCGACGCGGCGGACATTCCCGACGGCATGTCGATCCCGGACGAACTGGCGCGGCGCGAGGAGCGTTTGCGCAAACTGGCCGAGGCGCGGGCGAAGATCGCGGCGCGGGCCAAGGAACGCCATGCGCGCGAACAGGCGGAGCACGAAGCCAAGCTCGCGGCGCGGCAGGCGAAGGCCGAGGCGAGCGGGAAAAAGCCCGGCGGCAAGCCTCCCGAACCTCCAGTCGCGGGGCCGCGCCCGAAGGACCAGATCAACCTGACCGATGAAGACTCGCGCATCATGCCGGTGGCCGGCGGCGGCTTCGACCAATGCTACAACGCCCAGGCCGCCGTGGCGGCGGGAAGCCTGCTGGTGGTGGCGAGCGTGGTCAGCCAGGCGCCCAACGACAAGCAGCAACTCGAACCGATGCTGGACAAGATCGAGGCTCTTGCCGAAAGAGCTGGGCGAGCCCGAGCGCCTGCTGGCGGACACGGGCTATTTCAGCGCGGCGAATGTCGCGGCTTGCGCGAAGGCGAGGATCCAACCACTGATCGCCATGGGCCGTCAGCCGCATCATCCGCCGTTGGCCGAGCGCTTCGAAGCGGCGCCGGAAGCGCCCGAAGATCCGACGCCGGTCGAGGCCATGGCGCATCGGCTGAAGACGCCGGCAGGCCGGACGCTTTACGCGGCTCACGCAAGCAGATCCCGGAGCCGGTGTTCGGGATCATCAAATCGGCGCTGGGCTTCCGTCAATTTTCGCTGCGCGGCCTCAATGGCGCGCGCGGCGAATGGAGCCTCGTCACCATGGCCTGGAACATCAAGCGGCTGGGGGGTCCGCCCTCGGCGGACAGGCCCCAGGAAACGCCAATATCCGGCCCTTTCGACCCCTCCTGCATCCAATCTCACGCTCAGCGCGCGCAACCCGCCAAAACCATTCACGGCCATCAACCGCAACCCCCAGTTCGACAGGCTGCTAGACGGCCCGACGAGATCGTGCTTGGGGGCGGTGTCGAACTCCAGCGCGTCATATATGCGCTTGCGGCGCGGCAACTTCTCCCAGAGGCCTTGTCAGACTAATTTCTATACCGCCAGCTGCCGGTCCGGCGCGGCATGGAGCCCCACTGTTTTTGCTCACGAATCGCCGACGCCTTCGGCGAGATTCGATGCCGAAAATGACCTATACTTATTTGCCTTGACAGTGCCGGACGCCCGGCCATCGCGGTCAGCTTTCACGCCGAGGTACTCACGCATCCCCTCATTTACGCGAACCCGAAGGTTTCGTTGAAGACCCTGTTTTCATTTATGAATTCCTCGTATTTGACGAGGAGCGGCCGCAATCTCTTCTCGGGCATGGTGGGGATGAGGTCGTAGAGCAGGCAGCCCTGGCGGAACAGCGAATGGACGCGGCGTTTGACCGTGCTGGTTCTGAGCGATCGGTCCATGCCGAGGCTTTCGCCGGCCGCGCCGAGCAGCGTGAGCAGGAGGATCGCCAAAGCGTTGAGCAGCAGCAGACGGTCGCGCCGTTGTGGATCGCCGATGCGCAGGACGCTCAGGCCCATGCCGAAACGCAAATCCTTGGTGTCGCGGAAGCCCGGCTCGATCGTCCATCGTTTGGCGTAGAGCTTGACGATCTGGGCGGCGCTCGCGGCCGCATCGCTGGCGGCCAGATGCCAAGCCTCCTTCATGCCCCTGGCGTGGACGCAGACCGCCGCGCCGACCTTGTGGCGGGCGGCGGTGAGTTCGGCGCCGCGCAGAAGGCGGGCGCGCCCTTTCTTGCCGACCCAGTCGGCGGCCAGGCGCGTCTCGCCGTCCGCCGCGGTCACATGGACGTTGCCGCGAAAGCGGATGACGTAGCCGAAACCGAGGCTGTCGAGGAATTCGAACAGTTTGACGTCGCCGAAGCCGCGATCGGCCAGGATCGTCACCGCCACGCCCTCGGGCAGGATCGCCTTCAAATGCGTCAGGCAGAGGTCCTCGAAGTCGTTGCGCTGGTCCTTCAGTTCGTCCTTGTCGACCGTCAGCCACAGGAGCGGCGTCGCCCGGCCGTGACGCGTGATCAGGCTCAAAGCCAGCGTCGCCTGATTGTCGGCGTCGAAATCGGTCCAGTCCATCGCCACGACGATCGCCTTGCGCTGGCCCACGACCTCGCGAACCCACGGCGCGAACAGGTCCCAGACGACGACCCCGGCGTTGCTCAGCAGACGATCGACCTGTTTGATCGCGTGTCTGTCCGAAAGACCGCGCGCTTGCGCCAGCGCATGCCCGATGAGCGAAACGGCCAACGACGCCCCCGTCAGAACCCCCAACGTCCCATTGGCCAGCGAAAGAATGCGCTTGGCGTGCAAGCTCCCCGAAAACGTGCGCTCTACAAACTCATGAACCAATCCCACCCGCTCGATCGACCTGCGCATGAGCCCCCGCCCGGCTAATTCGTGAACCGGCCACGGGCTGACTCGCCAATCCAGGCAATTTCGAGTCGATCAAGAATGAGGGGATTCGTGAGGCCGAGGTATCGTGATGGGGACCAATGGGGAGGAAACGACGGCTGGACTACCTGCCGACCGCCTGTCCCCACTTGCGCCAAGGACCCGCAGAGCGAGCAGCAATACCACTGCTCTAAATCGAGCTGCGGGCGCGATGGATTGAGACGCGGACTCTCAAAGCTAGAAGCGCAGTCCCGAACGCAGGACCAGCGCGGCGTAAAAATACTTCCGCGTCGAGGGCGCGCTGAATGTTCTGCGCCTTGCGAAAACCATGCTGTTCGCCATCGAACAGGAAGTATCCAACCGGAATTCCTCGACTCTTCAATGCGATGACCATCAGTTCCGTCTGGTTGGGCGGAACGAACTTGTCCTCCGCGCCTTGAAAGAAGATCACAGGCGCCGAGAGGGGGGAGCGATCTGCATAGGTCTGTTGTTCCTGCGAGTATGGTCCGATCAGCCAGTCCAGATAGCGAGACTCGAATTTGTGCTCCGGAGTGAGTGCGCGCTGCGTCGTGTAGCCGCCGGCGCTGCCGCCGCTTATCATCAACCGGCTAGGGTCGGCGTTCCAATTCTTCGATCAAGTACCGTGCGCCGTGAACGCAGTCCTGGACGTCGACGATGCCCCGGCGAAACCGAACGCGGGACGTCGGCCCTGAAGGAGGTCAAACTTCGGGCCTCCAACCCCTCCGAAGCCGTCCGGGAGGGGTCCCGTCTCCGATGGCCGCCTCGCGCGATCGGCTTTCGGCTGATCGATCGCGAAGGGCGGGAGGTCTTCGGATGAAACCGTCGATAGCGCCCGGGGCTTAGACGCCAAGACCCCCTCCTCCCTCCGCATGCGTAACCCTGTCCGACATCGGGCGGACCAGGGCCCGCTGCAATAACGTTCAGCGATCGGGCGCCCGCGAAAGCGGGGTGACGGTTCCCGGCCAATCGGATCGCGCTCGCGGCATAGAACGAGGGGAGCAACGGCGGCGGCCGCGCAAGTCCCGAGGCAGCTAGACTAAGACTAGCCAAAGATATTTGAAATTTCAGGACGGTGGCGCGAGCAGGTGGCACGGCTATCTGACGGCGCTGTCGCGGCCCGAGCTGGTCGTCCACTTCTTCCGTGAGATCGTCGGGGTGGCGGAGGTCAGCAAGGAGGCGCTGAGCCAGCGGACGGCCGATTACCAGAATTGGGTGGAAGCCTACGCGCGCAATCACGCGATCCCGATCGAATGGGCCGAGAAGGGGGTACGCAAGGAGGACCACGTGCGGCCGTGGCTGCACCGCATGGAGAAGCGCAATGCCTACGGCGCCTACTTCATCTTCAAGAGCATGGAGCAAGGGCCGACCTTCCGCATCAGCCTGCCGAAGCACCCGGCCAAGGACCGCACTACCGCATCGTCGCGCACCAGCGCAGCCGCTTCACGCATTACTACTTCTATGTCCGCGACGAGGCGCTCGGACCGATGGTTGTGCGGGTGGCTTCCTTCTTCCCCTTCCAGACCACCTACTATCTCAACGGCCACAGCTTCATCGAGCAGGAGCTGAAGCGGGCGGGGATCGGCTTCCGCAAGGATGACAACGCTTTCCTCGCCGTCGACGACGTAGCGGCGCTGCAGGCGTCGGCCGACCGGCTGAGCCCAGAGATCATCCGCCGGCGCCTCAATGACAATGTTCGACTCGTTTTGTCTATGATCCCTCAGGTAAGAATCTCGCTCAGGGGCCACGACGACTCCGTCGACGAACCGCTCTTTGCCGCGAACGACGCTTGTCCAGGGCAGGCACGCCGAAGGACGCGATCACGGCCTCGCTCGTCCGCAGGAGATTGGCGCTGGGCCCCCCGGTTCCGACGCTGCGGCGGCTGACCCGCGCGCCTTCGATCAGAAGAACAATCGTGTCCGCGAGCAAGCCCGGCTGCGAGGCGCCCGCGGCCTCGCACAGCCTCGCCAGACGGTCGCGCTGACGTTTCTTGAACTCCTCGATGACCTTGAGGCCGGGGTGCCCTGCCTCGGTCAGTTCGACCGCGGCGTTCGCAAGATCGCAGCCGCGCTCGTCTTCGGCAATGAATTTCGCGACCCGGCCGATATAGCCATAGAGCTGGCCTGCAGGGTCGCCCGGGCTTGCGGCTTCGATATCGGCCCAAATCTCTTCGGACTTGCGACCTTTGCGGCCCAGATACTCGCAAACGAGATCGTCCTTTGACGCGAAGTGACGGTAGAGCGTCATCTTGTTGGTGCCCGCGGCCTCGGCGATCGTCTCGACCCCGACGCCCCGAATGCCGTGGCGATGAAAGAGATCCTGCGCGCACGCGACGATACGCTCGCGTGGACGTTCCGGCGCATCGTCGCCCCCCGCCGTTTTTGAATTTTCCTTCATCATGGCTCTTGACTGCGATGTTACCGATCGGTAAAAGACTTGGTGCTGACCGGTAACACCCCCTCGCGCCGAAAGTCAACACAAGACGGCGGGCCGCCCGCTGGGCGAGGCATTTTTGTCACACCGCCGAAAGGAAGCGCCATGTCGCTGCGCCACGGTCCGACTATCGACGAGCTCCTCGGGGATAGTCTGGTCCAGGCGGTCATGCGAGCCGACAACGTCGAGCCGCAGGCTCTGAGGACCTCGCTCGCGGACACAGCCGTCCGCCTCGCCAACCCGCGTCGAGCAGAGATCGGCGAGCAAGTTCTTGCCAAACCCGACAATCGACAGACGGGCGGCGTCCCGAGGCGCGCCTGCACCGGCGCGCGTCCGCCCCGCGCCGCCCGCAGGCCCATGCGGGTCAGCGCTCTGCTGCTAGTTTCCACCAAGCCCTGAAGGAGCCCGCCATGATTCATCTTCACTAGTGGCCGACGCCGAATGGCAAGAAGGTCACGATCCTCCTCGAAGAACTCGGCATGCCCTACGCCATCGTGCCCTGCCACATCGGCAAAGGTGACCAGTTCAAGGAGGGGTTCCTGAAGATCGGCCCGAACAACCGCATGCCGGCGATGGTCGACGACGCACCGGCAGACGGCGGGGCGCCGATCAGCGTCTTCGAGTCGGGCGCGATCATGGTGTATCTCGCGGAGATGGCCGGGCGCTTTCACCCGCAGGACCTTCGCCGCCGCTACGAGATCAACCAATGGGTGATCTGGCAGATGGCCAATCAGGGACCCAAGCTCGGGGAATGCGGGCACTTCCGGCGTCTCGGCGACAAGCAGGGCGACCAGTCTTACGCCGTCCGTCGCTTCACCGACGAGGCGAACAGGCTCTATGGCGTACTGAACAACCGGCTCTATGACCGGCGCTATATCGCCGGCGACGAATACACCATCGCCGACATGATCAGCTATCCCTGGACAGTCGGCTGGCAGGCGCAGGGTGAGGACATCGGGGAGTTCAGGTATTTCAAGCGCTGGTTCGACGAACTCAGCGCACGTCCCGCCGTGCAGCGCGGCCTCGCCGTCACCGCCGGTCCGCCGGAGGACGTGGACAGCCTGCCCGCGGAGGAGAAGGAGCGCAGGATGAAGCTGCTCTACAATCAGCGCGCCCGGCGGGCTCCGGAGGGCGGCCTCGCCGCCGCATGAACGCCGGACGGGCCCCCGATCGCGGCGACTGTACCGCTGGACAGAGGTTCTGACCGATTGCTCGTGCTGGGACCGTAGCTCTGGGAGTGCTGCGCGGTTAACGTGCGCTTGGATGCTGCGTCGCACGGCCCCGACTGATCAGGCCGGTTTCTTCTAATCCGACCACGATCCGGTGGACGCTCGGGCTGCTGACCCGGAAGAAGCGCTGCATATCGCCGAACGCTAACCCAGTAAGATAGCAGCGGACGGCGTTCGAACTTGTCGACAAATTGCCAGACAATCACGAACGCATCGGAGAGAGGTTCGCAGTTCGAATCCTCCTCTGCTCCACCAACCAGCTAATTGATATTGCACGATTTTCAGTCTCTCCGAATGTCCCCGACATATCCGAGACATGCGCCCCGAGAGTGCACAAGAAGTCCCACAGAGACTGAGATATTCGGCCTTTGGCGGCGGTACCGGCCTCCGGTCTCCGGGCGCAAAATTCCCTTTCCGTGGGGAGTTGCATAGCGTTTGGAGGAGACTGGTTCGCGTTGCGGCGGAGATTGGTTCGATTCCGGACCAGTAATGGCAGCTTATGGTTCGGCCTCAATCGCGGCGCCGAGCAAACCAAGCTTGCGCCATGCGGGACGCATGACTCCTGTCGCAATCGCTGGCTTCTGTGGCAGCAGTGCTGGTGAGTGTCGAAGCGACGTGCCGGCGGTGCGCTCAACGGTTTGGCGCGAATCCAAGCGCCCGTCGCTGATCGGCCCAACTCGGCGGCATGTCCATCAGACGCGAAAGGCCAAGCCCTCGTGGGAGAGTCCCGTCCACCGCCGCCTGGACGATGTCCGGAGCAAGGAAAGCGAGGGAAAGACCCATGCGCGCCGATCGTTCGCTGACGCCTTCTCGGGCGGCGATCGCCTCGATGCCAACCTTGTCGGAAATCATCTGATCGAGCCATCGTCGACCCTTGGCGACAGCGCATAGAAGTTTCGTCCTCGCTTCAGCCCGTATCGGCCTCGCCCCGTTGGTCGATTCGCTTGACGGCTGGATTACCTCGCGCTTGCGTCGGAAGGTTTGTGGCGACCAGGGGATCGCGATCACTTTGGCGGGGCGGTCAGAACCTTCGAGGAACCGGATTTCGATCGACCGGAAGCCAAGGGTGATTTTGTCGACGTTGGCGGCGATTTTTTCGGCGCTTTCGGCTGGGTCGGCGTCGCGGCTTGGACTCAGCAGTTCGGTCGATTGCGGTCCGGGCCGCAGCTCAATCTGCTCCGCCGGCTGCTGAGCAAGGATGGCGTCGAGGACGATTCGCTCGACAGCCTCCGCCGCGACCCGTGGGACCGATCCGGCTTCTTCCTTCCGACCCTGGTTCAGAACGCAAGAGACATAATAGCGGTAGCGCACTCCCTTCTTGATCGCGTAGCTCGGCGTCATCGGGTTGCCCCGATCGTCGAACAGCTTACCCATGAGCAGGGCGTTGGAGCTTTGACGCCGCAGGCGTCGCCCCTGACGATTCTCGGTCAGCTTGGCCTGGACCGCTTCGAACAATTTCTCGGGTCGATGATCGGCTGGTGCTCGCCGGGATAACTCTTGTCGCGATGGTTGATCTCGCCGAGGTACATTCGGTTGCGCAGCATATAGGCCAATGGCCCATTGGTGAGAGCTCGGCCGCCGATTGCGCGGCCGGAGGAAAGGGTTCGCCTTCGGGTTATGATCCCTCGCTCGCGCAAGTCCCGCTGCAACGCCGACAACGATCCGAGGTCGAGATAGCGCGAGAAGATCAACCGGACCGTCGCCGCTTCTTCCTCCACGACGATCAGTTTTCGGTCCCGGACTTCGTAGCCCAACGGAACCACGCCCGCCGACCCAAAGGCCCTTCTTCTTCGATGCGGCGATCTTGTCGCGGATGCGCTCGCCGGTGACCTCTCGCTCGAACTGAGCGAAGGACAGCAGCACGTTGAGCGTCAGCCGTCCCATGCTGCTGGTGGTGTTGAACGATTGGGTCACCGAGACGAAGGCGACGCCATGGCCGTCAAACAGCTCCACGAGCTTGGCGAAGTCGGTGAGCGACCGGGTCAGGCGATCGACCTTGTAGACGACGACGATGTCGATCCGGCGCTCCCGGATGTCGGCGAGTAGCTTCTGCAAGCCGGGGCGTTCCAGGCTGCCGCCCGAGAAGCCACCGTCGTCATAATGGTCTCGGATCAGTTTCCAGCCCTCGTGGGCCTGGCTCTTGATGTAGGCCTGCGCAGCCTCCCGTTGAGCGTGGAGGGAGTTGAACTCCTGTTCGAGCCCATTCTCAGTCGAGACGCGGGTGTAGATCGCGCAACGCTGAGGCTTAGCGGAAGCCGGCTTCATTGAATCCCCTCGCCGGCATCCGTTGTCGCGCTTATCGATGGGGACGACGAACCGCGCGCCGCGCGAGGCCGATTGTTCGCCTTGCCGCGCGCCAAAGCGCTCGACCTTTCGCCGCCATTGCTCCGTTTCGCATCACCCTCGCGCTCGCTCGGCCCGATGCGATCTTGACGCCGCACGCCGAAGAACCGATGGCCGTTCCACTTCGTGCCTGTGATGGCGAATGCCACGGCGGACAGGCTCGTATAGGTCGCGCCGTTCCAAGCGAACCCGTCACCGACGACCGTCACGCGCTCAATCCGGCCCTGCCACTCTCGGATCAATAACGCCCCGGGTTTCAGGATCAGCGGATCGCTGGCCGCTCGAGCCGGCGAAACCTCGGATTTCAAGCGGGCGTCGGAGCCGGGCGTCGATGAACTGTTGGAAGCGAACTTGTCCGCCGCGTCGTCCGCCAGTCGGTCCAGCATCCGAATGGTCTTGCGATCCAGATCGCCGAACGCCTCGGCCTGAAGGCGATAGGCCATGACGCGAAAGAGAAGGCCTCGGGCGAGAGGGGCCGGCGCGAGCCGGCCCCAATGGTTCCTCCAGCGAAGGCGCAGGTCATCGAGAGAGAGACGCTCCAGCTCGGCGAGTTCCGCTTCGAGGCCTATGGCGGTTGGAGGAACCTCGGTCCGGATGGACCCCGCAGTCTCTGGCAGAGCGCGCCGCTCAGTCTCGATCGGACCTGAGCGCAGTGTCTTGCGCATTGCCCCCTCACCCTTCCGCCGCAGCCGGGCCATCGACGATGACATACGCGCCGGCGCGCTCATCCTTCGCCTTGCGCCGATCGATCCCGAACCCGCGCTTGCGCAGGCCTGTCAGTGCGGCGCGAGTGGTATGGGGAAGCCAGCCCATGGCGTCAGCCAGCTGGTCGATGGTCGCGCCGCCCTCGCGTCGGAGGAGGCCCACGACCGCCGCGAGTTTTGAACCTTCGCGCGGCCAGGCAATTGCCGTGGGCGGCGCGACGATCCCCGCCGCGGCTTCATGATCTGTGGTATTCTTCGGGACCTCGCCGGAAGTCGTCGGCGAGACCCCGGCGGCCCCTTCTATGGCTTCTGCATCTTCGACCGCGATCGCCTTCAGTCCAGCCGCGGTCAACTTCAGCGCGTAAGCTTGCCCATTCGCATCGTCGCACCGCCAAACGTGCGCGCCCGGCTTGGCTTTGATCTCCTTAGCCAATCCCGCGGCGACCAGCTTCGTTGCGATCTTCTGGGCTGCGGCGCCCTTCAGACTCGGCGAAGCAACAATGCAGCGGTCTTCGCGCTGCGCGGCGGCGCTGAGCATGACGAGCTGCGTGTCGGTGAGTTTGATGGACATGGTCTGACCCTTCGTCTCTGGGAGCACGGCCTATCCGGCCCCTCACCAGGACGAGCCCCGGATCGATGCGATCGACGGGGCGAAGGGGTGTCCGCCGGTCATACTCAACCTGCCGGACGTCCACATACACGCTCTCTTTCGAAGGAAACGCCAGTCTTTTTGTGCGCACTGGCGCAGTCATTTGGAAGAGAGATAATCAAACTGTACCTACGACGCCGAGTATCTCCGCTCTTCAAAGAATGGCACGCAGCTCGACTTTACCAGCGACGGTGCGAAGGCAACCTTCGTCCGCAACCCCACTCGCGGGCGTGTCATCGTCCACGAAACCGACGGCCGGGTGATCTCGATCGACTTGAAAAAGGATTAGCGCGGCTTTGTCACGTCGTCCTATGGCGCCATTCGCCATAGGTCGCTTTCGACCCCTTGCGGACCTTCAGGTTTGATCCCTGAACGGATGGGAATACGCCAAAAGCAGCCCCCCCCACGGCGGCAGCATTCAACTGCCGAGTTCGATCCATTCGAGCGAGAGACGTTTGTCTCGAAGACAGAAGGGGACCACGCCAATCGCGACGGGATGGTCACCGCCCGGCCGGAGCGTGGGCGCGGCTGCGGCCACGCGCTCAGCGACTGGCTTGCAAAAATTGCGCAGACTGCTCACCTTGGCCGCGGCATCGGGCAAGTGTTGGAATGATCGTCGTGATTGCGAAAACGAGTCGGTTATTGCAGGTCGGCACCTTGGCTTACCAAAACGCTGATGATCTAATTCGAAAGCTATCTGTCTGCGGCAAAACAGAAGCTACGAGGAAGCTTACCGAGTTTTATGCTACGGCGCGCTTCCGTGTGACACCAGAAGATTTTCGCAGGCAATACACTGATGGCGGGGACGACGGCGGTATCGATTTCTACCATCGAGAGGATTCTACTTACTTTATCTTTCAAACAAAATTCGTCGGGTCGCCCAGAAAGACGGGCTTTTCTGAGATATAGCGGCGTCACGCGAGGATCCGAAATTCCTTCGGGTCGATGACGCGGAAATTATCGGTGATAGTCGACGAGAACTCGTCGAAGCGCTGCGGTACGGTCTTGCGCAGGAAGCCGAGCACGGCTTCGGCAAAATCGCGGAATTTGGCGTAGCATCTGTTGTGGGTGACGTTCTCGTGCATCACCTTCCACAGCCGCTCGATCGGGTTGAGATGCGGACAGTATGACGGCACGAAGTGCAGGACGATGCGCCTCCCTGGCTGTTGCAGCCAGCCCTGGACGGCTTTGGCGTGGTGGTAACGGGCGTTGTCGAGGAAGACGTGGATGCGGCTCATCGTCGAATGGGCCCGTTCCAGCGCCTCGAACAGGGCGATGGTGCTTTGCGCATCGACGGTCTCGACATCCATGATGCGGGTTTGGCCGGTCTCCAGGTCGATCGCGCCGTGCAGGTTCAGCCGGTCGCGTCCCGACGTCGCGGGAAGCGCGCAGCGCTGTCCGCGCGGCAGCCAGCGTCCGGCTGGCTTAGCTTGGTGGGTCGGATGGACGGCGTCGACGTAGACGACCGCCTCGTCCGGACCGAGCGAATTGCGCAAGTCCTCATGCGCGTCGATGAACTTCTGCTGGGTTTCCACATCGATCTTGTCCGGCACGGATTCCGGCTTCTTCCAGTCGAAGCCGATGCGGTTCATCAGCTTGATCAGTCCAGAGCGGCCGTAGTCGAACCCGAACCGCTCCAGGATGAACTGCCCGATCTCGGTGGTCGTCGTCGGCAGCACCTCCGTCGCCCAGGCGCGCAATTCGTCGATCTGGAGTGGCCACAGCCGTCCTATTCCGCCCTTCAGATCGAACAGGACGATCGCCTCGACGCCGCCTTCCTGGAATTCCTTGAGCCAGGCACGCACGGTCGAATCGTCGAGGAACAGCGCTTCGGCGACCTCGGCGTAGGACCACCCCTTGTCGAGCAGAAGGATGGCGTTCGCCCGGCGCACGATGCGATGCTCCTCCAGCCCGTCCCTCACGATCTTCACCAGGTCGGCACGGTCCGCTGCACTGAGGAAATTACGGTTCGTCTTCACCAGGCAACTGGAATCGATCCCGCTGATTCGGTCAAACGATTTTTCGGATGTCCAAGGAATCCCGCTATACAGTCCGAATTGACCAAACTCAAAAATGCTTTGACTAAGGAAAATCCTAACAAAGATGCTGCCGATTTTGTAAACGCATTAAAAAGGGACGCCTCCGAAAAAAACGCGCTCCTTGAGGTCTTATGGCTCACTACAAATGTTGTGGAACAATCTGTGCGCGACGCCGTCCAAAAGGACCTCGAATCGTTTCGTGAAGCCTCCGGATGGACTATATTCGTTGACTTTGTTGCTATCGACAAGCGTGCGCTCGACACCGTGATTTATGGCACCAGCCACGGATACATTCCCTACACCGGCAAAAAGACTCTGAAGCTGGAAAATGGAGAATGGATGGAGATGCGGTGGGAAGACACGAATGTGCTTTCGGTAGTGTGCACGGTGAAGCTGGATGAATTGCTTAGGTGGTTTTCAAATTCGAGGCAGGTCAACCGCTTCCTGCAAAAGAACGTTCGAGAGTTCCTTGGTGAAAAGGACATCAATCGAGCAATTGCGAAATCTTACCGCGAAAGTCCGACCTGGTTCTGGTACAAACACAACGGGATCATCATATTCGCGGACAATCTCTCGATCGACCGAGACCGTCTAGAACTGACCTTGCGAAACCCTCAGGTGGTGAACGGCGGTCAGACGCTGAGCGCTCTCTACTTGGCATTCGATAAAGGAGGGAGAAAAGACAGCGCAGCCAGAGTGCTCCGTGCGAATTTTTCGATTGCCGTACGAGGATACGGAGACCTATGAGCGAAGTATCGATATTATCTCTGCGCTCAACTCCCAGAACAAGATATTCGCGTCAGACCTTCATTCCACTGACCCAAGGCAGGTCCGCTTAGAGAGTCTTCTCAGGAAGATCGGCAACGGCTACGCCTACATCCGCAAGCGATCGAATGAACGGAAGGCGAGCAAGTACCACCTCGCGATGAAAAACCTTGCCCTCTCGTATTATGTCTGCAAACAGAACGCACCGCACGAGGGGGTTAGAGGAAACTTGGAAGGTATATTTCAAGAGCGGAGCAAGTACGACGACGTGTTCAACGAGTCAGCGATCAACAAGGAGCCTCAGGAATCCCCTCATTTCGAGAACGGCCTGATTTCGGCGCTTTTCGGCCCTCACGTACAGCGAATGGGGAGCCCTAAGGCCCCGCATTTGTCGTGGCGCGACCTCTCTCTCGACGATTGCGAGACCCGAACTTGCACTTCAGGACTCGTCATACGAGAACTCGCCGCATCAAAATGCCAACCTCCAGTTGCATTTTGGCCCTCGAAAAAATGAGGGGATGGCTGAGGTATTTTGGCCGGCCCTTGTCTCCAAGGATCGTCTTGATCATCGTCAGGTCCAACGGCGCTCGGCTGCGATCGATCAGGGCCTGGAAGACTTGCCCATGCGTCCGCCAACCCCAAAGATCAGATTTCGGCTATACTCCATCTGGTAATTGGAAAAGTGATACCGAAACCCGCTGCGTTGCTGTTCTTCAAAATCGAGCGCAAAACATAAACAGGAGCGGTAAATCCACCGCTCACAGACCTGAAGCAATCGCCCTACAGCCCGTTGCTCGGACAAGGTCTCTGCGATCTCTGCGAAGCTGGATGTGTTGCTGATTGCAGTAAAACAGTTGCCGTTTTTGATGAACCCGATGCCCGCCTTGCGGGCCTGGCAGGCGACGTATTCATGGCCATTCAGGATCACTTGGGCTGGGAACGGCGGATGCCCGCTGAGCTTGATGGTGATATGCCCCCAATCACGGTCGAGAATGTGGAACGAGTAGTGGTTCACATAAGGCGTCTTCCGCTCAAGGTGGCAATTCGCCTCTACGTGCCAGACCGGCGCCTGGGCGCGACCGACCAGGACCAGAAACAAACCTTCGGTGACCGTTGTCTTGGCCAGATAATCGTCGGCCACGTCATGCTTACGCTCCCCTGCCACACAATCGACGACCGGAATGTCGTGCGCTTTGGCGTAGCCCCGCACGCGTCGACTGAACCGGCCTGCCAACCGCATCAAGTGAGCGTTGTCCAGAGTGTCGTCCGATCCAGTGAGCGCCCGCCACCACACGCGGAAACCACCAGGGCTGTGCCCCATCCCGAAGTAAGCGTTCAGAACGATGCGGTCGACACAATCGTAGCTGCCGCTCGGCAATTCGTGGTAGAGCTTGCTCAGACCATCTGACATGACCTGCTCCCCGCGGCGTTGTGCCCAACACTGATCTCCATTGGAGACGAGCATAGCGACTGCCGGGGGAATGTTGGCCAGTGGCGACGCCTTGGCGTCGCGGGACTGCCCCGCAGGGGCCACTTTTCCACAGCGGAGTCTGGGGAAAAGCGTAGATTTTACTCTGACAATGCCCGCCGAATGATCCCGCGCCAACCGGGGAGGGATACGACAAGACAGATGCGACAAAAATTGCGCAGCGGCAGGGGTGAAGCCGCGGCAGGGGAACTCCCGAGGATTGCAACTGGCCGATCGACGCATCGATGCCCGTACGAAGACGCGGAGCAGCCCCAAGCA
Source organism: uncultured Alphaproteobacteria bacterium (assembly GCA_963768555.1). Taxonomy (GTDB): domain Bacteria; phylum Pseudomonadota; class Alphaproteobacteria; order Rhizobiales; family Beijerinckiaceae; genus Roseiarcus. The sequence continues at coordinate 33,733 of CAVYIZ010000087.1, forward strand.
CGCTGGAAAGGCAGGGTTTGCCGTGCATGTGCCGAACGCATGATCTATTTTGACGCCGATTTGGATCGGACGAGCGGCAGCGTCCGATGGCCATCAGTTCGAACCACGCAGTCCTGGCAAACCGCCCGGTTTCCGGGTCGACAGAAACCCTCGCAATTCCGGTCAGTTATCGGGCGCAGCGCGGTCCGCGAACCGAATTCCGGCCGTTCTCCCGCGTTCTGCGCCTGCAATCGCCCGCCAGTCTCTGCGCGCAAAATTCCGTTTCCCGGACCCATGAGATCGAGAGGCCAAAGCCGAGGCCGAGCGCATTTCTGATGATGACATGGAGGATTGGCGGCGCTTACGTCATGATCGAAAGCCGGATCATCTCGGCGTGCCGAAGCATGTTGCATCCGAACCAAAAAGTGACACGGCCGGGGCCTATAGCCAACAAGGCGGCGCTTTCCAGTGGGTGCAAGCCCCACCCGGCAGCCGCTCCAGCCGGAAGCAACCGGAGCAGTCATGGAGGTGACGAAATGGCTGAAGCCTTCGGTGTGGCAGGTCACGTATAGGTGACGGCGCAAGTGTGCAGGCCGCGACGCGAGTGAACGCTGAGCAAGCCTCGAAAAGGTCATAAACGGCGGATTGATCGCGGCTGGCGCATCGCGGGCAGGACGCTCGAAACCATCAGGCAGCGCCCGGGCGCGGTTGTCGGAGAAGACGACAAGGGAGCGAAAGCCATGAAACCGATTTGCTCGCCGCCGCGCTGACCACGGCGATCCCAACGGCCGCCGCCGCCCATTGCTATTCGATCTGGCACTACAAGACGCCGCAGCGCTGCGGCGTCAGGGCGCAGTCGGCGGCCATCGAAGCCCCGCCGACGGCCATCGAGGCCCCGCCGACGGTCAAGCCCGCGCCAGAGCCGGCCGCCACGCCGCCCACGTCCAAGGAACTGGACGAAGACGTAGCCCGCGCCGCCGCCATCCAGAAGCTGCGCGAGCAGATGCGGCCGAAATGAGCACGCTGGCCGACCAGATCATCAAGGCGGCGCGCATGCCCGGCTTGGGTCTTCGCGGGGGTCATCGTGGAGTCTGTTCCAAATCCTACGCTAAGGATCGTCCCTGAACCGTGCCGACGATTTTGGGACGGAGACGAGTTTATGGACGGGGTTTGTGGACGGATTTTGAGCTGATTTCGACGCGCAAGAGCCTGAGTCCACAATTCTGAAGATGCTGATTTAGCGCGCTAATCTGCTTAGCGTAGGATTTGGAACAGAGTCTCTTATGACCCCTATAGTCCTCGAAGTTCTGGCGACGCTCAAGCCGTAGCCGACTTCGCACGGTCTGCTTGAATAATCCAATGTCCCATGTCCCAGTGTCAGGACTATTTGTTTGTTATTTATTTTTTCGCATGGACGAAAACAGTTGTCCCAGTTTTATCGATAATTTCCACTTGATGAATGAGGCCGCGCCCTTTGATTTTATCTTCTTCGAAAAACTTTTCTGCGATGCGTTTTGCTTCATCCAAGCTCGTGGTGGGCGAACCTAACGGCCAGCGTTTCCCTGCGGAGCTGATTCCGATGATCACGAACATCCCAACTCCTTTTTTTGCCCTAAGCGCGCCATCGCGCCGTCGAAAATCATCGTGCGGCGATAGCTTTCAAACGTCTGGCGCGTTCGCCACCCTCGCGGCTGGAATGTACCGATAGAGCGTCGCGGGCGAGACGCCAAGCCGGTGCGCGATTGCGACTGTCCACATAGTCGCGATCTGGAATGACCGGTTTACGTCGAACAGCGTCATTCGATCGCAGACGATGAATGTCGGCTCTGGGTCGATAGCGACCCTTCGTCGAACGGCAGGACTGGGCGGAGAGCGGAAGTAGGTCGAAGGGCCGGAACGAGAGGGGTAGCGGGCGTTCAATGGCCGACAGAGGAAAGGAAGGAGCGTTTAGGTTGGAAAGGATTCCTCGGGGACCGCAAGGCCAAGTTGAACGGTACCGACAAATGCAAGCACATTTTCGCCGACCGTCCAACTGCTTAGACCGAGGGCTTTATGAGCGATGGAGACCGAGCGTGTCATAGCAGCACCGACGATCTTCCGGTGCTCGTCTACTCGGATTACCAAGCAATTTCGATAGAGATGCAGCATCCCGTCTGCTTCTTTCTCGGATACTTGGGCATATCCGATCCATATACCCGTTGTGGTTTGTGCGTCGAATGCATATCGCCATCCACGAACCTTTAGTTCTTTCGCCTTGGGCAGTTCTTCGCCGATAAGCCTTGGTAGCCCACGCCCCATCCATCGTTTGGAGCGCTCTGGATCATAGTCATAATCAAAATCTCCCGCCAGTTGGAATATGATTTCTTCAGCATCCGACTGACGGAACTGTTCGTTAAGCAGTGTCTTGAACTCTCCGATTGTCAAAGTGCCGAGCGACGATCCGGTAGACCTGGAGCCAAGTTGGTTATCTGTTGCTTGTAGAGCCTTAAGATCATCGGCAACCTTGAAGAGGTCGCGAACCAAGAGCAGTCCAGCGAACTGCTTGGGAAGCTGCTCGTCGTTCAACGAACTATCCGCAACGTATAAAATGACTTCCTTGCCGATACCCCAGAAAGCACCAAGCTCGGCAGCGCACCAAGCGGAGTTCACGGAATGGTGTGTGGCTATAAAAACGCAGGCAGCACAGGAGTTTATTGAATCACGCAGTTGGTCAGCTAGTCGCTGGGTGCTACGCATCTCGCGGGGATTGAAGACCTCAATTTCTCGCTGTCTAAGCGCCTCAGACAGCTCCTCGAACTTGTCCCGATCATCGAAGTCGTGACTGATGAAGACCCGCATGTCCAGCCCTTATCAAGTTTTTAGTCCTGTGCCGCCTTATAGGGTTCGGTCGGTCGCGCCTTGTTGCGCAACCGCTGCAACGGCCGCTTTCTGGCGTTCTCCGCACCCTCTACGCTTATCGGCAAGGACTGCAACGGGTCGACTCCGGCCATTCGGCAGCGCGCTGAAGATTTCGACATGGTCGAGACTGGCCGATCTGGCGCCTCACGGTTGGTAACGTCTCTGAAGGGCGGATAGTGGGCGTTCACCGAACGGCGGGAACGGCCGGGATAGCGGGCGTACAAGGCCGCCAGGGAAGGCTTAGTGTCCGCGCAGACTCGCAGCCGTTGCCGCGCAATTGCTTGGGCGACGCTGTCGATCCTTTTGGCAGGAAAATGAAGCACGCTTCACGCTCGCGCCATTGACACCACTATGTCCAAGGTATCGCGCGATTTGGTAGCTTCCAAAACATCATTCAACGGGTCACGGTTTAGGCCGTTCTTATCCCGGAACGAGTAGCCTCCTGTTCCGAGGTAGCTTGTCACATAAGCCGGCTCACGCTGTTTGAGGGCGCGCCAGTCGCGGTGTTTGATGGGCGGTGCGGAGAGTGCGCTGCTTGAGCCCGAGCCGGTCGAGGGTGGTGGACGACGAGGCGGAGGGAGCCCTCCCGCGTCCCGACTGCACCCAAGCCTGACGCCGTGCTCGGGGCCGTCAAGGACAAGCCCTGTCGGGCGCGCTTACGCGCGTCCTTGACCGCCCCTGCGCGCGACGCCAGTTTCGCTGCGCAGGCCGGGACGGGGAAACGGCCGCCCAGCCGAACAAGGAAACAGGCGAACCCGGCCTCCGGGATCGGCGCAGCATGACCCATTCGATGCAGGCCGTCCGCGGCTTCAGTTGGGCGGATGAAGGGAAGGCCGCTTCGCGGCCGGGCTTTCCCATTCCCGTTCCCATGCGTTGTAGAGAGGCGGGGAACGGGAGCCGGGAACGGAAGCGCCGATCACAGGTCTGCGAGACGGTAGCCGTTGACGGTCTTGACGATGCGGCCGGCGGCGGCGAGCAGGCCGACGCGCTCGTGGAGGGTGGCGGCCCGGACGCGGCATCGGGCGCGCAGGTCGGCGAACGGAAGCGGCCCTTGGGCTTCGGCGAGCGCCGCCGTGACGCGCTCCTCGAGCGAGGGAGCCTGGGCGGCGACGGGTCTGGCCCGCTCGACCGCCTCCAGGGCGAGGGCCGGGCCGTTCTGGACCAGCTCGATGACGAGCGGCCGGGACGACGGCGCTGCGCGATGCTCGACGGTCAACGTCAGCTCCTCGCCGTCGCGCCGCAGATAGAGGTTGCTGTCGCCCCAGGCGTGGAACTCGGAGGAGCCGCGCAAGGCCTGGCCGGCGCGGAGGCAGGCGCCGCCCTTCCTGGCTGATCTTCGACAGTTAACGCATGTATTCGACGCGTAAGTTATTGATATGATTTGAGCGGACGGTGCGCGGACGAGAAAATGTAGTGCCACGTTTTGTGTCGATTTCGCTTGATTCTTCGGGAGTGGCGGCGGATTCTGTGCGCACCGACATCGAGTCGGCGACAGGCTTTCCGCCATGTATTTCCGCAAGAAGACCTCTGGTGGTCGCGCTTATCTGCAGATCGTCGAGAGCCCGCGCGAGGGCGCGGCGGTCCGCCAGCAGGTGATCGCGACGCTCGGGCGGGTCGAGGACCTGCAGGAGAGCGGGCAACTGGAGCGCCTTCTGCGCTCGGGCGCGCGGTTTGCCGACAAGGCGATCGTGCTCGATGCGCTCGACCGCGGCGAGGCGACGGTCGTGGCGACGAGGCGCGTCGGTCCGGCGCTCGCCTTCGAGCGGGTGTGGGAGGAGGCAGGCTGCCGGGGCGTGATTGAGCGCCTGGCGAGGGCGCGCAACCATGAGTTCTCGCTGGAGCGCGCGGCGTTCCTGACCGTGCTGCACCGCCTCGTTTGCGGCGGCTCGGACCGCGCCGCCGACCGCTGGCGCGAAGACTACCGCATCGACGGCGTCGACGGGCTGGAACTGCATCATCTCTATCGCACGATGGCCTGGCTCGGCGACGAACTCCCAAAAGACCAGCAGGAGGCCGCGACGCCATTTTCGCCGCGCTGCGTGAAGGACGTCCTGGAGGAGGAACTGTTCGCCGCCCGGCGCGACCTCCTGACCACGCTCGACATCGTGTTCATGGACACCACCAGCCTCTATTTCGAAGGCGCGGGCGGCCAGACGCTGGGGAGGCGCGGCTTCTCCAAGGATCACCGGCCCGACCTCAACCAGATGATCCTGGCCGTGCTGCTCGACGGCGACGGCCGCCCGGTGTGCACGGAGATGTGGCCCGGGAACACCGCCGACGTGACGAGCCTGATCCCGGCGATCGACCGCCTGCAGCGGCGCTTCCGCATCAACCGCGTCTGCGTCGTCGCCGACCGCGGCATGATCAGCGCCGAGACGATCGCCGAGCTCGAGGCGCGCAAGCTCCTCTATGTGTTGGGCGTGCGCGAGCGGACCGACAAGCTGGTGCGCGAGCTCGTGCTCGACGATCCCGCCGTTCGTTCCCTTCGTCCTGTTGAAGTCGAGGCGCGAGGTCGACTACGAGGCCAAGGCGGTCACGCTCGCCGGGCGGCGCTACGTGGTGTGCCGCAACCTCGATCAGATGGCGAAAGACGCCGCCGACCGCGCGACCATCGTCGCCGCCCTGGAGCGGCAGCTGAAGAAAGGCGACAAGAGTCTCGTCGGCAACAAGGGATACCGCCGCTTTCTCGTCGATCCGGAGGGCGACGGCTTCGCCATCGACCGCGAAAGGATCGAGGAGGACCAAAAATTCGACGGCGTGTTCGTGCTGCGCACCAACGCCCATCTGTCGCCGCTGGAGGCGATGCTTGTCTACAAACAATTGTGGACCGTGGAACGAACCTTCCGCACGACCAAAAGTCTGCTCGAGACGCGGCCGATCTACCACAAGCTGGACGAAACGATCCGCGGCCACATCGCGTGCAGCTTCCTCGGGCTCGTGCTCAAGAAGGAACTGGAAGACCGGCTCGCCGCCGACACGGGCGCCCCCGCCTCCTGGCCGGCCGTGATGGCCGACCTCAACTCGCTCACCGAGACCGCGGTCGAGCAGGACGGCAAGCGCTTCCTGCTGCGCTCGGCCCCGCGACCCGGCGCCAGCCACGTGCTCTCCGCCCTCGGTATCGCCCTGCCGCCGACGATGCGCCAGATCCCGGACGCCTGATTTACGCGCCGCTTCCGTTTTGTAGTGCCACGCCCGCGTCCCAACGCGCTTTTGCGCGCGCGATCAATAACTTCGCTCAGAGCACTGTCGAAGATCAGC